>DAICZS010000001.1:136309-215174 GCA_027311025.1 Ferrovaceae bacterium
TTTTTGTTGGTTGGGGACAGACCCCAGAATGGGGTCTGTCCCCACTTCGTAAGGCTCAGGGCCGCCCTCGTGGTAGCATATTGCCCCTATGTCTGATACAACACCATTGCTACGATCTCTCCTGCGGCAGCGCATCCTCATGCTGGATGGCGCCATGGGCACCATGATCCAGAGTTACAGGCTCAGCGAATCCGATTATCGGGGGGAACGCTTTCGTGATTTTCCCCATGATCTCAAGGGCAACAATGATTTGCTGGTGCTGACCCAGCCCCAGATCATTCGGGCCATCCACGCGGCTTACCTGGACGCGGGGGCCGACATCATTGAAACCAACACGTTCAACGCCACTTCAGTGTCGATGGCCGACTATCACATGGCCGACCTGGTGGGTGAAATCAACCGGGCTGCAGCCCGACTGGCTCGGGAAGTGGCTGACGAAGCAACGCGTGGAACGCCGGACAAGCCCCGATTCGTGGCAGGCGTGCTGGGTCCTACCACACGGACTGCATCCATCTCGCCCGACGTCAACGACCCGGGTTTTCGCAACGTGGATTTCGACACCCTGGTCGTTGCCTACCGTGAGGCAATTGGCGGTCTCGTTGAAGGCGGCGTGGACATCCTGCTGGTGGAGACTGTCTTTGACACCCTTAATGCCAAGGCGGCGTTATTCGCCATAGACGAGTATTTTGAGACGCATGGGCTGCGCCTGCCGGTGATGATCTCTGGCACCATTACCGACCAGAGCGGCAGAACGCTGACAGGGCAAACCACCGAGGCCTTCTGGAATTCCCTGCGTCACATTCGCCCCCTTTCCATCGGCCTCAACTGCGCGCTTGGCGCTGCGTTGATGCGCCCTTACATCGAAGAGCTTGCACGAGTTGCAGACACTTTTGTCAGTGCGCACCCCAATGCCGGACTGCCCAATCCCCTGGCAGAATCAGGATACGACGAAGGCCCTGAAGAAACTGCCGCCCTGCTGAAGGAATTTGCCGAATCCGGTTTCATCAACATCGTGGGGGGGTGCTGCGGCACCACGCCCGCGCACATCAAGGCCATTGCCGACGCAGTCAGGGACATTCCGCCACGGGCCATTCCTGAAATTACGCCCATGACGCGGCTGTCCGGCCTGGAACCGTTCAACATCAGTGAAGAGTCGTTGTTCGTCAACGTGGGCGAACGCACCAACGTGACAGGATCCAAGGCTTTTGCGCGGCTCATCCTGTCCGGGAATTACAACGAAGCGTTGTCCGTGGCACGCAACCAGGTGGAAAACGGCGCCCAGATCATCGATATCAATATGGATGAGGCCATGCTGGATTCGAAAGCGGCCATGAAGCGCTTTCTCAATCTGGCGGCATCCGAACCGGACATCTCCCGCGTCCCCATCATGATCGATTCCTCAGATTGGGCCGTGCTGGAAACGGGATTGAAATGCATCCAGGGCAAGCCCATTGTCAATTCCATCAGCCTCAAAGAGGGAGAGGCTGAGTTTTTGCACCGTGCCAAACTGGCGCGCCGTTATGGCGCTGCGGTCATCGTCATGGCCTTTGATGAACAGGGGCAGGCGGACACCCTGGCGCGCAAAGTGGAAATCTGCACGCGTTCCTACCGTTTGTTGACGGAAACGGTGGGGTACCCGGCTGAAGACATCATCTTTGACCCCAACATTTTTGCCATTGCCACCGGGATCGAAGAGCATAACCGGTATGCCCTGGATTTTATCGAGGCCGTGCGCACCATCCGGCAAACATTGCCCCATGCAAAGATCAGCGGCGGGGTCTCGAACGTCAGTTTTTCGTTCCGCGGCAACGACGCGGTGCGCGAAGCCATTCACACGGCGTTTCTCTACCATGCCATCCGGGCCGGGATGACGATGGGCATCGTCAATGCAGGGCAGTTGGGTGTTTATGCCGAAATTCCCCAGGACCTGCTGGAACATGTGGAAGACATCATCCTCAATCGCCGTCCCGATGCTGCTGAACGGATGGTGGCCTTTGCCAGTCAGGTCAAGGGAGGGGCGGCGCGTACCCAGTCTGAAGACCTTTCCTGGCGCGATGCTCCGGTGCGTGAGCGCCTGATCCATGCGCTGGTCAAGGGCGTTGCCACTTATATTGAGGAAGACGCCGAGGCGGCGCGGTTATTGAGCGAACATCCCATCCATGTCATCGAGGGCCCCTTGATGGATGGCATGAACGTGGTGGGCGACCTGTTTGGCGAAGGCAAGATGTTCCTGCCCCAGGTGGTCAAGTCGGCGCGCGTGATGAAGCAGGCCGTGGCCCATCTGGTTCCATACATCGAAGCGGAAAAGGAAAAGCTGGGCGTCTCCAACACCAAGGGAAAAATCCTGCTTGCCACCGTCAAGGGGGACGTGCACGACATCGGCAAAAACATCGTGGCGGTGGTGCTTCAGTGCAATAATTTTGAAGTGGTCAATCTGGGTGTCATGGTGCCCTGTGAAAAAATTCTGCAGGTGGCCCGGGAAGAGAAGGTGGACATCATCGGGCTGTCCGGGTTGATTACACCCTCGCTTGAAGAAATGGCGCATGTGGCCCGGGAAATGCAACGGGAGGCCTTTGACATCCCGCTCCTGATTGGCGGCGCCACGACTTCCCGCGTACATACGGCGGTCAAGATCGAGCCGCACTATCATGGCGCCACGGTTTATGTTCCTGATGCCTCGCGCGCCGTCGGCGTGTGTTCCCAACTGCTCAGTACCGAATTGCGCGACGCTTACATCCGTGACCTCAAGGCCGATCTCCAGAGGGTGAGGACACAGCATGAAGGCAAGAAGGGGGGCGCCAAACTGCTGGACCTGGCTACGGCGCGCAAGCACGGCATGAAAACCGACTGGCTGGCTTACACGCCACCCCGTCCCTCGTTCCTGGGGGTCAGACCCGTGCGTGACGTTCCCCTCTCAGAACTGGTGCCCTACATTGACTGGACGCCGTTTTTCCAGACATGGGAACTGAGCGGCCGTTACCCCAACATTCTTCAGGACGATGTGGTGGGAGAGGCTGCGCGCAACCTGTTTGCTGACGCGCAGGCCATGTTGCGGCAGATCGTGGAGGAGCGCTGGCTGACTGCACATGGTGTGGTGGGGTTCTTCCCGGCGGCGACCCTGGAGAACGGTGATGACATCGCGCTCTATGCGGACGAATCACGCACCTCAGTCCTGAAGGTCTTGCACCATCTGCGCCAGCAGAATGAAAAACCGGCTGACCGTCACAATGCATGCCTGTCCGACTATGTGGCGCCAAAGGACACGGGTGTTGCAGACTACATCGGCGCGTTTGCCGTGACGGCTGGCATAGGCATCGACGCCCGGGTCGCGGCATTCGAAGCGCAGCATGACGACTATAACGCCATTCTGCTCAAGGCCCTGGCGGATCGATTGGCTGAAGCGTTTGCCGAATGGTTGCATGCCCGGGTGCGGCGTGAGTTCTGGGGATATGCCCCGGAAGAGCGTCTCGATTGCGAAGCCCTGATTGCCGAACGTTATCGCGGCATCCGGCCGGCTCCGGGATACCCCGCCTGTCCGGATCACACGGAAAAAGGGGCGCTTTTCGAGCTGCTGGAAGTGGAGCGGCATGCAGACATCCACCTGACGGAAAGCTATGCCATGTGGCCGACAGCAGCGGTCAGCGGCTTTTATTTTGCCCATCCCCAAAGCGCCTATTTTGCGGTAGGGAAAATCGCCCGCGACCAGGTGGAAGATTACGCCCGGCGCAAAGGCATGGATTTGCAGGAAACCGAGCGCTGGCTGGCCCCGATTCTTGCGTATACGCCAGGATCCTGATGCATATTCACATTCTTGGAATCTGCGGTACCTTCATGGGCGGCATCGCGGTCCTGGCCAAGGCGGCGGGGCACCGCGTGACCGGTTGCGATGCCCAGGTCTACCCGCCGATGAGCACGCAGCTCGAAAACCAGGGCATCGATCTGATCGAGGGGTTTGACGAAGACCAGCTGCAGCTCGAGCCGGATCTGTTTGTCATCGGGAACGTGGTGTCGCGCGGCAACCCCCTGATGGAGGCCATCCTTGATCGTGGGCTACCCTTTACTTCGGGGCCGCAATGGCTGGCAGAGAACATCCTGTGCCATTGCCAGGTGCTGGCCGTGGCAGGCACCCATGGCAAGACCACGACGTCTTCGTTGGCAGCCTGGATACTGGAGGATGCAGGACTGCGCCCGGGGTTTCTGATCGGCGGGGTGCCGGGAAATTTTGGGGTGTCGGCCCGCCTGCCGGGGGGCTATTCGGGAAATTCTGGGGACAGACCCCAAAACGGGGTCTGTCCCCAGAATCCCCCCCAGAATTCCAGCCTGCCCTGGTTTGTCATCGAGGCGGATGAGTACGATACGGCGTTCTTCGACAAGCGTTCCAAGTTCGTGCACTACCGTCCCAAAGTGGCCCTCCTCAATAATCTGGAGTTTGACCACGCAGATATTTTTCCCGATGTGGCGGCCATCGAAACCCAGTTCCATCATCTGGTGCGCACCGTGCCCCGTAATGGGTTGCTTGTGGTCAATGGTGGGGACGCGCACTTGAGCGAAACGCTGGCACGCGGCTGCTGGACGCCGGTCGTCCACTTTAGCACCCCCGATGGATGGCAGGCCGGCGCGGCAGATGCGCCAGGCGCTTTCTCGATTACGGATAGGGGCCAGCCTGTCGGGGCCACGAACACCTGGCCGCTGCTGGGAGAGCATAATCGACAGAACGCGCTGGCGGCGTTGCTGGCGGCGCAATTTGCCGGGGTTCCCATGGCGCGAGGTGTAGCGGCGCTTGGCCGCTTCTCTGGCGTCAGACGGCGCATGGAGGTGCGCGGGCAAGTCAGGGGGGTGACGGTTTATGACGATTTCGCCCATCACCCCACGGCGATCGAGACCACGATTGCGGGCTTGCGCAACAAGGTGGGTCGGGCCCGTATCCTGGCCGTGATCGAGCCCCGCTCCAACACCATGAAGCTGGGCGTTTGGGTCGATAGCCTGGCAGGAAGCCTTGCGAATGCCGACCGGATATTTTGTTATGCGGCGCAATTGGGTTGGGATGCTGCCGCGGCCTTGAAACCGCTTGGTGAGCGTGTGCTTGTTGACGAAAATATGGACAGCCTGGTTGAATCCATCGTGAAGGAAGCACGGGATGGCGACCAGATACTGGTGATGAGCAATGGCGGGTTTGGCGGGATCCATGAAAAAATCCTGAAGCGGTTGTCTGAGGAATAGTCCCGTGATGAATGTGTTTTATGAGGAGGATGGTGATCTGAAGGTGGCCACCATCCTGGCAGACAATGAGAGCAGCTTGCAGGTGGAAGCCCCGCACGGCAAACGCAGTAAAATCAAGTCCAGTGCCGTCCTGCTGCGTTTCACGCAGCCCACGGCGGCCGAACTGATGCAGTCGGCACAGCGTCTTGCGGAGGATATCGATGTGGAGTTTTTGTGGGCGTGCTGTGCGCCCGACACGGAGATCGGCTTTGAAGCGCTGACGCGCGAATATGTGGGGCATGCCCCGCTGCCTCCAGAGCTGGCTGCCGTGTTGATGAAGCTGCATGCCTCACCCATCTATTTCTACAAGAAAGGCCGCGGCCGTTACCGTCCGGCGCCGGAGGCCAATCTGCGCGCCGCGCTGGCGGGGCTTGAAAAGAAACGCCAACAGGAAGCGCAGAAACAGCAGGCCATTCAGGCGTTGCAGGCGGGTCAGATGCCGGACTGGCTGAAGGGAGATTTGGCCACCCTGCTCTACCGTCCCGACAAAAACACCCTTGCCTATAAAACCCTGGAAGCGGCCAGTGCCGTGATGCACCTGACCATTCCACAAGTGCTGGAACATTGCGGCGCATTGCGGGACAGCCGCAGCTGGCACGAGGGGAAATTTCATTTCGAATATTTTGGCCCCCTGCCAGCTGAGGCCAGCTATCCAATCACTACGGACCATTCGCACTGGCCTTTGTCCGAAGTGCAGGCTTTCAGCATTGACGATGCCTTCACCACTGAAATTGATGATGCCTTTAGTGTGTCCGAGCAGGACGAGGACCATTGGCGCGTGGGTATTCATATCGCAGCGCCTGGACTGGGTTTTTCCGTGGGTTCTGAACTGGATCAGGTGGCACGACAGAGGCTCTCCACGGTGTACATGCCAGGCGACAAGATTCCCATGTTGCCCGAGAGCGTGATCCGCGCGCATACCCTGGAGGAAGGGCGTGCCAATCCTGCGCTGTCGCTCATGCTGACGGTGCGCAAGGCGGATTTTGTGGTGGTGGCGCGCGAGTCGCGCATTGAACGCATCACGGTGGCGAATAACCTTCGGATTCATGACCTGGAAGCCCAGTTCGATCCGGAAGCGGTCACTGGCCCCCATCCATTCCATGCATCCTTGCGCATCCTCTGGCAATTGGCGCAGCGTTTGGCTGTGCTGCGAGGCGTCAAGGATCGCCCCGTCCAGCATTATCTGGATTTCAATTTTGTGGTGGATGGCGACCGGGTGGCCATCAGCCAGCGTCCGCGGGGAGCTCCCCTGGATACGCTGGTGGCAGAACTGATGATCGAGGTGAATGCCGTCTGGGGAAAGATGCTGGCCGATGCGGCCCTGCCTGGATTATTTCGCACGCAGACCAACGGCAAAACCAGCCTTTCGGTGAAACCAGCACCCCATCAGGGGTTGGGCGTGGCCCAGTATGCCTGGTCCAGCTCACCTTTGCGGCGTTATGTGGATCTGATCAACCAATGGCAGTTGATCAGCCTGTTGAGCGGGCAGGCACCCCCCTTTTCGGCCCAGGATGACACGTTGCCTGCCATCGCGCGTCAGTTTGAACTGGCTTATGATGCCTACAATGAATTCCAGCGCAACATGGAACGGTACTGGAGCCTGCGCTGGTTGCAACAGGAAAACATCGAAGAGCGAGAAGCCTTGATGCTGCGTGAAGGCATGGCGCGACTTGCGGGCCTGCCGTTGGTCGTCAAGGTGCATGGTGCCGCAGAAGTCCTGCCCGGCACCGCCGTGCGCGTGAGCGTGGAACGCATCAACCTCTGGGACATGACGCTGGCGTGTCACCTCAAGGCGATCCTGGAGCCCATGACGGAGATCGCTGACCCATGAGCAGGCACCAACGGCGACTTGCGCTGGCGCTACTGGTGTCAATGCTGCTGCATGGTGTTGTGCTGTCCGTGATTCATGTGAAGGGGCCCGCTTTGACGAAAGCGCCGCAGCCGCTGTTTCTTGATTTTGCCCCAATGGCTTCAGAGACGACCGTTTCCGACACGCCCGCCCTGAAGCACGAAGAGGCGGTTCAAGCGGAACGACCCCGCGTATCGCGCCACCCACGGACGCCAAAACGACCCGCGGCTGGCCCCAGCACAGGCCCAGCCCCAATCGCCCAGCCGCAGCCATCTCAAGGCCCGGCGACCGTTGAAGATTTGCGGTCAAAAAGCTTGCAGATGGCGCGACGCGAAACGGTGGATCCGTTTGCAGGGCAAAGGTTGAGAGCGCTGTCACCGCAAACCCGTGATAGCGTTTTTGGCCCCTATGAGGAAGCCTATCGCCAGAAGGTGGAACAGGTGGGCCGGGTCAATTATCCGCCACCCGTGGAGGGCCGGTCACTTTACGGCACGGTCCGGATCACGGCCACGATCCGCCAGGACGGCAGCCTTGCGTTGATAGAAATTCGACAGCCCTCGGGCAGCGCCTATCTGGATGATGCGGCACGCCGCATCATCCAGATGGCTGCGCCGTTCCAGCCATTTACGGATGACATGCGTGCCCAGGCTGACCTGGTCAGCATCACCCGATCCTTCAATTTTGTCCGCGCAGGAGAGGGTGTAACGCTCAAATAGCCACTGGGGAAATTGGCAAATTGGGGACAGACCCCAATTTGGGGTCTGTCCCCAATTTACCCAGTTTATGTTCCCATGCCGCTATGCCGCAGCAGCGCGTCGATGTTGGGTTTGCGACCGCGAAAGGCAACGAATGAGTCCAGCGCGGGACGACTGCCGCCCACGGCCAGGATTTCGTCACGGAAGCGGGCGCCAGTCCGGGCGTCGAGCACACCCTTTTCCTCGAACAGGCTGTAAGCGTCAGAGGACAGGACTTCGGCCCACTTGTAGCTGTAGTAACCCGCAGCATAGCCTCCCGCGAAGATATGGGAGAAGCTGTTGGGGAAACGATGCCATGCGGGAGGGCGCAGCACCGCCACTTCGTCGCGGATGCGTTCCAGCAGTTGCAGGGGGTTGTCCTCCTGGGGAAAGCCCGTGTGCAGCTGCATGTCGAACAGGGAAAATTCAATTTGACGCACGGTTTGCATGCCGCTCTGGAAGTGGCGCGCGGCCAGCATGCGGTCAAACAGGGCGCGCGGAAGCGGTTTGCCCGTGTCCACATGTCGTGTCATGCCTTCCAGTACTTCCCATTCCCAACAGAAGTTTTCCATGAACTGGCTGGGCAATTCCACGGCGTCCCATTCCACGCCGTTGATGCCAGAGACTGGCAGGTCTTCAATCCGGGTCAGCAGATGGTGCAGGCCATGGCCAAACTCGTGAAAGAGAGTGATGACTTCGTCATGCGTGAAAGTGGCCGGCTTTCCGCCCACCGGCGCGGAAAAGTTGCAGGTGAGATAAGCCACGGGAGTCTGAATGGCATGGCCGCGCCGTCGCCTGGTGATGGCATCGTCCATCCATGCGCCCCCCCGTTTGCCGTTGCGTGCATACAGGTCCAGATAAAACTGGCCCACGAGCGCGCCAGAAGGGTCACGCAGGTCGTAAAAATGAGCATTCTCGTGCCAGGTGGGTGCGTCCGCAAGAGACACTGTCAGACCGTACAATTGCCGGATCACCCAGAACAGTCCCCGTAATACCTGGTCTTCGGGGAAGTACTGTTTGACTTCCAGGTCCGAGAACGCGTAACGCTGGTTGCGCAGCTTTTCGGAAACAAAGGCGACATCCCAGGGTTCGAGCCGGTCCAGTCCCAGTGTTTCCCGGGCAAATGTTTCGAGTTCGATCCAATCCTTTTCCGCAAATGGTTTGGCGCGCGAGGCAAGGTCTTTGAGAAAGGCCAGCACGGCTTGCGGCGACTCGGCCATTTTGGGTTCCAGGGACAGGTCGGCAAAACTCTCAAAGCCCAGCATCCGGGCTTCTTCACTGCGCAATTGCAGAAGCTTGCGGATCAGCGGGGTGTTGTCCCACTCCGGCTTTCCGAATTCCGAGGCGCGGGTGGCATAGCTGTAATACAGCTCCTGACGCAACTTGCGCGATTCGGCGTATTGCATGACAGGCCCATAACTGGGTGCGTGCAGGGTGAACTTCCAGCCACCATGCTGATCCTTCAGCGCTGCCTCGCGGGCTGTCTGGATGACCTCATCCGGCAATCCGTGCAGGGCCGCTTCATCCGCCACGAGATAGCCAAAGGCGTTGGTGGTGTCCATGAGGTTCTGTTCGAACTGCGCACCCGTGGCAGCCAGCGCTTCCTGAATTTCCAGAAAGCGGGCCTTATCCTTTGGGGAAAGCTCGGCGCCACCCAGGCGGAAGTCACGCAGCTCATTGTCGATGATTTTTCGGCGGGCAGGATTCAGTGCCTGGAATTCCGGCGAAGCACGCAAGGCCTTGTACCCTGTAAAAAGCGCTTCGTTTTGCGCCAGTGTGGCCCAGTATTGGGTGATTTTCGGCAGGTTGGCGTTATAGGCGTCGCGCAATGCCGGCGTGTTGACGACGGCATTGAGGTGCGACACCTGACCCCAGGCGCGCGACAGGCGTTCGTTGGCGTCTTCCAGCGGAGCGACGAAACGCTCCCAGGAAGGGCTTGAGGCCTGGGTCAGCACCTGAGCCAAAACGGCGGTGTTTTCCGCAATCAGCGTATCCACAGCAGGGCCCACATGGGACGGTTGAATGTCGGCAAAGCGGGGCAATCCCGAAAAATCGAGTAACGGATTATTCATGGCGGTCAACCTCAGGCGCGGGCGTCTTCGTAAATCAGGAAGCCGCCCACAATGGTGTGCGAGACCTTGCCCGACAGGGGCAAGTTGAGAAAGGGGGTGTTCTTGCCCTGGCTTTTCAGGCTTTGCGGCGTGACGACCCATTCGCGTTCAGGATTGAACAGGCACAGGTCGGCATTGCTGCCCACGCCAATCTGTCCGGCAGAGACACCCAGAATACGGGCTGGGTCGGCGGTAACGCGCGACAGTGCCAGGGGCAGGGGTATGTTGTCCTGTTGCGCCCACTTGAGCGTCAGGGGCAACAGCAACTCCAGTCCGGTCGCTCCTGCTTCGGAGGTCTCAAAAGGAAGTTGCTTGACGTCGTCATCCACGGGCGAGTGATCCGACACCAGCGCATCCACCGTACCGTCCGCGAGACCGGCACGCAGCGCGTCCCGGTCACGCAGGCTGCGCAGGGGCGGAATCAGGTGGCAATGGGAGTTGAAAAAGCCGATGTCATGTTCGGACAGGTGCAGGTGGTTGATGGAGACGTCGCAAGTGATGGGCAGCCCTTCGGCCTTGGCGGCCCGCACCAAAGCCACCCCATCTGCGCTGGACAGGCGACACAGGTGCACGCGGGCAGCCGTGCGGCGCACCAGGTGCAGAATCGTGGAAATGGCAATGCTCTCGGAGCAGGCGGGAATGGTGGGCAAACCAAGGCGCGAGGCAACCTCGCCCTCGTGTGCCACGCCGCCCTTGCCCAGGTGTGGGTCCTGGGGCTGCAGCCATACGGCGAATCCGAAGCTGCTGGCATAATCCAGCGCTCGCGCCAGCACCCGGGTGTCCACCAGGGGGGCGTTGGCCTGGGAAAAGGCAACGCAGCCGGCATCATGCAGTTCGCCCATTTCCGTCAGGCGCTCGCCTTGCAATTGTTGCGTCAGCGCACCCAGCGGGTACACATTGGTCTGGTTGCGTCCCTTGGCGCGGTGTTTGAGCATCTCCACCAGGCCAGGTTCGTCCAGCGGGGGATCCGTGTCCGGCGGGCATGACAGGCTCGTGACGCCACCCACGGTGGCTGCAAACATCTCGCTTTCCAGTTTGGCCAGATACTCAAACCCGGGTTCGCGCAGGCGTGCCGCCATATCCACCAAACCGGGAATGACGATCTTGCCGCGGGCATCGATGACGCGGTTGGGCCCGAAATTTGCGGGCCCTTGCCCCAGGCCGACGATTTTTCCTGCGGCGATGAAAACATCCTGCACTGCATCGGCGCCGGTGGCAGGGTTGATGACGCGTCCGTTGCTGATCTGGATTTTCATGAAAGTTCCCGCTTCAGTTGCTGGCCAGAATGGACATGACGGCCATGCGCACTGCAATACCGAAAGTGACCTGCTTCAAAATGACGGACTGGACGCCATCGGCGACCTCGGAGTCAATTTCAACCCCCCGGTTCATGGGGCCCGGATGCATGACGATGGCGTCCGCCTTGGCGCGGGCCAGCTTGCCCGGCGTCAAGCCGTAGTACTTGAAGTATTCGTCCCGGCTGGGCAACAGGGCACCGTTCATGCGCTCGTTTTGCAATCTCAGCATGATGACCACATCCACGTCCTTGAGGCCCTGGGCCATGTCGTGAAACACGCGCACGCCCAGGCGCTCCACGTCGCGAGGCATCAGGGTTTTGGGACCGATGACGCGAATCTCGGGCACGCGCAGCGTAGTCAGCGCGTGAATTTGCGAACGGGCCACGCGTGAGTGCAGCACGTCGCCCACGATGGCGACCTTGAGGTTTTCAAAGCGGCGTTTGAAGTGCCGGATGGTATACATGTCCAGCAAGGCCTGGGTTGGGTGCGCGTGGCAGCCATCTCCCGCATTGATGACATGGATTCCCGGGGCCACGTGATTGGCAATCAAATGGGCAGCGCCGCTTTCTGCATGGCGCACCACAAACATGTCGGCCTGCATGGCCGAGAGGTTGTCCACCGTGTCCAGCAGCGTTTCGCCCTTGCTTTGGCTCGAGGCACTGACGTTGAGGTTGATGACGTCGGCAGACAGGCGCTTGGCCGCGATCTCAAAGGTGGTCCGGGTTCGCGTGGAGGCTTCGAAAAACAGGTTGAATACCGATTTGCCCTGCAAGTGAGGCACTTTCTTGATTTCCTGCTGCGCCACGTGCTCAAAAGTCGTGGCGGTATCAAGGATGTGAAACAACACCGAAGCAGGCAGGCCTTCGATGGTAAGCAGGTGTCGGAGGGTGCCCTCGGGGCTCAATTGCGGATTGCCGATCATGTGCGTTGGGACTCCAGATAACTCCGCAGTATGAGCGCCGCTGCTTCAGCATGTTCGGCAACGGCGCGCTGTTGATGGGAATAGCCCCGCTCTCTCAGGGACTGGTCGGCTTCCAGGGAGGTGAAGCGCTCGTCCACCAGCGCTGTGGGCAACCCCGTTCTGGACTCCAGTTCATGGGCAAAGTTCCGACATTGGCGTGTTGCCTTCTGTTCGGCGCCCGCCGCATCCAGCGGCAGGCCAACGACCAGGCCAACCGGCGCCCATTCCCGAAGCAGTTTCTCCACCGCCTGCCAACGGGTTGCTGAAGACGAGGCTTCGATCGTGGTGAGGGGATGGCATATGCGGCTGCTCAATTCACCGATGGCGACACCAGTACGCTTTTGTCCATAGTCAAAGGCGAGAATGTGACCCTCAACCTCAGGCATGTCCCGCTTCATCAGACAAGTAAGCGCGGTCGACCCCCAGGATGCCCAGGGCTGCTGAAAAGCGCGCCTCGGCAGGGAGATCGAAAATCACGTCGCGGCGGGCTTCGACCGTTAACCAGCTGTTGAGCTTGATTTCATTTTCCAGCTGTCCCGCTTCCCATCCGGCATAACCGAGCGAGATCAGGACGCCCTCAGGTGTTTGGCCCCGGGACATCTCTTCCAGAATATCCCGCGAAGTGGTCAGGCCGATTTCGTCGCTGATGCTGAGCGTGGAACGCCAGTGCCCCACCGGGGAATGCAGTACGAAACCACGATCCGTCTGAACCGGTCCACCAAAGTAAACGGGCAGGGTCACCAGATGTTCCTGGGAAAGCGGAATGTCGATCTGGTTGAACAGGCTTTCCAGGGTCAGGTTGGTTGGGCGGTTGACCACCAGCCCCATGGCACCGTTTTCGTCATGGCGGCAAATATAGGTCAAAGTTCCGGAAAAATTGGAGTCCTGCAGCGCCGGCATGGCGATGAGGAAATGGTTCGTGAGATTGACTGGAGCCATGATGGCAATTATCGCATATTCTGGAGCATTTCCAGATCACGGGTTGGGAGGGGGCATGTGTGCCATGACGAACAAAAGTGCCGATACGGCATTGTTCTGGTTTCGGCGCGATCTCAGGGATGACGATAATGTGGGCCTTTCCCTGGCGCTGGCCCAGTATGCGCGGGTATTTTGCGTGTTCGTCTTCGACACGGACATCCTGGAAGCCCTGCCCCATCGTGCGGACAGGCGGGTGGAATTCATCTGGGAGAGTGTGGCGCAGCTGAAGCTGGCCCTGGAGGGGCACGGAGGCGGACTGATCGTATTGCATGGTTCAGCGCGCCAATGCCTCCCCGAACTGGCAGCGGAGCTGGGCGTGGCTGCCGTCTTTGCCAACCGGGATTATGAACCGGCAGCGTTGCAGCGTGATGCTGCGGTTGCCGCCGCGCTGTCGGACAGGGGCATCGCCTTGCATACCAGCCGGGACCAGGTGATCTTCGAGGGCAGGGAACTGCTGACGCAGGCCGGCCGACCCTATGCCGTGTTTACCCCCTATCGCAACGCCTGGTTGCGCGCCTTGACGGCCGAGCGGGTCAGGCACTGGCCGGCCCGTTTCAGCCATCTGGTGCCGGATCCGGACGCGCCCCCCATGCCATCCTTGAGTGCACTGGGGTTTGAGCCCACCGGTCTGGCAGCGCTGGGAGTGGTACCAGGCATGCGTGGCGCACAGCGCATGCTGGCCGATTTCCTGCCACGCATGGCGCACTACCACGAGTTGCGCGACTACCCTGATCGCCCAGGGGGTTCCGGCCTGTCGGTTCATCTGCGCTTTGGCACCCTCTCCATCCGTCATTTGGTGCGGCTTGCCCAGGCTGAGCCTCATCAGGGCGCCCAGGTGTGGTTGAGCGAGCTGATATGGCGCGAGTTTTATTTTGCCATCCTGGCCAATTTTCCCCATGTGGTGGGGCATGCCTTCAAGCCGGAATACGACGGCCTGGCCTATGACAACGATCCGGCGCTTTTTGACGCCTGGCAGAAGGGGCTGACGGGATACCCCATTGTCGATGCCGGCATGCGACAGCTCAATCAAACCGGATATATGCATAACCGGCTGCGCATGATTACAGCCTCCTTCCTGGTCAAGGATCTGGGGGTGGATTGGCGTTGGGGCGAACGTTATTTTTCCGAACGGCTCAACGACTTTGATCTGGCTGCCAACAATGGTGGATGGCAGTGGGTGGCTTCCACGGGGTGCGATGCCCAACCCTGGTTCAGGATTTTCAATCCCGTCACGCAATCCCAGCGGTTTGATGCGGCAGGCCACTTCATACGCAGCCTCCTTCCCCAGCTGGCAGGGGTGCCGGACCAGCGCATCCATGCCCCATGGCAGATGACCCTGCTGGAACAGCAGGCGGCAGGCTGTATCATTGGCAAGGACTACCCGGCGCCTATTGTGGATCATGCGCTGGCCCGGGAAAAAACACTCAAACGATATCGACGGTAAAACCCTGATGACCATGAAGATTGCCACCTGGAACGTCAATTCCATCAAAGTGCGTTTACCTCATGTGCTGGACTGGCTGGACGGACATCGGCCTGCCGTGCTTTGCCTGCAGGAGTTGAAATGTGAGGCGGGCAATTTCCCGCTCGAAGCCGTGACGGCCGCCGGTTACCATGCCTTGATTGCGGGACAGAAGGCTTACAACGGCGTGGCATTGCTCAGCCTGCAACCAGGCAGCGATCCGGTGATTGGCATTCCTGGCTTCGAAGACCCCCAGCAGCGTGTGATTGCAGCCACCTACGGCGAGGTGCGGGTCATTTCGGTGTATTGCCCGAATGGCGAATCGCTCACTTCCGAGAAATACGGTTACAAGTTGCGCTGGTTTGCGGCATTCCGCGATTATCTCGAAGCCACACTGATGCGCTATCCCCTGCTGGTCGTGGCGGGGGACTACAACGTTGCACCTGAGGATCGGGATGTTTACGACCCCGTGGCCTGGAAGGGAGAGGTGTTATGCAGCGACGCCGAGCGTGCGGCGTTTGCCGCATTGCTGAAACTGGGCCTGAAGGACAGTTTTCGCCTGTTTGAGCAGGCCGACAAGTCCTACAGCTGGTGGCATTACCGGGTCAATGCGTTCAAGCGGAATATGGGACTGCGCATCGACCACATCCTGGCAAGCGACCCATTGGCCCTGACCTGCAGTTCCTGCGCCATCGACAAGGGACCGCGCGCGTTGGAACGCCCATCGGATCACGCGCCCGTATTTGCCGAGTTTTCGGATTCCTCCAGTCCCAACTCCTGAATTTTTCGGGTCAGGGTGTTGCGTCCCCAGCCCAGCAGCTGTGCGGCTTCAATGCGGCGACCCCCGGTATGGGCCAGGGCCTGGGTGATGAGGGCCCGTTCAAAATCCTGGCTCAGGCGGTCCAGAATGCCGCGCTCGCCTCGCGCCAGGGCCTGGGAAACTTCCAGTTCGAGGGCGGTTTTCCAATGCATGGGCACGGGGGCGTCTGCCGTTCCTTTCAGCTCGGCCGGCAAATCACCGATGTCCACGTTGACTCCGGGCGCCATGACCGTGAGCCAATGACAGATATTCTCCAGCTGGCGGACATTGCCGCGCCATTCCAGATTTTCCAGAAAACGCACCGCCGCGTCGGACAGGCGCTTGGTTTCAACCTGTAGTTCCCGGGCGCTTTTCTGCAAGAAATGGCGCGCCAGCATGGCGATGTCCTGACGGCGTTCGCGCAACGACGGAAGCCTGATGCGGATCACGTTCAGGCGGTGAAAGAGATCCTCGCGAAACAGTCCTTCTCGCACCCGGGCTTCCAGATCCTGGTGGGTGGCTGCAATGATGCGCACCCTGGACGCAACCGGCGAATGCCCGCCCACACGATAGAACTGGCCATCGGAGAGCACACGCAGCAAACGGGTTTGCAGGTCGGCGGGCATGTCGCCGATTTCGTCCAGAAACAGGGTGCCGCCTTCGGCCTGTTCAAATCGACCGCGACGCAAGGTGTTGGCGCCGGTAAAGGCGCCGCGTTCATGGCCGAATAATTCAGATTCCAGCAACTCCTTGGGGATGGCGGCGGTGTTGATGGCAATAAAGGGTTTGTTGGCCCTGTTGCTATGGCGGTGCAGGGCACGCGCCACCAGTTCCTTGCCAGTGCCCGATTCTCCATTGATCAACACGGTGGCATTGGATTGCGACAGCCGCCCGATGGCGCGAAAGACTTCCTGCATGGCAGGAGCCTGGCCCAAAATCTCAGGGGTTTCCTGACCTTCTTCCAGAGCGTCCTGGGTGCGCATGCACTCTTCCAGGGCGCGACGCACCAATTCGATGGCATGATCCACATCGAAGGGTTTGGGCAGGTATTCGTAGGCCCCTCCCTGGAATGCGGCGACTGCACTTTCCAGGTCTGAATACGCGGTCATGATGATGACAGGCAGATCGGGGAAGCGCGCCTTGAGCTTTTCCAGAAAGTCGAAGCCAGAGCCTCCTGGCATCCGGATGTCGCTCACCACCACCTGGGGCTGCTCGCTCTCCAGCAGCGTCAACGCCTCCTGCGCCGAAGAAAACACCTGGAAGGGGATGTTTTCGCGCGTGAGGGCCTTTTCAAACACCCAACGAATGGAACGGTCATCATCAACAATCCAGACTGGCTTCATGACATTCAGTGCCCTCAAGTGTATTCAGTATCGGGCATGGGAAGGATCAGGCTGAAACAAGTGTGACCCGGGACGCTTTCAAATTCAACCATGCCATGATGCTGACTAATCAAGTTCTGTGCCAACATCAATCCCAACCCGCTGCCGCCTTCCCGACCTGAAACCAGCGGCTGGAAAATCCGGTGTTGCAACGACTCAGGGATACCCGGACCGTTATCCACGATCCTGATCAGCAACCCCAGGCGAAAACGCCGCCGGGCCAGGGTGATCTGGCGCAGCGCCCTGCTCTGGAGCAGGATTTCACCCTTTCCATTAAGGGCCTGGGCTGCGTTGCGGGCGATGTTGAGCACGGCCTGGATCAGCTGTTCGCGGTCCGCAGTGATTTCGGGCAGGCTGGTATCGTAGTCTCGCTGGATGTTAATGCCTTCAGGAAATTCGGCCAGAATGACGGTACGAACCCGTTCCAGAACTTCATGAATGTTGAGGGGCGTCACTTGCTGTAACCGGTTGGGGCTCAACATCCGGTCCATGAGCACTTGCAGGCGGTCCGCTTCTGCCCGGATCACCTGGGTGTACTCCTTCAGCTCGGGGCGGTCCAGCTCGCGTTCCAGCAGTTGGGCGGCCCCCCGAATGCCACCCAGGGGGTTGCGGATTTCGTGAGCCAGGTTGCGAATCAGCTCACGATTGATTTTCTGGTCTTCGAGAATTTTTTCTTCACGGGCAATGCGCATGCGCTGGTTGATGGGACGAAACTCCAGAAGGATGCCGTCGTCGGGGTTCTGGAGAGGGGTGCCGGTGCAACTGACGATCAGTGCGGCGTGACCGCGGCGGGTCAGATGCCACTCATGTTCGATGAACCCCATGTTTTGGGCCAGGGCAGCCCGGGAGTCCTGAATCAGCGCTTCTGCGCCGGGCAGCAGGTTTTTCATCGGTTGGGATATGACGCCCTTGCTGCTGGTTTCCAGAAGGGTCTCTGCTGCCGTGTTGATGAAGCGGATGCGCATGTCGGCATCGAGCACGATCACTGCGGTGGCCAACAGGTCCAGGCCGGCGAAGTCAGCGGAAGTGTGGGCTCTAAAGTGATTCAAGGTTTGGCCTGATTTGCGTTAAGTTGGATAAAAAAGCCCGCGATCCATGCGCTGGAAAGCGGGCTTTGTCCTGTTGCACCAGAAGCTGGGGCGCTTCCGGCAATGTCGATTACAGGCTGTAGTACATCTGGAATTCCACCGGGTGGGTGGTCATCCGGAAGGTGGTGACTTCTTCCATCTTCAGGGCGATGTACGCATCGATCATCTCGTTGGAGAAAACGCCGCCGCGGGTCAGGAACTCGCGATCCTTATCCAGGGCCGCCAGGGCTTCGTCCAGCGAAGCGGCTGGAGCCGGGATCTTGGCATCTTCTTCCGGGGCCAGATGGTACAGGTCCTTGTCGGCAGCTTCGCCAGGATGGATCTTGTTCTGCACGCCATCAAGGCCAGCCATCAGCATGGCCGCAAAGGCCAGGTAGGGGTTGGCCAGGGGATCCGGGAAGCGCACTTCGACACGGCGGGCCTTGTCGCTTTGCACAAACGGCACGCGAATGGCTGCCGAGCGGTTGCGGGCCGAGTAGGCAAGCTTGACCGGGGCCTCGAAACCAGGAACCAGCCGCTTGTAGGAGTTGGTACCAGGGTTGGTGATGGCGTTCAGTGCCTTGGCGTGCTTGATGATGCCGCCGATGTAGTACAGGGCAAAATCGGACAGCCCGGCATAACCGTTGCCGGCAAACAGGTTTTTGCCATCCTTCCAGACCGACTGGTGGACGTGCATGCCCGAACCGTTGTCACCGACCACGGGTTTGGGCATGAAGGTGGCCGTTTTGCCGTAGGAATGGGCGACGTTGTGTACCACGTATTTGAGGATCTGGATCCAGTCAGCACGTTGTACCAGCGGTGCAAATTTGGTGCCGATTTCGCACTGGCCCGGAGCAGCCACTTCGTGGTGATGCACTTCGACGGGAACGCCCATGTCTTCCAGGGCGAGGCACATGGCCGAGCGGATGTCCTGCAGGGAATCGACTGGCGGCACGGGGAAATAGCCTCCCTTCACTGCAGGGCGGTGGGCCATGTTGCCACCTTCGAATTCCTTGTTGCTGGACCAGGGGGCCTCTTCGGAGTTGATTTTCACCCCACAACCGGACATGTCCACATTCCAGGTGACGGAATCAAAAATGAAAAACTCGGGTTCGGGACCAAAATAGGCAGCATCGCCAATGCCGCTGGACTTGAGGTAGGCTTCAGCGCGGCGGGCGATGGAACGGGGGTCGCGGTCATAGCCCTTGCCGTCGGAGGGTTCGATGACGTCACAGGTCAGCAACAGCGTGGTTTCATCCATGAAGGGATCGAGGTTTGCGGTGCCAGGATCCGGCAACAGCAACATGTCCGAAGCCTGGATGCCTTTCCAGCCGGCAATGGACGAGCCATCAAAGGCATGGCCTTCGGTAAATTTTTCAGGACCAAATGCACTGACGGGCACAGAGACATGCTGCTCCTTGCCTCGGGTATCGGTGAAACGCAGGTCCACGAACTTGACCTCGTTGTCCTTGATCATTTGCATGACATCAGCTGCAGCCATTTCTCAATCTCCTGTTGTTTCGCTCACGAAGTCTTCGTCGAGTACGGTGTGCTTCCGGGGCTCACCCGGTTGCGGTCAATATTAAGGTGCAGCCCACACTGTAAGCAGGTTGCATGCCAGTCCACTTCCCTACAATATGTCATTGTGCCACAAGGCTGGACGGGATGAGGCGCTTCCTGTCCGCGCACTGCAAATGTGCGGCAAACCGGGATAATGCACCATTTTTGTGCTTGTGAGGCGTGACCCGCCTGAAGCTTGCCCCGATGGCTTCGCAGCGTACAATGGGGCATCCTGACTGAACGATTCGTCATCATGGCCAAAATTCCAGAAATACTCAAAATCGCCCAAAACAGGGGAAGTGAAGCCAACCTGCCTTACGATGGCGCGCTCATGCCCACGGAGGCTTTTGAGATCCTCAACGAAGCCTCCGTTGCCGTCCTGGTAGACGTACGCACGCGTGCCGAGATGGATTGGGTTGGTTTTGTGCCGAGCGCCATCCATATCGAGTGGCAGGATTACCCTGCCTGCCAGCGCAACCCGGATTTCATCGACATGCTTCGCCAGTCTGTACCTGAAGACAGCTTGCTGCTGTTTCTGTGCCGTTCCGGGGCGCGCTCGCATGCTGCGGCAGCGGCAGCGGCTGCCGCGGGTTTTACGGGGTGCTATAACATCCTGCAAGGGTTTGAAGGAGAGCGGGATGCCCAGGGCCATCGCAATTGCGTCGGGGGCTGGCGTGCTGCCGGCTTGCCCTGGAAGCAGAACTGATTGCTGACAATGGATCGGTACGCCGTCATGGGGCATCCCGTGTCCCATAGTCGATCACCCCAAATCCATGCCCTGTTTGCGAAGGCGACCGGGCAGCTCATGACCTACGAGCGGATTGATCCGGAACCTGACCGGTTTGAAGCGGCTGTCGCCAGATTCAGAAGCGAGGGTGGCAAAGGGCTGAATATCACCCTGCCCTTCAAGGAGCGTGCCTTTGCCCTGGCCGACGGCCAGACTGCGCGCGCCAGAGCTGCAGGAGCCGCCAATACCCTGGATTTTCGGGAGGGACAGGTTTTTGCCGATAATACGGATGGGGTGGGCCTGGTCAGGGATATTGTCCAGAACCAGCGCTTCATGCTGCAACAGAAACATATCCTGTTGTTGGGCGCTGGCGGTGCAGCACGCGGCGTGGTGCTGCCCCTGCTGGCCGAGCAACCGGCGCGGCTGGTGGTTGCCAATCGAACGGCAGCACGCGCGTTTGCAATCCTGTCTGAACTGAAAGCTTCTGGCACCATCACAGACGACCTGATGCGTCGTGCCGAGGCCTGTGGACTGGAGGATATCCCGGCGGAACCATTCGACGTCGTCATCAACGCCACTTCCAGCAGCCTCACGGGCGCTGTGCCTGAAGTGCCCCAGGGCGTGTTTGGCCCACACACCCTGGCCTACGACATGATGTATGGCCGGGGACAGACCCCCTTCCTCAGGCTGGCGCAGGCGAACGGAGCGCCCCATCTTGCCGATGGACTGGGCATGCTGGTGGAACAGGCCGCAGAATCGTTTTACCTCTGGCGTCATGTCCTTCCCGCCACCGCCGCAGTACTGCAGCAGTTGCGGGCCGAACTGGGGTGAGCCGTTTGCACCGTCTGATCCATTGGGGATTGCGGCTGCTGGTTTGGGCGTTGTTGCTGTTGGTGCTTTGGGAGGGTTGGATCTTTGCCCAGGTGCTTTGGTGGAAAGGCCACAATCCCGAAAAAACTTCCTTCATGAAAATTCGCGCTGAATCCCGACTGGCCGCAGGAAAGGGCGACCTCCTGCCCCATCCCTGGGTGGCCTACGAGCGCATTCCGGATAGCCTGAAACGCGCCGTCGTTGCTGCTGAAGATTCGGGGTTTGTGGCCCATCATGGCTTTGACTGGGAGGGCATGCGCCGCGCCCTCGAGAAGGATATTCACCGCGGCAAACCGGTTGCCGGGGGCTCAACGATTACGCAGCAACTGGCCAAAAACCTGTTTTTATCAGGGCAGCGCAGCCTCTGGCGCAAGGCTCAGGAAGCGATCATTACCGTCATGCTCGAAGCAACCTGGAGTAAAAGACGCATTCTGGAGGTGTATCTGAATGTGATCGAATGGGGGGATGGATTGTTTGGCTGCGCAGCAGCCACGCGGCATTACTATCAGGAGCCCGTGGGCGACCTGACGACGTCACAGGCAGCGCGCCTGGCTTCCATGATTCCCAGCCCCAGGTATTTCGATCGTCACGGCGAAACCGAACGATTGCTGGAGAAGACGGACACCATCGAAGTACGCATGACACAGGTCGCCATACCACACTGACGCAGACCCATGCTGCCGGAACAGCGCTTTCAAAACCACCGGACGTCGTACCCCGATGGGTACGGTGTCCGGTGAAATCTGACCTTGCTTAGAACATCGGCTTGATCAGAGGGGTGGAGATGATCGGCGCCACCGACGGAGCCACGACGGGCTTCGGTGCTGCTGGTTTGGCCATTGCAGGCTTGGCAGCCGGCTTTTTGGCGGCGACCTTCTTCACTGCAGGTTTGGCAGCCGGCTTCTTGGCAGCAGGCTTCTTGGCAGCGGCCTTTTTGGCAGCTGGCTTCTTGGCTGCGGCTTTCTTGGGAGCGGCCTTCTTGGCAGCCGGTTTCTTGGCTGCAGCCTTCTTGGCGGCCGGTTTCTTGGCTGCGGCTTTCTTGGGGGCAGCCTTCTTGGCGGCCGGTTTCTTCTTCGCTACGGCCTTCTTGGCGGCTGGTTTCTTTGCTGCGGCCTTCTTGGGGGCAGCCTTTTTGGCTACGACCTTCTTGGGGGCTGCGGCTTTCTTGGCGACTGTTTTCTTGGCCGCAGGTTTCTTCGCTGCGGGTTTCTTCTTGGCTGCTACCATCGTTGACTCCTTGTCAGTATTGATCGGTTGTTCCAGATCGTTCGTGCATTGCACTACCAAGTGGGACCAATCGATCTTTCCGATGAACCCACACAAAGGGCACTGGTGAACTTCACTGCATGCCTCTTGGTGATTGGATTCTATTTCAGAAAATTGCTGATAGGAGCATTCAGCGATGTATAACAAAGATTATTTTGACTGTTCATGCGAAATTTAGTATCGACACGATACCAATATTTGGATATTGCCGGTTTTAAAGTAAGACGAAAGCTTACAGGTCATCCCGGAGGGGCCATTCGTCCCGGTAGAGATCCGTGACGGACTCGCGTCGGCGAATCAGATGGGCGCGATCCCCGTCCACCAGGATTTCCGGCGGACGTGGGCGGGCGTTGTAATTCGAACCCATGGATGCGCCGTAGGCGCCGGCCGAGAGGATGGCCAGCAGGTCTCCCTGGTCCACGGCAAGCTTGCGGGCGCGGCCCAGAATGTCGCCGGTTTCGCATACGGGCCCCACGACATCCATAACGGCAGCTGGGCCCGTGCTTTCAGTGACGGGGAGGATTTCGTGCCAGGCCTCATAGAGCGAAGGGCGGATCAGATCGTTCATGGCCGCATCGACGATGGCAAAACGGTGGGTGGCAGAGGTTTTGAGGTACTCCACGCGCGTCAGTAACAGGCCGCCATTGCCGATGATCCTGCGCCCGGGCTCGAGCAGCAGGCGGCCTCCAAACCCCTTTAAACGGGTGGCCACCGCGCGGGCATAGTCCTTGAGGTCAATGGGGGTTTCGTCTCGATAGCGGATGCCAACGCCGCCACCCAGATCCAGGTGATGCAGCGGGATGCCTGATTGCGCCAGCTGCTCTACCAGCAGCAGGATTTTTTCAAGGGCGGCGACAAAGGGAGAAAGCTCGGTGATTTGAGAGCCGATGTGGCAGTCGATACCGCTGACCTGAATGCCTGGAAGGGATGCCGCCCTTTGATACAGTGCCAGGGCGTCGGCATACGCCACGCCAAACTTGCTTTCCTTGAGCCCGGTAGCAATGTAGGGGTGGGTTCCCGGATCGACGTCCGGGTTGACCCTCAAGGAGATGGGGGCGCTGACCCCCAGGCTCGAGGCCACCTGTGACAGGCGTTCCAGTTCGGCTGCGGATTCCACGTTAAAGCACAGCACACCGGCGCGCAGGGCTTGTGCCATCTCGTCCGCAGTTTTACCCACCCCGGAAAAAACCACTTTCCCCGGGTCTCCGCCCGTTGCCAGTACGCGGCTGAGCTCGCCCCCCGAAACGATGTCGAAGCCGGCGCCCAGCCTTGCAAGCAGGCTCAGGATGCCCAGGTTGCCGTTGGCCTTGACGGCATAGCAGATGAGCGGTCGAAGTGACGCAAAAGCCTGTTCAAATTCACCAAATGAGGCCGTGATGGCGGCTTTCGAGTAGACGTAGCAAGGGGTGCCAAATCGTTCTGCCAGATCGGTCAGGGGCAGGGCTTCGACGTGCAGCACCCCGTGTGAGCGGGTGATGCCAGGGGGCAGGAAGGAATCGGTCATTATGGTGTTGAACCGTCAGGGGTCTTGGGTTTGGCTGCGTCAGGCTGGGGAGCAGGAGGGCGCGCCGGCGCTTGTGGAGGGAGCGTCAAGGCGCTCTTGAGTCCACAACCCGACAGGAGCAGTGCAGATGCGAACGCCAACGCACGGCGTCGGGGTGGAAATATCTGGTCTTTCATGCGCAAAAGTCTATCACATGGGCCGCAAACGACGATTATTCTGCATTTTGGCTTGTCCGGATTCACAAAAAAATCATGGGCTCCTCTGAAACCCGCGCCAGTCATTGCTTTCAAGACAGTTGTTGAATTAACAACAGATTTGAAAAATGAGGTTGACTCGGGGCAAAAAAGGGCTATTTAAACAAAAAAACCTCGATTTTCAGGGGGATAGGTGGGGTATGGTATCGGTTCGATACTAAAAAAATCAATATTTGAATTTTTGACAAAATGGTATTGACTCGATAGTATTATTCCATGCTCAAGAACCCGGTTGTTCTCCTTGATCTCGTGGATCGCCTCGCAAACCTGATGCGTTCAGAGTTTCGGCGCATTGGTAGCGAGGAGGGCCTGCAGCCAGTACATATCCAGGCCCTGATGTTTCTGGAACAGGCCAACCGCTTCAGCAATACGCCCCAAGCCCTGGCTGAATATCTGGGCCTGACCAAGGGCACGGTATCACAAAGCCTGCTGCTGCTGGATCGTCGCGGTTTGATCGAACGCTATCAGGACGAATTCGATAAACGCGTGGTGCGGTTGCGGCTCAGCCAGTTGGGTGAAGCGTTTTTAAGTGAGTCGACGCCTGCAGCACTATGGCAAACGGCAACCCGTGACATCAGTGCCAACCGCGTCCGGTTTAGCGTCTCGGTGCTGAGAAGCATCGTTTACGAGCTGCAAAACTACAATGGTGGCCCCCCCTTTGGCGTGTGCAGCACCTGCATCTACTGCCAAAGAAAAAGCCAGCGCATCCACCACTGCACCTGGTTTGGCGAACGCCTGTCGGGTCCTGAAACCCGCAAAATATGCCGGGAGCAGGTGCCCAAGACGGGGTACCTTAGCGTAGCTGAGTAGCCCGGGCAGCCCTTACGGCCGCCAGAACCTGTTCTGGAGCCGTCCCTCCTGGCACGTTGCGGCTGGCCAGGGATCCTTCGATGGTCAGTACTTCAAATACATCCGGTTCAATCGTGCCAGAAAACCCCTTGAGGGTTTCCAAAGACAGGTCTGACAGGTCGCAATGCTGGTCTTCTGCCAGTCGAACGGCCTTCGCCACCACTTCGTGGGCGTCCCTGAAGGGCATGCCCTTCTTGACCAGATAGTCGGCCAGATCCGTGGCGGTGGAAAACCCCTCCAGGGCGGCGCGACGCATGGCTTCCTCGTTGACGGTAATGTCCCGCAGCATTTCGGCAAAGATGGACAGGGTGCTGGACAGGGTGTCGGCCGTATCAAACAGGGGCTCCTTGTCTTCCTGATTATCCTTGTTATAAGCCAGGGGCTGGCCCTTCATCAGGGTCAGCAGCGCCATCAAATGGCCTGTCACGCGCCCGCTTTTGCCCCGGGCCAGTTCAGGAACGTCCGGATTGCGCTTTTGCGGCATGATCGACGAGCCCGTGCAAAAGGCGTCTCCGATCCGGATAAACCCGAATCGGGGGCTCATCCAGAGGACAAACTCTTCCGAGAGGCGGGAGATGTGGGTCATGATGAGCGCGCCGGCGGCACAGAATTCAATGGCAAAGTCTCGGTCAGAGACGGCATCAAGGGAATTGAGGCAAATGGACTCAAAACCCAGCAGCTCGGCAACACGCTCCCGTCGGATGGGGTAACTGGTGCCGGCCAGCGCAGCAGACCCCAGGGGCAGCCGGTTAACCCGATGGCGGCAATCGGACAGTCGCTCGCGATCGCGCCCAAACATTTCGACATAGGCCATCATGTGGTGGCCAAATGTGACAGGTTGCGCGACCTGCAGGTGGGTAAACCCGGGCATCGGGGTTGCTGCATGACGCTCGGCCAGATCCAGCAAGGCAGCCTGAACGGCGCGCAGCAAGCCGTTGAGGTGATCAATCTCATGGCGCAGGTAGAGCCGGATGTCGGTGGCCACCTGGTCGTTGCGGGAGCGGGCGGTATGCAGGCGCTTTCCCGCATCACCAATGAGTTGCGTCAGGCGACGCTCGATGTTGAGATGAACGTCTTCATCGTCCAGATTCCAGGGAAACCGCCCCCCTCGCACTTCCTCGAGGAGGGTTGCCATGCCAGACTGGATGGCCTGGAGGTCGGCGGGGGTAATCAGCCCTGCCTCGCTCAGCATCTGGGCGTGCGCCAATGAACCCTGAATGTCGAATTCAGCGAGGCGCCGGTCAAACTGCACCGATGCCGTATAGGCCTTGACGGATTCAGCGATGGGAACGGAAAACCGTCCGGACCATACTTTTGATGGAGAACCCGTATCGGGCTTGCCGTTTTGAGTCATGAGAAGCATCCTGGTTACTATTCAACGCCCGTAAAGTATAGTGCATCCAAGGCCAACGTCCCATGCCAAAATCCTTTAATTTCAACGCGGTCCCCTTTGACGGTCTCACCGGCGAACAGCAGCGGTGGGTGCGCGATAGCGTGGATATCGGCTACTACCCGGCGGGTCAGACCATTCTTTCCGAGGGAGATGAGCCCACGCATCTGTTCGTGATCATCAAGGGCCATGTGCAGCAGACCGAGCACGGAGAAGTGCTCTGCGTTTACAGCAAGGATGAATGTTTTGACGGGCGGGGGCTGATCTCGGGAAGCGTGACCGGCGTATTTACTGCGGCTGAGGAACTGATCGTCTATCTGGTGCCCAAATCAACCGTCAAACGGCTGATTGCAGCCAATGCCAACTTCGGCGCCCTGCTGTTCTCGGACATTTCACAAAAGCTGCGGGCGCTGACCGAGCGCCGATCGCAGCGGGAGCTTCATTCGCTCATGTTGTCCCGCATCGATCAGGCGTTTGTGCGCCCAGCCCACATCGTACCCGAGGACACGGACGTATTCAGTGTGGCGCAATTGTTCGAAACCGAACAACTGTCCAGTGTCCTGGTCCAGAGAGGCGAGCACTACGGCATTTTTACTTCCACCGACGTGCGCAAGGCCATTCTCTCGGATCAAGACCCGCATACCCTGCCCGTGGGGCAACTGGCCACCTGGGCACTGATCGAGGTATCCCAGGATGACGCGGTGTTTGATGCCCTGATTCTGATGATCCGGCATGGCGTGCACCGTGTCGTCGTCAAACGGCAGGGGGAGATTGTCGGTGTGATGGAGCAGCTGGATCTGCTGAGTTTCATTTCCAACCACTCCCACCTGATCTGGCACCAGGTCCAGAAGGCGCGAACCCAGGAGGAGCTCAAACGCGCCTGCACCAGCATTCAACGCTTGATCCAGCTGCTCAGTGAAAGCGAAGTCAAGGTCAGCATGATTGCGCGTCTCGTGCAGGAGCTCAACACCAAGATTTTTGCCCGGCTCTGGCAGTTTGTAGCCCCCCCAGACCTGATAGAAAACAGTTGCGTGATTGTCATGGGAAGCGAAGGCCGGGGGGAACAGATCCTCAAAACCGACCAGGACAATGGTCTCATCCTGCGCAATGGTTTCAACTTCCCCGACCTGGCGGGGGTGACCAGCGCCTTCAACGATGCCCTGTGCGATTTTGGTTACCCCCCCTGCCTGGGCGGCGTCATGATGCGCAATCCGCTCTGGTGCCAGAACCTGGATGACTTCAAGGAAACCATCCGGAAGTGGGTTTTCCATCCCAGTGCGGAAACCCACATGCGCCTGGCCATATTCTCCGATGCGGTGGCGGTTTGTGGCGACCCCCAACTGCTGCAGGCACTCAAGGACTTCTTTTTTCGACCCTTGCAGGACATGCCAAGCTTTTTTGCCCACTGTGCAAGGGCTGCGGACAGTTTTTCCGAGCAAAGCAGCTGGTGGTCCCGTTTGTTGCTGGGAGATGGCGAAGGAAACGAGCTGGACATCAAAAAACTGGGCATATTTCCGATTGTGCACGGTGTACGCAGCCTGGCTCTGGAATCCGGACTTGCACCCACCGGCACTGTGGAGCGCATTGAAGCGCTCGTCCGGCTTGAAAAAATTCCGGAAGACCTGGCCATCGATCTCAAGGAGTCCCTGCACTACCTGATGGATATTCGCCTCAAACAGGGGCTTCAACAGCTGTCTCTGGGGCAGCGCCCTGGCAATATGGTACGCATGGGCTCGCTGAGTACGCTGGAACGCGATCTGATGCGCGACAGCCTGCAAGTGGTGAAGCGCTTCCGTGGGGTGTTGCACTACCACTTCAAACTGGATGCCCTGTAAGTCATGTGGGACGGGTTGAAGCGTGCCTGGTACCGCCACCGGCTATTGCGACCGGAATACGCCAGGCTTTTTGAACCAGCGCCACCTGACGAATGGGTGAGCGTGGATTGTGAAACCACGGGGCTGGATCGCCGCCGTGACGAAATTCTCTCCATTGGTGCCGTCCTGATCAAGGGAACGCGCATCATCACCAGCGAGCGGCTTGAGCTGTTCATCCGTCCCGCCGGGCAGGTCAAGGCAGAAAGCATCCGCATCCATCACCTGCGCAGCATGGATGTGGCCCATGGGCTGGAACCCAGGCAAGCCATTCAGAAGTTTCTGGATTTTGTGGGGAGCCGCCCGCTGGTGGGCTACTACCTGGAATTTGATGTGGCCATGCTGGACCGACTGGTACGACCCTTTCTGGGCATTCCCCTTCCCCAGCGCAAAATCGAGGTATCAGGGCTCTACTACGACTACAAGTTTTCCCAAAATGCAGGCAGTAACGTGGACTTGAGCTTTCATAGCATCATGCAGGACCTGCGCCTGCCCGAACGCACCGAGCATGACGCCTTCAACGATGCCCTGATGGCTGCCATGATGTTTATCAAACTCAGGCACCTGAAAAAATAGGGCCCAAAAAAATTGGGGACAGACCCCAAAAAGGGGTCTGTCCCCAAAATGTCATTTCGGGCTTGATTTAGTGCGATGCCCCGATTTCTGCCCCCAGCCCGGTTTCGGAGCGGACTTTCTGGGCATTGAATGCATCCCGCTCCTTCTGGGCGCTTTCGCTGTGATCCGTTACGGAGAAAACATAGGCCACGATCAGGACGGCCGGGAGTACGACGAACGTCGGGAAGTCGTATGGGAAAATGGCAGGACCATTTCCCAGAACCTTGGTCCAGACGGTCGGGCCGATGATCAGCAGGCCAATGGAGCCAAAGATGCCCGTGTAGCCCCCCAGTACTGCCCCACGCGTGGTCAGTCCGCGCCAGAACACGGACAGAACCAGAATGGGGAAGTTGGCGCAGGCGGCGATCGAGAAGGTCAGGGCCACGATGTAGGCTACGTTCTGTTTCTCGAAGGCGATGCCCAGCAACACGGCCAGAATGCCCAGGCCGATGACGCACAGCTTCGACACCCACACTTCCTGCGCTTCAGTGGACTTGCCCTTCATGATCACGTTGGCGTAGATGTCGTGCGACAGGGCAGAAGCGCCGGCCAGGGTCAGCCCCGACACCACCGCCAGAATGGTGGCAAACGCGACCGCTGCAATAAACCCGAGGAACAGGTCGCCACCAATCGCATGCGACAGGTAGACCGCGGGCATGCTGCCACCGCCCTTGAGCGCCAGGATGTTCTTGGTGACGTCAGTGACATATTCCGGGTTATTGGCAACAAGCACGATGGCGCCAAAGCCGATGATGAAAGTCAGGATATAGAAGTAACCAATGAAGCATGTGCCGTACAGCACGGACTTGCGCGCTGCCTTGGCATTGGTGACGGTGAAGAAGCGCATCAGGATGTGCGGCAGACCCGCGGTACCAAACATCAGGGTCAGCCCCAGCGAGATGGACTCGATCGGGTTGGCTTTGGCGCCAATGGGTACGACCGATTTCATGATCTCCATGTGTTTGGGATGGATGGCCACGGCATCGGTAAATAGCTTTTCGAAGCTGAACCCCTCATGGGCCATGACGCCAATGGCAATCAGGGTGGCGCCACCAAGAAGCAAGCCTGCCTTGATGATCTGGACCCAGGTGGTGGCTTTCATGCCGCCGAAGGTGACGTAGACGATGATGAGCGTGCCGACGATGACGATGGATTGCCTGTAGGAAATCTGGGGGACGAGGGTGTGCAACAATTGCCCGGCGCCCACTGCCTGTCCAATCAGATACCAGATCACCACAATCAGCGAGCCGATGGCGGCCATGGTGCGGACCGGACCCTGTTGCAGCCTGAAGGAGGCCACGTCGGCATAGGTGTACTTGCCCAGATTGCGTAACCGCTCGGCAATCAGGAACAGGATGATCGGCCAGCCGACCAGCCAGCCCACCGAGAAAATCAGGCCGTAAAAGCCATTCATGTAAACCAGTGCGGCAATACCCAGAAAGGAGGCTGCCGACATGTAATCACCCGCAATGGCCAAACCGTTCTGCAGGCCGGTGATGCCGCGACCGGCAGCATAGAAGTCGGTCGCAGTCTTTGTGCGCTTGGCCGCCCAGTAGGTAATGCCGAGAGTAATGGCGACGAAGATGACAAACATCACAATGGCGTGCCAGTTGATGGGCGGTTCTGCGGGGGCTACGGGGGGTACTGCACCATCAGCAGCCAGGGCAATCGATGTGAACAACGACATGGCCGTGGCCAGGGTTGTGAGGCAGGCAGTTTTCCAAGTTCTCATTTGAGCGATTCCTGAATGATTTCGTCAGTGAGGGGATCAAAGGTGTGGTTGGCCCGACGCACATAGATGGCAGTCAGGATGCACGACACCAGGATGACGCCGACGCCGACAGGCATTCCCACGGGGATGACACTGTCTGCGGACAGGGGTTGCGTCAGGAAATCAGGGGCAAATGCAATCAAGAGAATGAAACCGAAATACATGACGCAGACGATTGCGGACAAGGTCCAGGCCAGGGAATCGCGCTGCATGACCAGTTGGTGATACTTGGGGTTGTTTTGGATCCTGCTTGCTGAGAGTTCAGACACGATGGGCTTCCTCCGTTTTTTTTGGTGGGTTTGTCAGCAGCTGGGGCCGACGCCACACGCGTTATTAGGGGGCAACAGGGTACGAGTGCCGTGATAATAGTAATCAGGTTTTCAAGGAGTTCAAAGGTTTTTTTGACTCATATATAAAATCGTGCCGAGTTCTGTAGGTGTAAAAAAAGCCCGATGGTTTCCCATCGGGCTTTTTGTTGCGACGCGACATTTGCCCCGGAGGGCTTGTTGCCGGAGGCAGCGAGATTACATGTCCATCCCGCCCATGCCACCCATGCCGCCCATTCCTCCACCAGGCATCGGGGATTCTTCCTTGGGCAGTTCGGCCACCATGCAGTCGGTGGTCAGCATCAAGCCTGCAATGCTGGCTGCGTTTTGCAGCGCGAAACGGGTGACCTTGGTGGGGTCAACCACGCCCATGGCGACCAGATCGCCATATTCGCCGGACTGCGCGTTATAACCGTAGTTACCCGAACCTTCCAGCACCTTGTTGACGACCACGGAGGGTTCGTCGCCGCAGTTGGCCACGATTTGCCGCAGGGGTTCCTCAATGGCGCGCGAAACGATCTTGATACCGGCATCCTGATCGCTGTTATCGCCTTTGAGGGTCTTGAGGGTGGCACGGGCACGCAACAGGGCCACACCACCGCCAGGAACAATGCCTTCTTCCACGGCAGCGCGGGTGGCATGCAGCGCGTCTTCAACGCGGGCCTTCTTTTCCTTCATTTCAACTTCAGTGGCAGCGCCCACCTTGATGACAGCGACCCCGCCTGCCAGTTTGGCCACGCGTTCCTGCAGTTTTTCGCGATCGTAATCGCTGGTGGCGTCTTCGATCTGCTTGCGAATCAGTGACACGCGTGCCTTGATGGCGTTTTCGTCACCAGCACCGTCAATGATGGTGGTGTCTTCCTTGCCAATCTCGATACGCTTGGCGCGACCCAGTTCGTTCAGGGTGACTTTTTCGAGGGACAGACCCACTTCCTCGGCAATCACCGTGCCACCCGTCAGGACAGCGATATCTTCCAGCATGGCCTTGCGACGGTCGCCAAATCCAGGGGCCTTGACCGCAGTGGTCTTGAGGATGCCGCGGATGTTGTTGACCACCAGGGTGGCCAATGCCTCACCTTCCACCTCTTCTGCAATGATCAGGAGAGGGCGGCCCGCTTTGGCCACTTGCTCCAGTACGGGCAGCAGGTCGCGGATGTTGGAAATCTTCTTGTCGTGCAGCAGCACGAAGGGCTCATCCAGCAGGGCGATCTGACGATCGGGATTGTTGATGAAATAAGGGGACAGGTAGCCGCGGTCGAACTGCATCCCTTCCACGACTTCCAGCTCGTTTTGCAGGCCGGAGCCATCTTCCACGGTGATGACGCCTTCCTTGCCTACCTTGTCCATGGCCTGGGCGATGATTTCACCGATGGACTTGTCGGAGTTGGCGGAAATCGAACCCACCTGGGCGATTTCGGTGCTGGTGGTGCAGGGCTTGGAGAGCTTTTTGAGCTCATCCACCGTAGCGATGACGGCGCGATCGATTCCGCGCTTCAGGTCCATGGGGTTCATGCCGGCGGCGACGAACTTCATCCCTTCCTGAACGATGGCCTGGGCCAGTACGGTTGCAGTGGTGGTGCCATCACCCGCGACGTCCGAGGTTTTGGAAGCCACTTCCTTGACCATCTGGGCCCCCATGTTTTCAAACTTGTCCTTCAGTTCGATTTCCTTGGCAACGGACACACCGTCCTTGGTGATGGTGGGGGCGCCGAAGGAGCGCTCCAGAACGACATTGCGGCCCTTGGGGCCGAGGGTGACCTTGACCGCGTCGGCCAGGATATTGACGCCTATGACCATGCGTGAACGGGCACTGTCATGAAAACGGACTTCTTTAGCTGCCATGTTTTAACTCCTGAACTTTGGATTCCCGGCACAATGGGCGAGGGATCCGTAAATAATGAGAGGGGGCAATTAACCTTCGACGACGCCCATGATGTCTTCTTCACGCATCACCAGCAGTTCGTCGCCCTGTACCTTGACGGCCTGACCGGAATATTTGCCGAAGAGCACCTTGTCGCCTACCTTGACGTCCAGGGCGCGCACCGTACCGTCTTCCAGTACTTTGCCCTTGCCCACGGCCAGAACTTCACCCTGGTCAGGTTTTTCGGTGGCGGTATCAGGGATCACGATGCCCGAGGCCGTCTTGCGCTCTTCTTCGAGGCGTTTGACAATCACGCGATCATGTAATGGACGAATTTTCATTCGAAATTTCTCCTGCAAGAGGGTTGATTGGAAAATATTAGCACTCGATATGAGCGAGTGCTAACAGTGTAAGGGTTGTCCATGCAGATATCAAGAGCAGTCTGTCACCGTGGGGTTCTGTTGCGTCTGTGGTGCGGCCTGTTTTGGGCTGCCAGTGCAGGGGCCCAACCCCTCGTCGTGGACCGTTTGCCGCCCGCCGTAGCGCAGGCGCTTCAAGCGGCGCATGTTCCTCCTGAGGCCGTTTCCATTGTCGTGCAGGACGTGCAGACGCAGGACCGCTGGCTTGGCTGGAATGCGGACATTCCCAGAAACCCCGCATCGTTGATGAAGTTAGTGACCACTTACTCTGCGTTATTGGCCCTGGGACCGGCGAAAACCTGGGAGACCCCAATCCGTGGCCGCGAGCCCGTGGATGGCATTCTGGAGGGCAACCTCTATGTCGCGGGTGCAGGTGATCCCGGATTGACCCTGGAACAATGGCAAGCTTTGCTGCGGGCATTGCGCATCCGCGGGGTTCGCGAGATTCGCGGCAATCTGGTGCTGGATACCAGCGGCTTCGCGCAGGCGGGGCAGGATGCCAACGGCTTCGACCACCAGGGGTACAGGGCCTACAACACCGTGCCAGAAGCGCTTCAGGTGGGTTTCAAGGCCATCACGCTGACGCTGGAGGGTGTGGGGGATCGGGTCCTGGCAAGCCCCAATTTTGAACTGCCGGGGGTTGTCATTGAAAACGGGCTGTCACTGGGTACCGGGCCCTGCCCCGAAGACTGGAAATCCACCGTCGAACGCAGGGTCCGCGATGATGGGCGTGTTGCGCATATCGAACTGCGTGGAAGCTACGTTGCCAGTTGTGGCAAAAAATCGCTTTCTTATAATGTTTTATCGAACGATGACTACATTTTAGCTGCATTTACCCGGATTTGGAGTGAACTGGGAGGGCACTTCAACGGCAAGGTCATGGCGGGCGTGGCCCCGGCAGGGCTTCCGGTTCTGGTGTCGCATACTTCCCCTGCCCTTGCGGAACAGATTCGGGAGATCAACAAATTCAGCAACAACCTGATGGCAAGGACCCTGTTTCTGGATTTGGGTTGGACCGAGGGCATGGCGCACGCCAGTGCCGAGGCAAGTGTGCGCAAGGTTCGCGAGGTTCTGGCGCGTGAAGGGCTGCAGTTTTCTGAAATGGTCATGGAGAACGGTTCGGGGTTGTCACGCCATGCACGGATTACGGCCGGGCACCTCAGCCAGTTGCTGGTCAGGGCCGCACAAGGCCCTTACCAGGCCGAATTCATCGCTTCCCTGGGGTTGCTTGGCATGGACGGGACGGTGGAAAAAAGATTGCCCGGCGAGGGGCTGGAGGGTCGTTTTCACCTCAAAACCGGCAGCCTGGAGGGAGTCAGTGGATTGGCGGGCTATGGATTGACCCGCTCAGGACGCCTGATGGCATTCGTGATCCTGATCAACCATGCCCAGGCTGCAGAAGCCAGGTCTGCCCAGGATGCATTGCTGCGCTGGATTGGCAAGGAATGGCCAGCGGAATAAAAGTAGACTGAAAGACGATTGTAAAGGTAATATATTAGTCGTGAGAATCCCGGTTTTGATGGGGTGCGAGGCTGAACCAGTTGAAGAATCTTTCATTAAAACAGACCGCTGCAATTGCACTGACCATGCTGGTCACGGCGTGGCCCGTCGCGGCTCGTGCCGAGTCCGGAGGCTGGTTTTCAGGAATCAGTGCGTTGCCGCTGACCATGCGCATGGACTCCGGTGCGGGTTTTGATGGCAGCGCCCTGTCCAGCAGAAACCGCAGTGACAGCGATGGGGATGGCATGCCGTCGCGCTCGACCAACGCTTTTTCAGCAGCGCCTCGCAGTTGGGTGCTTGGCGGGTCTGGCACCCTGTCCCTCAACGAACGTTTCGGTCTGACCGGAAAACTCAGTAGTGTCCGCACCGATGGGGATACCACCAGCAACAGCGTCACCCACGGTCTGGCGGACGCCCTGCCCTACAACATGATGGGTTTGGGCATGAAGTACGACATTACGCGCAGCCTGCGTTTTCAGGGGGGCTGGGACCGCTACCAGCTCAAGTACAACCGCATCAATGGAGATGCCGGGGTAGACCTGCTCTCCATCGGCCTGAAATACGGCTTCTGACCCTATCCTCCGTTCGACTGCCGCAGCAGATCGGCTGCCAGTCCCGCAAACACCGCACCACCCAACCAGTTATTGTTCAGGAACGCTTCAAAACACAGCGTGCGGTCGCGCGTTCTGATCAGGACATAGTGATACAGGGCAAGGGCGCTAGCGACCACCAGCCCGGCCGCATAGAAAAGCCCCAGGTGGGCTGAAGCCCCGATCCAGGCAAGCAATGCCAGGGCTGCCGTATAGCAGAGCATGATCACGGTGACTTCCCATCGTCCAAATAACAACGCCGAGGAGTGGATACCCAGGCGTATGTCGTCATTCCGGTCCACCATGGCGTACTCGGTATCGTAGGCAATGGTCCAGAAGACGTTCGCCAGCATCAGTTGGTACGCCAGAAGCGGCACGGACCCCGTCACCGCTGCAAATGCCATGGGAATGCCAAAACCGAAGGCGATGCCGAGGTAGGCTTGTGGCAAGGGGAAGAAGCGTTTCGTCAACGGGTAGCTGGCAGCCAGGAACAACGCGGGCAGGGACAGCGCCAGGGTGAGGTGGTTGCGAGTCAGTACCAGACCGAAGGCGACGAGGCTGAGCAGGGCTGCCAGCACCAGGGCTTCACGCGGGGTCACTTCACCGCGGGCGAGGGGGCGCTGGCTGGTGCGGGCCACATGGGGGTCGATCTTGCGATCAGCCAGGTCGTTCATGACGCATCCGGCTGAGCGCATGAGCAGGGTTCCCAGGACGAACACCGTCATGTTTGCGAGCGAGGGGTGGCCGTGGCTGGCAAGCCACAAGGCCCACAAGGTCGGCCACAGCAACAGCAGCGTGCCGATGGGTTTGTCGAGGCGCATCAGGCGCCAGTAGGCATTGAGTCGGTTCATGCGGTCAGAAATTCCTGCCTCGAGGAAAGCCAGCGATCCAGATGTTGCCGCGCAGCATCGATGTCTTCCGTAATCCAGAGATCGGCCCAGTGCCGTGCGTGCTGCAACAGGTCTTCATCCTGTTCCAGGTCGGCAAAACGCAGCAATGGCGTGCCGCTCTGGCGTGCGCCAAAATATTCGCCAGGCCCACGAATCATGAGATCCTGGCGCGCAATTTCAAAGCCATCCGTATGTTCGAATATGACTTTAAGCCGTGTGCGCGCGAGTGCTGACAGCGGGGAATGATACAGCAGCACGCAAAAACCCTGCGTGGCGCCGCGCCCTACCCGTCCGCGGAGCTGATGCAGCTGGGCCAGTCCCATGCGTTCGGCATGTTCGATGACCATGATGGCGGCGTTGGGGACGTCTACGCCCACTTCGATGACGGTGGTGGCCACCAGCAAGTGCAGGGTGCCATCAGAAAACTGCTGCATGATCGCTGATTTTTCGGCAGACGACAGGCGGCCGTGAATCAGCGCCGTACGCAGTTCAGGAAAAATACGGGAGATGCGTTCAAAGGTTTCCACGGCCGTCTGCAGTTGCAGGACCTCGGATTCCTCGATCAGGGGGCAGACCCAGTAAGCCTGTCCACCCTGCAGGCAGGTTTCACGAATCCGCGCAATGACATCATCCCGGCGAGAATCGTCGACCAGTTTGGTGATGATCGGTTTGCGCCCGGCAGGCAGCTCGTCAATGACGGAAACGTCAAGGTCGGCAAAATAGCTCATGCTGAGCGTGCGCGGAATGGGTGTGGCACTCATCATCAGTTGATGGGGTTGCCCATGACCGGACTGGTCTGCCTTTTTGCGCAGGGTCAGGCGTTGTTCCACTCCAAAACGGTGCTGCTCGTCAATCACCACCAGCCCCAGCGCCTTGAATGTCACAGGACCCTGAATCAGGGCGTGGGTGCCAATGATGAGCTGTGCCGTCCCATCCGCAATGTGTTGTAACGCCAGCGCCTTTTCCTTCTTGCGCAAACTGCTGGTGATCCAGGTGGTGGAAATCCCCAGGGGCTGTAACAGCTGTTCAATTTTACGAAAATGCTGTTCGGTCAGAATCTCGGTGGGTGCCATCAACGCTGCCTGAAATCCTGCGGCAATGGCACGCAGGCAAGCCAGGGCCGCCACAACGGTTTTACCGCTGCCCACGTCGCCCTGCAGCAGGCGATGCATGGGGTAGGGTCGCGCAAGATCGCCGTCGATTTCCTGCAAGACCCGGCATTGGGCCCGGGTCAGGCTGAAGGGCAGGCTTTTCAGAAACCGCTCACGCTGGGTTTCAAAACCGGCGAGCACAGGGGCATGCAGCAGGCGACGTTCGCGGTGATGCAGGCGCATGGAGATTTGTTGTGCCAGCAACTCGTCGAACTTGAGCCTGCGCCAGGCTGGATGGCTGCGTTGATCCAGTTGCTGTTGAGACACTTCGGGGTGGGGGTGATGCAGCAGTGTCACGCAGTCCGCGAAGGGCGCAAGTTGCAATGCTTCGCGCATCGCAGCCGGCAGCGTGTCGGTGAGGTCGGTCTGTTCCAAGGCCAGATTGATGCAGCGACGCAGCGTGGCCTGGGACAGGCCGGCCGTGGTGGGGTATACCGGCGTCAGGCTTTGCGGCAGGGCGGCGTCAGTTCCGATGACCTGGTATTTGGGGTGGACCATCTCGGGTCCAAAATGGCCCTGGCGCAGCTCACCCAAAACGCGTAACCGTGTTCCAGCAGCCAGCTGCTTGACCTGGCTGCCATAAAAATTCAGAAAGCGTAGGGAGAGCTCGCCACTTGCGTCGCGCACCCGGACCCTCAGGGTCCGTTTGGGTCGGTACTGAATCTCGGCATCCAGTACTTCCACTGAGAGGCAACCCGTTTGACCAGGGAGCAGGTCGCGCAACGGCACGATGTGCGTTTCGTCGTCATAGCGCAAGGGAAGGTGGAGGACGAGGTCAAATGGTGTTCGAATGCCCAGCTTGTGGAGACGGGTCAGGGTGGCTGGCGCAATCCCCAAGCCCTGCAGGGAAGACATGAATCCACTCAGTGGCCGAGGACCATGACCCCGTCGATTTCCACCAGGGCACCGCGTGGCAGTGAGGCTACGCCCACTGCGGCACGCGCCGGAAAGGGCGCCGAGAAATACCGGGCCATCGCCTCGTTCACCTTGGCAAAATGCGCAAGGTCTGTCAAATACACCGTGACGCGCACCAGGTCGCCCAGGTCGCCGCCAGCAGCACGGGCGACTGCCTGCAGGTTGTCCAGCACGCGAATGATCTGCGCATCAATGCCTTCAACCAGCGTCATGGCGACTGGGTCCAGCCCAATCTGGCCTGACAGGTAAACGGTGTCTCCTGCACGAACGGCCTGGGAGTAAGTACCGATGGCGCTGGGTGCGTCGGCGGTGGAAATGATGGATTTGCTCATGATGCCCTCTTGAAGATTAACTCTGAACCCGGGTGATGCGGACCACCTCTGGGATTTCACGCAGGTGATGCAGCAGGGTCGCCAGATGGGTGCGATCCTTCACCTGAACCGTGAAGTTGATTTCGGTGTAAGTGCCGTCGGGTTTGGTAATGGAAACGCTGTCAATGTTGGACTGGGCGTCGGCAATGGCAGAGGCTACCGTGGCCAGAACGCCCCGGCGGTTCACCACCATCAGCTTGATGGCCACGTCAAAGAGCTTGCCGCTGTTGTTCTCCCACTCCACATCCACCCACTTGTCCGGGTCTGCGCGGAATTGGCGGATGGCCCGGCAGTCCTGGGTGTGGATCAACAGCCCTTGCCCCTTCTTGATGATGCCGATGATGGGGTCGCCGGGAATGGGTCGGCAGCAATGGGCAAACTGGACGGCAATGCCTTCGCTGCCACGGATTGTGATCGAGCCCTGCCCCTCCAGGGATTGCATGTCCCCACGGGACAGCAGGGCACGGGCCACCACGATGTTGAGTCGTCGACCCAGTCCAATTTCAGCCAGCACCTCATTGCGTGATTTGCAGCGATCTCCCTTCAGCAGCTGGTCCCACTGCGTGGTCTTGATGTCGGCAGGGTTGACCTTGAGCGCGCGCAGCGCCTGATTGAGCAGGCGTTCGCCCAGTTCCACCGATTCATCAAGCAGCATGGTGCGCAGATAATGCCGGATTTTTGAACGGGCCTTGGCGGTGACGACGTAGTTCAGCCAGGCCGGATTGGGTGCCGCATTTTCGGCAGTGATGATCTCAATCCGATCCCCATTGGATAGCGGCGTGCGCAACGGTGCCAGCTCATTGTTGATTTTTGCTGCCACGCAGCGATTGCCCACGTCGGTATGGACGTCGTAGGCAAAGTCGACCGGCGTGGATCCTTTGGGCAGCGACTTGATCATGCCCTTGGGTGTGAATACGTAGACCTCATCGGGAAACAGGTCAACCTTCAGATGCTCCAGAAACTCTACGGCATCGCCGCTTTCGGTCTGGATTTCGAGGAGGGATTGCAGCCACTGGTGGGTTTTTTTCTGCACGTCGCTCAATGGAGTATCGGACGATTTGTACAGCCAGTGTGATGCCACCCCCGCTTCGGCAATCTTGTGCATCTCATGGGTGCGAATCTGGATTTCAATGGGCGTGCCGAAAGGACCAAACAACGTCGTGTGCAGCGACTGGTAGCCGTTGGCCTTGGGGATGGCTATGTAATCCTTGAATTTCCCGGGAATGGGCTTGTACAGGGTATGCAGGGCCCCGAGCGCGAGATAGCAGGCGGCCACGTCCTTGACCAGGATCCTGAAGCCGTAAATGTCCAGAACCTCAGAAAAGGAGAGCGACTTGCCCAGCATCTTGTTGTAGATGCTCGACAGGTGCTTTTCGCGCCCGGTAACCTGGGCTTCCACCCCAAAGGCTGACAGGCGCTGGTTGATGGCGCTCAGGATTTTTCCGACCACTTCACGACGGTTGCCTCGCGCGGAGCGGATGGCCTTGGTCAGAACCTGATAGCGATTTGGAAACAGATAGCGAAAGCCCAGGTCCTGCAGTTCCTGAAACACGGCGTGCAATCCCAGTCGATTGGCGATGGGGCCGTAGATATCCAGGGTTTCCCTGGCGATGCGGCGCTGTCTGCCGACATCCATGGCCTCGAGCGTACGCATGTTGTGAAGGCGGTCGGCGAGCTTGATCAGGATGACGCGGACGTCACGGGCCATGGCCAGCAGCATCTTGCGGAAATTTTCGGCCTGGGCCTGTTGCTCGGTCTGAAATTCCAGACGGTCAAGCTTGCTGACCCCATCGACCAGTTCACTCACCGACTTGCCAAACTGCTGCGCAATCTCGCTTGAAGTGGTGCTGGTGTCTTCCACCGTATCGTGCAACAGGGCGGCCATCAAGGCCTGCGGGTCCAGATGCCATTCCGCCAGGATGGTGGCGACGGACAGGGGGTGGGTGATGTACGGATCGCCGCTTTTGCGGAACTGCCCCTCGTGAGCCCGTGCGGCGACCTGGAAAGCTTCTTCGATCTGGGTAACGTCTGCAGGCCGCAGGTATGTGGCCGCGACTTCGGTCAGCGCTGCCGGAGAGATGGGTTGGGAGGCCAGGACCGGGGCGGAGGGGGACACGGGTCTGTTTTTAGGCAGGCACCTTGTTGAGGATTTCCATACCCACCTTGCCTGCAGCAATTTCCCGCAAGGCGATGACGGTGGGCTTGTCCTTGTTGGGTTCCACCAGGGGAGTGGCCCCTGAAGCAATCTGCCGCGCCCGATAGGTGGCCGCCAGCGTGAGCTCAAAGCGGTTGTGGATGGAATGCAGTGCGTCGTCAACAGTGATGCGGGCCATGGGGAACCTTCAATTCGATGTGATTAACGGAACAGGTCGGCGTAGCGGGGATATTGCCGACTGCGTCGGCACCGTGCAGCGCGCACGATGGCAGTCAGATCCTTCGCCGCTTCGGCGAATTCGTTGTTAATAATAGCATAATCGAACTCATTCTCATGGCTGAGATCTTCCCGGGCCACGGCCAGGCGCTTTTCGATGACTTCCAGAGGGTCTTTGCCGCGCGCCAGCAGCCTTTCGCGCAAGGCTTCCAGGGAAGGGGGCAGGATGAAAATGCTGAGGGCATCCATGAACAACGCGCGCACCTGGCGTGCACCCTGCCAGTCGATTTCCAGAACTACGTCCCGGCCCTGTTCCAGGCTGTGGCGGATATCGGCTGACGAGGTTCCGTAAAAGTTGCCATAGACCTCGGCCGATTCAAGAAACTCGCCACGCTCCTGCATGCCGCGAAACACCTCGTGGGACACGAAATGGTACTCGCGGCCATTCATCTCTCCGGGACGCGGGGTTCGGGTGGTATGCGAAATGGATAGCCTGATTCCCGGGTCGGCTGCAATCAGTGCAGCCACCAGGCTGGATTTCCCGGCCCCCGAGGGCGCGGCAATGATGAAAATTTGACCCTTCATTCGATATTCTGTACTTGTTCGCGCATTTGCTCGATGAGCACTTTCATGTCCATGGAGGTGCGCGAGACTTCACTGGATACGGACTTCGACCCCAGGGTATTGGCTTCCCGATGCAGTTCCTGCATCAGGAAGTCGAGACGCTTGCCTACGGCACCTCCGGCTTCAAGGACGCGCAGCACTTCCTGAAGGTGAACCTTGAGACGGGAAAGCTCTTCTTCAATGTCGATGCGGGCCGCAAACAACACCACTTCCTGGCGCACACGCTCTTCTTCATGAGTGCCCAAGGCCTCCTTCAGGCGTGTGGTCAGCCGTTCCTGGAATGCCACGACCAGAGCGGGAACATGGGGGGCCATGGCGTCTGCCAGCAGCACCATGGCGTCCACACGTTCCTGCAGGAACGCCTTGAGCTTGGCGCCTTCCCGGGCTCGCGTTTCAGCCAGGGTCTGCAGGACACTTTCTGCCAGCGCCTGACAATCGGCTTCGAGAGAGATGCCGGCGTCTGCGTCCTGACGCAAAACGCCGGGCCACTGCAGGATTTCTCCCACAGAAAGCGGAGAGGCGTCGGGAAAGACTTCCTGAACAATGGTACTGGCGGCTCGCAGTTGTTCCAGGGCCGTGGTGTCTGGCGACGCGGTTTGGGCTGCAGTATCGGCGCGGCGCCATTCGATGCGGCAATCCACCTTGCCGCGTTTGACGCTTCCGGCAATGCGGTCGCGCAGTCCGGATTCAAGGATACGCAGGGATTCCGGGGTGCGAAACTGGATTTCGAGGTAACGGTGGTTGACGGTTTTGAGTTCCAGCGACAGCGTTCCCCAGGGGAGATCCCGGGTGCCCGCTGAGAATCCGGTCATGCTGTAAACGGTGGCCACTGTGGCAGGCTCATCGACGGTTTTAGACGCGTCATCATACTCCAGTTGCATCCCCAAAGGCGGTAAACTAGCAGTTTGGAACGTTTCAAAGTCATTGAGGAAGCTCATGCGCCCCAGTCAACGCCGCCCCGATCAATTGCGCGCCATCCGTTTCACCCGGGAATACACCCGGCATGCCGAAGGTTCCGTCCTGGTGGAGTTTGGCGACACGAAAGTGCTGTGCACGGCCAGCGTGGAAGACAGGGTGCCGGGATTTTTGAAAGGGCAGGGCAGGGGTTGGTTGACCGCCGAATACGGCATGTTGCCGCGCGCGACGGATACCCGCAACAAACGGGAGGCGGTGGCCGGAAAGCAGTCCGGACGCACCCAGGAAATTCAGCGACTCATCGGGCGTTCCCTGCGCGCCGTGGTCGATCTCGACCTGTTGGGCGAGCGGACGCTGCAGCTGGATTGCGACGTGCTGCAGGCCGATGGCGGAACGCGCACGGCCAGCATCACGGGAGCCTATATTGCCCTGGAAGACGCCGTGGCGCAGCTGATGAGGGACGGTTTGCTGGAGCAGTCCCCCATCCTGCAAGCCGTGTCGGCAGTATCCGTGGGGATTTTCGAGGGGTTTCCGGTACTGGATCTGGATTATGACGAGGATTCCTGCTGCGATACGGACATGAATGTGGTGATGACGGCTGATGGACACTTTGTCGAGATTCAGGGCACCGCTGAAGGCGCCCCATTCCGTCGTACCGAGGTGGACATGTTGCTGGATCTGGCGACAGCAGGATGCAGGGAGCTTTTTGTCCTGCAACGACGGGCCCTGGAATCGACTGTTAAATTAGCATGATGAAACGCCTGGTCCTGGCCAGCCGGAATGCAGGCAAGCTTCGAGAGTTGCAGGCGCTCTTGCAGCCCTTGGGCTGGGAGGTGATCCCCCAGGACGACCTCAACATTGCAGAAGCCCCCGAACCGCATCCCACCTTTGTCGAAAACGCACTCGCCAAGGCCAGGAATGCTGCGTTTCATAGCGGGTTGCCCGCCCTGTCGGACGATTCCGGCCTTTGTGTGAATGCGTTGGGAGGGGCGCCAGGAGTCATTTCAGCGCATTACGCTGGCGAACCCCGATCCGACCTGCGCAATAACGAAAAGCTGGTGCATGACCTGCAGGGCGTCAAGGACCGGCGCGCCCATTACTACTGCGTGCTGGTGCTGGTGCGTTCTGCACAGGATCCCGAGCCCCTGATTGCCGAGGGGCGCTGGGAGGGAGAGGTCGTCCTGTCACCCCGGGGGCAGGAAGGGTTCGGTTACGATCCCTACTTCTACCTGCCGCAACAAGGCTGTACGGCCGCGGAACTGACGGTGACGGACAAAAACCGGATCAGCCACAGGGCCCAGGCCCTGGCCCGGCTTCTGCACCGTTTGCGTGACATCACCCCGAGTTGACGCAACGCCATCATGCAGATCATGAATGGTGCGTCCATGCACATTGCAACGCCTCCCCCGTTATCGCTTTATGTGCACCTGCCCTGGTGCATAAAAAAATGTCCGTACTGCGATTTCAATTCGCACGAACTGCGTGGCGAGTTGCCGGAATCCCGTTATATCCAGGCGTTGAGGGCCGATCTCGAATCGGCGCTGCCCTGGGTATGGGGTCGCCGGATTCGCTCCGTCTTTTTTGGTGGTGGCACCCCCAGCCTGCTCTCTGAACGCGGCATGGAAGAATGCCTGAACACCATCCGGACGTTGCTGCCGCTTTCCCCGGACGCCGAGATCACGCTCGAAGCCAACCCGGGTACCTTCGAGGGCGCGCGATTCGGGGCGTATCGGCGCGCCGGGATCAATCGCCTGTCGATTGGCATCCAGAGCTTTCACGATCCCCATCTCAAGGCCCTGGGACGCATCCATGATGACGATGCTGCGCGTCGCGCCGCAGAGATTGCCGCGCACCATTTTGACAACTTCAATCTTGACCTGATGTACGGATTGCCGGACCAGACGCTGGACCAGGCATTGGCAGACATGGAGGTGGCACTGGCCTGCCAGCCCACCCATCTGTCCTGTTACCAGCTGACACTCGAGCCCAACACCCCCTTTCATCACCAGCCCCCCCCATTGCCCGGCCATGATCTGGTGGCCCAGATGGGGGAGGTCATCGGCAGGCGCCTGAGCGAGGCGGGGTTTGACCACTATGAAACCTCCGCTTTTGCCAAACCGGGGTTTCGTTGCGCCCATAACCTCAACTACTGGACTTTTGGCGACTATCTCGGAATCGGGGCAGGCGCCCACAGCAAGCTGTCCTTTCAGGACAAGATCGTGCGCCAGATGCGACATAAGCATCCCGAGGCCTACATGAAGGCCGTGGCTCAGGGTAATGCCGTCCAGGAGACCCAGGAAGTGGCCATTGAAGCGGTGCCCTTCGAGTTCATGATGAATGCCCTGCGCCTGTGCGAAGGGGTGCCCACCGACCTGTACACGGCACGCACCGGATTGCCGCTGTTACCCATCATTCCCACCCTGGATCAGGTGGAGTCCCTGGGACTGATCACCCGGGACTGGCAGCGTATTCGTCCTACCCTGCGCGGGCAGCTGTTCCTGAACGAATTGCTGCAATATTTTTTACCGGAGGCGCCATGAACGACCTGGAGTTCCACCTCAAGAAGACATCCCTGGGCTGGGTGCCCGTGGTGACGAGTGACCAGGGTTTGTGCTGGGCCTCCCTCGCGCCAGACCGGGAGCAGGCCCTGTTTCTGGCAAACGGCCAGTATCCCGAACTGTCATTGCATGTTGCCAGAAAGGTTTCGGGGCGGGTGTCGGCGCGCGAGGCCTGGGTCCAGGCGCTGGCGGGTGCCGTCGAACAGCCCGGCAAGCGCTGGCAGGCGCCGCTGGATTTGCAGGGGACCCCTTTTCAGCAGGCGGTCTGGAGGGCGCTGCAGGCTATCCCGGCAGGTTCGGTGTGGACCTACGGACAGCTGGCGCAGCATCTGGGTCGACCGCGGGCTGCCCGCGCGGTGGGAAGCGCCTGTGGCGCCAATCCGATTCCCTTTCTCGTGCCTTGTCACCGCGTGGTTGCCAGTAACGGTGGATTGGGGGGCTTTGGGCTGGGGCTTGCCGTCAAGCGCGTTTTACTGGAACGCGAGGGGGTGAGGTATTAAACCCTGCTGAAGATGACATCCCATACGCCGTGCCCCAGCCGCAGGCCCCGTTGTTCAAACTTGGTCAGGGGCCGGTATGATGGACGCTCGGCATAGTCGATGGCCGTATTCTTCAGTTGGGGTTCTGCGCTGAGTACCGCCAGCATCTGCTGTGCATAATCTTCCCAGTCCGTGGCCAGATGCAGCACACCGCCTCGTTTGAGGCGACTGGCCAGCAACTGGACGAACGCCGGCTGGATCAGGCGACGCTTGTGGTGCCTGGCCTTGGGCCAGGGATCGGGAAAAAAGATGTGAATGCCATCCAGTGACTCGGGCAGCAGCATGTCGCGTACCACTTCCACGGCGTCATGACGCATGACCCGGATGTTGGTGACGCCGCTTTCTCCGATGCGTTTGAGCAGGCTGCCGATGCCGGGTGTATGCACGTCGATGGCCAGAAAATCCTTTTCCGGCATGTGCTGGGCGATGGCCACGGTGGTTTCCCCCATGCCAAAACCAATTTCCAGAATCAGGGGTGCTTTTCGCCCAAACAGCGGCACCGCATCCTGGATGCCGGGAGGGGCGGGCACGAAGGGCACGCCCCAGCGCGGCCAGAGTTGATCCACGGCGCGCTGCTGCGCCGCCGACACCCGGCCTTGTCGCAGGACAAAACTGCGAATGGGTCTTTGGTCGGGATTCAACGAATCATTCCACTCGTGGGGGAACTGGGGGAGGCCTGATAGGTTTTTTTGGGCATGCGGCCAGCAAGAAATGCCTCGCGTCCTGCCTCGACGCCCTTTTTCATGGCAGAGGCCATCAATATGGGGTCTTTGGCCAGGGCGATGGCGGTGTTCATCAGGACGCCGGCACAGCCCAGCTCCATGGCGATGGCCGCATCCGAGGCGGTGCCCACACCAGCATCCACAATGACTGGAACCCTGGCGTTGTCGATGATGATGCCCAGGTTCCATGGGTTGAGGATGCCCATGCCCGAGCCAATCAGGGAGGCAAGCGGCATGATCGCCACGCATCCCAGTTCTTCCAGGCGCTTGGCCATGATGGGGTCGTCGCTGCAATACACCATCACCTGAAACCCGTCACGAATCAGGGTTTCTGCTGCGGCAAGGGTTTCCACCATGTTGGGAAAGAGGGTGTGCGGATCTCCCAGGACTTCCAGTTTGACGAGGCTGTGACCGTCCAGCAGTTCGCGCGCAAGGCGCAGGGTGCGTACCGCATCCTGCGCGGTGTAGCACCCGGCCGTGTTGGGAAGCAGGGTGTAGCGGGAAGGCGGGATGACATCCAGCAAATTCGGTTCGTTCGGGTTTTGCCCGATGTTGGTGCGGCGAATCGCGACCGTGACGATTTCAGCGCCACTGGCCTCGATGGCTTTCCGGGTTTGCTCGAAGTCAGCATACTTTCCCGTCCCGACCAGCAGGCGTGAACGGACCGGCTTGCCGGCAATGAGGAAAGGATCAGGGTTCATGGTGAACAGTCTTCAATAATCAGCCGCCGCCGACGGCGACCACGATTTCGAGGTGATCACCCGCATTCAGAAGGGTTTCATCAAAGCGGCTTCTGGGAACGATCTCACCATTTCTTTCCACGGCAATGCGACGCTGCGTCAGCGCTAATTGAGAAATCAGCTGGGTCACCGTGGGGGCAGTTTCAAAGCTGCGATCCTGACCGTTAATGGTAAGCTGTATCACGGGTGTCGGGTATCCTTCAATGCGCCCATTCTACCATGAGCGCAGGGCCTCTCATTGAGACCCCTTTCAAAAATGGCGTAGAATAGCCGCTTTCCGCGGGTGTAGCTCAATGGCAGAGCAGAAGCTTCCCAAGCTTAAGACGAGGGTTCGATTCCCTTCACCCGCTCCAGTACGCTTCAGGTGCGGCGTTGCCTGAATTCTCGGCGCTGGTGGTTGCATGGCAACGGCGACAGGGTCGCCATGACCTGCCCTGGCAGCAAACCCGCGACCCCTACCGGATCTGGCTGTCGGAGATCATGCTCCAGCAAACCCAGGTGGCCACGGTGATCCCCTATTACCAGCGCTTCATGGCGCGTTTTCCCGATGTGTTGACCCTGGCCTCCGCCGAGGAGGACGAGGTGCTGACTCATTGGTCCGGGCTGGGGTACTACGCCAGGGCGCGCAACCTGCACCATGCCGCACGGCTGGTGGCAGGCCATTCTGATGCCTGCTTTCCCCGGGACCTCGCAGGGTTGATGGCGCTGCCGGGGGTGGGGCGATCTACGGCCGCAGCCATTGCCGCGTTTGCCTATGGGCATGGCGAGGCCATTCTGGATGGCAATGTGCGGCGCGTACTGATGCGTGTTTTTGCCGTACCGGGTTATCCGGGCAACGCATTGGTGCAGAAGGCGTTGTGGTCGCTTGCGGAAAGCCTCGTCCCCACGCGTGACATCGAAGCGTATACCCAGGGGCTGATGGATATCGGGGCCACCCTCTGCACGCAGCGCCGTCCCCGCTGCGGCGATTGCCCCCTGGGCTCGCGTTGTGAGGCCCACCAGACGGGAACCGTGGCACGCTACCCCGCTCCAAAACCCGCGCGTCTCGTTCCAGAGCGTGCCACCCGCATGCTGCTGATCCAACGGGGCGAACACCTGCTTCTGGAGAAGCGGCCGCGTGGCGGCATCTGGGGTGGATTATGGAGCTTTCCCGAAGCCTCCCTGGAAGACGATCCCGTGGCGAGCCTGAAAACGCGCTGGGGGCTGGAAGTGCTTTCACGGTTCACGCTACCGCCGTTGCGACATGCCTTCACCCATTATCGGCTGCACATCCACCCGCTGCTGCTCGCCGTGGGTCGAGATCAGGGCCCTGCCGACGGTGCCGGGTTGTTGTGGCTTGATCGCGCGGATGTGGTGCATGCTGCGGTGCCAACGCCGGTACGAAAAGTGCTGAACCTACTCGACCAGCTCGCGGTGGATGACGCGCACGGCGTGGGTGGATTGAAGTGAGCGGGCCAGGGATTCTGCCAGGTAGACCGAGCGATGCTGGCCTCCGGTGCAGCCAATGGCGACCGTGAGCGCGGTGCGGTTGTCACGGATGAATTCTGGCGTCCAGCGGCTGATGAATTGACGGATGTCATCAAACATCCGCTGGGTCATGGGGATGCTTTCAAGAAACTGGATGATTTCGGGGTCCTTTCCCGACAGGGGGCGAAGCCTGGGATCATAGTAAGGGTTGGGAATGCACCGCACGTCAAAGACGAAATCGGCATCCAGCGGAATGCCGTGCTTGAAACCAAAAGATTCGAAAAACAGGGTCAGGCGCGACGGGTCGAGCTGAACGAAGTCGCGGACCCAGGCGCGCAGGGTATTGGGCGAGACATTGGTGGTGTCGATGCGGCGCGCAATGCCCGCCACCGTCTCCAGGAGCGCGCGTTCGGCGCTGATGCATTCGGCAATGGACAGGCGGCCATTGGCCAGGGGGTGGGGTCGCCGGGTTTCAGAAAAACGACGAACCAGTTCCTGCGCGCTGGCATCGAGAAACAACAGGCGGACATCCAGGCCCCGCTTGTGCAGGAATGAGAGCGTGTCGGGCAAGCGCTTGACAGCTTCGCCGCCCCTGGCGTCGAGGGTCATGGCAATGCGGTGTTCGCCGCGTTCCACCAGGCCCTCGATGATGTCGGTCACGAAAGCGAGAGGCAGGTTGTCCATGGCAAAATAACCGGCGTCTTCGAGAACGCGCAGGGCCACGGATTTACCCGAGCCAGACAGACCGCTGATCAACACGATCTGGGGCGCGCTGTCAGTCATGGGATTCCGAATCGGGCAGCAGCTGTTCTTCGGCCATGAATTCTGCCTGGCGCCGGACGAACTGTTCAGTGCTGTCGATGCCGCGTTGCGAAAGAATGAAGTTTCGCGTGGCGGCTTCAACCAGCACTGCCAGGTTGCGGCCGATGGCCACGGGCAGCACCACCCGGGGCACCTGCAGGCCCAGGATATTCTGGGTCTTGTTATTGCCGGGCAGGCGATCCAGTGCCGACAGGTCCCCTCCGGGGGGACGTTCCAGGTGCACGATCAGTTTCAGGTTCTTGCGAGGGCGTACAGCCGTTTCGCCAAAAATGGAACGGATGTTGATGAGCCCCAGCCCACGCACTTCCAGAAAATCACGCAGCAGCGGTGGGCACCGGCCTTGGAGGGTTTCAGGACCGATTCTGTAGAGCTCCACGACATCGTCGGCCACGAGTCCGTGACCCCGGGTAATCAGCTCCAGCGCCAGTTCGCTTTTGCCGACGGCAGAATCGCCAGTGATCAGCACCCCCACTTCCAGAATGACCATGAACACGCCATGGAGCGTGATTTCTTCGGCCAGCTCCTGGCTGAGATAATGCCGCAACAGGTTGATGACGGTCGCACTGGGGACGGGAGAGCCAATGACCGGAACGCCATGGTTTTCGGCAGCGGCGCCCAGTGCTTCGGGCAGCAGGCCCCCGTCCGCGATGATGATGGTGGCCAGGTCTTCTGAAAAAATATTTTCGAAGGCACGCTGCAGGGCAGCGCCATCCAGTCCCAGCAGGTAAGTGATTTCCATCTGCCCCAATACCTGAAACCGGTGTGGGTGGGTCAGGTTGAGGTGGGCAATGAGACCTGCGCGAGGGTCCGTGAGGCTGCCCACGGGCGCAGCACGCTGGCAGCCTTGGCGCCCCGCCAGCCAGACGAGATCAAGCTTCTCGCGGTTTTCGTTAAACAGCCGCTGAACGCTGACGTCGGGCATTCGGGGTCCATTCCTTCAGGATGCGCCAGGCTTGCGATGCGTCAACCGCCGCGAGCAGGGCCTGGCGTAGTTCGGAATCATTGAACATTTCGGCGATTTCGCTCAGAAGCTTCAGGTGTTGCTCGTTGGCATGTTCGGGTACCAGAAGGGCAAAGGCCATTTTCACGTTCTGACCGTCCGGCGATTCGAAGGGGATGTCGCCAGAAATCCTGATGAAGGCACATAGCGTATCCCGCAAGCCTTTCAGACGCCCGTGGGGCAGGGCAAAACCGTGGCCCAGGCCCGTGGAACCCAGTTTTTCGCGGTTGAACAAGGCATCAAAGACCTGGCTGCGAGATACCTGATGCTGGTTTTCGAAGAGAATGCCGATCTGCTCAAACAGGCGCTTCTTGCTGGTGACATCCAGGTCCAGGAGCACATGGGCGGGATCAAGCAGTTGCTGAACGGAGATCATGATCGCTGCCGAAGTCAGTCGGATGCCAGATGCTTGATGGGTTGACCGTTGCGTTGATCGTTCTGCTTTTCCTTGTGACGGATGATTTGCCGGTCCAGCGTATGGACCAATGCATCAATGGCAGCGTACATGTCGGCGTCGGTGGCTTCGACGAACAGGTCGCGTCCGTTGACATGGACGTTGGCTTCCACGTGCTGGTTGAGCTTCTCCACGGTGAGTATCACGCTGACATCGATGGGCGAGTCAAAATGCCTTTTGACCCGTTCCAGTTTATCCACGACATAATCCCGGATGGCTGGTGTGACTTCAACATGTTGCCCTGTGACCGTGATGTTCATTTTAAGCTCCTTCGATAAACTACAGCGTTTTGCGTTGGTTGGCCGGGTGGATTTGCATGGCTTCACGGTATTTGGCCACAGTACGCCGCGCCACCACGAGGCCCTGATGAGCCAGAATATCTGAAATTCGGTTGTCGGACAGCGGGGACCTGCAGTCTTCGGCACTGATCAACTGTTTGATGAGGGCCCTGATCGCGGTGGACGAGGCGGCTCCCCCTGCTTCCGTGCCGACGTGGCTGCTGAAAAAGTATTTCAACTCAAACAGCCCGCGCGGAGTCAGCATGTACTTTTGCGTGGTGACCCTGGAAATCGTGGATTCATGAAGCCCCAGCGTATCGGCAATTTCCCTGAGAACGAGGGGCCGCATGGCCACTTCGCCGTGCTCGAGAAAGTTTTGCTGTCGTTCGACGATGGCCTGCGATACGCGCAGGATGGTTTCAAACCGTTGTTGTATGTTTTTGACCAGCCAGCGCGCTTCCTGCAATTGGCTGGACAACTGGCCACCCGGATCGCGCCCCCCCTTCATGAGGTTGGCATAGAGGGCGTTGATGCGCAATCGGGGCATCACTTCCCGATTCAGGGCGACGGTCCACTTTCCTTTGACTTTTTTGACGATGACGTCCGGAGCCACATAGCGCGTTTCAACCTGTACGAAGGCGGCGCCTGGTTTTGGATCGAGTTGGGTGATCAGCTTGCGCGCCTGCCGCAGGGTTTCATCGCCGATGCCCAGAGTCTTCTTGAGGCGGGAAAAGTCGCGGGCCGCCAGCAGGGACAGGTGATTCTTGACGATCGCCAGCGCAGCCGTGCGGCCTTCCATAGCCTCTGGCAGTGTGCGAAGCTGCAACGCCAGGCATTCCGACAAATCGTGGGCACCTACGCCAGCAGGGTCGAGGGATTGCAGCAGGCTCAGCGCGACCTGGATTTCCTCGGGCTCGACGGCCAGCGATTCGGGGAACGCATCCTGCAGCTCTTCCAGGGTGAGCGGCAGGTATCCGGATTCATCAAGGTTGGCCAGCAGCAGTGAAATCAACTGGTGGTCGCGTTCGTTCAGGGTCATGAGCCGCAACTGGGCAGACAAATGGTCGACCAGCGTGAGGTGCGTGCTGGCTTGTTGCGGCGATTCAGCCTCGTCTTCGTGATCGTGCCAGGTTCCTCCCAACAGCTCGTCCGGGCTCCAGGTTTCTGGAGCCTTCCAGTCGTTGGTGGTATCCGTTTCGCCGCTTTCCATGAGGTCTGGAAGGGGCTCTGGCGCAGCCTGAAACGACGGGGCTTCAGTGCCAGGTTCTTCGCGTTCCAGCAGCGGGTTTTGCATCAGGAACTTTTCCAGCTCCTGATCGAGATCCATTGTGGAAAGCTGCAATAGGCGGATGGACTGCTGCAATTGCGGCGTCAGCGCCAGATGCTGCGAATGTTTGAGCTGTAGGTTGACCTTCATGGCTCAAAGCTTGAAATGTTCACCCAGATACACCTTTCTCACGCTTTCATTATAGATGATTTCATCCGGGTGGCCAGCGGCCAGCACGGACCCCTGGTTGATGATGTAGGCGCGATCGCAGATGCCGAGTGTTTCCCGAACGTTGTGGTCGGTAATCAGCACGCCAATGCCGCGCTGCTTGAGAAAACGGATGATTTGCTGGATGTCCATGACGGCAATGGGATCGACGCCGGCAAAGGGTTCGTCCAGCAGGATGAAGCGCGGCCTGGTGGCGAGTGCCCGGGCAATTTCCACGCGCCTGCGTTCGCCCCCCGACAGGCTGATGGCCTGGTTGTTGCGCAGGTGGGCAATGTGGAGTTCTTCCAGCAGCTCATCGAGTTCCTGAAGACAGTCTTGTTCGGACAGGCCCCGCAGTTCAAGGATGGAGCGGATGTTCTCGGCAACGGTCATGCGTCTGAAAATGGATGCTTCCTGGGGCAGATAGGACAGACCGAGCTGGGATCGACGATGGATGGGCAAGAGGCTGATCCGATTCGAGTCCAGAAAAATGTCACCGTCATCCAGCGGGATCAAGCCCACGATCATGTAGAAGCAGGTGGTTTTTCCGGCGCCGTTGGGACCGAGCAGCCCGACCACCTCGCCATTTTCCACGGACAGAGAAACGTCCTTGACCACGATTCTGGAGCGGTAGCGTTTGACCAGGTGTTCAGCGCGCAACAGGCTCATGGGGCCACTTCCGGATCGCGTTTGAGTTGTGGAGAGGGCGAGGCGGCCGGTTTCGTCTTGTCGCCCTTGGGCTGCAAGGTGACGTGAACGCGCCCATTGGGGTTGGCCTGCCCGCCTTCTGCGGCGCCAGCCCCGCGCGCCTGGAGAAATTCCGTCTTGGTGTCGTACGACAGGTAATTGCCCCGGATTTCATCCTTGTCGCGGCGCACGAGGGCCTTGTCGAACAATTCAATGCGGTCCAGTTTGCCGTTGTATTCCACATGCTGTGCCATGCCATCCACCCATTCGTTCAACCCTTCGCGTTTTTGCCTGAAGGTCACCGGGTTGCCATAGGCCGTGGCAAATTTGAAGCCCTCGGGATCTTCGCGCACGGTCATGTCGTCCGCAGTCAGGCGCAAGGTCCCCTGGGTGAGAATGACGCGCCCTTCAAAATGCGTCGATTTTTTATTGTCGTCAGCGGTCATCTTGTCGGCTTCTATGTTGACCGGTTTATCCCTGTCGGCACGCTCGGCGTGAACGGGCAGGCAGAAAACCAGCAGCAAGGCAGCCTCAAGGGTGATGCGGCGGCAGATAGGTGACTTTTGCACGAGTGAATTCAGCTATTCGGGTTTTATTGTTGACGATCATGCTCAGCGCGGTCAGGGTGTCCTTTCCGTAGTTGATGACCACGGGTTGATCGGTCTGCCCGATGCCGCGTTGAGGAAATACCTTGAGCGTGGAAGTCCTGACGACGGTCAATGGCTGGTCCTGGGTGGGTTCGCGTGTCACCACGACGTTACCCGTGAATACGACTTCATCCTCGCGCCCCGAGCGTACCGCGCGTTCGGAGCGTACCGTAACAGCTGGTGCATCGGGTTCGAGGGACGTAAAAATGACCTCATCAAAATGAGAAGTGTCATCGTCAGGGTAATGTACCATCTTCCGCGCACTCAACGTGTAGTGAATCTGTCCGTTATCTCCCAGCTGCCGTGCGGCGAAGCGTTCCATGATCAGGTCTGGATCATGGGTCATGGCCCGACCCTCCGGCAATGCGTTGCTTTCCACCACGCGCCACAACCAGGCACTGACCATGGCCAGCAGCAAAACCACGGCCACCGGCGTCCAGGCTTCGAGATTGTGGCTTAACTTTGCCATTTTCCTTGTGCATCCAGCATCATTTCGGCAGCACAGCGCACGGCGCCCTTTCCGCCGCCCACGGGGGAAATCCAGTGGGCCTGGTTGCGAATCAGCACCGGGGCTTCGGGGACGGTGAGCGCCAGGCCACATTTTTCGAGGACGGGAAGGTCGGGAAGGTCATCGCCCATGTAGGCGCATTGCGTCCAGTCCAGTCCCAATTGTTCCAGAAGGGTTTGGCAGGAGACGAGCTTGTCGGCTGAACCCTGGATGACGTGGCGAATGCCCAACTCACGGGCGCGCACGTCCACGATGGATGAGCTGCGCCCGGTCACGATGGCCAGGATGATCCCCGCATTCTGCAGCAGTTTCAGACCCAGTCCGTCGCGGACATGGAAGGTTTTGAGTTCGCGGCCAGTGCTGTCAAAGGTCAGGCTTCCATCCGTCATGATGCCGTCCACATCGAAGGCGGCGATCCGGATGGGTCGGGCCCGGGCGGCCAGGGCTTCTGGGCTGAGCAGCGACATGGTTTTCAGACGATGCCGGCGCGAAGCAGGTCGTGCATGTTGAAAGCGCCGACCAGGCGCTGGGCTCCATCAACGACGAACAATCCGAAGATCTTGCGGTCCTGCATGATGGATGCCGCTTCGGCGGCCAGCTTGTCGGGATGCGTCACGATGGGGTGGGTGGTCATCAGTTGGCTCACGCGTACGTCGTGAATGGCCGTATGGCCCCTTTCCAGGGCCCGGCGCAGGTCGCCATCGGTAAAGATGCCCTGCAACCGGCCCATGTCGTCCACCACGGCCGTCATTCCCAACGCCTTGCTGGACATTTCCACCAGCGCCTGGGCCACGGTTGCGTCCATGGGGACGCGCGGAACGCGCTCATCCTGATGCATGACGTCCTGGACCATGAGCAGCAATTTTTTGCCCAGCGCACCGCCAGGATGGGTTCGGGCAAAGTCAGCGGCAGAAAAACCACGTGCCTTGAGCAGGGTGACTGCCAGGGCGTCGCCCAGGGCCAGTACGGCCGTGGTACTGGCTGTGGGTGCGAGGTTGAGCGGGCAGGCCTCGCGTGGAACCGAAGCGTCCAGGTGCACGTCAGCCAGACGGGCCAGGCGGGATTGTGGATTGCCCGTAATGGCAATCATGCGGGTGCCGCGCCGCTTGAGCAGGGGGGCAATCACCAGCAACTCATCGCTTTCTCCAGAATTGGACAGGGCGATGAGAATGTCGTCGGCGGCAATCATGCCCAGGTCGCCATGGCCGGCTTCGGCCGGATGCATGAAAAAAGCGGGCGTGCCCGTGCTGGCCAGGGTGGAGGCGATCTTGTTGGCGATGTGGCCTGACTTGCCGATGCCGCTGACGACGACGCGGCCCCTGCATTCCAGCATCAGGTGGTGCGCAGCGACGAAGGTGCCGTCAAGGCGCCCCGAGAGCTGCCCGATGGCCTCCGCTTCTATCTCCAGAACTTCGCGTGCCAAATCAAGAATGACGGCATCTTTCATGGGGGCTCGATGAGTTGTCTCGGTAATCATGGCGAACAATTATACTTGAGGGCATGAACGATACGCTCGAACTCGTCCTGATTTTGCTGTTGGCCGCCATTTTGGCGGTGTCCCTGTTCAGGCGCATGGGGCTTCCAGCCATGCTGGGATACCTGCTGGCGGGCATTGTGATCGGGCCCCACGCCACCGGATTGATTCCTCCGGATGAAGCCACGCGTGGCCTGGCAGAGTTTGGCGTGATCTTCCTCATGTTTACCGTTGGGCTTGAATTCAGCCTGGCCCAGCTGTATGCCATGCGACGTACGGTTTTCGGACTGGGCGGCGCCCAGATGGCCGTCACCTTGACGGCCTGCTTCGGTCTTGCCTATGCCTCCGGCCTCAACTGGCAGAGCAGTATCGCGCTGGCCGGGGCGCTGTCCCTGTCTTCGACGGCCATCATGTCGCGCCTGCTGACCGAGCGCCTCGAGCTCAAATCACCCCATGGCCAACGCATCATGGGCGTGTTGCTGTTTCAGGACCTGGCAGTGGTCCCCCTGTTGATCCTGATCCCGGCCCTGGCCGAAAACCAAGGGGCGCTGGTCAATACCCTGATGATAGGCGCACTCAAGGCGGCTTTGGTCCTCGCTTTGCTGCTGGGCTTTGGAAAGAAGTGGATGGACAAGTGGTTTGGCTGGGTGGCGCGCCAAAAATCGTCGGAAGTTTTCGTGCTCAATGTGCTTTTGGTGACCCTGGCCATGGCGTGGCTGACGCAGCGGGCCGGCCTGTCATTGGCGTTGGGCGCATTCATTTCCGGGGTGCTGATTTCAGAAACCGATTATCGCTACCAGGTCGAGGATTACATCAAACCCTTCAGGGACGTACTGATCGGGTTGTTTTTCATTACCATTGGCACGCTGCTGGACCTGTCAGTCGTATGGACGCAGTTGCCCTGGGTACTGGCCATCCTTGTGGGGTTACTGGCGCTCAAACTCGTCATCGCCTACGGGTTGGGGCGGTTTTTTGGCGACCTGGACTCCGTGGCATTGCGCACGGCACTGGCCATTGCCCCTGCCGGCGAGTTCGGGTTCGTATTGCTGGCACAGGCCGATGGCCTGCACTTGTTGCCGGGCGAATCCTTGCAGATCGTCCTGGCGGCAATGGTCATCTCCATGTTGCTGTCCCCGCTCATCATCATGATGAGCGACCGGATTGTGATGTATTGCTGCGAAAGCGAATGGACCCTGCGCTCGCTCGCGCTGCACGAACTTTCGGCCCGCAGTTACGGGGTACAACGCCATGTCATCGTGTGCGGTTATGGGCGCAGTGGCCAAAACCTGTCCCGGTTTCTGGAACAGGAAGGGCTGCCCGTGATTGCACTGGACATGGATCCGCAGCGCGTCCGTGCTGCGGCCACGGCCGGCGAATCGGTGGTCTATGGAGATGCGGGTCGACGCGAGGTGTTGATTGCCGCAGGGCTTCATCGTGCCGCAGCGATCGTCGTGACTTTTGCCGACACCCCCGTTTCCCTGGCCATCATCAATCATGCAAGGGAACTGGAACCGGGTTTGCCTGTCATCGTGCGGACTTTTGACGATGCCGACCTCGATCGGCTGAAGGATGCAGGCGCAGCCGAGGTCGTGCCGGAAATACTCGAAGGCTCATTGATGCTGGCGTCCCACGCCATGCTCGAGCTTGGCGTGCCGCTGGCACGCGTACTCAAGCGCATCCGTCAGGTGCGCACAGAGCGATATCACCTGATGCGGGGCTTTTTTCGGGGCATTACTGACGAGCCAGAGGAGAATGCCGAGCATTCGCAACCCAGGATGCATTCCGTGGTCGTCGGGGATGGCGCCTATGCCAATGGCAAATTACTGGAAGAATTGATGCTCGACAGACTGGGGGTCGAGGTCACGGCCATTCGCCGCCATGGCATTCGAGGCCTGCGTCCCAGTGCGGACACCCGGATCATTCCGATGGACGTGGTGGTCCTGCTGGGTACACCAGAATCGCTGGCTCAGGCTGAAACGCGATTGCTGCAGGGTTAACCGGATTCGCCAGCAAGCCGTCCGTGGTTTAAGATACGCGGTTTGAACCTGGGACACGTTGTGTCATCTTTGTGACAAATCTGGTTGAAATCTCCAATCTGAATTTTGGCTACGGCAGCCGCCTGGTCCTCAAGGGCATCAACCTGACGGTCCCGAAAGGAAGCCTTGTCGCCATCATGGGGTTGAGCGGTTGTGGAAAGACCACGTTGCTGCGACTCATTGGGGGGCAGTTGCAGGCGCGCGATGGCTCGGTTACGGTGGCAGGGCATCACCTCAACGACATGAATCAGGACGAGTTGTACGCGTTGCGTCGACGCCTGGGCATGCTGTTTCAGTTCGGGGCCCTCTTTACGGACCTTTCGGTCTATGACAACGTGGCTTTTCAGATGCGTGAACATACGCGCTTGCCCGAAAGCGTCATCCGCGACCTCACGCTGATGAAACTCAACGCGGTGGGCCTGCGCGGGGTGCAGTCCCTGATGCCTTCCGAAATGTCGGGAGGGATGGCGCGCAGGGTGGCGTTGGCACGGGCCACGGCGCTCGATCCCGAGCTGATCCTGTACGACGAACCCTTTGCGGGGCTTGACCCGATTTCCCTGGGGGTCATCGGTCAGCTGATACGACGACTCAATGACGCGCTTGGCGCTACTTCGGTGCTGGTCACCCACGATGTCCAGGAGTCCCTGAAAATTGTTGATTATGTTTATTTTGTGTCGGAAGGGGTCATTGTTGCGCAAGGCACGCCTGATCAGATTCGCGCATCCACCCTGCCGTTCGTCCATCAGTTCATCTGGGGAGAGGCCGATGGCCCTATGCCTTTTCACTATCCCTCGCGGACCATGTCCGACGATCTTGGGCTGAAGGAGGTCTGACAACATGGCACTGGAAGCAACCTTGCGGGGCATCAGGCTGGTTGGAGACAAAACGCTGCGGATCGTCGAGCGGGTTGGGGCCACGGCCGTTTTCCTGGGATTGACGGTGATGCATTCGGCCACCAGTTTCCGGCGCTTTGATCTCGTCATTCGCGAAATTTTCTATGCTGGCGTCCAGTCCCTCATCATCATCCTGGTTTCCGGATTGTTCGTCGGGATGGTTTTGGGACTGCAGGGCCACGAAACACTGCAAAACTACGGTTCCGAGCAGAGCGTGGGCGTTCTGGTGGCCTTGTCCCTGGTGCGCGAGCTGGGCCCCGTGGTGGCGGCACTGCTGTTTGCCAGCCGGGCCGGTTCTGCCATTACGGCAGAAATTGGCCTCATGAAGGCTACGGAGCAGCTGTCAGCAATGGAAATGATGGCCATCAACCCGATTGCCCGGGTCGTTGCCCCGCGCTTTTGGGGCGGCGTGATCTCCATGCCCCTGTTGGCCATGCTGTTCAGCGCCATGGGGATCATTGGCGGGTATCTGGTTGCGGTGGTGCTGATTGGCGTGGATGATGGGGCTTTCTGGTCGCAGATGCAGGCCGCGGTGGACTTTCGTCACGACATCGTCAACGGGATCATCAAAAGCCTGGTGTTTGGGATCGCCGTTTGTGCCATTGCCACATTTGAAGGGTTTGAGGCGCCGCCTACGGCTGAGGGCGTTTCCGGGGCAACAACCCGGACCGTGGTGAGCTCGTCGCTGGCGATTCTGGCGTTGGATCTGGTATTGACTGCATTTATGCTGAAAGGGTGGAACTGATGGCGCGCAGCACATTGAATTTGTGGGTGGGTATTTTCGTCCTGCTGGGATTTTTTTCTTTCCTGATGCTGGGGTTCAAGGTGGGAAACCTGAGCGCGGGAGGCAGTAGCAGCACGTATACCGTGATTGCCCATTTTGACAACATTGGGCAGCTCAAGGAACGCGCACCCGTTCGCAGCGCAGGGGTGCTGGTGGGGCGGGTGAAATCCGTCAGCTTTGATCCGGTGCACTACAATGCCGAAGTCCAGATGGCCATCGATTCGAAGTACCACTTCCCCAAGGACACTTCTGCTTCGGTCCTGACCTCCGGCATTCTGGGTGAGCAGTACATTGGCCTGGATGCCGGCGGTGATGACAAGATGTTGAAGGACGGCGATGAGATCAAGCTGGTTCAGGGCGCGGTGGTTCTGGAACGACTGATCGGACAGTTTTTGTTCAACAAGGCCCAGGATGGTGGGGCTGACAAGGGAGTACAGAAGTGAACGCGATATGGAAAGGCGCTGGCATTACCGGACTGGTACTGCTGCTGACGGGTTTGAACGCATTGGGTGCCGACGTTGCACCGGACGAGGTCATTCGCAAGACTGCCGATGAGGTCATCGCCGCCATCAAGGCCGACAAGAGCATCCAGTCGGGGGATCGCAGCAAGGCGTATGCTCTGATCGACCAGAAGGTGTTGCCACACTTTGATTTCACCCGCATGACCCGACTGGCCGTGGGGAGAAACTGGAACCAGGCCTCGGCGGACCAACAAAAACAGTTGGTGGATGAATTCAGGGATTTGCTGGTTCGAACCTACGCGACTTCCCTCTCGCAATACAAGGACCAGGTCGTGCAGGTCAAGGGCACCGATAATCAAAACGGGGGAACGGAGGCCGTGGTGCACACGGCCATTGTGCCCTCTGGAGGGCAGACCGTTCCCATCGATTACAGCATGGAAAAGACGGGCGATGGCTGGAAGGTTTTCGACATCCGGGTGGATGGCGTGAGCCTCGTCACCAATTATCGCAGCGAATTCTCCGATGTCGTGCGACGCAACGGCATTGAAGGGCTCATCAAGGCCCTGGACGACAAACGCAAGCTGGCAGACAAGCGATGATCAAGCTGGAGGGGCGCAGGCTTGCGCTGTCAGGGCCGCTCGTCATGGACTCTGCCACCACCGTGCTCAATGAGGCCAAAGCCGCCGTTGCCAGCGGGGATGTCACCGTGGATTTTTCGGGGGCAACGGATATCGATTCGTCGGCGCTTGCCCTCATGCTGCAATGGCGGCGCGATGCCGAGGCCGCAGGGCGCACGGTCATTTTTGAGGGGGTCCCTGATAATCTGCGCGTTCTGGCCGAACTCTATGGCGTCTCTTTTCTGCTCGATCACCATGCGATTCCCGACTGAAACATTCTGATGTCCCTGGTATGACTGCTGCCATCGAAATTCGTGGCGCCGACAAGCGTTTTGGAACCGTACATGCCCTGAAGTCAGTGGACCTGACCGTGGAGGCGGGCGATTTCTTTGCCTTGCTGGGCCCCAATGGCGCCGGAAAAACCACGCTCATCAACCTGCTGGCCGGATTGTCGGTGGCAGACGCAGGCACGCTCAAGGTCATGGGCTTTGACGTGGGTCGCGATTACCAGCAGGCCCGCCGAAACCTGGGCGTCGTGCCCCAGGAGCTGGTGTTTGACCCCTTCTTTACCGTGCGCGAAACCCTGGAAATCCAGTCGGGTTACTTTGGCCTGAAGCACAACGACGACTGGATCGACGACATCCTGGACAACCTGCAACTCGCCGACAAGGCCCACGCCAACATGCGCACGCTCTCGGGGGGCATGAAACGGCGGGTGCTCATCGCCCAGGCGCTGGTGCACAGGCCCCCGGTCATCGTGCTGGACGAACCCACGGCCGGGGTGGATGTGGAATTGCGGCAAAGTCTCTGGAAATTCATCCAGCGCCTGAATCGCGAAGGACATACGATTTTGCTGACGACGCATTATCTGGAAGAGGCCGAGTCGCTTTGTCGGCGCGTGGCCATTCTCAAGCAGGGTCAGGTGGTGGCGCTGGATACCACCCAGCACCTGTTGCAGTCGCGCGCCCTGGGCAGCCTGGAAGACGTTTTCGTGGCCATCATGCAGGACAGTGAACTCAAGGTCGGGGCATAGTCCATGCGCGGATTCCTGACGTTATTTTTCAAGGAGGTATTGCGGTTCTGGAAGGTGTCATTGCAGACCGTTCTGGCCCCCCTCATCTCCACCCTGCTCTATCTGCTGGTGTTTTCCCATGTGATGGCCGACCATGCGGAGGTCTATCCGGGCGTATCCTATGCAGCCTTCCTCGTTCCGGGGTTGGCCATGATGTCGATGCTGCAGAATGCCTTTGCCAACAGTTCCTCCAGCCTGGTTCAGTCCAAGGTGACGGGCAACCTCGTGTTTGTGCTGCTCACCCCGCTTTCCCACTGGGAATTCTACTGGGCCTACGTGCTGGCCGCAGTGGTGCGCGGCGTGCTGGTGGGGTCGGTGGTGGTGCTGACCGTCTGGTTCTTTTTCCCGATTCCGGGAAGGGAGCCGTTGTGGATTGTCGTGTTTGCGCTCCTGGCCACGATCTTGTCGGGCTCACTGGGCGTGCTGGCGGGCATCTGGGCAGAGAAGTTCGATCAGATGGCGGCCTGGCAAAACTTCATCGTCCTGCCGCTCACTTTTCTGTCCGGGGCCTTTTACAGCATCCATTCGCTCCCGCCCTTCTGGCATACCCTGTCGCGCTTCAATCCCTTCTTTTATGTGATTGACGGGTTTCGTTACGGATTTTTGGGCAACAGTGACGTCACCCCCTGGCAGTCGCTGTTGATTGTCGGAAGTGCCTGTTTGGCCTTATCATGGACGACCCTGGCTTTGTTGCGCAGCGGTTGGCGCTTGCGAACCTAAAGTCGGGCTCGTTGACGGAAACCCAACATGGTTCAGCCCCAGGACATCAAAACGTACATCGAAACCAACCTGCCCTGCGAAAGGGTGGAGGTCAGCGGGGACGGGCATCATTTCGAAGCCATCATCGTCAGCCATCAATTTTCGGGAAAAAGCCGCGTGGCCCAGCACCAGCTGGTCTATCAGGCTCTGGGTGATCGCATGCGTGCCGAGATTCACGCGCTTTCCATGCGTACCCTGACCCCTGAACAATGGGCGGCCCTGGGCCACTGATCGGTTTTATTCCTCGTGGAACAGCTCGTTATAGCAGGCGGTTACCCGCTGAAGGGTGAGGTTGAGGTTTCGGGTGCCAAAAATGCCGCGCTCCCCATCCTCTGCGCCTCCTTGTTGACCTCCGGAACCATGGTTTTTGACAACGTGCCGGGGTTGCGTGACGTGGGCACGTTGCTGCGCCTGTTGCGTAGCCTGGGCGTGACCGTGGAACGCGAAGCCAGTCGGGTGACATTGGGCGCCAGCGCCCTGGGTGAACCGGTGGCCTCCTACGAACTGGTCAAAACCATGCGCGCCTCGATTCTGGTGCTGGGGCCGTTGCTGACCCGTTTCGGGCATGCACGGGTTTCACTGCCGGGGGGATGCGCCATAGGCGAACGGCCAGTGGACCTGCATATCAAAGGGCTGCAGGCCATGGGCGCGCACATTGAAATCGAACACGGATACATCGTGGCCGAGGCTTCGCGCCTGAAAGGTGCGCGAATCTTCATGGATACGGTCACCGTCACGGGCACGGAAAACCTGATGATGGCGGCGGTGCTGGCGGAGGGCGTCACGGTACTGGAAAACGCTGCCCGCGAGCCCGAGGTGTTTGACCTGGGAGAATGTCTGATCCGCATGGGTGCCCGCATCAAGGGACATGGCACCGACGTCGTCACCATCGAAGGGGTGTCCTCCCTACATGGTGCAGAATATGCCGTGATGCCGGACCGCATCGAAACCGGAACCTTCCTGGTGGCCGCTGCGGCCACGGGAGGAGACGTGCGTTTGCTGGGCGTGCGCCCCGACACGCTGGATGCAGTGCTGGACAAGCTGGCCGAAGCCAATGCGCTGGTCGAATGCACCAGGGACCAGATCAGGATTCGCATGCGCGGGCCCAATCACGGGGTCAGCCTGCGCACGGCCCCCTACCCTGCGTTTCCTACGGACATGCAGGCGCAGTTCATGGCCATGAACGCCGTGGCGCAAGGGACCACCGTGGTGACGGAGACCATTTTTGAAAACCGTTTCATGCACGTGCAGGAATTGCGGCGGCTGGGAGCCAATATTGAGGTGGAAGGCAACGCGGCCATCATTCGCGGCGTGGACAAGCTGGAGGGCGCCACGGTCATGGCAACCGACCTGCGCGCTTCAGCCAGTCTGGTGATTGCCGGATTGATTGCGCACGGGGAAACCGTGGTGGATCGAATTTATCATCTGGATCGCGGTTATGAGAAAATCGAGCAGAAGCTGTCCCGACTGGGGGCGCAGATTGCTCGCCGTTCCGTGGAGGAAGCATGATGAATGCCCAGGCGACGCCACGCTTTGATGGGGTCACCATCGCCCTGTCGAAAGGCAGGATATTCGAGGATACCGCGCATTTGCTGAAGGCGGCCGGCATTACGCCCCTGGCCGATCCCGAGCACTCTCGCGAATTGATTTTGCCCACCGACCGCCCAGATGTGCGGCTGGTCATCGTGCGGGCTTCTGACGTGCCCACTTACGTTCAATATGGTGCCGCGGACATCGGTGTGGCGGGCAAGGATGTGCTGATGGAACATGGGGGCAGCGGGCTGTACCAGCCGCTGGACCTGCAGATCGCAAAATGCCGGTTGATGGTTGCCGTGCCGCAGGGCTTTGATTATGCAGGAACGATCCGCCGTGGGGCGCGACTTCGTGTCGCCACCAAATACGAAACCACGGCGCGCAACCACTTTGCCGAAAAGGGCGTGCATGTGGACCTGATCAAGTTGTATGGCTCCATGGAACTGGCCCCGCTGACGGGCCTGGCGGACGTCATCGTGGATCTGGTCAGCAGTGGCAATACCCTGAAGGCCAACCATCTGGAGGCCGTCGAAGAGATTGCCTCCATCAGCGCGCGACTGATCGTCAACGTGGCGGCATGGAAGCTGCATCGTTCAAGGATTGCCCCAATCGTCGAAGCCTTTGCCCGGGGGGTGGCGTCATCATGAAATTGCGTCGACTTCATTCCGCCGAACCGGGTTTTGCCGCAGCCTTGGCACAATTGACCGCTTTTGAGAATGCGCAGGACCCTGCCGTGGATGAGGCCGTGGCCCGGATCGTGGCAGAGGTCAGGGAGCGGGGTGACAGCGCATTGCTGGAATACACCCAGCGCTTTGACCGCTGGCAGCCCGATTCTGCCGCTGCGCTGGAGCTTTCCCCCGAGCTGTTGCAGCGCACCCTCGACGGACTGCCGGCGCCGCAGCGAGCTGCATTGACGGAGGCAGCCCGACGCATCCGGCTGTTTCACGAGCGCCAGAAAAACGAAACCTGGACCTATGCCGAGGCTGATGGCACGGTTCTGGGGCAGCAGGTGACAGCCCTGGACCGTGTGGGCCTGTATGTTCCCGGCGGCAAGGCAGCCTACCCCTCTTCGGTGCTGATGAATGCCATTCCGGCCAATGTGGCTGGTGTGCGCGACATCATCATGGTCGTCCCCACCCCGGACGGGATCCGCAACGAACTGGTGCTGGCCGCGGCTGCGCTGGGTGGCGTGACGCGGGTGTTTACCGTGGGAGGCGCCCAGGCCGTGGCTGCGCTGGCCTTTGGCACGGCCACCATCCCCGCCGTGGACAAGATCGTCGGTCCCGGCAATGCCTTCGTGGCGGCGGCAAAAAGACGCGTATTCGGGGTGGTGGGCATTGACATGGTGGCGGGCCCATCCGAAATTCTGGTGATTGCCGATGGCGCCACGCCTCCGGAATGGGTGGCCATGGATCTTTTTTCCCAGGCCGAGCATGACGAACTGGCCCAATCCATCCTGCTGTGCCCCGATGCGCAGTATCTGGACCGGGTCGAGGCGGCCATCCACCAATTGATTGAAACCATGCCGCGCCGCGCGGTCATCGAAACCTCCCTGGAAAATCGCGGCGCGTTGATTCAGGTTCGCGATCTGGAGGAAGCCTGCGCCATTTCCAATCAGATTGCACCCGAGCATCTGGAACTTTCAGTGGCAGACGGAGAGCGCTGGCTGAAATCGATCCGGCATGCCGGAGCCGTATTCGTGGGGCCCTATAGTTCTGAAGCATTGGGCGATTACTGCGCGGGTCCCAACCATGTGTTGCCCACAGGCCGGACGGCCCGCTTTGCTTCCCCGCTGGGTGTTTACGATTTTCAAAAGCGGACCAGCATCATCAAGATGTCGCAACAGGGAGCGCTCACCCTGGGCGCAGTGGCCCAGGTACTGGCAGAACGGGAAGGGCTGCCGGCTCACGCGCGTTCTGCGGCCTATCGTTGCGGAGAGTGAATGTTGAAGGACTGCATCCGCGAGGAAATCAAGGCGCTTTCAGCCTATGCCGTGCCTTCTGCCGAAGGGATGGTCAAGCTCGACGCCATGGAAAACCCCTTTGTGCTGCCCGACGACCTGCGCACCGCCATGGCACGGCGCCTGTCGTCCCTGGAAGTCAACCGTTACCCCGAGGCCAATCCCGAGGCGTTGAAGACGCTGTTGCGCCAGACCATGGGTATCCATCCTGCAGCAGCCCTGGTGCTGGGAAACGGTTCAGACGAACTGATCCAGATGATTGCGCTGACCGTGGCCAAACCGGGTGCGGTGATTCTGGGGGTGGAACCCGCCTTCGTGATGTTCCGCATGATTGCCACCTTCGTGGGGATGCGTTTTGTAGGCGTGCCGCTGAAGGCTGACTTCACGCTCGACGGGCCGGCACTCCTGTCCGCCCTGGAGCGCGAAAAACCTGCCCTGGTCTTTCTGGCTTACCCCAATAATCCCACCGGCAACCACTTCGATGCCGGGGTCCTGGAAGAGGTCATCCGTCGCGCCCCCGGGCTGGTGGTGATTGACGAGGCCTACTTTCCATTCACCGACCGCTCCTTCCTGCCCCGGCTGCTGGAGTACCCCAACCTGTTGGTGATGCGCACCGTCTCAAAACTGGGGCTGGCCGGGATCAGGCTGGGTTTTTTGTCCGGACCTGCCGGGATCGTGAACCAGATCGACAAGGTCAGGCTGCCGTACAACATCTCGATGCTGGATCAGGCCGTCGCGATGGAAGTTCTGGCGCATGGCGAGGTCCTGCAAACCCAGGCCGACCTCATCCGGCAACAGCGACGCGTGCTGGCACGGCAACTGTCAGCCATTGCCGGCGTGACGGTTTATCCCAGTGACGCCAATTTTCTGTTGTTCCGCGTGGCGCAGGCCCCGCGCATCTTTGACGGCCTACGGCATCGTGGTATATTGATCAAGAACTTGAGTGCCGCGCACCCGCTTTTGGCAGACTGTCTGCGGGTGACTGTGGGTACTTCCGAAGAAAACCAACGGTTTCTGGACGCGCTTCAGGATACCCTTCGATGAACCCGTTATTGCAGCCAGCGGCTTAACCTACGACCTTCAGGCCATCCCATGCGATCGGCGCAGATTACACGCAATACACTCGAAACCCAAATTACCGCAGACATCAACCTTGACGGTTCAGGATTGTCGCGGCTTGACACCGGCATTCCGTTTCTGGATCACATGCTCGATCAGGTCGCACGACATGGGCTCATCGACCTCACGGTGCACTGCAAGGGCGACCTGCACATCGACGCGCACCACAGCGTGGAGGACATCGGGATCACGCTGGGGCAAGCCTTTGCGCAGGCCATTGGCGACAAAAAGGGTGTGCGCCGCTATGGCCACGCGGTCATTCCCCTGGATGAAGCCTTGTCCCGGGTGGCCATTGACCTGTCCGGACGCCCTGGGCTGTTTTTCGACGTGCCGTTCAGCAGGGCGCGTATTGGCGAATTCGACGTAGACCTGTTTCATGAATTTTTTCAGGGTTTCGTCAATCACGCGCATCTGACGCTTCATGTGGATAACCTCAAGGGGCGCAATGCGCATCACCAGGCCGAAACGGTATTCAAGGCCTTCGGCCGGGCCTTGCGCGTGGCCGTCGAGATGGATCCCAGGGCTGCGGGCGTGACGCCTTCCACCAAAGGTTCGCTTTGAACCTCAGGGATCTGCCGTGACCCACATCGCTGTGATCGACTACGGAATGGGCAATCTGCGTTCCGTGGCCAAGGCGCTGGAACATGTGGCGCCAGACGCGACGGTGGAGGTCACGGGAGACCCCGAACGGGTGAGCGCGGCGGAGCGGGTGGTGTTTCCCGGCCAGGGGGCCATGCCCGACTGCATGCGCGAGCTGGACCGGCGCCAGCTGCGCCAACCCATTCTCGAAGCCGCCCGGACCAAGCCGTTTCTGGGGCTGTGCATCGGGCTGCAGATGCTGTTTGAATCATCCGAAGAAGGGCCGACGCCCGGACTGGGAATCCTCTCCGGGCATGTGCGCCGGTTTCCGGACGAGCGGATGTTCTCCCCCGCGGGGCAACGACTCAAGGTGCCACACATGGGCTGGAACGAAGTGAACCAATCCGGAAAGCACGCCATGTGGTCGGGCATCCCCCAGGATGCGCGCTTCTATTTCGTGCACAGCTATTATGTTGAGGAACACGATTCTGGCATTGGGGCCGCAACAACCCGATACGCCTTTGATTTCACCTGTGCCGTGGCGCGAGACAATATTTTTGCCGTACAGTTTCACCCGGAAAAGAGCGCCTTGTCCGGACTCGCGTTGCTTGGCAATTTCGTTCACTGGAAGCCCTGAGTATTACCATGATCCTGATTCCTGCTATTGATCTCAAAGATGGCCGCTGCGTCCGGTTGCGACAAGGCCTGATGGAAGAAGCCACCGTCTTTTCCGAAGAGCCCGCCCAAATGGCGCGACATTGGCTGGAGCAGGGGGCGCAGCGCCTGCATCTGGTGGACCTCAATGGCGCTTTTGCGGGAAAGCCCGTCAACGAACGGGCCATGCGTGAAATCGTGGACGAGGTCAATGGCGAAATCCCTGTGCAGCTGGGCGGCGGTATCCGCACCCTCGATATCATCGAACGCTATCTGGACAGTGGCGTATCGGAGGTCATCATTGGCACGGCGGCAGTCAAGAACCCGGGCTTTCTCCACGAAGCCTGCGATGCCTTTCCAGGCCACATCATGGTGGGTCTCGATGCGCGTGAAGGCAAAGTGGCTGTGGATGGCTGGTCCAAGTTGACGGGGCATGAGGTGGTGGACCTCGCGCAACGTTTTCAGGACTATGGGGTTGAAGCCGTCATTTATACCGATATCGGCCGAGACGGCATGCTGAGCGGGGTCAACATTCCGGCCACAGTGGCCCTGGCGCGATCCCTGACGATTCCGGTCATTGCCAGCGGCGGCATTACGGGGCTGGAGGATGTCAGGGCGCTTTGCGAAGTGGAATTCGAGGGCATCATGGGGGCGATTACCGGACGGGCCATCTACGAAGGGACCCTTGATTTTGCCGAGGCCAACCATCTTGCCATCAGTTTGTCGCGGCCGGTTCCAGGCGAGCACTGATTCATGGGGTTGGCCAAGCGCATCATTCCGTGCCTGGATGTCAACGCAGGGCGTGTCGTCAAGGGCATCAATTTTGTCGGTCTGAGAGATGCCGGTGATCCGGTGGAAATTGCGCGTCGCTATGACGAACAGGGCGCGGATGAGGTGACCTTCCTCGACATTACGGCAAGCTCGGACGGGCGCGACCTCATCATTCCCATCATCGAGGCGGTTTCTGCACAGGTCTTCATCCCGTTGACCGTGGGAGGCGGGGTGCGTGAAGTGGCCGATGTGCGCCGATTGCTCAATGCCGGTGCAGACAAGGTCAGCATGAACACCGCTGCCATACTGAATCCTGGCCTGATCGCCGATGCCGCCGGTCGTTTTGGCTCGCAATGCATCGTCGTGGCGATCGATGCCAAACGGGCAGATACTGCTTCGGGATGGGGGGTTTTCACCCACGGCGGGCGCAATGCCACGGGCCTGGACGCAGTGGCCTGGGCCCAGGAAGCAGCGCGTCTGGGTGCGGGTGAGATACTGCTGACCAGCATGGACCGCGATGGCACGAAGGAAGGGTTCGATCTTGAACTGACCCGCGCCGTGGCCGATGCCGTGGGCGTGCCCGTGATTGCCAGCGGCGGCGTGGGAAACCTGCAACACCTCTGCGACGGCGTTCTCAAGGGGGGGGCTGATGCCGTATTGGCCGCCAGCATTTTCCACTATGGCGAATACACGGTGCGCCAGGCCAAGGATTTCATGGCCGCCCATGGAATCGAGGTACGCTTGTGATGAACTGGCTGGATGCCGTACATTGGGATGACGCGGGGCTGGTTCCGGCGATTGCCCAGGATGCCGTCAGTGGCGATGTGTTGATGGTGGCCTGGATGGATCGTGAGGCGCTTCGGCAAACCGTGTCCACTGGCGAGGCAGTCTACTGGTCGCGTTCACGCGGGAAGCTCTGGCACAAGGGCGAAGAATCCGGGCACTTGCAGAAGGTTCGTGAAGTGCGTCTGGATTGCGACGGGGACGTGATATTGCTCAAGGTGGAGCAGGTGGGGGGTATCGCCTGCCATACGGGTCGGGTACGCTGCTTTTTCAGGCGCCTGGAGCAGGGCAACTGGGTGGAAACCGATCCTGTTTTGAAGGATCCAACCGACATATACAAGCGTTGAGGGCCAAAGTGGAGAGCAATCACGACATTCTCGAACGCCTGAGCGCCATTCTGGAAAGCCGGAAGGGGGCCGCTCCTGAAAGTTCTTATGTGGCCGCGCTGTACCACAAGGGCCTGGATGCCATGGCGCGCAAGGTGGGCGAAGAGGCCCTGGAAACCATTCTGGCGGCCAAGGACGGTGATAGACTGCATGTCGTTCGTGAAACGGCCGACCTCTGGTTTCACTCGCTGGTCTTGCTGGCGCATTTCGGTCTTGCGCCCCGCGATGTACTCGCAGAGCTTGCCCGGCGCGAAGGGATTTCAGGGATCGAGGAAAAGGCCATGCGCAACCGTCAGGAGACGGCGTCGTGAGCGATTGCATTTTTTGCAGGATCAGCAAGGGTGAGTTGCCCAGCAGGAAGGTTTATGAAGATGAGGACGTCTTTGCATTTCACGACATCCACCCGGTGGCTCCGGTGCACTTCATGATCATTCCAAAAAGGCATGTGGATTCCCTGGTTCAGTGTCATTCCGGGGATCAGGACCTGTTGGGAAAAATACTGTTGCTGGCCCCAAAACTGGCGGCTGAACAGGGTCTGTCCGATGGCTTTCGCACCATGATCAATACCGGTCGGGGTGGAGGCCAGGAGGTGTATCACCTGCATGTTCATGTGATGGGTGGCGGCAAGCCCCGTTCCATGACATCGTTACTCAACAAGGAATAACGCCGGGGGCGTTTCGGGAGGTCATTACTATGGGTGATTTATTTACCATTCAGCACTTGTTGCTGATATTGCTGATTGTGGTGCTGGTGTTTGGTACCAAAAAATTGCGCAACATCGGAGCCGACCTGGGGGGGGCCGTGAAGAGCTTCAAGGAAGGCATGGCCGGTAACGGGGCAACGGAGGGCAAGGGCGAAGAGAAGAAACCGCTGGAAGAAAAGACCGTTGCTTCCAATGTCGAGGTCAAGAGCCAGGAAAAAACCCACTCCTGACCCGGAGCGGCAGACCTTGCGTTAATCCATGCTGGATTTTAGTGTTTCCGAAATTGGCCTGATCGGGGTTGTGGCCCTGATTGCCATCGGCCCCGAACGGCTTCCCAAGGTGGCCCGGACCGCAGGGATCCTGCTGGGCCGGTTTCGCCGTTATGCGCTTTCCGTGAAGGCTGAAATCGACCGCGAAATCCAGCAGTCTGAACTGACCGAGCTCCACAAAAAAATGAATGAGGCGGCACGCGAGGCGGAGCGGCAGGTGTCGGCATCTTCCCGCGAGACCGAGAAAATTCTCAACAGTCCTGCTGCATTGTCGGACCTGGACCGGGCCCTGGAAACACCAGCGCCTGCCCCCATGGCCGCTGATCCCAATGCCGCCCAGATGCCGCTTCCCCTGGAGCCCCTCAACAATCCCCTGGGGGGTGATCCCTTCAGCGTGCGTCCGAACGCGCCGTCACGCAGCAGGCCCATGGCGACTTCCCAGAAGCTCCAGGCACCCGAAAGCCCGGCCGGACCGGAGGCCTCGTGAGCGAAGAGTCGGGAGCCGTCCAGGAATTCATTTCCCATCTGGTGGAGCTGCGCAGTCGTCTGGTCCGGGCCGTGGTGGCCGTGTTTGCCGTCTTCCTGTGCCTCCTGCCATTTGCCAACACACTCTACACCTGGCTGGCACTGCCGCTGCTGAGCAAGATGCCGGCGGGCGGGCACATGATTGCCACGGAAGTCACGACGCCGTTTTTCGTACCGATGAAGGTGGCAGGCCTGGTTGCCTTCCTGCTGTCCCTGCCCTATGTGCTCTACCAGCTCTGGGGGTTCGTGGCGCCCGGGTTGTATACCCACGAAAAGCGCATGGCCCTGCCCCTGATCGTGACCAGCACCGTGCTGTTTTACTGCGGCATGACGTTTGCCTATTTTGCGGTCTTTCCCTTCGTGTTCGGCTTCATCACGAGTACGGCGCCCCAGGGCGTGGAAATCATGACGGACATCGAGAAGTATCTGGGGTTTGTCATCAACATGTTCCTGGCGTTCGGCCTGGCATTTGAAACCCCTGTGGCGGTGGTGTTGCTGGTCAAGCTGGGTGTGCTGACGGTCAAGCAGCTACGTGAGGCGCGGCGTTACGTCATCGTGGGGGCATTCATTCTGGGCGCCATTTTCACGCCGCCCGACGCGGTATCCCAAACCCTGCTGGCCGTGCCGCTCTGGCTTTTGTATGAAGTGGGCATCCTGGTGGCAAGCCGCCTCGTGACAGCGGAAACTACTGATCCTCTTCCTCATCCAGATTCTTGATCGTGCCCTTGGGGCGCTTGCCGACGTTGACGGTGAACACCATGGCCTGATGATTGCGAATCACCTTGAAGCGGGCGTTTTGCGCGGGCTTCAGGGCCGCAACGTGATTGAGCATTTCCTGTGAGTCCTGGATGGCTTCACCGTTGACCTCCACCAGGACATCACCTGGCTTGATTCCTGACTTTTCTGCCGGCCCGCCTTTCAACACGGACGAAATCAGGGCGCCCGCAGACTTGTCCAGCCGGAAGGACTCTGCAAGCTCTGGGGTGATGTCCTGCACTTCAACGCCGATCCAGCCGCGTGTGACACCACCGGTTTTGATGATTTCTTCCATGACGTTTTTGGCGATGCTGACCGGGATGCTGAAGCCGATGCCTTGCGACCCCCCGGTTTTTGAATAGATGGCACTGTTAATGCCGATCAGGTTGCCAGAAACGTCCACCAGGGCACCGCCCGAGTTGCCGGGGTTGATGGCGGCATCCGTCTGGATGAAATTCTCAAAGGTATTGATGCCCAGTCGGCTACGGCCCAGGGCGCTGATGATGCCCATGGTGACCGTTTCTCCAACCCCGAACGGGTTGCCGATGGCCAGCGCAATGTCGCCGACCTTGACCTGGTCTGAGGCGCCAAAAGTGATGGCCGGCAAGCCAGTGAGGTTGACCCGCAACACGGCGATGTCGGTTTCAGGGTCGGCGCCCACCAGCTCAGCCTTGACGGTCCGGCCATCGGACAAGGCCACCTGGATTTCCTGGGCACCGTCGATGACGTGATCGTTGGTCAGGATGTAGCCGTCGGCAAGGACGATGACGCCCGAGCCCAGGCTCAGCTGCTGATGGGTTTCAGGGGGCAGGTTGTCGCCAAAGAATCGCCGCAGCTCGGGATTGTCCGGAACGATGGCGGGATGGCTGGAACGAACTTCCTTGCTGGTGAATATATTGACCACGGAGGGCATGGCCTTGCGGGCGGCATCCCGGAAAGACCCAACGGGAGCGGCACCGTTCTCGCGGACCACCTCGTGCAGGGTACCCAAATCGGTTCTCCCTGGAAGCAGGTCGTGCTTGAACAGGGTGGCGACGAACAGAATACCCAGGCAGATGGTGACGGATTGGGCAAAGACGAGCCAAAGCTTTTGCATTAGATCAATAATTCCGGGAAGTCTCAACGGTATGATAGCCGCCGCGGTGCAACATGAACACCCCGTGGCAGGGGTGATCTGCTACCAAGCTTAAGCTTTGGAAGGCATTCTGTTAGAATACCCCCATTTGAAATCAGCAATATAGCCCAAAACAGGTAAATCATCATGAGTGAAGCGCAATCAGACGCTGGTCGCCGGAAGTTTCTTGTCGGCGCCACCGTCGCAATGGCAGCCGCTGGTGTTGCGGCTGTGGGCACGCCTTTTGTGCTCAGCATGTTGCCCAGTGCTCGGGCCCGGGCGGCAGGCGGCCCCGTGGAAGTGGACTTTTCCAAGGTGGAACCGGGCATGATGATTACCCAGGAGTGGCGCGGTCAACCCATCTGGGTGGTGAACCGCACCCCCGAAATGCTGGCGCAACTGGCCAAGAATACCGACTTGCTAAGCGACCCTGACTCTGCCGACTCCAGCCAGCCCGACTATTGCAAAAACACCAACCGCGCCACCACCGAGCATCCCAACCTGTTTGTAGCCGTGGGGATCTGTACTCATCTGGGCTGCTCGCCCGTGGATAAAATGAAAATGGGCGAAGGCAGCGGCATGGGCAGCGATTGGCCCGGTGGTTTTTTCTGCCCCTGCCACGGTTCCAAATACGACATGTCCGGACGGGTGTTCAAGGGAATGCCCGCTCCGCTCAATCTTCGGATTCCACCATATACCTTCCTTACCAGTTCCCGTTTGCTGGTTGGTGAAGAGAAGAAAGGGGCCTGAGCATGAACGCAATGTCTCGTCTGTTGGGATGGGTTGATGCACGATTTCCCCTGACGACCGTCTGGAAGGAGCATCTCGCCGAGTATTACGCGCCCAAGAATTTCAACTTCTGGTATTACTTTGGCTCGCTGGCCATGCTGGTGCTGGTCATTCAGATCGTGACCGGCATTTTCCTCACAATGAACTACAAACCGGACGCGCGCTTTGCCTTTGCCTCCGTCGAGTACATCATGCGGGACGTGGATTACGGCTGGTTGATCCGTTACATGCATTCCACCGGGGCTTCCATGTTTTTTGTGGTGGTTTACCTGCACATGATGCGCGGGTTGATGTACGGGTCGTATCGAAAACCGCGCGAGCTTATCTGGATTCTGGGCATGGCCATTTACCTGTGTTTGATGGCCGAGGCGTTCTTTGGGTACCTGCTGCCCTGGGGACAGATGTCCTATTGGGGCGCTCAGGTCATCGTCTCATTGGTGGATGCCATCAGCCCGCCGGTGGCCTTGTGGATTCGTGGTGACTACGTCATCGCCGATGCCACGCTCAACCGCTTCTTTGCCTTTCATGTCATTGCGCTGCCTCTGGTGCTGGTGATTCTGGTCTTCCTGCATATCGTGGCGCTTCACGAGGTGGGTTCAAACAACCCGGATGGCATCGAAATCAAGGAAAAGAAAAATCCGGTAACGGGCATTCCGCTGGACGGCATTCCATTCCATCCGTATTACACGGTGAAGGACATCATGGGGGTGGTGGTTTTTCTGGCCGTGTATTTCGGGATCATCTTCTTTTCTCCCGAGATGGGCGGGTACTTCCTGGAAGACAACAATTTCATTCCTGCAGATCCGCTCAAGACGCCGCCGCACATCGCGCCCGTCTGGTACTTCACACCGTTCTATGCCATCTTGCGCGCCATTCCACAAAAGCAGCTGGGGGTCGTCGCCATGGGCGTGGCGGTCGCCATTTTCTTCCTCCTGCCCTGGCTGGACCGTGGCCTCGTGAAATCCATCCGTTATCGCGGAAACCTGTACAAAATCGCGTTGGGCCTTTTCGTTCTGGCTTTTCTGATTTTGGGGTACATGGGCACCCAGGACCCGAATCTGTGGTATGTCAATCCGGTATCGCGCGTTTGTGCCCTGGTATATTTTGGATTTTTTGTGCTGATGCCAATCTATACCCGGCTGGACAAGACCAAGCCCGTACCTGAACGAGTGACCGGATGATGAAAATCGATTTCTGGAAAAAATGCCTGGTTCAGTGGGGGTTGGGCATGCTGATGGCCCTGGCGGGTTCTGGTGCATTTGCCAATCAGGCCGTCAAGCTGGATCATGCGCCCATCGACCCGTCGGACATGGCCTCCTTGCAACGGGGCGCACAGCATTTCATGAATTACTGCCTGACCTGCCACAGTGCACAGTTTGCGCGCTATGATCTGCTCACGCGACTGGGCCTGACGGAAGAGCAGGTCAAAAAGAACCTGATCCTGACGGATGCCAAGATTGCGGATTACATGACCGTGGTTTTGAATCCCAAGGATGCCAAGGCCTGGTTTGGCGTACCGCCTCCCGACCTTTCCGTGGAGGCGCGCGTGCGTGGCGCCGATTGGTTATACACTTATCTGCGTTCATTCTACCGGGATGACCAGAGAGACTCGGGATGGAACAATCTCGTATTTCGCCAGGTCGCCATGCCGCACGTGTTGTACGAGTTGCAGGGCGAGCAGGTACTGAAGGTTGAAGAGGGCAAGCCAGGCGAGCACCACGCGGCAACGCTGGTACTGGCCAAGCCAGGCAAGATGTCTCCCAAGGAGTACGACCAGTTCACGGCCGACTTGGTGAACTATCTGGTCTTCATGGCAGAGCCCATGCAGCAAACGCGCATTCGCATCGGTTACGGGGTCATGATTTTTCTGGCACTGGCCTTTGTCGTTACGAGAGCGCTCAAACACGAATACTGGAAAGATGTTCACTGATTTTTTGGCCACCCACCGAGCGAGTACCGTAGCATGATGACCTTATACTCAGGAACCACCTGCCCTTTCAGCCAGCGCTGCCGCATCGTGCTGTTCGAAAAGGGAATGGATTTCCAGATCATTGATATCGATTTGTACAACATGCCGGAAGATATCGGGGTGATGAACCCTTATAATCGCGTACCCATTCTGGTGGAACGCGACCTGATCCTGTACGAATCCAATATCATCAACGAATACATCGACGAGCGTTTTCCGCATCCGCAATTGATGCCGGCTGACCCGGTGATGCGCGCCAGGGCCCGACTGTTCCTGTTTCGCTTCGAAGCAGAACTCTTCTCGCAGGTTTCGGTGCTGGAAGCGGGCAACGCCAAGCTGGCGGACAAGGCACGTGCGATGATTCGCGAAAATCTTGTGCAGATCGCGCCGGTTTTCGTGAAGCAAAAATTCATGCTGGGTGAAGAATTTTCCATGCTGGATGTTGCGATCGCGCCGCTGTTGTGGCGCCTCGACCATTACCAGATCAGCATGCCCAAGCAGGCCGCGCCACTGTTGAAATACTCGGAGCGCCTTTTTTCTCGTCAGGCTTTCATCGATTCGATGACGCCTTCCGAAAAAGCCATGCGAAAATAAGTGGCCACTTCTTCTACAAAGCCTTATTTGGCCCGCGCCCTGTGGGAATGGTGCAACGACAATGGCCTGACCCCCCTGATCCAGGTACAGGTGGAGGGTGAGCAGGCGCGGGTTCCCATGGAGTTTGTGAAGGATGGGCAGATCGTGCTGAACATCGGGCCGGCAGCAACCCGAAGCCTCACCATGAATAATGTGGAGATTCAGTTCAGCGCGCGCTTTGGCGGAGTGTCCAGGGAAATTTCGGTGCCCTGGAGCGCAGTCAAGGGACTCTATGCGCGTGAGACGGGTGAAGGGATGCTGTTTCCCCCGGAAGAAATTGAAACCGAAGATGTCACGGGAATTCCGGGTTTGCAGGAAGCCCAGGAGCCAGGTCTGGATGCGGAGGCTGCCCCTCCACAAAAGCAGAAGAAGCCGACGTTGACGCTCGTCAAATAGTCGCTCAAGCAGGTCCGCCTCAAAATGCCGGCATAGCTCAGATGGTAGAGCAGCTGATTTGTAATCAGAAGGTCGTGGGTTCGATTCCTACTGTCGGCACCAATAAATGCTTTCATGCAGTCTCATATCGTTTCATAAACTCAATAAATTCAAGTAATTAATCATTTTCATGGCCTCGTGCCATATCATCCCGTTTCTTGACATACCCCAATAATTGGGGGCAACATTGGGGCCAACTAACCCATGTCAACAAGGAGTTGGCCCCATGCTGCTGACGGATGCCAAGGTAAAGAACTCAAAGCCCATTGAAAAACCATTCAAGCTCTTTGATGGGGATGGTCTGTTTCTGCTTGTAACACCGACGGGCAGCAAATGGTGGCGGCTCAAGTATCGTTTCAGCGGAAAGGAAAAGCAGCTTGCCTTGGGTGTCTATCCAGATGTGTCGCTAACTGAAGCTCGAACACGCCTCGCCACATTCCGTGCCATGCTGACGGGAGGTGTAGACCCAAGCGAACATGTCAAAGCAGAAAAAGCGGCAAAACGCTACGAGGAGGCCCGGCAGATAGCCCCAACCCGCTTCACGCTCGACAACGATGGAGCATTGTCCTTCCGCATAGGCAATCGCCGCCTAAACCTAACCCCAGAGGAAACTGTCGAGCTTCGCACCTTCCTTGATGCAACCACTGCTATTACTCCAAAGGTGACTTCATGCCACTGACGAATACCGCAATACTCAATGCGAAGCCCGGAGTTACACCAAAAGGGAAAACGACTGACAAGTCTTACAAAATGGGCGACACCGGAGGCCTGTACCTAGAAGTTGCCCCCAGTGGGGGCAAGTGGTGGCGGCTAAAGTATAGATTTGACGGTAAGGAAAAACGATTATCCCTTGGCATCTATCCCGATGTGAGCCTGAAAGATGCGCGTGAGCGACGGGATGAGGCTCGGAAGTTGCTGGCTAATGGCATAGATCCTGCACTGCAAAGGAAGGCCGTCAAAGACAGTAAAACAACGGCGGCGACTAATACCTTTGAGGTTGTGGCACGGCAGTGGTTTCTGGAAAAGTCACCGGAATGGGCAGAAAGTAACCGTGGGCGCATCATCCGGCGACTGGAACGAGATATTTTCCCTTGGATTGGGGCTAAATTACCCGGCTTTTGCTAGGTTTTGCTCTCTGGCGGGGTATCTGGTGGTGTGCTGATCAAAACTGGATCCGTCTTCGGGATGTCCTTGAGTCGCTGCGCCGTTGCCCAGTCCTCCTTGCTCATTGGCTTTAGGCCCAGAGCTGCATTCATGAGGCTGGCTCCCTCTGGGCTGTTCCATATTTCCTTGCTTTCGTCTGTCATCATTTGCGGCTTACTCGATAAGATCGCTACGGAGATCAACTATCCTGGTTACGATGTGGAGCTGCCCCATATTTAGAT
>DAICZS010000020.1 GCA_027311025.1 Ferrovaceae bacterium
CTATAACTCCAGAACCAAGCTCTACACCGACTTTGGCCTTTTTACCGCAGACGGAGAGATTACCGCTGACGTCAACGAAATCTTCCTGCAGATCACGGGCCTAGGACGGCATGCCGGACTGAAGCGCCTGTTCCAGTCCCCGTTCACGCTGCACTCCGAACTGAGCAGCGCCATCGCGCGCGAAATTGCACATGCCCGTGCAGGACGCCGGGCGCGCATCATCGCCAAGATGAATGCCCTCACCGAGCCCACCATCATCGAATCGCTGTATGCCGCGGGGCAGGCCGGGGTGCGCGTGGACCTGATCGTGCGTGGCGTGTGCCTGCTGCGCCCCGGTGTGCCCGGCCTGTCGGAACGCATTCGCGTGATCTCCATCATCGGCCGTTTTCTCGAGCATCACCGCGTGTTTTACTTCCATAACGACGGCGCGGACGATATCTTCATTTCCAGCGCCGACTGGATGGAGCGCAATTTCTTCCGCCGCATCGAGGCCTGCGTGCCCATCCTGGAACCCGGCATCAAGCGCCGCATGATGGCGGAGGGGCTGCGCCCCTATTTGCGCGACAATGTGCAAAGCTGGGAAATGAACGGCCAGGGCGAATACCGACGCCGCGTTGCCCGGGGCGGACGGCAGTTTTCTGCACATGAATTTCTGCTGGAACGCTATTCCCAGCCCCCCCAGTAACCCCGGAGGAAGACCGTGGATCTGATTCTGTGGCGCCATGCCGAAGCCGAAGATACCGTTCCGGACCAGGACCGCGTGCTGACGGCGCGTGGTGAACACCAGGCACAGCGTGTGGCGCAATGGCTGGGCAGCTCGCTGAACGCGCCCTATCGCGTCATCGCCAGTCCTGCCGTACGCACGCAAAGCACTGCAGCCGCGCTCACCCCCGATTTTGAGACCAGCCGCATGGTAGGTGTGGGGGCCACGCCCGAGCAGATTCTCAAGGTGGCCCAGTGGCCCGATGCCCCCATCCCCGTGGTCGTGGTGGGGCACCAGCCTTCGTTGGGTCAGACCGCCGCGTTATTGCTGTCGGGGCGCCCCGACCATTGGAGCGTGCGCAAAGGGGCCTTGTGGTGGCTGTCGTATCGGGACCGCCACGGCGTCGGGCAGGTGGTGCTGCGCGCCGTGCTCAACCCGGAGTTTGTGTAGCGCCAGCCAGCTCGCGCACCGCCTCGGCAATGGTCTCGGCCCAGTGGGCCACGCGCCCGGCATCGGCGCCCTCCACCATCACGCGAATCAGCGGCTCGGTCCCCGATGGACGCAGCAATACGCGTCCCGACCCGCTGAGGTCACGCTCGGCCGCTTCCACGGCTGCGCGCACCCGGGGAGCCTGTTCCAGGTTGACGGGCAGGGCTGTCCGGACGTTGATGAGGCGTTGCGGAAAAAGCTTCACCTCGGCCGTATACGCGCCCAGCGTCGTGGCATTGGACACCAGCGCTGCCAGCACCTGCAATGCAGAGATGATGCCATCGCCGGTGCTGTGCTTGTCGCGGCAAATGATGTGCCCCGAATTTTCCCCACCCCAGTACCAATCCAGTTCCGTCATCATCTCGAGCACATAGCGATCTCCCACCCTGGCCCGGGCAAAGGGAATGTTGCGCTGGGACAGGGCCAGTTCCACGGCCATGTTGGTCATGGCCGTGCCCACCACGCCGCCGCTGAAGCCAGGCTCCGTCTGGCGATGCTTGACGATGGCATAGAGCAGCTGGTCGCCGTCGAAGAGCGTGCCCGCGCGGTCCACCATCATCAGGCGATCGCCATCGCCGTCCAGCGCAATGCCCAGATCAGCCTGGTGCGCCAGCACCGCGGCACGCAGGGCTTCGGGGTGGGTGGCCCCACAGGCGTCGTTGATGTTGGTGCCGTTGGGGGTGTTACCAATGGCCACCACCTCTGCCCCCAGCTCATGAAACACCAGTGGCGCGATGTGATAGGTGGCCCCATGGGCGCAGTCCACCACCAGCTTCAGCCCCTTCAAATCCAGGGTGGAGGGGAAGGTGCTTTTGCAGAACTCGATGTAACGTCCGGCCGCATCGTCCATGCGCCGCACGCGGCCCAGATGGGCCGAGTCGCGGCATATCAGGGGGCTATCCAGCAGGGCCTCGATGTCCATCTCGATGCTGTCCGGCAGCTTGGTGCCCGACGCGGAAAAGAACTTGATGCCGTTGTCATCATAGGGATTGTGCGAGGCACTGATCATGACCCCGGCCTGCAGGCGCAGGGCGCGCGTGAGATAAGCCACGGCTGGCGTCGGCATGGGGCCCAGCAGCACCACATCCACGCCCGCTGCCGAGAGGCCGGCCTCCATTGCAGATTCCAGCATGTAACCCGAAATGCGGGTGTCCTTGCCGATGACCACGCGCGGGTGCACGCCCTCCTGTGCGTTGCTGCGCGTCAGCACGACGCCTGCGGCAAATCCCAGGCGCAGCACCAGCTCGGGGGTGATAGGCCACTGTCCTACGCGCCCGCGGATGCCATCGGTTCCAAAATATTTTCGGCTCATGCTCACTGACCTCCTTCCACGGCTTGCCACACGGCCAGGGCACTGGCAGTGGCAGCCACGTCATGGACCCGCACCATCCAGGCACCCCGCATCACGGCCAGCAGTGCGGCCGCCACGCTGCCGCTGACCCGGTCCGTCACTGCCCGTCCCGTCACTGCGCCCAGTACTGACTTGCGCGACAATCCTGCCAGCAACGGATACCCTGCGGCGGCAAGGGTATCAAGGCCGCGCAGCAAGGTCAGATTATGGGCAACGGTCTTGCCAAAGCCAAACCCCGGATCAAGGATGATGCGATTGCGTGCAATGCCTGCCGCCTCAGCGGCCTCGGCACGCGCCTTGAGGAATTGCCCGACTTCTTGCAACACGTCATCGTAATGCGGGTCATCCTGCATGGTGGCTGGCGTGCCCTGCATGTGCATCAGGCAAACGGCAGCGTCGGTGGCGGCGCAACAGGCCAGCGCGCCCGGTGCCCGCAGCGCATTGATGTCGTTCACCAACGTTGCCCCCGCCGCCAGGGCAGCCTGCATGACTTCCACATGGCGGGTGTCGATGGAGATGGGCACGGGTCCCCCCGCCAATTGCTCGATGACGGGGATGACCCGGCGCAGCTCTTCCTGCAGGGGTACGGGGGTGGCACCCGGTCGCGTGGATTCTCCGCCGATATCCAGCACGGCCACCCCCTCCTCCATCAACTGGAAGCCGCGCGCCACGGCCCGGTCCACGTCGGTGAAGAGGCCGCCGTCAGAAAAGGAATCCGGGGTGACGTTGAGCACGCCCATGATGAGCGGACGTTCGAGGGACAGGCGGTAGCTTCCGCAATGCAGTTCAGCCATCGTTGATTGGCCCGTAAAAAAATCCCGGGCTGCCCCGGGATGTTGGATCAGGTTTCCTGTGCAGGCCGTGCCGGTCCGGGAGCTGGCCCGGCCGTGGGCCCCGTTGCTGCCGGTGGCGGCACGTTGGGGGTGGACAGGCTGGGCTTGGGCGGTCGCGGCGGACGGCCGGCCATGATGTCTTCAATCTGGTCGGCATCGATGGTCTCCCATTCCAGCAGCGCATGCGCCATGGCCTCGATCTTGTCGCGATTGGCTTCGATGAGGCGACGCGCCAGACCGTACTGTTCATCCACGATGCGGCGGATTTCGGCGTCCACCTTCTGCATGGTGGCTTCTGAAACGTTCTTGTGGGTGGTGATGGAGCGGCCCAGAAACACCTCGCCTTCATTTTCACCGTACACCACGGGGCCCAGGCTGTCTGACATGCCCCATTGGGTCACCATGCGTCGCGCCATTTCCGTGGCGCGCTCAAAGTCGTTGCTGGCGCCCGTGGTCATCTGGTTCATGAAGACCTCTTCGGCAATGCGCCCGCCAAACAACACCGAAATGTTCTGCAGGATCTGCTCGCGATTCATGCTGTAGCGATCCTCGGTGGGCAGTTGCATGGTGACGCCCAGTGCGCGTCCGCGAGGAATGATGGTGACCTTGTGCACAGGGTCGGTGCGATCAAGCAGGCGGGCCACCACGGCATGGCCCGACTCATGGTAAGCCGTATTGCGGCGTTCCTGCTCGGGCATCACCATGGAACGGCGTTCGGCACCCATGATGATCTTGTCCTTGGCGCGCTCGAAATCTTCCATGTCCACCAGCCGCTTGTTGCTGCGGGCGGCAAACAGTGCGGCCTCATTGACGAGGTTGGCAAGGTCAGCCCCCGAAAAGCCTGGCGTGCCGCGCGCGATGATGTCGGCGCGCACGTCTGGCGCAATCGGAACCTTGCGCATGTGTACCAGGAGAATCTGCTCGCGTCCGCGAATGTCGGGCAGGGGCACCACCACCTGGCGGTCGAAGCGACCGGGGCGCATCAGGGCAGGATCGAGCACGTCCGGCCGGTTGGTGGCCGCAATCACGATCACCCCCACCGTGCCTTCAAAACCATCCATCTCCACCAGCAACTGGTTGAGGGTCTGTTCGCGCTCGTCGTTGCCGCCACCCAGTCCGGCGCCGCGCTGGCGACCCACCGCATCGATTTCGTCGATGAAGACGATGCAGGGTGCGCTTTTCTTGGCCTGTTCGAACATGTCGCGCACGCGCGCAGCGCCCACGCCCACGAACATTTCAACGAAATCCGAACCGGAGATGCTGAAGAACGGCACCTTGGCTTCGCCGGCAATGGCCCGCGCCAGCAAGGTCTTGCCGGTACCGGGACTGCCCACCATCAACACCCCACGGGGAATGCGCCCGCCAAGTTTCTGGAACTTGCTGGGGTCGCGCAGGAATTCCACCAGTTCTGAGACCTCTTCCTTGGCTTCGTCCACCCCGGCTACGTCGGCAAAGGTGACCGGATTGGTGTTTTCATCCAGCATGCGTGCCCGGCTCTTGCCGAAGGAGAAGCCCATCGCGCGGCCACCGCCGCCCTGCATCTGGCGCATGAAGAAAATCCACACGCCGATGAGCAGCAGCATCGGAAACCAGGACATGAGCAGGTTCATGAAAATGGACGGCTCTTCTTCCGGTTTGGCTGAAACCGCCACGCCGTACTTGAGCAGGTCGCTCACCAGCCACGGATCGGAAGGCGCGTAGGACGTGAACGGCTTGCCGTCGGTCTTTTCGCCGCGCAGGGCACGCCCGTCAATGACCACCTTGGCCACATGACCGGCCTTCATCTCATCGATGAAGGATGAATAGGTCAGGACGTCCGTGGTGGGCTGGCGCCCCTGAAACTGGCTGACCAACAGCATCAGCACGACTCCCACGAACAACCAGGCCAGAATGTTTTTGACGATACTGTTCAAGACGGATTCCTCCAAGCGCTCACGCCAAACCTCGGGCAGAACAAGCCCCGTGGTTTCATTGTAATCCTAAAACCGGCCCTCATTCAGCGTGAAAATGCTTTCGCAATGCTTCCTGTGCCCCGGGTTTGAGGTTTTTGCCCAACAAATAGACTTCCGGGCTGCGGTCCCGCGACGCTGCGGGTTTGCGGGTTGCCACGGATTCAAACACTGACCGCATCAGCCGGACAAAAGGTTCGAAATCGAGTCCATGAAACACTTTGACCAGGAACTTTCCATTTTGTTTCAAAGTGTTGGCAGAAAATTCCAGGGCCGCTTCCCACAGTTCCGTGGCGCGGGCCTGGTCATATAGGGCCACCCCACTTACATTGGGGGCCAAATCGGATAAAACAAGGTCTGCCCCCCCTTCACGCAAGCCGGCAGCCAGGGCACGGCGCACTTCGGGGTCGTTGAAATCACCCTGGATGAACTGTACCCCCTCCAGCGGCACCATGGGCAAGAGGTCAATGGCCCACACTTCCCCGCGTCGCCCCATGCGGGTGCGCGCCACCTGGGACCATCCGCCGGGCGCGGCCCCGAGGTCCACCACCTGCAGGCCCGGCAGCAGCAACCGGTCGCGGTCGTCGATTTCCATCAATTTGTAGGAGGCGCGGGAGCGATAGCCTTCGAGGCGTGCTTTCTTGACGAAAGGATCGTTGACGTGCTCCCGCATCCAGGCCTTGCTGGTTCGGGTGGGTTTCATCGCGGCCGGTACAGTACCAATACCTTGCCGATCTGTTGCACGGGTGCCGCCGAAAGGCGCTGGCAGATGGCGTCCTGGATTGCTTCACGGGCGGCACGATCGCCCCCCGAAACCTTGAGCTTGATGAGTTCGTGCGCCTTCAGGGCCGCGTCGATTTCCAGTAAAACGGGGTCGGTGAGGCCCGCTTGCCCCAGCATCACCACCGGGTTGAGGGCATGCGCCCGGGCCCGCAGTGCGCTGCGTTGGGCCGGGGTCAGGAAAAGCGCCTGTCCCGGCTTGGGTAACACCGGCTTAGCCGTATCTGACGTCGAGGATTTCATATTCCTTTACCCCGCCTGGTGCGTTGACTTCGGCCACGTCGCCCGCAAATTTCCCGATCAGGGAACGGGCAATGGGCGAACTGATGGAAATTTTGCCTTCCTTGATGTCGGCTTCGTCCTCGCCCACGATCTGGTAGGTCACGATGTCCCCTGAGGCCACGTCCTCCAGTTCCACCGTCGAGGCAAACACGCAGCGACCATCCGGGTCGAGCAGGGAAGGATCGATGATCTGGGCGTTGGAGAGCTTGGACTCGAGGTCGGCAATCCGGCCTTCAATGAAGGACTGGCGTTCCTTGGCAGCATCGTACTCGGCGTTTTCAGAAAGATCGCCCTGCGCACGCGCTTCGCTGATGGCCTGGATGACCGCCGGCCGCTGCACATGCTTGAGATGATGCAGTTCGGCCTTCAATTTTTCGGCCCCCACAACCGTCAATGGGACTTTGTTCATGCTTCCACTCCTGCCTGTTGTATTTGTCCTTGTAGTGACTGCAGATCGTAAATGCCCAGGTGTTGCGTCAATTGCATGCCCAGGCAGGCGGCGCGCGCGCCGGCCACGGTGGTGTAATAGGTGACGCGCCCCTGCAGCGCCGCATTGCGAATGGACCAGGAATCCTGCACTGCGCGCGACTGTTCTTCCACCGTGTTGATGATCAGGCTGATTTCACGGTTCTTCACCATGTCCACGATGTGCGGACGGCCCTCGGCCACCTTGTTGACCGGAACGACCTTGAGGCCGACGGCCTCGAGCGCGGCACAGGTGCCGCGCGTGGCCACCAGGGTAAAGCCCATGGCCGCAAGGCTGCGGGCAATGTCCACGATGGGCGCCTTGTCGGCGTTTCTGACGCTGATGAAGACCTTGCCCGCTGTGGGCAGCTTGACTCCGGCCGCAAGCTGGGACTTCACGAAGGCTTCGGCAAAGGTGGCGCCCACGCCCATCACTTCCCCGGTGGACTTCATCTCGGGCCCCAGAATGGGGTCCACCCCGGGGAACTTGGTGAAGGGAAACACCGCCTCCTTGACGGAGAAGTACGGCGGCACGATCTCGTGGCTCACGCCCTGCGAGGCCAGTGTCTGACCTGCCATGCAGCGCGCCGCAATCTTGGCCAGCTGGCGCCCGGTGGCCTTGGCCACATAGGGTACGGTGCGCGAGGCACGCGGATTGACTTCCAGCACGTAAACCGTCTCGCGCTGAATGGCAAACTGGACGTTCATGAGGCCCACCACGCCCAGCGCATGGGCCATGGCCACCGTCTGGCGACGCAACTCGTCTTGCAGGGCGGACGACAGGCTGAAAGGCGGCAGCGAGCAGGCCGAATCGCCGGAATGCACGCCGGCCTGTTCGATGTGTTCCATGATGCCGCCAATCACCACCTGCGTTCCATCGGACACGGCGTCCACGTCCACCTCGATGGCATCGTTGAGAAAACGGTCCAGCAGGATGGGCGCGTCGCGCGTCACGGCCACGCCATTCATGCCATCGGTGTCCGTCACCACCTCGCGCAGATATTTTTCGAGGTCGGCCGGGGTATGCACGATCTGCATGGCGCGTCCGCCCAGCACGTAGCTGGGGCGCACCACCATGGGGTAACCCAGTTCGCTGGCTATGGTCAGCGTGGACTCGCGATCGAAGGCAATGCGGTTGTCGGGTTGGCGCAGCCCCAGTTCATGCAGCATCTGCTGGAAACGCTTGCGGTCCTCAGCGCGATCGATGCTGTCCGGCGTCGTGCCGATGATGGGCACCCCGGCTGCTTCCAGCCCGCGGGCCAGCTTCAAGGGCGTCTGCCCGCCAAACTGGACGATGACGCCCTGCGGCTGTTCAATGGCCACGATCTCGAGGACGTCTTCCAGCGTCAGGGGCTCGAAATACAGGCGATCCGAGGTGTCGTAATCGGTGGAAACCGTCTCGGGATTGCAATTCACCATGATGGTTTCGTAGCCATCTTCGCGCAGCGCGAGGGCAGCATGCACGCAGCAGTAATCAAATTCGATGCCCTGGCCGATGCGGTTGGGACCACCGCCCAGCACCATGATTTTCTTGCGTGAGGTGGGATGGGCCTCGCACTCCTCATCGTAGCTGGAATACTGGTAGGCCGTGCTGGTGGAAAACTCGGCAGCACAGGTGTCCACCCGCTTGTAGACGGGGCGAATGCCCTGGGCATGGCGCCGGGCGCGAACCTGGTGTTCGTCCGTGCCCAGGAGCTTGGCCAGGCGCCGGTCGGAAAACCCCTTGCGCTTGAGATGAAGCAGGCGCGCGGCATCCAGCGAGGCCAGCGTTTGTCCGCCAAGGCGCGATTCCTCTGCGATGAGGTCCTGGATTTCCGCGAGGAACCAGGGGTCGATGCGCGAGAGGCGCTGCACTTCGTCGCGCGTCATGCCCACGCGGAAGGCGTCGGCCAGGAACCAGAGGCGATGGGGCCCGGGGGCAGCCAGTTCGGCCTCGATTTCGGTGCGATCGGTGGATACTTCGTCCAGGCCGTTGGCGCCGGTTTCCAGTCCCCGCAAGGCTTTCTGCAGCGACTCCTGGAACGAGCGGCCGATGGCCATGACTTCTCCCACTGACTTCATCTGCGTGGTCAGGCGGTCGTTGGCCTGGGGAAATTTCTCGAAGGCAAAGCGCGGGACCTTGGTGACCACATAGTCGATGCTGGGCTCGAAGGAGGCCGGCGTCGCCCCTCCGGTGATGTCGTTCTTCAATTCGTCGAGGGTGTAGCCCACGGCCAGTTTGGCCGCCACCTTGGCGATGGGAAACCCGGTGGCCTTGGAGGCCAGCGCCGAGGAGCGCGAGACACGCGGATTCATTTCGATCACGATCATGCGGCCATCGACCGGGTTGACCGCAAACTGCACGTTGGAGCCGCCCGTCTCCACCCCGATCTCGCGCAGCACGGCCAGCGAGGCGTCGCGCATGATCTGGTATTCCTTGTCGGTGAGCGTCTGCGCCGGGGCCACGGTAATGGAGTCGCCGGTATGCACGCCCATGGCGTCAAAGTTTTCGATGGAACAGACGATGATGCAGTTGTCGTTGCGATCCCGCACCACTTCCATTTCAAACTCTTTCCAGCCGATTACCGACTCTTCCACCAGCAATTCACGGGTGGGCGAGGCATCGAGGCCCCGTTCGCAAATGGCCAGGAACTCTTCCTGGTTGTAGGCAATCCCGCCCCCACTGCCGCCCATGGTGAAGGAGGGGCGAATGATGGCAGGAAAACCCACCTGGGCCTGGACTTGCAACGCTTCCTCCAGGCTATGGGCAATGGCGGAGCGCGGCGTGGACAGCCCGATACGGGTCATGGCCGCCTTGAACTTTTCGCGGTCCTCGGCCTTGTCGATGGCTTCCTTGCGCGCGCCGATCATTTCGACGCCATATTTTTCAAGGACCCCTTCCCGGGCTAGGTCGAGCGCACAGTTCAACGCGGTCTGCCCCCCCATGGTCGGCAGAAGGGCGTCAGGGCGTTCCTTCTCGATGATCTGTTCGATGATCTTCCAGGTCACGGGTTCGATGTAGGTGACATCGGCCATGTCCGGGTCGGTCATGATGGTGGCCGGGTTGGAGTTGACCAGGATGACGCGGTAGCCTTCTTCACGCAGTGCCTTGCAGGCCTGCGCTCCGGAGTAATCGAATTCGCAGGCTTGACCGATCACGATCGGGCCGGCGCCGATGATCAGGATGGACTTGATGTCTGTTCGCTTGGGCATGGCAATCTCGGTCAGGCCCTATGGGCCTTCATCAGGCTGATGAAATGGTCAAACAGGCCGCCGGCCTCATGGGGGCCGGGACTGGCTTCGGGGTGCCCCTGAAAACTGAACGCCGGACGGTCGGTGCGGGCCACGCCCTGCAGGCTGCCATCGAACAGGGAGACATGGGTGACGCGCAGATTGGCCGGCAGGCTGGCCTGATCCACCGCAAAGCCGTGATTCTGGCTGGTGATCATCACGCGGCGCGACGCGAGGTCCTGCACCGGGTGGTTGGCCCCGTGGTGACCGAACTTCATCTTGAGCGTGCGGCCGCCCGAAGCCAGCGCCAGCAGCTGGTGCCCAAGGCAGATGCCAAAGGTGGGCAGGCCGGCATCGACGATCTTGCGGATGGCCGTGATGGCGTAGTCGCAGGGCTCGGGGTCTCCCGGTCCGTTGGAGAGGAAAACGCCATCCGGACGCAGGGCCAGCACGTCTTCGGCGGACGTCGTGGCCGGTATCACAGTGACTTCGCAGCCGCGGTCGCGCAGCATGCGCAGGATGTTGCGCTTGACGCCGTAATCGTAGGCCACCACGCGGAAACGGTCCTCGCCTGGCGCGGCAAACCCCTGGCCCAGATGCCAGCTGCCCTCGGTCCAGGTGTAGGGCGCAGCGCAACTCACCACGCGCGCCAGGTCCATGCCGGCCAACCCCGGGAAAGCCTCTGCCGCGGCCTTCGCCGCGGCCTCATCCAGGGGGCCCGCCATCAGGCAGCCCCCCTGCGCGCCCTTTTCGCGTAGCAGGCGCGTCAGGCGTCGCGTGTCGATGCCGGCAATGGCCACCACATTGCGCGCCTGCAGATAATCCGTGAGGGATTGTTGCGAGCGCCAGTTGGACAACTGGTGCGGCAGGTCGCGAATGATCAGGCCGGCTGCAAACACCACGCCGGATTCGGCATCTTCAGGGTTGGTGCCCACGTTTCCGATATGCGGGCAGGTCAGGGTAACGATCTGGCGACAGTAGGAAGGGTCGGTTAGGATTTCCTGGTAGCCTGTCATGGCCGTATTGAAAACGACTTCGCCCACACTACGCCCAAGGGCACCGATGGATTGCCCCCGGAACACCGACCCGTCCGCCAATACCAGAATGGCGGGCGCAGTCGTCGTTGCGGTACTGGCATGGGCCATTACAAGAGTACTCCAGATGGGATTTGATATGAAAAACGGGAAGGACGCTGTGCGCGACTTTCCCGTTTCCGATTGGTGGAATGATACCCTAAAATGGTGCGCCGATCAAACCGGGCCCCGTCAGAACAGACTGGCCAGCCCGAGTACATCCTTCATGTCATACAAACCCGGGGGCCTGTCTGCAATGAACCGCGCTGCGCGCAGGGCGCCCAGGGCAAAATTGGCACGACTGCTGGCCTTATGGGTGATTTCCAGGCGCTCGCCCTGTCCCATGAACGACACGGTATGGTCCCCCACCACGTCGCCGCCCCGGGTCGTGGCAAAACCGATGGTGTCCGGATGGCGCTCGCCGGTCACCCCTTCGCGGCCGTACACGGCCACGTCGGCCAGGCGATGTCCGCGGGCTGCCGCCACCACTTCGCCCATGCGCAACGCCGTGCCCGAGGGGGCGTCTACCTTGTGGCGGTGGTGGGCTTCGGTAATTTCCACGTCATAACCCGGCTGCAGCACCCGGGCCGCAATATCCAGCAGTACCAGCGACAGCGTGACCCCCATGCTCATGTTGGGGGCAAAGACGATGGGGATCCTGGCACTGGCTGCCCGGATGAGGTCCTTCCCGGCATCGTCAAACCCCGTCGTCCCGATCACGATGCCGCGTCCCGCGGTCTCACAGGCGGCAAGATGCACCAGGGTTCCTGCGGGGCGGGTAAAGTCGATCAATACCTGGCTGGCATGGAGCGCCGCCGGAATGTCGTCCGTAATGGTCACGGCTTGCGGCGCGCCCAGCCAGTCGCCGGGGTTGCGTCCCAGATAGGGGTTGCCCGGCTGCTCCAGCACGCCGGTCAGCGCCAGATCTGCTGCCGCCACCACGGCTTCCATCAGGGCCCGCCCCATGCGGCCACTGCCCCCTGCAATACAGATGCCCAGCGCCATCAGTGGCCCCCCGCTGGCGCCGGCACTGGAACTGGTGCTGCACCTGCAGCAGGGGCCACGGGTTGGGTGGCCGCAGGCAGCGTCTCGGCGGCGGGTGTTGCCGCCACTGCAGGCAGGGGAGCAGCAGCAGGAGGCGGCGGGAAGTCATAGTCCGTCTCGTAACGCGCCATCTTGTCATCCTTGAAAAACACCGTCAGGTTGTGTGGCTGACTCATTTTTCCCTTTTTGCGCGTGTAGTAGACGTAATCCCAGCGGTTGGCGTGGAAGGGGTCTGCCAGCAGCGGCGAGCCTAGCACATAGCCCACCTGGGTACGGGTCATGCCCGTCTTCAGGCGGCTGACCATCTCCGCATCTATCACCACCCCCTGCTGGATATCCAGGGTGTACGGCTTGATGGAAGAAAGCTTCGGGATGCTCTGCGTCAATTCATCCCAGGTGGGGAGCGAAAAGCTCGGCATCGAGGGCATGCTCAACGAGGAGCATCCCGCCAGCAACAGGGCCGGCAGAAGCAGTGCAGCGGCAGTTCGAATCATTGTTTTATCCAGTACAGTCTAATCTGCTTATAATAACTCATCTTCACCCACCATTAGCCCCCCCCATGAGCGCTCCGCAAGATCTCAAGGACATCGGCCTCAAGGCCACCCTGCCGCGCTTGAAGGTTCTGGGCCTGTTCGAAAACTCCGACACCCGGCACATGAGCGCTGAAGAGGTGTACCGGCGCCTGCAGCAGGAAGGCATGGAGATTGGTCTCGCCACGGTGTATCGGGTTCTGACCCAGTTTGAACAGGCGGGCCTGTTGGTGCGCCACCATTTTGAAAGTGGCAAGGCGGTGTTCGAGCTCAATCACGGCGAGCACCACGATCACCTGGTGTGCCTCCAGTGCGGCCACGTGGAAGAGTTCTACGATGCTGAAATCGAAAGGCGCCAGGCCAGGGTGGCGAAGGAACGCGGGTTTTCCATCCACGACCATTCACTGCAACTGTACGCCGACTGCCTGCGGGAAAACTGCCCCCGAAAACCCTGAAAAAAAGCGCCCCGCAGGGCGCTTTTTGATCTACAGGGGACGAACGCCCCCGTTTTGACTACAGTACGGACTTGAGCGTCTTGCCCATCTCGGCCGGATTCTTGGTGACCTTGATGCCGCATTCTTCCATGACCGCCAGCTTTTCCTGAGCCGTGCCCTTGCCGCCGGAAATGATGGCGCCTGCGTGGCCCATGCGTTTTCCAGGAGGGGCCGTCACGCCGGCGATGAAGCCGATGACCGGTTTCTTCATGTTGTCCTTGATCCAGCGCGCGCAAATTTCTTCATCGCCTCCGCCAATCTCACCCACCATGATGACGGCTTCGGTTTCGGGATCGTCGTTGAACAGGCGCATGACGTCAATGTGCTTCATGCCGTTGACGGGATCGCCGCCAATGCCGACACAGCTGGACTGGCCAAGCCCCAGTTCACGCAACTGGCCTACGGCTTCGTAGGTCAGGGTGCCGGAACGGGAAACCACGCCAATGGGGCCCTTTTTGTGGATGTGCCCCGGCATGATGCCGATCTTGATTTCGTCCGGCGTAATGAGGCCCGGACAGTTGGGCCCGATCAACTGCGTCTTGCTGCCCTGCATCTTGTAACGCGTGCGGATCATGTCGCGCACCGGAATGCCTTCAGTGATGCAGATGACCAGTTCGATGCCTGCTTCGACGGCCTCATCGATGGCCGCTGCGGCAAAGGGGGGCGGCACGTAGATGACCGACACCGTGGCGCCGGTCTGTGCACGGGCTTCCTTGACGCTGTCATAAATGGGAATGCCTTCGTAGTTCTGGCCGCCTTTCTTGGGCGTGACGCCCGCCACGAAACATTGCGCTCCGAATGCATATTCCTTGCACATCTTGGTGTGGAACATGCCGGTCTTGCCCGTAATGCCCTGGGTGATGACCTTGGTATTTTTGTTAATCAGAATTGACATATCACCCCCGCGCCGCTTCCACCACCTTGGCGGCGGCGTCAGCCATGTTGACGGCGGAGATGATGGGAAGACCCGACTCCGCCAGAATTTTTTTGCCCAGTTCCACGTTGGTTCCTTCCAGACGAACCACCAGGGGCACTGCCAGCTTGACTTCGCGAGCTGCCGCAACCACGCCCGCCGCAATCACGTCACACTTCATGATGCCGCCGAAGATGTTGACCAGAATGGCCTTGAGACCGGGGTTTTTGAGCATCAGCTTGAACGCTTCCGTCACTTTCTCGGTGGTGGCGCCACCGCCCACATCGAGAAAGTTGGCCGGGCTGCCGCCATAGAGCTTGACGATGTCCATGGTGGCCATGGCAAGGCCGGCACCGTTAACGAGACAACCGATGTTGCCATCGAGCGAGATGTAGGACAGGTCGTACTTGGAGGCCTCGACCTCGTTGGGATCTTCTTCGTCCAGATCGCGCAGCGCCGTGATTTCAGGATGGCGGTACAGCGCGTTCGAATCGAAGTTCATCTTGGCATCCAGGGCAACCACGCGCCCGTCTCCCGTCACGACCATGGGATTGATTTCGGCGAGGCTGGCATCGGTTTCGTCGAAGGCGCGATACAGGCCCTGCAACAGGGTGCGCGCCTGGGGAACCAGCGCCTGCGGCACGCCAATCTTCAGCGCCACGTCATCCGCCTCGGCGTCCAGCAGCCCCTTGGTGGGGTCGATGAAAATCGTGTGAATCTTTTCCGGGGTGTGGGCGGCCACTTCTTCAATGTCCATTCCACCTTCCGAACTGGCCATCAGGGCGACGCGCTGGGTACCGCGGTCCACCACCATGCCCACGTAGAGCTCCTTCTTGATGTCAGCACCTTCCTCGATCAGGAGACGGCGCACTTTCTGACCTGCGGGCCCCGTCTGGTGCGTGACCAGTTGCATCCCGAAAATCTGTTTTGCATAGGTCTCGAGCTCGGCGGGAGATTTGGCGACTTTCACGCCACCGCCCTTGCCCCGCCCACCGGCATGAATCTGTGCCTTAACCACGGCGACATGGCCCCCCAGGGTCTTTCCTGCCGCCACCGCCTCCTCAACGGAGAAACACGGAATACCGCGCGGGGTAACCACTCCGAACTTCCGCAGAATCTCCTTTGCTTGATACTCATGGATCTTCATTGCTTGGCCTTTTAATCAATGTTGATGGTATCCATGTGAATGGTATCCATAGCCAATTACAGATAGCCGATAGCCCATGGAATGGAGCCCTGATTCTACCCAAAATTCATCATGAAAACATTATGATTTTTGGGAAAACCATTTGGGATAAAATTTGGCCACCACAGGCCCGTGGGTATCGAGCGCGTGGCAGCCATCCAGGTGCGGGGGTTTCTGATCGCTGCCCGACTCGGCCGAGCCGTAGCGGGTCTGAAAGGCCACGGTGGCCAGCGTCCCGATCATCTCGGTGAGGTGGGTGCAGCCGCGCACTCCGGCGAAGCGTTCCTTGACCGCCTTGGTGAATCCCGGAGCAATGCGCAGCCCCTCCAGATGGCGGTAGTGGGGCGTGATGGTCTCGCAGGCTCCGGGGTAGGGGCGTGCCACCGTGCGGGCCTCCGCCTCGCGAATCACCATGCCCTCATCGATGGTGATGCGCAGCCACATGTCGTGAATCGGCTCCCCCGCAGGCTTGCTGCCGCCCGACACGTGGAACTCGTAGCCCTTGACGTCCACCAGGTGCCCCTCGATGTCGAAAAGGCCGTCCTCGCGCTGATAGCCCTCGACGGAAATCTGACGTCGGTGCAGCAGCCTGCGCGGAACGGAGGGGTTGGAAAACGCCATGGTGTCTGTCTCCATGAAGATAAGGGGCGAACCTCATCAGGTACAAAACGAGGATGATACGCCGATTGCCTTTTTGGACCTATAATCGCCTCAACCCTTCCTTGACGCGGAGACGACTCGTTGCACTTTCTCGCGCTTGCCCGTGCGCTCATCGCGGCGACCCTGCTGCTGGCCGTCTCTGGTGCAGGTGCCCAATCCCCTGACGACACCCTGCTGGCGGCTCACGATGCCTGGCAGATGCGCAACATCGTGGCGCTGGAGAAGTACAACAAACAACTGGCCAAAGATCCTCTGGCCGATTATGCGCTCTACTGGCTGCTCGATGCACGCCTGAGCCAGCCCACCCCGGTTCCTGCCAGCGACGTGCTGGCCTTCTTCGAGCGCCACCCCGCCAGCCCCCTGGGCGCCCCCTGCGCATCAGCTGGCTCAAGGCCCTGGGCCGCGCACAGGACTGGGACACCTTTGCGGCCCAGGTCACTCCGGGAGCACTGGAAGACCCCGAAGTGGCCTGCGACCAGCTGCAACTGCGCCTGCGCAAACAGGACCAGGCGGCCATGCGCGAGGGACGCACCCTATGGTTTGGCCGCAAAACCCTGCCCGACAGTTGCGACCCGGTATTCCGCCAGCTGGCCCTGCAGAACGTCATTTCACGCGAGGACATCTGGGCGGCGCTGCGCCAGGCGTTGAGCAGCAGCAATCTGCCGCTGGCACGCTACATCAACAGTTTCCTTCCGCCGTTCCAGGGCCTGGGTGAAGACGACCTGACGCTGGCCTACACCCGCCCTGCCCAGGTGCTGGAAGGCTGGAACCCCCGTGACGACAGCACGCCCCGGCGCGAACTGATCCTGTTTGCCTTGAGCCAGCTGGCAGCGCGCCACCCCCAACAGGCCGCCGATGCGTGGAGCGCCATGGCGGCCTCGTTTCCGGCCCGCGACCAGGCCCACGGCTGGCTGCAGATTGCCTGGCAGAGCACGATGCTGCATCACCCCAATGCCTTGCTGTGGTTTCACAATGCGCCCGAGTCGCTGATGGATGACACGCTGCGTGCCGCACGCGCGCGGGCGGCGTTGCTGCAGGAAAACTGGGAAGAACTGCTGGCCACCATCAACAGCATGGGCAGCAACGAATCCTCCCGGGCGGTATGGCGCTACTGGAGAGCCCGCGCCCTCAGTGCTCTGGGCCGCGCCCCCGAGGCCCAGGCCCTGCTCACCCCGCTTTCCCAGGAATCCCATTATTACGGTCTGATGGCCCTCGAAGACCTGGGTTCCCGCTTCACCCCTCCCGCGCCGCCCGCACCGCTGGCTGCGGATGAAACCACTGCGTTGCAGGGGCGATTCGAGCGGGCACTGCGTCTGCACCGCCTGGCGCTCAACCCGGAATCGCAGTACGAGTGGACGGTGGCCAACCGCACGCTCACCCCGCGCCAGCACCTTGCAGCCGCAACCCTGGCGCAGCGCGAGCAGTGGGTGGATCGCGCCATCTACAGCATTGAGCGCGCCGGTGACCAGCAGGACTTCACGCTGCGCTATCCCACGCCCTTCGAACCCCAGCTGCGCCAACAGGCAGAACGCTACCAGCTGGACCCTGCGTGGATTTACGGCCTGGTGCGCCAGGAAAGCCATTTTTTTCCTGAGGCCCGCTCGCGTACCGGGGCCATGGGGTTGATGCAACTGATGCCCGCCACGGCGCGCTGGGTGGCACAGCGCGTGCCCCTCAAAAAATTCCGCGCCACCATGACCACCCAGGTGGACGTCAACCTGCAACTGGGCACCCATTACCTGCGCCACCTGCTCAACCAGCTGGGCAATCCCATCCTGGCCACGGCGGCCTACAACGCCGGGCCCAACCGGGTGCTCCGCTGGGTGTCCGGCAAACCCCAGGACGCCGCCATCTTCATCGAAACCATGCCGCTCAGCGAAACCCGCGGTTACGTCCAGCACGTCATGTTCAACACCACCCTTTACGCCTTCCTGCTGGGCCAGCCCACGCTAACCCTGCACCAGCGCCTGGGCATCATCCAGGGCATGACCCCCATGCGCAGCTCTGAACCCGACCCCGCCTCCCAGCCATGAAGATCTACGCCGTGGGCGGCGCGGTGCGCGATGAACTGTTGGGACTTCCAGTCACGGATCGCGACTGGGTGGTGGTGGGGGCCACGCCCGAAGACATGGTGGCGCAGGGCTTCAAGCCCGTGGGACGCGACTTTCCGGTATTCCTGCACCCCAAGACGCACGAAGAGTACGCGCTGGCACGCACCGAGCGCAAAACCGGGCCGGGCTATCGGGGCTTTACCATCCACGCCAGCCCTGAGGTGACACTGGAACAGGATCTGGAACGGCGCGACCTGACCATCAATGCCATGGCACGCGATGCCCATGGCGCCCTGGTGGATCCCTTCGGGGGCATGGAAGACCTGCGCCAGCGCCGCCTGCGTCATGTCAGCCCCGCCTTTGCCGAAGACCCGGTACGCATTCTGCGCGTGGCCCGTTTTGCCGCGCGCTTCAAGCAATCGTTCAATTTTGTCGTGGCCGATGACACCCGGACACTGATGCAGTCCATGGTGGCGCAGGGCGAGACGGATGCCCTGGTGCCCGAACGGGTCTGGCAGGAACTGGCCCGCGGACTCGCTGAATCCACGCCCTCCGAACTGTTTCGGGTACTGGAGCAATGCCATGCCCTGCCCCGCATCCTGCCGGAGGTGATGCCCTTCTGGGCGGCGTACGGAACAGCCGCCTTGGCGGGCGTGGACCTCGCCGCGCATCGCGGCCACGGCCTGCCCGTGCGTTTTGCCGCCTGGGCGGCGATCCTGTTGCAGCAGGCAGCGCAGGGTGGACGCGCGCAGTTGCAACAGCTGGGCGAGCGTTTGCGGGTTCCTTCGGACATTCGCGACCTTGCGCGGATGACCAGTGAACATCGCGAGGCCATCAGCAACAGCGCCACGGCATCCGCCGAATCCCTCCTGCAGCTCATCGAACAGACCGATGCCCTGCGCCGCCCGCAACGCTTCGAAGCCATGCTGGCGGCTCATGCCTGCCATGCGCAGGGGGATGAACCGGCACTGTGGGAGCGCCTCAACCGCGCCCTGCAGGCCGCCCTGGAAGTCCCGGCGGGCGCATTGGCGGAAGCAGCGCGTGCGACACCGGAGCACATCCCGCAGCGCATCCGGCAGGCCCGCCTTGCGGCCGTGGCCGCAGCAATCCGTTAAGTCCCTTGAGGCAGGCCCAACAGGGCAGATGCGGCAGGCGAGCCCTGCCCCTTCCCCAGCACCAGCACCTTGAACAGCTCTCCCATTTCTGCAGGACTGAGCAGTTTCTGCACGGCACTGACCGCAGGCAGGTAACGGGCTTCATCGGTCACGGGAATGGCGCCCAGCACTTCCAGCAAGCCCGCATCCAGCAGCCAGCGGGCCATGGTGCCGTAGTCCTTGAGGACGAGGCCGTGGTCCAGGGCCGCGCGCGCCACTGCGGTAAAGTCCACATGGGCCGTGACATCCTGCAGTCCGGGATAAGCGAAGGGATCGCCATGCGCATGGTGGCGCACATGGCACATCAGGGTGCCCTCATGGCGCTGCGGGTGGTAGTACTCGCGCGCGGGAAATCCGTAATCGATGAAATACGCCCGGCCCGCCTTCAAGCTGTGCGCGAGGCTGGCCATCAGCGCTGTGGCATCCGGACAGACTTCCGTATCGTAGGGCACGGGCAAGCCGTCCGTGGGGGGCAGCAGGGCGGCCACGCGCGCGTCGGTGAGCGGGTGCTGCTGCCAGGCCCAATCCTCACCCTCCAGCGTCACGCCCATTTCCACCCAGCCCTCCTGGCGCCAGCCCACCCGATGCACGGGTAGCGCGTCGAGCACTTCATTGGCCAGCACCACGCCCGTGAGTGCGGCGGGCCAGGCACTGCACCAGTCCACGCGCGCACGCAGGGCGGCCGGCAAGGTGGCCAGCAGGGCCTCCTGCCGCTCACGCAGGTCGGCGCTGACTTCCAGGATCAGGTAGCGTTCCGGCAGCGTGCCCAGCGCTGCCAGGGCCAGCAACATGTCGCGCGCCAGGCGCCCGCTTCCCGCCCCCAGCTCCAGCACCATGGGGTGCTGCCCGCGCAACCCGTCGAGGGTGGCAGCCACCGCGCGGGCCCAGGTTTGCCCAAACAGCGGCGTCATTTCAGGGGCGGTGACGAAATCGCCGCCGCTGCCCAGCTTGACCGAACCCGCGCTGTAATACCCCAGCCCCGGGGCATACAGGACAAGCGCCATGAAGCGCGAAAAGTCGATCCAGCCCCCCGACTGCCGGATCACCCGGTTGATTTCGCTGCGCAGGCGCGCGCTATGGGCCAGGGCTTCCGGCTCAGGTTGCAGGGGGTGCGGTAGAATGGGCGGCATCTCGACAGCGTTGCGGCAAAAGGTCACATGTTAACGGTTGAACGCCCCCCTTCGGCAACTTTTATCCGGCTCCAGGAACGGCTGCGCGGTGCCGTGGGCCGCGCCATCAGCGATTACCACATGATCGGGGACGGCGACACCGTCATGGTGTGTTTGAGCGGCGGCAAGGATTCGCACGCCCTGCTGTCCATCCTGATGGACCTGCAGCGACGCGCGCCGGTGTCGTTTCGCCTGATTGCCGTCAATCTCGACCAGAAGCAGCCCGGCTTTCCCGCCGACGTGTTGCCCGCCTACCTGGAATCCCTCGGGGTGGAATACCACATCATCGAGGCGGACACCTATTCCATCGTGCGCGACAAGATCCCGCAGGGCAAAACCACCTGCTCGCTATGCTCGCGCCTGCGCCGCGGCGTGCTCTATCGCACGGCCAAGGCGCTGGGCGCCAACAAGATCGCCCTGGGACACCATCGCGACGACATCATCGAAACGATGTTCCTCAACATGTTCTATGGCGGCCGCCTCAAAGCCATGCCCCCCAAACTGGTGACGGACGACGGCCATCACATCGTGATCCGGCCACTGGCGTATTGCACCGAGAAGGACCTCGCCACCTACGCGCGCCACATGGCGTATCCCATCATCCCGTGCGATCTGTGCGGCTCGCAGGACAACCTCAAGCGTGCCGCCATCAAGGAATGGCTGAAGCAACAGGAGCGTGAATTCCCGGGACGCGTGGACAACATCTTTCTTGCCCTGCAATCGGTCACGCCCTCGCACCTGGCCGACACGGCACTGTTCGATTTTGCCCACCTTGCCCCCAGCCAGCAGGCCAACCCCGAGGGCGACACCCTGTTCGACCCGGACACGCTGGAACGCGGCGCGCTGCGCCTGTCCACCATGGAGGACCGGCGCATCCATTTCGTGAAGGCCGGAAACTCTGATAAAATAAAAGATTGATTTAAGGAAAACGACCATCATGAATCCCACCATCAAACACCTGCCGCCCAAGAAGATCAATTCCTTCTACCCGCCCCAGCGCACCTTGATGGGTCCTGGTCCCTCCGAGATCACGCCACGCGTGCTGGCCGCCATGTCGCTGCCCTGCATCGGCTACCTCGACCCGGTGTTCGTGGACATGATGGACGAACTCAAAACCCTGTTGCGCTACGTCTTTCAAACGGACAACCAGCTGACTTTTCCAGCCTCCGGCCCGGGCTCGGTGGGCATGGAAATGTGCTTCGTCAACATGGTCAATGAAGGCGACAAGGTCATCGTCTGCCGCAACGGCGTGTTTGGCGGGCGCATGATCGAAAACGTCGAGCGCTGCGGCGGCAAGGCGGTGGTCATCGAGGACACCTGGGGCGAACCGGTGGACCCCAACAAGCTGGAAGAAACCCTGAAGCAGCACCCCGACACCAAGGTGGTGGCCTTCGTCCTGGCCGAAACCTCCACCGGCTGCATGTCCGATGCCAAGACCCTGGTGGAAATTGCCCACCGCTACGGGGCACTCACCATCGTGGATGCGGTCACGCAACTGGCCGGCACCCCACTGTTTGTGGATGAGTGGGGCATCGACGCCGTGTATTCGGGCAGCCAGAAATGCCTTTCCTGCACCCCGGGGCTGGCCCCGGTGTCCTTCAGCGACCGCGTGGTGGCGCTGGTGCGCAATCGCAAGGAACGCTGCCACAGCTGGTTCATGGACCTCGACCTGGTGCTGGGTTATTGGGGCAACACCAATCGCACTTACCACCATACCGCCCCCATCAATGGGCTGTATGCACTCCACGAAGCCCTGCTGCAGGTGCGCGAGGAAGGCCTGGAAAATTCCTGGGCGCGCCACACCCGGCATTATCTGGCGCTCAAGGCCGGCCTCGAGGCCATGGGCCTGGAATACCTGGTGAAGGAGGAATACCGCCTGCCGCAGCTCAACGCCGTCAAAGTGCCCGAAGGCGTCGACGAGGCCCGCGTGCGCAAGGCCTTGCTGGAAGAGTTCAATCTGGAGATTGGTGCCGGGCTGGGACCTCTGGCCGGCAAGATCTGGCGCTTTGGCCTGATGGGCTATTCGGCCAAATCAGAAAACGTCATGCTGTGCCTGTCCGCGCTGGGGTCCGTACTGATGGACCTGGGTTACCCCGTCAAGCTGGGTTACGCCGAGGCTGCGGCACACCAGTCCTACGCCGAGCAACACGCCAGGGCAGCCGAGCAGAAAATCAAGGCCGCCTGATCAGCGCTCGGACAGATGCAGCCGGTCCCAGATCACACTGGTGAGGCCGGCTGAATTCATGGTGTAAAAATGCAGGCCGGGGGCTCCCGCCGAGAGCAACCGGTCGCACAGCTGCGTCACCACATCCAGGCCAAAGGCCTTGATGGAGGCCGTATCATCGCCATAGCCCTGCATTTTCATGCGAATCCACCGCGGAATCTCGGCACCGCAGGCCTCTGAAAACCGGCTGAGCTGGGAAAAATTGGCAATCGGCATCACGCCAGGCACGATGGGCAGATCCAACCCCACCGCCTCGCACTCCTCCACGAAACTGAAGTAGGCATCCGGATTGTAGAAATACTGGGTGATGGCGGCATTGGCGCCCGCTTCCACCTTGCGCTTGAAGTGCTGGATATTCTCCTGCATGGAACGCGACTGCGGATGCACTTCGGGGTAAGCCGCCACCTCGATGTAGAAATGGTCGCCCGTCTGCTCGCGGATGAACTCGACCAGTTCGTTGGCATAGCGAAAGGCGCCGCCACCGTAGGTGCCCGAGGGCAGGTCGCCGCGCAACGCCACGAGGTGACGGATGCCATGCGCCTGGTATTGCTTCAGCACCTCGGCGAGATGTTCACGGGTGGAACCAATGCAGGACAGGTGGGGCGCAGCCGGATGGCCGTCCCTCTGGATTTCCAGCACGGTCTCGAGCGTGCGCTCACGCGTGGTACCACCGGCGCCGTAGGTCACGGAAAAAAAGGCCGGCTTGAGTTGCGCCAGCTGACGCCGGGTGTGGCGCAGCTTTTCAGCACCCTCCGGCGTTTTGGGCGGAAAGAACTCGAAGCTGAAAACCTTGGGGTAACGCTGCTGGCTTTGCAAGGTCGCCCCGCGCTCAGTAACGGTAGTGATCGGGCTTGTACGGCCCGTCGACATTGACGCTGAGATACTCGGACTGCTGCGGCGTCAGCACCGTCAGTTTGGCGCCGATTTTCTTGAGGTGCAGGCGCGCCACCTTTTCGTCCAGGTGTTTGGGCAGGACGTACACGCCAATCGGGTACTTGCCCTGATTGCCCCACAACTCGATCTGCGCCATCACCTGGTTGGTGAAGGATGCCGACATCACGAAACTGGGGTGGCCCGTGGCGCAACCCAGATTGACGAGGCGCCCCTCGGCCAGGACGATGATGCGCTTGCCGTCGGGAAACACCACATGGTCCACCTGGGGCTTGATGTTCTCCCAGCGGTACTGGCGCAGCGAGGCAATGTCGATTTCAGAATCGAAGTGGCCGATGTTGCAGACGATGGCGTCATGTTTCATGACGCGCAGGTGCTCGTGCTTGATCACGCCCACATTGCCGGTGGCCGTGACGAAAATGTCTCCCTGCGCGGCCACTTCATCCATGGTCACCACGCGATACCCTTCCATGGCCGCCTGCAAGGCGCAGATGGGATCGATTTCGGTAATCCATACCGTGGCGCCCATGCCACGAAATGCCTGCGCACAACCCTTGCCCACGTCGCCGTAGCCGGCCACCACCGCAATCTTGCCCGCCACCATGACGTCCGTGGCGCGCTTGATGCCGTCCAGCAGCGATTCGCGGCAACCGTAGAGGTTATCGAACTTGGATTTGGTCACCGAGTCGTTGACGTTGAATGCCGGGCATTTGAGCTCGCCCTTCTTCATCATTTCGTTGAGGCGGTGGACCCCGGTGGTGGTCTCCTCCGAGATGCCGTGAATGTGGCGCAGCATGTCCGGATACTTGTCGTGCATCACGAGCGTCAAATCGCCGCCGTCGTCGAGGATCATGTTGGGCACCCAGCCATCGGGGCCGAATATGGTCTTCTCGATGCACCACCAGAACTCTTCCTCGGTTTCGCCCTTCCAGGCAAATACGGGAATGCCGGCGGCGGCAATGGCTGCTGCCGCCTGATCCTGGGTGGAGAAGATGTTGCACGAACTCCAGCGCACCTCGGCGCCCAGGTCCACCAGGGTTTCGATCAGCACCGCCGTCTGGATGGTCATGTGCAGGCAGCCGGCAATGCGTGCCCCCTTGAGGGGCTGCTGGCTGCCAAACTCTTCGCGCAGGGCCATGAGGCCGGGCATTTCGTTCTCGGCGATGCCGATCTCCATCCGCCCCCAGCGGGCAAGGGAGATGTCGGCAACTTTGTAATCCGGGGTTTGCTGGGTTTGCGGGACGGCACTCATGAACGGGGCTCCTTAAATTGCGGCACGCAGGGCTTCAACCCGATCGCGGGCTTCCCAGGTGAACTCGGGTTCTTCGCGCCCAAAATGACCATAGGCGGCGGTTTTGCTGTAAATGGGGCGCAGCAGGTTGAGCGACTGGATGATGCCCTTGGGTCGCAGGTCAAAATGCTGCTGCACCAGTTCGGCCAGACGCTCGTCGGACAAGGTGCCGGTGCCGAAGGTATTGACCATCAGGCTGACGGGTTTCGCCACACCGATGGCGTAAGCCACCTGGACTTCGCAGCGACGCGCCAGTCCCGCTGCCACGATGTTTTTGGCCACATGGCGCATGGCATAGGCGGCAGAACGGTCCACCTTGGATGGGTCCTTGCCGGAGAATGCGCCGCCGCCATGACGGGCGGCCCCGCCGTAGGTGTCCACGATGATTTTGCGTCCGGTGAGGCCGCAGTCTCCCATGGGCCCGCCAATCACGAAGCGCCCGGTGGGGTTGATGAGGTAGCGCGTCTGCGCGCCCAGGAGGGCGGCGGGAATCACCGGCTTGACGATTTCCTCGATGACGGCTTCTGACAATTGCGCATGCGACACATCCGGATCATGCTGGGTGGACAGCACCACCGTGTCGATCCCGACCGCCTCGCCATCCACATAACGCACGCTGACCTGCGATTTGGCGTCGGGGCGCAAAAACGGCAGGCGCCCATCCTTGCGCAGCTCTGCCTGGCGCTGCACCAGGCGATGCGCCAGATGGATGGGCAGCGGCATCAGGGTATCGGTTTCGTCGCAGGCGTAGCCAAACATGAGGCCCTGGTCGCCAGCACCCTGATCGAGGTCCAGCCCGCGCCCTTCATCCACGCCCTGGGCAATGTCGGGACTTTGGCGGTTGAGCGCCGTCAGGACCGCGCAGGTTTGATAGTCAAAGCCGATTTCCGAACTGTTGTAACCAATGCGCCGCACCACGTCCCTGGCCACATCGATGTAGTTGATCTGGGCGCTCGTGGTGATTTCGCCAGAGATCACGATGAGTCCGGTACTGGTGAGCGTTTCACAGGCCACGCGCGCCTTGGGATCCTGCGCTAGAATGGCGTCCAGCACGCCATCGGAAATCTGGTCGGCAACCTTGTCCGGATGCCCTTCAGAGACGGACTCTGAAGAGAAGAGATATTGACTCATGGCGAACCCCGCCCTTTTTCATGAACAACAACGAACTGTGGATTATAACAGCGATTCCTGCCTGAAATGATGCTGCGCCTCTCCCTTGTCTTGCTGTGGTTGCTGCACTGGCTGCCCCTGCCCGCACTGGCCACCCTGGGGGACCTTCTGGGAGCCCTGGCCTACCGGCTCGCGGCCGAACGGCGGCGCGTCACCCTGATCAACCTCGCCCTGTGTTTTCCGCAATGGTCCGATGCCCGGCGCGCCGCCGTGGCGCGCGCCCATTTCCAGGCCTTCATGACCAGCATCCTGTCGCAGGGGGTGGGCTGGTACGCGTCGCTGGCTCACCTGCGACGCATCGTGCACTTTGAGGGATTGCCCCATCTGCAGGCCGCCCTGGCAGAAGGCCCCGTGATCCTCATGACCCCGCATTTTTTTGGCATCGATACTGCAGGCATCTGCCTGTCCGCCGACGTGGACATGATCTCCTTCCACACGCGACACAAGAACATCCGCATCGACGACATGATCCAGCGCCGCCGCCGGCGCTGGAATCGCGGCGTGATCTTTTCGCGGCAGGACGGCATCCGCACCGTGCTGCGCGCCCTCAAACCGGGCTGGGCCCTGTATTACCTGCCCGACCAGGATTACGGCTCGAAGGATTCCATCTTCGTGGATTTTTTCGGCGTCAAGACCGCCACCATCCCTGCCATGTCCCGCCTGGCGCGTTTGGCCCACGCCCGGGTGGTGCCCTGCGTCATCGAGCAGGACTTTCACCACAATCGCTGCGTGGTGCGCTTTTATCCGTCCTGGCAGGACTATCCCGGCGCCGACGAAACGGCTGATGCGCTGCGCATGAATCAGTTCATCGAAGCGCGCATCCTGGAACAGCCGGCCAACTACCTATGGAGCCACAAACGCTTCAAGACCCGTCCTCCCGGCGAGCGATCGCCCTATGCGCGCTGACTCACGGACAATCCCCTGCGCGCAATTGCAAAACGCGATAGGATGCCTTTCATGACGCAACCCATGGCCTGACCCGATGCAACTTCCCTTTACCAAAATGCAGGGACTGGGCAACGACTTCGTGGTTCTGGATGCCACGGCCGCTCCCCTGCAGCTCTCACCCGGCCAGATTCGCTGGATCGCCGACCGCCATTTTGGCGTGGGCTGTGACCAGATCCTGATCGTGGAGCGCGCGCACGACCCTGCCAACGATTTCCGTTACCGCATCCTCAATGCCGACGGCAGCGAAGTGGAAAATTGCGGCAACGGCGCCCGCTGTTTCGTGCGCTTCGTGCGCGACCAGGGGCTGACCCAAAAAAACGAGATCCGGGTGGAAACGCTGGGTGGCGTCATCGCGCCGCGCCTTGATGTTGACGGTCGGGTTACGGTCAACATGGGCGAACCCGTCTTCGAACCCACACGCATTCCCTTCACGGCCCCGGCCCAGGCGCTGACCTACCCCCTGACGGTTGGCGCCGTCACCCATGCGTTCAGCGTACTCTCCATGGGCAACCCGCACGCCGTGCAGGTGGTGCCTTCGGTAGCCACGGCACCGGTGGCCAGCGAAGGCCCGTTGATCGAACACCATCCCGCCTTCCCCAAACGCGTCAATGCGGGATTCATGGAAGTGGTGAGCCGCACCCACATCCGCCTGCGCGTCTTTGAGCGCGGCGCCGGTGAAACCCTGGCTTGTGGCACGGGTGCCTGTGCCGCCGTGGTGGCGGGCATCACGCGTCACTTGCTGGATGCCACGGTTACGGTCACGACCCATGGCGGCGACCTTTCCATTACCTGGCAGGGCCCGGGACATCCCGTGTGGATGACGGGCGATGCCGTCACCGTATTTACAGGCGAACTTCGCCTGCCCGAATGATCAGAGGCCCTTGCATGAATCTGGATTCCGATGCCGTTGCCGCCTGGCTGAAACAGCACCCCGATTTTTTTGAGGCGCACAGCGCGCTCCTGGCCGACATCAACCTGCCCCATCCCCACGGCACCCACGCCGTCTCCTTGAGCGAGCGTCAGCTGCAGGCCATGCGCGACAAAAACCGCGCGCTGGAAGCGCGCCTCAGCGAATTGATCGGCTACGCGGGCGCCAACGACACCACCAGCGGCAAGGTCCACCGGCTGGCCGTCAGCCTGCTGGGGGCACGCACGCTGCCCGCCGTACTGGACATCGTGCAGCAGCAGTTGAAAGAGGATTTTGCCGTACCCCACGGCGCCATCCGCCTGTGGGGCCTCGCTGCCGAAGACGGACGCCCCGAATTTGCGCCGGTGCAGGCCGAGTTGCGGGAATTCGTCTCGCACATGGAAGCACCGCACTGTGGCCATCACGCGGTGTACGAAACCAGCCGCTGGTTTGAAGACGAGGCGCCCAACCTGCGCTCATTTGCCATGATGCCCCTGCGTGACAGCGTCACCTTTGGAGTGCTGTTGCTGGCATCGCCGGACGAAAACCGCTTTTATCCGGACATGGGCACCTTCTACCTCACCCGGATCGCCGAGCTGGTGGGTGCAGCGCTGCGGTCCCAGACCCATGGTCCCTGAGTCGCTGCGCGCCGCCTATCTGTCCCACTTGCGGGTGGAACGCCGCCTCTCGGCGCACACCGAAAAAAGCTATGGCCGCGACCTCGACCTCCTGCTGCAGCTTGCAGGAAGCCAGGACCTCGACACCTTGAGCCCCCACGACATCCGGCGCTACATTGCCACCCTGCATGCGCGCGGGCTGTCCGGGCGCAGCCTGGGCCGGGCGCTCTCCGCCTGGCGCGGATTTTTCAACTACCTGGCGCGGGACCATGGCTTCCGGCATAACCCCTGTGCCGACGTGCGTCCGCCCAAGTCCCCCAAAAAACTGCCGCACGCACTCACTCCGGACACTGCAGCGCAACTGATGCAACCTGCCGGCGACGATTTTCTGGCGCTGCGCGACCATGCCCTGCTGGAGTTGTTGTACTCGTCAGGACTGCGCCTGTCCGAAATTGCGGGACTCAACGTGGCCGACGTCCATCGCTCTGAGCACACCGTGGTCGTCACGGGAAAAGGGGCCAAGACCCGCGTCGTCCCGGTGGGACAAAAGGCGCTGGAGGCGCTGGCGCGCTGGCTGCAATGCCGGGCGGCCGCAGCAGGCAACCAGCCGGCCCTGTTCGTGACGCAGGCTGGAAAACGCCTGAGCGGGCGCAGCATCGAAGCCCGCGTGGCCCTGCGCGCACGCCAGCTGGGGCTGGCGGACGCCGTGCACCCGCATGTGCTGCGCCATTCCTTTGCTTCCCATGTGCTGCAATCCAGCGGCGACCTGCGCGCCGTGCAGGACATGCTGGGGCATGCCAGCATCACCTCCACCCAGGTGTACACGCACCTCGATTTTCAGCACCTGGCCAGAATTTACGATGCGGCCCACCCGCGGGCACGGCGCAAGGGCTAGAAGAAGCGGGTCACGCCCACAATGACCGTACGGCGCAACCCGTACTGCGGCGCCCCGACGCCGATGCCGGTGCCATCGCGCAGCTCGTAGCTGCGGTCAAAAACGTTGAGCAGGGCAAGCCGCCCTTCCAGGTCGCCCCACTCCCCCGCCTTGAACAGGTGGGTGGCTGCCGTGTTGACCGTCACATAGGACGGCATGGTGCTGGTATTGGCAAAGCCGCTGCGCATGCCGCTGCCAAACAACGCATCCGCGCTGAGGTTGGCCCAGTCGGTGCGATACCCCATGCCGCCCGAGAGGGTGTAACGCTGGTCATGGTCCAGATAGACCCAGTGGTTGTTGATGTAGTTGAGCACCCCGGGGCTGAAGTTGAACTGCCCCGATTCGATGCCGCGACCCTGTGCCCGACCCACGGCCGCATTGAAGTTTCCGGTCCAGCGCTCACGGTGCCAGGTGCCGGAGAGCTCCAGGCCGTAGACACGGCCTTCCTGATAGTTGAAGTCTGAAAACACCAGCGCGTTGCCGAACTGCCCCTCGTCGAGCAGGTGCTGCACCTTGCGATAATAGCCATCCACGCTCATGTTGAACTGATCGGACCACTGGTGCGAAAGCCCCATGTCCAGGTAATCAGAACTTTCCGAGCGCACCGGGGCGTCGGTCGTCACCTGCGAGGCATTGGTGGTATTGGTGAACAGGCCCACCGTACGGGTGTTGATGAGCCCTGCGGCAGGCGGCGTGAAATAGCTGCCAAAACCGGCATGCGCCCGGGTGGCTGGCGTCATGTCCACCACCAGGCTGACGCGCGGGCTGACCTGGTGTTCGTTGATCAGCATCGCATTCTGGTCGTAACGCAGCCCGTAATTGAGCGTGGCCGCAGGGTTAAGCTTCCACTCGTCCTGCAACGAGACGCCCCAGAAGTGACTGATGCCGCCGCTGTTGTCGATGATGCCCGTGGGCGCACTGCTGGCCACCCCCGCATCGCTCAACTGATTGCCGGCACAGACCGATGAGGGGCCCAGACAATACACCTGCGACTGGTTGTTGGTGAGATACCGCTCCTGCTGCACCATCAGGCTGGCGTGCAGGCGGTGGCCCTCGCGCCAGTCCATGCCCGTATCGGTCTGCAGCCCCTGTGCTTCATTGCGGCGGATGACGTCATTGCTGACGCCGCTGTAGAACAGGTCGCCCAGGGCGGCGTCGGGCGTGTAATGCACTTCCGAGAGCCGGTGATAAACGGATACCTGGGTGTCTGCCACGGCACTGCCGTGGGTCTGGTAACTGGCCACCTCGAACTGGTTATGTTCGGCCTGCGTGGCGTTGAGTGCCAGCGGCGTTGGCGTCGGCGTCAGCGTGGAACTGCAGCATTGTGGGGACAGACCCGGGTTATCGGGGATCTGGAACAGGTTTTGCGATTGCCCGAAAGTCAGGCTCACCCGGTCCTGTGGCGTGAGATCGTAGGCCAGAAACCCAAAGCCCTTGCCCTGGCGGGTCTGGTCATGAAAGGCATTGAGGGTGTTGGCAGGGTTGTCGATGCCCTGCTGTGACGTCATGAGCGAGCCCGTGAGCGTGTAGCTGAAGCGCCCGACCGAGCCGTTGGCAATCCCCGCCATTTCGCCGTAGTTGCGGCTGCCGCCCTGCAGCGAAATTTCCCCGCCGGGTTCAGAGCCCGGACCCCGCGTCTGGATGTCCACGATGCCGGCCGTCCGGTAACCATATTGGGCCGGCAACACGCCGGTCATGACGGTGAGCTTGTCGGCAATGCGGGTGTCCAGCATCTGGCCAAAGCCGCTCAGGGCCTCGGGAATCATGACGCCATTGATGCGGTATTGCAGGTTGCCATGGTCTCCGCGCACATGCACCTGGCCAAAACCATCCTGCACGATGCCCGGCGCCTGCAATAGCACCTGGTTCAAGGGCGTGGCATTGCCCTGCGGCAGGTGGGCAATGTCCGCATCCGAAAACTGGTACTGGGTGCTGCCTGTATTGGCCGACACGCCACTGCGGGCGCCATCGAGTTTTTTGGAAGTGATGGTGATGGTCTGGGCCTGGGCGACGGGCTCGTCGGATTCGGCCCGGGCCGCGAAGGCCGCAAGGGCCAATGACAGGGCCCATGCCGTGCGTGATGATGCGGTGTTGCATGCCATGAAGAAAACCTCGAAGCGATGAGAATGCGGGGAGGGGCACTCCCCCCGGGGGCGTGGGCCCCCACGAGACATCAGACTACGGATCGAGGTGCGGCAGGGGGTGCGCGGGTATCGAACCCCAGGGGCTCGCAAAAGGCGTGGCGGGCAACCCCGGACTGGACCCGGAGGGCATCGGCGCGCGGCGGAATGCAGACAGGCAAGGCCGCGGTACCAGCAAAACTGGCCAGGGTGAGCGCATCGAAGAGCTGGCAGTGGTGGTCATCATGAGCCCAGGAAGAGGCCGAATCCACGCTTTGCACCCGTTGGACCCAGCGCTCGCCGTGGGCCACGCGGTGCGTGAAGCCGGCAACCTGGGCGCCCAGCAGGCATGCCAGGGCAAGCGCCATTCCCAGGCGTCCCCAGGCGCCCTGTCTGCGCAGTCGTTTTAAAATACCCATGTTCAGTGGTGAAACAAGTCGATTTTGCGCCAGGCTCCGGAGCGCCAGCGCAGCCAGAGGCCCAGCCCCAGCGCCACAGTGTACACCAGGGCCGCCATCCAGCCGCCAATGGCACCCAGTCCCCATTGGGGCAGGAAGCTCACCCAGCCCATGCCCGGCGGAAAGGTCAGGGCATGACAGAGCGGCAAAAATACCAGCCAGGACAGCACCAGCAGCAACCCCGTGGGAAAGCGCACGTCGCCCGCCCCGCGCAGGCAGAAGGCGCTGGAGAGATTCAACGCATCAAAGATCTGGTAACCCGCGGCAATCCATAACAGGCGCTGGCATAGCGCGGTCACGGCCGCAGCATCGACGCCCCCATTG
>DAICZS010000021.1:0-7084 GCA_027311025.1 Ferrovaceae bacterium
GGTGGATGAACACCGGGATCAAGGCGGGCGGGTGGGGCAGGGCCTTCAGCGTGGTTTCACCAAACACCATGGGTTGCACCCGGCCAAACACCGCAGCAAAGGCCACGCCAAGTGCCAGCAACAAAAACGGCGTGGCCCAGGGCTGCTCGCGCATGGCTGTGGTGAGAATCAGGAATTCGCTGGCGAATACGCCAAAGGGTGGCATTCCGAGAATGGCCAGCGAGCCCAGCATCATGCCCCAGCCCACGGCCGGGCTGACCTTGATCAGCCCGCGAATGTCTTCCATGACCTGTGTTCCCGCTTTCTGCGAGGCGTGGCCCACGGTGAAGAAGATGGCGGATTTGATGAGGGAGTGCACCGTCATATGCAGCAACCCGGCAAAGTTGGCGATGGGCCCGCCCATGCCGAAGGCAAAGGTGATGAGGCCCATGTGCTCGATGGAGGAATAGGCAAACATGCGCTTGACGTCTTTCTGGCGTGACAGGAAGAAGGCAGCCACCACCACCGAGAGCAGGCCGAAGCCCATCATCAACTGGCTGGCGAGCGCGCTGTGCAGGGCGCCGTCGGTCAGCACCTTGCAGCGCAGGATGGCGTACAGGGCCACGTTGAGCAGCAGTCCCGACAGCACGGCCGACACCGGGGTGGGGCCTTCGGCGTGGGCGTCCGGCAACCAGTTGTGCAGGGGGACGAGGCCCACCTTGGTGCCGTAGCCGATGAACAGAAAGGCAAAGGCCAGCGTGATGATGTCCGGATCAAGTTGCCCCTTGACTGCATTGAGGTTGGTCCAGAGCAGCGCCCCGCTTTCGGGCCCCACCAGTTTTTCAGCGGCCATATACAACAGTACGGTGCCAAACAGCGCCTGGGCGATGCCCACCCCGCACAGGATGAAATACTTCCAGGCGGCTTCAAGGCTTGCGGCGGTGCGATAGACGCTCACCAGCAGCACCGTGGTCAGGGTGGCCGCCTCCATGGATACCCACAGGATGCCCATGTTGTTGGTGGTCAGCGCCACCAGCATGGTGAAACTGAACAGCTGGTACATGCTGTGGTACAGGCGCAGCCGGTTGGGCGTCATCTTGCCATGGGCCTGTTCCACGCGCATGTAGGGTCGTGAAAAGAGCGCGGTGGTGAGCGCCACGAAGGCCGTCAGGCTGACCATGAACACGTTGAGCGAATCGATGAAGAATTCATGGTTCCAGGCAAACAGCGGGCCCTGTGCGATGACTTCGATGGTCAGGGCACAGGCCGCGAGGAAAGTGCCGAGGCTGAACAAGGCATTGGCATCGCGCGCGTGTGCGTGATGGCCCGTGAAGGCCAGCACGATACTGCCCAGCAGCGGAAAACCCAATACCAGAAGCAGCAGGTCCAAGTTCAGTCTTCCTTCAGTTTTTCCAGGTGTCGGATGTCGAGGCTGTCAAACTGTTCACGAATGTGGAACATGAACACGCCTAGGATCAGGATGCCCACCAGCACGTCCAGCGCAATGCCGAGTTCCACCACCATGGGCATGCCGTAAGTGGCCGCCGTGGCAGCAAAGAACAGGCCGTTTTCCATGGAGAGAAAACCGATGACCTGGGGAACCGCCTTAGAGCGGGTGATCATCATCATGAAGGACAGCAGCACACACGCCAGTGCAATCCCGAGGGTGCCGCGCGCAATGGTGGCCGACATCTGCGAGATGGGCTGGGCAAGATAAAAGGAAAACATCACGAGGACGATGCCCATCAGCATGGTGGTGGGAATGTTGATGAGTGTTTCCACGTCCCAGCGCACGTTGAGGCGATCAATGACCCGGTGCAGCAGCATGGGGATGAGCAGCACTTTCAATACCAAGGTGATGGCAGCAGAAAAATACAGGTGGGGTTGATGCGTGACGAACCCGACGATGGCGGTGGCCGCCACCAGGGTGGCGCCTTGCAGGGTGTAGAGGTAAATCAGCGAGAGGATGCGCCGTTGAGAGAGCATGGCAAACGCCAGCATCAGCAGAATCGCGGCCAGGAGGTTGATGAATTGCGTGATGAAGGCGCTCATCTCATACCCCCAGCAGAATGTTGACCAGCATGCCAATCACTGCCAGCAGGAAGGCCGTGGCAAGAAACTCCGGCACGCGGAAGATGCGCATCTTGGCGCTGACGCTCTCCAAGAGGGCCAGCAGCGCGCCGCCCAGGGCCAGTTTCAGGATCAGCATGGGCAGGGCCAGCAGCAGTGCCAGCGGCGAGAGGGCGTCAGCGATGCCCCAGGGAAAGAACAGGGCAAGTCCCGCGCAGGAATAGGCAAAGAGTTTGAGGCTTGACGCCCACTCCAGCAGGGCCAGGTGGCGCCCGGAATATTCCAGGATGAGGGCCTCGTGAATCATGGTGAGTTCAAGGTGCGTGGCCGGGTTGTCCACGGGGATGCGCGCGTTTTCAGCGAGCGACACCATGGTGAAGGCCACGCCGGCAAAGGCCAGGCTGGGGTAGATGGCAAGGTCGCGATGGGCCAGCGTATCCACGATGGTGGTGAGCGACGTGGATTTGGACAGCAGCGACGCCGAGAACAGCACCATCAGCAGTGCCGGCTCTGCAAGAAAGCCAATCAGCATTTCGCGGCGTGCCCCCAGGGTGCCAAAAGCGGTGCCCACGTCCATGGCGGCCAGCGAAATGAACACGCGCGCCAGGGCAAACAGGCCCACCAGCGCAATGGCATCTGCAGCGGGCGAAAGCGGCAGATCGGTGGAGAGCGAGGGAATGATGGCGCAGGCCAGGGCCATGCAACCAAAGACGACGTAGGGCGTGATGCGGTAGAGGGACGAGGCATGCTCGGCCAGCACCAGGTCCTTGTTAAACAGCTTGTGCAGCTTGCGATAGGGTTGAAACAGGCTGGGGGCTGATTTGTTCTGCAGCCAGGCGCGCCACTGGTTGATCCAGCCGCTCAGCAGGGGGGCCAGCAGCAATGCCAGGAAGATTTCCAGCAACTGCGACAAATAGCCCAGGGCATTCATCGTTTCACCACCATCAGCACGGCGATCAGGGTGACGAAGCTGTAGAGCAGGTAAATGGCGATGCGCCCGCGTTGCAGCAGGCCAATCAATCGGGCCAGGCGTTCCACCAAGCGCGCCACCGGCAGGTAAAGCCAGTGCCAGAAGTGGTCGCCCACGCTGACACGGTAATGCGGCTGTGCATCAAAGGGCGTGGGCAAGGACCGTTCGATGCGGAAGAAGGGGGAAAAAATTTCCCGGATGGGCTGACCAAATCCTTCTGCGGTGTCCTGCATGCGCGGGTTCTGCCAGGGGTAACCGCAATCCCAGGGCGGGGCGCGGCGCAGGCGTCCGTGGTAAAACGCGCGCACCAGCGCAAAGGCCAGGGCCAAACTGACGGCCACACCCAGCAGGAAGAGCGCCGGCCCGTAACTGGCCCGTTCCAGCGACACGGGTATCAACAGCCACTGGCTGCCGGATACGGCTGCACCGAGGCCTGCCCCCACCAGTGGACGGGTGACGGCATCTAGCAGGGTGATGACCGGCACGGGAAACAGGCCCAGGGCCACGCATCCGGAGACCAGCCACAACATACCCAGGCGCTCCCAGAAGCCGGCGTCATGGGCCTGGGAGAGTTTTTCTTCGCGCGGCTGTCCCAGAAAGATCACGCCGAAAAACTTGACCATGGTATAGCCCGCCAGGGCCGCCACCAGGGCAATCAAAGCAGCCGCCACGGGGACCAGCATGTTGAGGAATGCATTGGGCAGGCCCGGGGTGAACAGAAAGCTTTGCAGCAGCAGCCACTCCGGAACAAAGCCCCCTAGGGGAGGCAGGCCGGCGCTGGTGAGTGCCCCGATGAGCGTCATCCAGGCCACCCAGGGCATGAAGCGGATCAACCCCCCCAGCTTGCCCAGGCTGCGCTCCCGTGTGGCATGCAACACCGAGCCGGTGGCCACGAACAGCAGGCTTTTGAAGAATGCGTGGCTTACCGAGTGATACAGCACGGCGGTGAGGGCGAGAGCCGCCATGGGATGCATGCCGTAGGCTGCAAACAGGGCCGCGAGGCCGATGCCAGCCACCAACAGGCCAATGTTTTCGATGGAGGAATACGCCAGCAGGCGCTTCATGTCCACCTGCACGGCGGCAAACACCACCCCGTAGAGGGCGCTCAAGAGGCCAAGGCCCAGCAGCAAAACGCCCCACCACCACAGCGGCGTATGCAACAGGTCAAAGGTGACCCGCAGCAAGCCGTAGATGGCGGTTTTCAACATGATGCCGCTCATCAGCGCGGACACTGGCGATGGGGCCGCGGGATGGGCTTCGGGTAGCCACACATGCAGCGGCACGATGCCGGCCTTGGCGCCAAAGCCGAACAGCGCCAGAAGGAAAGCCAGTGAGGCCCAGAAAGGCGAGAGGTGCTGGGCGCGCATGTTGGCAAAGGTGTAGTCCCCGGTATTGGCTTGCAGCACGCCAAAGCACAACAGGATGCCGATGGCGCCGATATGGGCCATGAGGAGGTAGAGGTAGCCGGCACGACGGATTTCAGGCAGGCGGTGGTTGGCAATCACGAGAAAGAAGGAGGAAAGCGCCATGGTTTCCCACATCACCATGAAGGCGTAGGCGTCGTCAGCCAGCACCACCAGCACCATGCTGGCGAGGAACACGTGGTACTCCAGGCACAGCAGGCCGGGTGGCGTGCCTTCGCCCCTGCGAAAATAGCCGGCGGCAAAGAAAGAGATACCGGTGGAAGCGGCACCGATGACCATCAGGAAAAAAGCGGCAAGGCTGTCCAGGCGAAAGTGGAAGGGCAGCGACGGCAGGCCAAGGGGCAACACGGCGCTTGCAGGCGCTTCCCGGAGGGCCAGGGCTGCGGCAACCAGCAGCAACAGTCCCACAAGGCCCCCGGCGGGAAACAGCAGGCGTGCCACCAGGGTGAGGCGACGCAAGGCCAGCACGCCGGCGCTGCCGATCAGCAGCCAGGCCAGGACGAGCATCAGAATCCAGTCCAGAGGCATTGTCTTTCCGACGACCCTTCTGATAATGTTGCTATAAGCTGTAAATTACATTGGACTAAGGTTAGATTGCAATTACAATTTGATTAACATAAAATGTGCAACCATGGAAAATCGCACGGCACGCCTGACGCTGCTCATTGATCCCCGCAAAAAGCAGATCTTTGAGGAGATCTGTGCCAGCCAGGATCTCACCTCCTCCCAGGTGGTGCGGCGTTTGATACGCCAGTATATTCTGGAACACGCAGGCGACCGTGAACTTCCGGACTGGCTGCGCGCCCGTGCAGCGGGCGAGCGCGACGGCGGTTGAGCGGGGATCAATCCCAGGCGAGCGCCCCCCCGGTCTGGTATTCGGTGACGCGGGTCTCAAAGAAGTTTTTCTCCTTCCTCAAGTTGGCCTGTTCATCCAGCCAGGTCAGTGAACTTTCAGCACCTGGAAACGGTTCGGCCAAACCCAGCTGGCGCGCCCTTCTATTGGCGATAAACCGAAACTGGCCAATGTGCACCTCGGCGTTGTATCCCAGAATGGGTTCGCGCAACACATAGCGTGCATAGGCGCTTTCGGCCGCCTCGGCTTCTTCCCACAGGCGGGCAACGGCCGCGGGGTCAAGCTGCAGCTGCTCTTCCTGCAGCAGGGTGCGCACCACGCGGATGCCGAATGCACAGTGCAGCACCTCGTCGCGCATGATGTACTGCAACTGCTCGGCCGTGCCCTTCATGAGGCCCCGACGCTGCAGGGCAAAGATGGGAGAGAAGCCGTTGTAAAACCAGCACCCTTCAAATATCCCGGCAAAAAACAGGTAGGACAAGGCAAATTCATGCAGGTTGTCGCGTTGGGTGAGGTCAAAATCCGCGCGCATGACGCGTTCCAGGCGCCGGTTGGCAAGCGCGATCTTGCCGTGGATTTCAGGAATGACCCGGTAGCGGTTGTAGATTTCCTGCTGGTCCAGTCCCAGGGTTTCGATGCAGTGCTGGTAAGTCCAGGTGTGCAAAGCCTCCTCGTAGACTTGCCGGGCCTGGTAGATCTGCAGTTCGGGGGCGGTCATCTTTTCCATGACGGCGAGGCCGATGTTGCGCATCGCCAGGATGTCTGACGTGGTGAGGTAAGCCAGCACGTTCTCAAAGACGTGACGCTCTGCGGGGGTGAGCTTGTAGTGGTAATCGTGTACGTCCTGGGCCATGGAGATTTCCAGCGGGGTCCAGTGGTTGCGATTGGCATTCAGAAAGAATTCCCACGCCCAGGGGTACTTGAACGGGGCCAGCTGGTTGATGTAGGTTTTGGCATTGACGACGCGTTTGTCGGCAGCTTTGACGGGTGCGAGTGATCGTGTGATGGCATTCATTGGCAGGACTCGCATTCGGGGTCGAGGATGGAGCAGGCGAGCGGCGCCGTCGTTTCAAGCGGCAGCGCGGCTGCGCTGGTACCCGGCGTGCTGGTTTTTTCCATGGCAGTGGCCCCCAGCGTGCGCAGGTAGTAGGTGGTTTTGAGGCCGCGCCTCCAGGCCAGGCGATAAAGTTCATCCAGCTGCTTGCCTGAGGCACCGGCAACATATAGATTGAGGGACTGGGCCTGGTCAATCCATTTTTGCCGTCTTGCTGCGGCTTCCACCAGCCATACCGGGTCGATTTCAAAAGCCGTGGCATAGCGGGCCTTGAGTTCGGCTGGAATGCGGTCGATGGGGCCCAGCACGCCATCAAAATATTTGAGGTCCGAGATCATGACGGCATCCCACAGGCCCAGCGCTTTCAGGTCGCGCACCAGGGCTTCGTTGACCACGGTGAATTCGCCGGAAAGGTTGGATTTGACGTACAGGTTCTGGTATTCGGGTTCGATCGAGGCTGACACGCCGACGATATTGGAGATGGTGGCCGTGGGGGCGATGGCCACGCAGTTGGAATTGCGCATGCCATGGCGCGCAATGCGGGCCTTGAGTGCGGCCCAGTCCCGTGTGGCGCTGCGGTCCACCTCGACGAACCCGTCGCGCGCCGCTTCAAGCAGATCGAGGGAGTCCAAAGGCAGGATGCCCTGGTCCCACAGGCTGCCGGCAAAGCTGGAGTACCGGCCACGCTCCTCGGCAAGTTCGGTTGAGGCCCAGTAAGCCTCGTAGCACACGGA
>DAICZS010000021.1:7094-31754 GCA_027311025.1 Ferrovaceae bacterium
CACACGGATTCCATGGAGCGGTCGGCAAAGTCCAGGGTCTCCTGCGAGCCATAGGCCAGCCCCATGCGTTGCAGGCAGTTGGAAAACCCCATGATGCCGAGGCCGACCGGACGGTGCCGCACGTTTGCATTGCGCGCCTTCAGTGTGGGATAGAAATTGAGGTCCACCACGTTGTCCAGTAGCCGCAGGGCACGCTTCACCGTGCGTTGCAATTTGTCCTGGTCCAGAACCCACTGGCCGTCACGCTGCACTAGGTGTGCCGGCAGGTTGACCGAGCCCAGGTTGCACACGGCCGTCTCGGTGGCGGAGGTGTTGAGGGTAATCTCCGTGCACAGGTTGGAACTGTGGATCACCCCCGCATGCTGTTGCGGGGACCGCAGGTTGCAGGCGTCCTTGAAGGTGATCCAGGGGTGCCCGGTTTCAAACAGCATGGTGATCATCTTGCGCCACAGCTGTACGGCAGGGACGCGCTTGTACAGACTGATCTCGCCACGCGCAGCCCGCGCTTCATGGGCAACATAAGCCGTCTCGAATCCCTTGCCGAAGCAGTCGTGCAGGTCGGGTGTGTCCACTGGAGAAAACAGGGTCCAATCGCGGTTTTGCATCACGCGCTGCATGAACAGATCCGGAATCCAGTGTGCCGTATTCATGTCGTGGGTGCGGCGCCGGTCGTCTCCCGTGTTTTTGCGCAAATCCAGAAAATCCTCGATGTCCAGGTGCCAGGTTTCCAGGTAGGCACACACAGCCCCTTTGCGTTTGCCGCCCTGATTGACGGCCAGTGCGGTGTCGTTGACCACCTTCAGGAAGGGAATCACGCCCTGGCTTTTGCCGTTGGTGCCCTTGATGCGGCTACCCAGGGAGCGCACCGGGGTCCAGTCGTTGCCCAGTCCCCCCGCATATTTCTGCAGCAGGGCGTTTTCCTTGATGCCCTGGTAAATTCCGTCCAGGTCGTCAGAGACGGTGGTGAGATAACACGAGGACAGTTGGGGATGCAGTGTGCCGCTGTTGAAAAGGGTGGGCGTGGAGCTCATGAAGTCGAAGCTCGACAGCAGGTGGTAGAACTCGATGGCGCGTTGTTCCCGCTGGACTTCGTTCAAAGCCAGCCCCATGGCCACGCGCATGAAGAAGGTTTGGGGCAGTTCGATGCGCCGCTCATCGCGGTGAAGGAAATAGCGGTCGAACAGGGTTTGCAGCCCCAGATAGTCAAACTGCAAATCCCGCTCTGCCACCAGGGCCTGGCCCAAAACCTCCAGATCGTATTCCTGGAGTCGCGGGTCCAGCAATTCCGCTGCGATGCCCTGCCGAACCAGTTGCCCCAGGGCCTCGGGGTAAGCTGCGGCCATGGCCTGCTGGTCCACTTCCCGGCCCAATACGTCTGCGCGTGCGATGCGCAGCAACAACCGCGCCGCCACCTTGCTGTAATCGGGTTCCTGCTCGATCAGGGTGCGTGCTGCGAGGACCAGGGCGTGGCGCACCGCGTCCAGGGGAACGCCATCGTAGAGATTCTCCAGGGTCCGCTGGAGCACGGCTTCCGGGTCCACGTCCGTAAGCCCCGCGCAGGCTTCCCTGCAGGCGTCCAGCAGTGCCCGCTGGTCCAGCGGCAGGCGACGGTCCCCGTCCTGTACCTGGAGCGGGGTCCCCGGCACGGGGGTTGCAAGGGCGGCTTCCGCAGCGCGGGCTTCGGCGCGTTTTTCGCGATACAGCACATAGGCCCGGGCCACGTCATGTTCGCCCGAACGCATCAGGGCCAGTTCCACCTGATCCTGGATGTCCTCGATGTGCACGATCCCGCCCGCAGGCAGGCGGCGCGTCAAGGCGTTCATCACCGTATCGGTGAGGCGGCCCACCTGGTCACGGGTTTTGGCCGAGGCCATGGCCTGTTGCCCTTCCACTGCAAGGAATGCCTTGGTCAGGGCGGTGGCAATTTTCTCCGCGTGGAAGGGGACGATGGCGCCATTGCGGCGAATGACTTCCAGACCGGCATCCTGGAGGTTGGGGGCGATGGCAAGTTGCGCTGATGACATGAGCGGGGTTCTCCTGGAAGTGTGCGGCGCGGGAGAACCGGAAGATGGATTGCAGCGTACCCCGAGGGAATCGGACACGTTGCTGTCGTCATCGTCCCCGGAGACACCCCGCTCCATTCAGACAAAGGTCAATCGAAGGCGGGTCTCCTGGCGTTCGGGTCATCGTCGTCTGCCGGCCTTCCCGGAATCATCCAGTGGCATGAGGAAGCAGAAGTCTCGCCGATCACAGTTGCGGGGGCAGCTCCGGATTTTCCGGATTCCCTTTTAATCCCCAAACGGGGAACCATCTGGGGGGCAATGTAGCAGTTGCCCAATTTCGGTGTCAATGAGTTTTTCGGCACCTATAGTAAATTTATTTGTGTTGACCACCAGATATTGTGGTTTTTTTTCCCTCAATTGTCTGGCGGCCGCTACCATGCGCGAGAGGGCTTCCAGGGTTTCTGGCCAGCCCCTGGTTTTAAGCCCGCAATCCGGATTGACCCACAGGTGTTCCGGCGGAACCACGGTTGCCGCCTTGTCGAGCAACCGCAACATGTCCGCCGTGGACGGAATGCGTGGCGAATGAATGTCGTACACCCCAGGCCCGATTTCGTTGGGGTAGTGAAACTGGCCAAAGCCGTGCAGCAGATCCATGTCCGAGCGGCTGGTTTCGATGGTGATGACGTCGGCATCCAGGGCGGCTATCTCGGGCAGGATGTTGTTGAATTCCGAATAGCACATGTGGGTATGGATCTGGGTGTCATCGGCCACGCCGCACGCGGCAATGCGAAAGGCACGGCAAGCCCAGTGCAAATACCCTGGCCATTGATCGCGATGCAGGGGCAGCCCCTCGCGCAAGGCGGGTTCATCGATCTGGATGATGCCGATGCCGGCCTGTTCCAGATCACAGGCTTCGTCACGCACTGCCAGGGCAATTTGCAGTGCCGTTTGCGAACGCGGCTGATCAGTGCGGACAAAGGACCATTGCAGGATGGTGATGGGCCCGGTGAGCATGCCCTTCACGGGTTTTTGCGTGACGCTTTGAGCGTACCGGGTCCATGACACGGTCATGGGGGCACGGCGAAAGACGTCGCCAAAAATGATGGGGGGTTTGACGCAGCGTGACCCGTAGGACTGAACCCAGCCATGGGATGAAAAGGCAAAGCCTTCCAGCTGTTCACCAAAATATTCCACCATGTCGTTGCGCTCGGCTTCTCCATGGACCAGTACATCAAGCCCCAGCTTCTCCTGCTGGCGAATCGTGTGCGCAATTTCCGATTCCATGGCGAGGCGGTACTGGTCGTCGTCCATCGCTCCCCGTTTATGGGCAGCACGGGCCGCGCGGATGTCGCTGGTCTGCGGAAACGAACCAATGGTGGTGGTGGGAAATGGCGGCAGTTTGAAGCGTTGGCGCTGCAGGGCCTGGCGCGCCTTGAACGGGCTGCGGCGACGGTCGGCATCCTGCGGCAGTGCCAGGAGGCGCTGGGTCACGGCAGGGTTGTGCACCCGCAGGCTTGTGCGCCGGCTGGCCAGGGCCTGACGGCTGGCATGCCATGCGGCGGCCACCTGGCCTTCGTCACCACGCAGCGCCTGGGCCAGCATGCGCAATTCATCCAGCTTTTCCTGGGCAAAGGCCAGCCATGACCGCAATTCCGGGTCCATTGCCGTCTCCTGGTCCAGACTGATCGGCACATGCAGCAGCGAGCAGGAGGGGGCCAGCCAGAGCGTCCCATGGCGCTGCTGCAACAGATCCTTGACCAGGGCCAGGGTTTCATCCAGGTTGGTACGCCATATATTGCGGCCATCAATCACCCCTGCTGACAGTATCCTGGTGTCAGGCAGGGCTGCGGCCACCGTCGCCAGTTCGTCCGCCGCACGGATGCCGTCCACGTGCAGCGCGGCGACGGGCAGGCGGCAGGCCAGGGCGAGATTTTCCTTCAGCGGCGAAAAATAAGTGGCCAGCATCAGGGGAGGCAATGCATGGCCTGAAAACGCGGCATAGGTGGGCTCAAAAGCTGACCGCCATGGGGCAGGCAGATCGAGCCCCAGAATGGGTTCGTCCACCTGCACCCAATCGGCGCCTTCGGCTTTGAGGCGCTGCAGCATGTCGACATAGACGGGTATCAGCCGGTCCAGCAGGGACAGGCGCTGAAACCCCGGGGTTTTTTCCTTGCCCAGCCAGAGAAAGCTGAGCGGCCCCAGCACGACCACCTTGGTGCGGTGTCCCGCTGCCCGGGCCTCGGCCAGTTCGGCAAACAGCCGTTGCGAGGCAAGGCGGAACGTCGTCTCCGGGCCAAATTCAGGCACCAGATAGTGATAGTTGGTGTCGAACCACTTGGTCATTTCCAGGGCATGCTGTCCCTCACGCTGGTGCTGTTCTCCCGGGGCGACGCCGCGCGCCAGGGTGAAATAGCGCTGCAGTTCCGGCTGGCTTGAAGAAAACCCGAACCGGGTGGGTTCGCAACCCAGAAGCTAGATGTGGTTGGCCACCTGGTCGTAATAAGCGAAGTCGCCGACGCTGACACAGTGGAGACCTGCGGCGCGCTGCAGCGCCCAATGACGCGCGCGCAGTTCCCGCCCGGTCTCTTCCAGGGCTTGCTGGCTGATTTCGCCGCGCCAATGGCGTTCCAGCGCAAATTTCAATTCCCGTTGCCGGCCGATTCTGGGAAATCCCAGGATATGGGTGTTGATCACGGTCCTGCCTCCATCGTTGAACATGAACTTGCCATGTTCGCGGCGCAGGGATTATTATTCAAACGATAAAATTTAATATTGATAATGAACTTTATTCATAATCCTGCCGTAGAGCCCCATGTCTTCATTGCTTGAACTGCGCCATTTGCGCACCCTGACTGCCCTGAGGGATGCGGGAAACCTGTCGCGCGCGGCAGAATTGCTCAACCTGACGCAATCAGCCCTGTCCCACCAGCTCAAACTGCTGGAGTCTGTTTACGGCGGGGCGCTGTACGAACGCAAATCCGCGCCGCCCCGGTTCACTGCCATTGGCGCGCGACTGCTTGAACTCTCCGATCGGCTGCTGCCGCACGTGGATGCTGCCGAACGCGATCTCGCCCGGCTTGCTGCAGGAACTGCGGGCCAGTTGCGCATCGCCGTGGAATGCCATACCTGTTTTGACTGGTTGATGCCGGCCATGGACGCCTTCCGCGCGCGCTGGCCGGAAGTGGAAATGGACATTGTTTCGGGCTTCAACCCCGAGCCCGCAGCGTTGATTCCTCAGGACAAGGCGGACTTTGCCGTGGTGTCCACAGACGGGAATGGCCTGACCGGCGTGGATTTTCATCCCCTGTTCCGCTTTGAAATCGTTGCCATCCTCTCACGCAGTCACGCGCTGGTGGAAAAGCCCTGGCTGGAGGCTGCTGATTTTGCGGGTGAGACCCTGATCACCTATCCGGTGCCCGACGAGATGCTCGATGTGGTGCGCCAGTTGCTGGGCCCGTCAGGCATCACCGTGCAGCGTCGCAGCACCGAACTGACGGCGGCCCTGCTGCAACTCGTTGCCAGTGGTCGGGGTATTTCGGCCCTGCCGCTTTGGGCGGTCAAAAGCTATCTGGATCGGGGTTACGTCAAGCATTGCACCATCGGCAGGGGCGGACTGTATGGCAGCCTGTATGGTGCTTGTGCCAGCCGGCTGTCGGGTGCTCCCTATATGATGGATTTCGTCCGCCTGGTGCGCGAAAGCTGTTTCCTGACCTTACCCGGAATCACCTTGCTGTAATGACCATCGAAGAAAACAAATTGGGGACAGACCCCATTTTCATGCAGGCCGCGCTGGCGCTTGCCGATCAGGCCAGCGCCGCAGGGGAGGTACCGGTGGGCGCAGTGGTGGTGAAAGACGGGGTCATCGTCGGCCGCGGATTCAACAGCCCCATCTCGCACCAGGACCCCAGCGCCCATGCCGAGATCCAGGCGCTGCGCGATGCCGCCCGGCAGCTGGGCAATTATCGCTTGGTGGACTGCACCCTCTACGTCACCCTCGAACCCTGTGCCATGTGTGCGGGGGCCATCCAGCATGCACGCATTGCGCGGCTGGTGTACGGAGCCGCCGACCCCAAGACTGGCGCCTGTGGCAGCGTGGTGGACTTGTTCGCCGAGGCGCGGCTGAACCACCACGCCCAAGTGGTTTCCGGCGTTTGCGCCGAAGCGAGTGCGGCGCGCCTCAAGGCTTTTTTTGCTGCGCGAAGATAGCCGTCCCCCTCTCGGCTTCGGGTAAAATGCGGGCATGACTGTTGCCCCGCCCACGCCTTTCGTTCACCTGCGCCTGCACACGGAATTCTCCATCACGGACGGGATCGTCCGCATCGAGGAAGCCATCGCATGCGCTGCCGGGGACGGCATGGTGGCGCTGGCCATCACCGACCTTAACAACCTCTTTGGCCTGATCCGCTTTTACAGCATGGCCCGCAACAAGGGCATCAAGCCCATTGCCGGTTGTGATGTGTGGGTGGCCCCCGATGAAGCGCGGCAACCGCCCTTTCGGGTATTGTTGCTGGCGCGCCACCATCAGGGCTATCTGGCGCTGTGCCGGTTGCTGTCGCGGGCCTGGCGTTCCGGCCAGGAGCGCGGCGTGGCCTACATCCAGCGGGCATGGCTGGAAGAAGACGCGTCGGGCCTGATCATGCTGTCAGGCGCCGAGCAGGGCGACGTGGGCCAGGCCCTTGCCGCGGGCAACCTCAAGGAAGCCACGCAACGCGCACGACGCTGGGTAAACACCTTCGGTGACGCGTATTACCTGGAGCTGCAACGCACCGGGGCTTCCGGTCAGGAGCATCTGGTGGACATGACCATCCACCTCGGGGCAGAGCTCGACATTCCGCTCGTGGCCACCCATCCCGTGCAGTTCACCCGGCCCGACGATTTTAAGGCGCACGAAGCGCGGGTGTGCATCGGCGGGGGCTACCTGCTGGCGGATGCACGCCGTCCCAAGGCCTTCACCCGCGAACAATATTTCAAATCCCAGGCGGAAATGCGCGCATTGTTTTCCGATGTGCCCGAAGCCCTGCAAAACGCCCTGGAAATTGCCAAGCGTTGCAATCTGGAATTGAGCCTGGGCAAACCGCGCCTGCCCGATTTTCCGACCCCGCCCGGAGAGACCCTGGACGACTACATGGTGCGTCTGGCCGGCGAAGGGCTTGAGATGCGCCTCGCCAAACTCTATCCCGATCCCACGTTGCGCGACCAGGAACGGCCCACCTATCAGGCGCGCCTCGCTTTTGAATGCAACACCATCAGGCAGATGGGCTTTTCGGGCTATTTTCTGATCGTGGCCGATTTCATCAACTGGGCCAAGCATCACGATGTGCCGGTGGGCCCCGGCCGCGGCTCTGGCGCAGGCTCTCTCGTGGCCTACTGTCTGGGCATCACCGATCTTGATCCGTTGCGCTACGACCTGCTGTTCGAGCGGTTTCTCAACCCCGAACGGGTTTCCATGCCTGACTTCGACGTGGACTTCTGCCAGGACGGACGCGATCGGGTCATCGAGTATGTGCGCCAGAAATACGGCAGCGACTCCGTCTCGCAAATCGCCACCTTTGGCACCATGGCGGCCAAGGCCGTGATCCGCGACGTGGGCCGGGTGCTGGATTTGCCCTACAACTTTGTGGATCAGCTTGCCAAGCTCATTCCTTTCGAAATCGGCATGACCCTTGCCAAGGCGCGCGAACAGGAACCCCAGATCAACCAGCGTGCAGCAGAAGAAGAGGAAGTGGCCGAGTTACTGGCATTGGCCGAAAAACTGGAGGGCATTACGCGCAACGTGGGCATGCATGCAGGTGGGGTGTTGATTGCGCCTGGCCAGCTGACGGATTTCACACCGCTGTATTGCCAGGAAAACTCGGAAGCCGTGGTCAGTCAGTTCGACAAGGATGACGTGGAAAAGGTCGGGTTGGTGAAATTCGACTTTCTGGGGCTGCGCACCCTCACCATCCTGGACTGGGCCGAGCGCCACATCCGCGCCATTCCCGACGACCCCGTGGCGGCCAGCTTCAGGATTACCGACATTCCCCTGAATGATCCGGCCACCTATGCCCTGTTTGGCTCCGGAAACACCACGGCGGTATTCCAGCAGGAATCGCGCACCGCCAAGGATCTGGAAAAGCGCCTCAAGCCTGACAGTTTTGAAGACATCATCGCCCTGATGGCACTCAACCGGCCGGGACCGCTACAGTCCGGGATGGTGGACGACTTCATCAACCGCAAGCAGGGACGCGCTCGCGTTGAATTTTTCCACCAGTCCCTCGAGCCTGTACTGCGCCCCACCTATGGCGTCATCGTGTATCAGGAACAGGTCATGCAGATTGCCCAGGTGCTGGCTGGTTATACGCTGGGTGCCGCCGACCTGTTGCGGCGGGCCATGGGCAAGAAGGACGCCAAGGAAATGGCGCGCCAACGCAGCCAGTTCATCGAGGGGGCCACCGAACGCGGTGTGGCAGTGAAACTGGCCACGCAGTTGTTTGACCTCATGGAAAAGTTTGCCGAGTACGGCTTCAACAAGTCGCACTCGGCAGCCTATGCGCTCGTCTCGTACCAGACCGCCTGGCTCAAGGTCCACTACCCGGCAGCCTTCATGGCGGCCACCCTGTCGGGTGACCTGGACGACACCGACAAGGTGGCCATCTTTGTGGAAGATGCGCGCCTCAATGGGCTTGAAATCCTGCCGCCGGACGTGAACGCGTCGGGGTATCGCTTCATGCCGGTAAATGCCAGACAGATCCGTTACGGCCTGGGATCAGTCAAGGGCACGGGCGAATCCGCCGCGCTGGAAATCGAGCGCTTGCGTGAGGAAGGCGGGCCGTTCAAGGACCTGTTCGATTTCTGCCGTCGCACTGACAAGCGCGTGGTTAACCGGCGCGTGGTAGAGGCGCTCATCAAGGCCGGCGCCTTTGACAGCCTGGGCGAAGAACGCGCCACCCTGTACGCCTCCATGGATGACGCCATGGACATGGCCGAGCAGGCGGCGCGTCACACCCATCAGGCTGGGCTCTTTGGTGGGGCCGCCGATGCCGATGCCGCCGCCGTGAGCCTGACGGTGGTTGAACCCTGGTCGCCTAGGGAGCAACTGGCACATGAAAAATCCGTGCTGGGATTCTATTTCAGCGGCCACCCGTTTGCTTCGTATCGCAAGGAAGTGGCGGGTTTCGTGTCGCGCCGTCTGGCAGATCTCGTGCCCCATGCCGAGCCGGTGGTGGTGTGCGGCATCGTGGCCAGCAGCCGGGTGCAGCAAACGCGACGGGGCCGCATGGGCCTCGTGCTGCTGGACGACGGTTCAGCCAAGGTGGAAGTGGCCATTTTCAGCGAGCTGTTCGACGCCGTGCGCGGGTTGGTGCGCGAAGACCAGTTGCTAGTGGTGGAGGGCAAGGCCTCGCTCGATCATTTCACGCAGTCCGTGCGTCTGACGGCAGATGCGGTGTTGTCGCTGGCCCAGGCGCGCGAACGGCATGCCCGTGGCCTGCGCCTCAAGATGAATGGCCAGGCGGATGCGGCGCGGCTTGCCGCCATCCTCAAGCCCTTCACGCCCGGCGATTGCCCGGTGCGCCTGCAGTATGCCAACGCACAGGCCTTGTGCGAAATCGACCTGCCACCCGCACGCCTGGACGAAGCGCTGTTGGCCCAACTCACTGCCTGGCTGAGTGAAGACAACGTTCGGGTGGTGTACCACAACAACGCCTAGGCGTCGTTGCCGCTACTTGATGCGCAGTCCCGGTGTGGCGCCGCTGTCCGGGGAGAGCAGGTACAGCCCGGTGCCATCGCCTGCCGCCAACACCATGCCCTGCGATTCGCCAAAGCGCATCTTGCGCGGGCTGAGGTTGGCTACCATGACCGTCAGGCGCCCAACCAGCTGTTCTGGGGTGTAGGCACTCTTGATGCCCGCAAACACCGTGCGTTGACCCACGCCAATGTCCAGGGTGAGCTTCAGCAGCTTGTCAGCCTCCACCACGGCTTCGGCCGCCACGATGCGCGCCACGCGCAGGTCGATTCTGGAAAAATCGTCAATGCCGATGGTGTCGGCCACGGGCGGCAGGGCTGGGGCGGTCGGGCTGGGCGCGGGGGTCTCAGCCACCAGGGTTTCCTGGCTGGCGGCCACCAGCGCTTCGATTTTTCGGGGGTCCACGCGTGTGATGAGATGCTGGTAGGGCTTGATGTGATGGCCCAGCATAGAGGCTCCTGCGTGGGCGTCATTCCAAGAGAGCGCAGGAATATCGAGGAAAGCTTCCACTTTTTCGGCCAGCACGGGCAGCACCGGCTTGAGAAACAGCGTCAGCAACCGGAAAATTTCCAGGCAGGCCGTGCATACCTGCTGCAGCTCGTCGTTGCGCGTTTCATCCCGGGCGAGGTCCCAGGGCTTGATGCCGTCCACAAACTGGTTGGCCGCGTCGGCCAGCACCATGATCTCGCGCAGTGCCTTGCCGTACTCGCGCGCATCGTAGAGATCGGCAATGGATCCTGCTTCGGCATAGAAGCGATGGATCAGCGGTACGGCCGTTTCCGTCAGCGTGGTGGCCAGGGCGCCTTCAAAGCGCTTGGTGATGAATCCGGCGGTGCGGCTGGCGATGTTGACGTACTTGCCCACGAGGTCGCTGTTGACCCGCGCCACGAAGTCGTCCAGGTTGAGGTCGATGTCGTCCATGCCGGCATTGAGCTTGGCCGCATAGTAATAGCGCAGGTATTCGGGGTCGAGGTGCTTGAGGTAGTTGCCGGCGGTGATAAACGAGCCCCGGCTTTTGGACATTTTCTGGCCGTTGACGGTCAGAAACCCGTGCACGAACAGCTGCGTGGGCGTGCGATAGCCCGCGCTTTCCAGCATGGCGGGCCAGAACAGCGAGTGGAAGTAGAGGATGTCCTTGCCGATGAAGTGGTACAGCTCGGTGGTGCTGTCCTTGCCCCAGAAGGCGTCAAAGTCGAGGCCGCGATCCGTGGCCAGTTTCTTGAAGGTGCCGATGTAGCCGATGGGCGCATCCAGCCAGACATAGAAGAATTTGTCCGGGGCTCCGGGAATCTCGAAGCCAAAGTAGGGCCTGTCGCGGGAAATGTCCCAGTCCGTGAGCCCGGATTTGAACCATTCGTCCAGCTTGTTGGCGGCTTCCACGGGAATGGTGCCGGAGCGGGTCCACTGGCGCAGGAAGGTTTCGCATTCACCCAGGGCAAAAAAGTGGTGCTCGGAGGTGCGCTCCACGGGGCGTGCCCCTGAGACCACGGACACCGGGTCGATCATTTCCGTGGGGGCATATGAGGCGCCGCACACCTCGCAGTTGTCGCCGTACTGGTCCTTGGCGTGGCACCGCGGACATTCGCCCTTGATGAAGCGATCGGGCAGGAACATGTTGCGCACTGGGTCGTAGAGCTGCTCGATGGGGCGAATCCTGATCAGCCCGGCCGCTTTCAGCCGATTGTAAATTTCGGAAGCGTATTCGCGCGTCTCGGGGCTATGCGTGCTGTAGTAAAGATCGTGCGCAATGTGAAAGCCGGCAAAATCCTGCATGTGTTCTCGGCGCGCTTTGTCGATCATCTGCTCGGGCGTGATGCCCTGGGCCTCGGCGGCCAGCATGACAGGAGTGCCATGGGTGTCGTCGGCACAGATCAGGTAGACGGTATGTCCCCGCATGCGCTGATGCCGCACCCAGATGTCGGTCTGGATGTGTTCGACCATATGGCCAAGATGAATGCTGCCGTTGGCATACGGCAGTGCGCTGGTGACGAGGAGGGTGCGGCTCATGTGAAGGCGAATGCCCAAGTAAAGCCGCTAGTGTATCAACCTCCTGCTGTAATTTCGATACTGGGTCTATAATCACTGGCTGGAATGATGCAATCGTTGGGAAAATCCGATCACGGGAAGGGAACTCATGGCTATTACTGACAAGGAAGTGGAATCGCTGGTCAAGGACCAGATCGATCCCAATACTGGCAAGACGCTGGGCAGCGCCAAGGCCCTGCGCCAGGTCAAGGTGGAAGGCGGCGCGGTAACCGTAGATCTCGTGCTGGGCTACCCGGCACGCACCCTAGGTGCCGCCGTGCGTGAAGCGCTCACGACAACGCTGCAAAAAATCCCGGGCGTGACGGGAGTGACTGTTCAGATCGACTGGCGCATCAAGGCGCATGCCGTGCAGGCTGGGCTCAAGCCGCTGGCAGGCATTCGCAACGTCATCGCCGTGGCCTCCGGCAAGGGTGGGGTGGGCAAATCCACCACCACGGTCAACTTGGCGCTGGCGCTGGCTGCGGAGGGTGCGCGCGTGGGGATTCTGGATGCAGACATCTACGGGCCTTCGCAACCCACCATGATGGGCATCACCGGCCGCCCGCAAAGTGCCGATGGGCAATCCATGCTGCCGCTGACGGGTCATGGTCTGCAAACCATGTCGGTGGGCTACCTGATTGATCAGGACCAGCCCATGGTATGGCGCGGCCCCATGGTCACCCAGGCCCTTGAACAGTTGTTGCGCGACACGAAATGGGATGACCTCGATTACCTCATCGTGGATATGCCTCCTGGTACCGGCGACATCCAGCTGACGCTGGCTCAGAAAGTGCCGGTGACGGGCGCCATCATCGTGACCACACCGCAGGACATCGCGCTGCTTGACGCGCGCAAGGGCTTCAAAATGTTTGAGAAGGTGGGTGTGCCCATCCTTGGCGTGGTGGAAAACATGAGTACCCATATCTGCTCGAAATGTGGTCACGAGGAACATATCTTCGGTGCCGGGGGTGCGGCAAAAATGTGTTCCGATTTCGGCACGGAACTGTTGGGCGCCCTGCCGTTGGACATCCGCATCCGGGAACAGACCGATTCGGGCAAACCTACCGTGGTGGCGGAACCCGAAGGCGCCATCACCGAAACCTACCGCAGCATCGCCCGTCGTGTCGCCATCAAGGTGGCCCTGCGCGGCGAGGACCATGCGGCCAAGTTTCCCAAGATCGTCATTCAAAACTCCTGAGGGCTGCGCTACGATGAGCATCAAGTCAGATCGCTGGATTCGGTCCATGGCCGAACGCCATGGCATGATCGAACCCTTCGAACCAGGTCAGGTGAAGGAGGTTAATGGGCAGCGCATCGTGTCCTATGGCACCTCAAGCTATGGCTACGACATCCGCTGCTCGGATGAATTCAAGCTGTTCACCAACCTCAACTCCACCATCGTGGACCCCAAAAACTTTGACGCCAACTCCTTCGTGGACGTCAAGGCCCCGGTGTGCATCATCCCGCCCAATTCCTTTGCCCTGGCGCGCACCGTGGAATATTTCCGCATACCCCGCAATGTGCTGACCATTTGCCTGGGAAAATCCACCTATGCCCGCTGCGGCATCATTGTCAACGTGACGCCCTTCGAGCCGGAATGGGAGGGTTATGTCACCCTCGAGTTCTCCAACACGACGCCACTGCCCGCAAAAATCTACGCCAATGAGGGCGTGGCTCAGGTGCTGTTTTTCGAGTCGGACGAATCCTGCGAAGTGTCCTACAAGGACCGCGGCGGCAAGTATCAGGGCCAGCATGGGGTGACGCTACCCAAGATGTAGAGGTCGCCGTTTCACGCGTCATGGTTTTTGCAGTATTTAAGTTGTTCATTTGCACCACCTTCCTCCTGATCCCGGTACGCTAAGTCCTTACCGGATCAGGGGTTGGGCAAGGCGTGCCAACCGCTTCCGTGGCATCGGCCCCTGCAGGGCCTTCTTTTCCTCCTATTGTGGATCTTGACGTTCAAGCGGGATTGGGCGCTGTCATCCACCTACACGGGAATCGCGCCATGAGCAGCCTTGGTAAATCCATGCGACCTGCAATTGCGGGGTTGTGCTGACGGGCTGGGTCGTGGAAGTGGCGCCTCTGGGCTTTGCCATGGTGATCCAGCGATGACTGGGGGGGCAGGCGACGGGATGCCTTTTCGGCCATGCAACATCGTGCCGGAATGCCATGGCAGATCGCAGTGCTGCTGGGTACGGGGTTGCTATTATTGTGGCTGGCACCACTGCCTGCGGGATGGGCGGTAGGGCTGTGGCTGGGGGGCTTGCCCTGATGCTCAGATGTGTCTCGAAGGCGTTATTTTCCGCCGCGGCTGAAGTCGTCGATGTCAGCATCTTGGACGGCATAGAGATCGTCCAGCGATTCGTCGTCCATATCGTCGCGGTTTGGCACGCGTACGGGTAGAATGGTGGATTCACTGTCGTTGGAAGCACTGTAAATGACGCAAGTTTTCATCTTGTCTCCTTTTTTGAACATGTCTTTTCCTTTGATTTCCTTCCCAGTAAAGCAAATTGTTGTGACATCCCCGTGACAGCACAGGATTCGCAGAAGTCCTGGCGCCGCTGGTTGCCCCAGCTGGCGCTTGTCGTCCTCTCGCTGATCTGGGGCTATACCTGGGTCATGGCCAAGGAAGGCCTGCAATTCGCACCCCCCGTGGCCTTTGCCGCACAGCGCAGCTTGGGAGGGGCGCTTGCCCTGTTGCTGATGCTCTGGCTTTCGGGACGTTCCCTGCGCTGGGTGGCCCCGCGCGCCACACTGACCATCGGTCTCGTTCAGGTGGCCGGTTTCACGCTGCTGCAAACCTGGGCGCTGGTGGAAGGGGGGCCTGGCAAGACGGCGGTGCTCATTTACACCATGCCGATCTGGACCCTTCTGCTAGCGTGGTGGTTTCTGGACGAGCGTGTGCGCGGCGCTCAATGGGTGGCCGCCGCCTTCACCCTGATGGGGCTGGTGTTGATCATCGAGCCCTGGGACATGCATTCCAGTGCGCTTAGCAAGGTGCTGGGCATCATGGCAGCCCTGTGCTGGGCCGTTGGGACCATCCTCGTCAAGCGGTTGCGGGCGCGACAACACGTGGATCTGCTGGCCCTCACGGCCTGGCAGATGGTGGTGGGTTCGGTGCCGCTGGTGCTTCTGGCCGGGCTTCTGCCCGAACCAGCAACGCAATGGTCGCCCCACTATCTGGGCATTCTGGGCTTCATGGCGGTGGCCAGTACGGCGCTGTGCTGGTGGCTGTGGATCTATATCCTCGATCGAGTCCCTGCCTGGGAAGCCAGCCTCTCGGTGCTGGGTACGCCCGTGGTAGCCATCCTTTCATCGCGATTCCTGACCGGCGAGGATTTCAAGTTGCCCGAAGTCGCGGGGATTCTGCTCATTGGCGCCGGGTTGTTGTTGTTGGCCCTGATCGGCTGGCTGCTCAGCCGCAGGTAACCCCCCTGGCGGTGGATGCAATTTCCAGTCCATCAGAGGATAATGACGCCTGAACAATAAAATCCCCCCTGACGCCTACGGAATTCATATGATCAAGGACGGTGCTGAGTCCCAGGACACCCTGGAAGAGCCGACCGAAGAGTCGCTGCTACTGCAGATTCAAGCACTCGGTCAATTACCCTCCCCATCACACACGGCCATGCGCCTGTTTTCCCTGTTGAAATCAGGAGAGAGCGGGCTCAAGGACATCGTTGCCGTCGTCAAGTCCGATCCCACGCTGACCGTACGCCTGCTGCGACTTGCCAACCGTCCGGGGAATGGCGCCGTGCGCCCGGCTGTGGCGGTAGAAGAGGCACTGGTGCGCCTGGGCCTCAATGCGGCGGTGCATCTGGCTGCAGGGTTGTCGGTGCTGGACGAGGCACTCACCAACCACTCCGGCGAGGTGACAGCGTACCTCGATCTTTGCAGGTGTTCGCTTGCCGCTGCCGTGACTTCCGAATGGCTTTGCAGCCAGCCGGGTATTCCAGCCGGGGCTGCTGAAATGTTTACCTGCGCTCTGCTGGCCCGGGTGGGCCAGCTGGCCCTGCTGCGGTTCTATCCCGACGCCTATAGCGGGTTCATGGCCTCCACCGGCAATGTGGACGAACTGATCCGCTTGGAGTGCCAGAATTTCGGCATCGATCACGTGACCATCGGCTCGGCCCTTCTCAATGACTGGGGCTTTCCTGCCGTTCTGGTGGAAGTCATCCGCATGGCAGCGTCCGCCCTCGAAGATCGTGCCGGTAACGAGCGCAAGGTCATCATGGCGTTGGTGTTGCATGCCTCATGGGAGGTGGCTCCTTTGCTGGTGGCGGGCACCACCGAGCCTCTCATTCCCGTGGTGCGCTCCGCCCTTGCGACGCTGGGTGTGGCCTCCAGCGATGAAGAGGTACAGCGCGCGGTGGTCCGGTTGCAGAAGGGCTGGGAAGTTTGGTGCAGGGAGCACGGATTCGACGCCACGGCCCCGGGAACCAGCCGGGAAGGAGAGGTTGCGGGGCATGCTGCAGGTGCCGCATCCGTATCAGTGGTGCTATACGCCGAGCCTTGTGCGCTCAAGCCAACCTGGATCGTGGCCCTCGAGGCCGCCGGGTATCGGGTCATGGAAGCCAGCACCCTGGAAGAATCTGGCCGCCAACTGGCCGGAGGTCGCGCCGAGATACTGCTGGCCATGGTGCATCGCCAGACCCTGTATGTGCACGCCGCAACGCTTTCGGCCATGGTGACGGGCAACGGTCACGCGGCCCTGCTGCTGCACGATGTGCAGGATGAGCAGGAGCATGCCGAGCTGTTGTTGTTGGGAATGGATGCCATCCTGCCACTGGATGTCAGCCCTGCATTGCTCTGTGCCCAGGTGACCCGAGCGGCCCGGCGTATTCGGGCGTACCAGCTGCTGGAGAGCGAACGCTGCGCCCATCGCAAGCTCCTTTCGCAGCTTGCGGTTACGACGCGCAAGCTGCATCGTCAGACGCTTACCGATCCTCTCACCGGATTGGCTAACCGGCGCATGGCCGACGCCTTCCTGACGCGCCACTGGGCCCAGGCCGAGCGCCGTCGCACAAACTTGAGCTGCCTGCTCATCGACCTCGACAACTTCAAGCGCATCAACGATGCCTACGGCCACGATGCGGGCGATCGGGTGCTGCAGGAACTGGCCAGCATCCTCAAGCGTCAGGTGCGTCAGGAAGATCTGGCCGTTCGCCTGGGGGGGGATGAATTCCTCATGGTCTGCCCGCTGGCCACCGAAGCCGACATGGAGGTGTTGCGCAAACGCCTGCTGGCCGCCGCAGCGCAGGTGACGCTCGAAACCGGGCCGCTGGTATTTTCCACAGGCATTGCGCAACGCGATCCCCTCAGCATGAAATCTCCAGGCGATCTCCTGCGGGTTGCCGATCAGAAACTCATCCGCGTCAAACGGGGGCGTTGAATCGTGGCGGATTAGATATAAGCTTCACTGATACATGCAATCAAAATAATTTAATTTACTTATGCATGGTTTTATTTGAAGATGGGGGCCTGACAAGACACACCGTGTACGGACCCTAACGGAGGAAGACCATGGCAGTGAAGACCTACAATGCTGGCGTGAAGGAATATCGCCAGACCTACTGGACGCCGGAATACACCCCCAAGGACACTGACCTCCTTGCCTGCTTCAAGATCACCCCCCAGGCGGGCGTGGATCGAGAAGAAGTCGCTGCGGCCGTGGCTGCAGAGTCTTCCACGGGTACCTGGACCACGGTCTGGACCGACCTGCTGACTGACCTTGATTACTACAAGGGCCGCGCGTATCGCATTGAAGACGTGCCCGGCGATGACACCTGCTTCTACGCCTTTGTTGCTTACCCCATCGATCTTTTCGAAGAAGGCTCGGTGGTCAACGTGCTGACCTCGCTGGTGGGCAACGTGTTCGGCTTCAAGGCGTTGCGCGCCTTGCGCCTGGAAGACGTGCGCTTTCCCATCGCCTATGTCATGACCTGCGGCGGTCCTCCCCAGGGCATCCAGGTGGAACGCGACAAGATGAACAAGTATGGTCGTCCGCTGTTGGGTTGCACCATCAAGCCTAAGCTCGGCCTTTCAGCCAAGAATTACGGTCGTGCCGTGTACGAGTGCCTGCGCGGTGGACTGGATTTCACCAAGGATGACGAAAACGTCAACAGCCAGCCCTTCATGCGTTGGCGTGACCGCTTCGAGTTCGTGCAGGAGGCCACCCTCAAGGCCCAGCGCGAAACCGGCGAGCGCAAGGGTCACTACCTCAACGTGACTGCGCCCACACCTGAAGAAATGTACAAGCGAGCCGAGTTTGCCAAGGAAATCGGCGCGCCCATCATCATGCACGACTACCTCACCGGCGGCCTCACGGCCAACACGGGGCTGGCCAACTGGTGTCGAGACAACGGCATGCTGCTGCACATCCACCGCGCCATGCACGCCGTGCTGGACCGCAACCCGCACCACGGCATCCACTTTCGCGTGCTGACCAAGGTGCTGCGTCTGTCGGGTGGTGACCACCTGCATTCGGGCACCGTGGTGGGCAAGCTCGAAGGCTCGCGTGAGGCCACCCTGGGCTGGATCGACCTCATGCGCGACGAATACATCAAGGAAGACCGCAGCCGCGGCATTTTCTTCGACCAGGACTGGGGCGCGATGCCCGGCCTGTTCCCGGTGGCTTCCGGCGGAATCCACGTATGGCACATGCCAGCCCTCGTCAACATCTTCGGTGATGACTCCGTGCTGCAGTTTGGCGGTGGCACCCTGGGCCACCCCTGGGGCAATGCTGCGGGCGCCGCGGCCAACCGCGTGGCTCTCGAAGCCTGTGTGGCAGCACGCAATCAGGGTGTTGCCATAGAGAAGGAAGGCCGTGCCGTGCTGACCGCGGCGGCAGCGCATAGTCCCGAACTGCGCATTGCCATGGAAACCTGGAAAGAGATCAAGTTCGAATTCGACACCGTCGACAAGCTTGACGTTGCCCACAAATAAATAAGCCCAATACGCCAAGGAGCATTTCATGAGCGAAGTAATGGACTACAAGTCGCGCTTGAGCGACCCCGCCAGCCGCAAGTTTGAGACCTTCTCCTATTTGCCCGCGATGACGGCAGACGAAATCAGAAAGCAGGTGGAGTATCTCATCAAGAGAGGCTGGAACCCGGCCATCGAACATATCGAGCCGGAGTACCTGATGGATTCCTACTGGTACATGTGGAAGCTGCCGATGTTTGGCGAAACCGACGTGACGCGGGTGCTGGCAGAGGCTGAAGCCTGTCACAAGGCCAACCCCAATAACCATGTGCGCCTCATCGGGTACGACAACTTCAAGCAGTCGCAGGGGGCTTCCATGGTGATTTTCCGCGGCAAGACCGTTTGAGAGTTAACGGTCATGCACTTTAAGTCCCCCGCTACCGAAAGGTACGGGGGCTTTTTTTTAGAAGAGAGCGATCATGAGCGATATCCTTTCCCAGTACCGCATCAACACGCCCCCCTATTACCGTCCCGTGGCGGACGAGGTCACCCTGTTTCAGGCGGCCTATTCGGTGCGCATGCCGATGATGCTGAAAGGCCCCACGGGCTGCGGTAAAACGCGATTTGTGGAATACATGGCCTACACCCTGGGAAAACCCCTGGTGACGGTGGCGTGCAACGAGGACATGACGGCTTCAGATCTGGTGGGACGGTTTTTGCTGGATGCCCAGGGCACCCGCTGGCAGGATGGCCCCCTGGCGCTGGCGGCACGCCACGGCGCCATCTGTTACCTGGATGAGGTGGTGGAGGCGCGCCAGGACACCACGGTGGTCATCCATCCCCTGACGGACAACCGGCGCGTCCTGCCGCTGGAAAAAAAGGGCGAGCTCATCCGGGCCCACGCCGATTTTCAGTTGGTGATCTCCTACAATCCGGGCTACCAAAGCCTGATGAAGGATCTCAAGCAATCCACCAAACAGCGTTTTGGTGCGCTCGATTTCAATTATCCGGAACACGCCGTGGAAGCCGAGATCGTGGCCCATGAAACGGGCGTGGCGCCTGACATTGCCGACAAGCTGGTATCCATTGCCGAGCGCGCGCGCAATCTCAAGGGACATGGCCTGGACGAAGGGATTTCCACGCGCATGCTGATCTATGCAGGCAGCCTCATCGCCACTGGGGTGGAAGCCCAGAACGCCTGCCGCGTCACCCTGGTGCGTCCCATCACGGATGATCCTGACATGCGCGACGCCCTCGACGCCGCCGTGACCACTTTCTTCTAGGAGGGCGCAGCATCGTGTCCCGCGCGCTGGAAGATTACGCCGAACTGCTGGAAGGAATGGCCGCGCCCTGTCGCCAGGCTCTGGAAGACGAATGGGGAGAGGCCAGCAAAATCCTGTCGGCGCGTGGACTGGACAATTATCTCAAGGGAACGGGCGCGCTTGCCCGGTTGGGCAGGGGTACGGACCTCGTGCTCGACTGGATCGGAGCCGCACCCCAGGTGGCGCGAGAGGTGGGTGAGGATGTCCTGCCCGAGCTTGCCGAGACGGCCCTGGGGTTTGCCTCGCGCACATCCGGCGCAGTGATCGAGCGCATGCTGGCCACCGCCCCCATTGCGGCCCGACGGCTTGCTGACGGCGCGCTGTTTCGTCATTACCTGCAGTTTCTCAACCATCTGATCGGTCAGGCGCCACGGGGCGTGAGGCCGATGCTGGAGCATCTGGATGCGCTGCTGTCCCAGCTGACGCTGGGTGGTTTGCGGCGTTGGGCCCTGTGGGGCGCCCATGCACACCGCATCGACTACGCGGCGCAAATCGAATATTTCAGCCTCTCTTCGCGGGAGGCACAGGCCATGCTGCAGAAGGAGCGCAAGGGCACCCTGTTTGTGGATGTGCACAGGCGCATCAACATGTACCTGCGCGCGTTGTGGGCGCGTGATTTTTTCATGCGGCCCACCTCAGGCGACTTCGAGACACGGGAAGGGTATCGCCCGTATATCGAAGGGTATCTCATGTACCTGCCTGACGCGTTTGATGACGAGGCAGGCGTGAGTGGACTGGAACTCTACCGGGCCGCTGCTGCGCATTGTGCCGCGCATCTGGTAGCAACCACGGCCGTGCTTCTGGAAGGACATCTTAACCCGCTTCAACGGGCGCTCATCGGCCTGGTCGAGGATGCCCGGGTGGAGGCGCTGGCCATCCGGCGCTTTCCGGGGCTGCAACAACTCTGGGCGCGCTGCCATACCACAGGCTCCGAGCAGAACGGCAGTGCCGGTGATTACCTCAACCGCCTGGCGCGTGCGCTGCTCGATCCCTCCTATGCAGACCCCGACCCATGGGTGGCGCAGGGGAGGGCCCTGTTTGTATCGGCAGCAGCGCGTTGGGAGACGAATGAGGTGTCCTGGGAGCTTGGTATGCAGCTAGCTCAGGAATTCACGAAGACGGGCTTGACATATCACCCCCGCACGGACGAGCAGCGCGCTCCCTATCGCGACGACAACCGCTATGTCTGGGAATTCCAGGCGTTGGATCTGGAAGCTGCATGGGCTGCCGGGTTTGACGTGCCGCGCCAGGTGCGCCGTCGGGTCAGCCTGATGGAAATGGTCAATGAGATCGACAGCGAACTTCCTGGAGATGACGCCCAGGAAGTCTGGGTATTGGGCAGCGAGCTTTTTCCCTATGAAGACGAAGGAAAAAGCTTCAATGATCTGGAAGGCAAGGAGCCGGTATCCGATCCCAGCCACTATGCGGAATGGGATTACCAGATCCAGCTGGAACGCCCCTCATGGGTGACGGTTCTGGAGAAGCGGCCCAAACGGGGGCCCCTGCAGGGCATTGACGACATTGCCGCGCGGCACAAGCGCCTCATCAACCAGATGAAGTTTGTGCTGGATGCCATGCAGCCGCAAGGCGTGACGCGCCTGCGCAAGCTCGAGGAAGGTGATGACATCGACCTCAATGCCGCGCTTGCCAGCATGCTTGATCTGCGGATGGGGTTGCACCCTGATCCGCGCATCATGATGCGCAGCGTGCGCAAAGTTCGGGACATCTCGGTGCTCGTGCTGCTAGATCTGTCCGAATCCACCAACGAGCGGGTGGTGGGTCAGGATTTCAGCGTACTGGATCTCACCCGTGAAGCCACCGTGCTGCTGGCCGATGCCATCCACAAGGTGGGCGATCCCTTCGCCATCCACGGCTTTTGCTCGGATGGCCGCCACGATGTGGAATATTACCGGTTCAAGGATTTTTACCAGCCCTACGATGACATGGCCAAGACACGGCTGGCCGGCATGGCGGGAAAGCTCTCCACGCGCATGGGCGCTGCGGTGCGCCATGCCACGGCGGCGCTGGGCCAACAGCGCTCCAGCAAAAAGTTGTTGCTGGTCATCACCGACGGCGAGCCTGCCGATGTGGATGTGCGCGATCCGCAATATCTGCGTTACGATACCCGCAAGGCAGTTGAAGAAGCGCGGCGTGCCGGGATCGTGACCTATTGCATGACGCTCGATCCGCGAGCCGACCAGTACGTGTCCCGCATTTTTGGGGCGCGCCATTACATGGTGGTGGACCAGGTGGCCCGACTGCCTGAAAAACTGCCCCTGCTCTATGCGGGATTGACGAGGTAACCATGGAACAACGCTATCGCGGGGCGCGCAATGATGCCAATGGCGGCATGACGCACCTGGCCCGGATCATCAAGGATGCCTGGGTTTTTGGCCTGTTGCCCGAAGACCAGGACGGTGCTGGCTGGAGCGCCGGACAGATGCAGGCCCTCTATGAAAAGGTTTATGCCGAGTGGGACAAGTACGGCCATCTGCCCAGCCGCCTGCCCGACGATTTGCGCGCGCGCCACACGCGCATCCACGAGGAAGCCATCACCCGCGCCCGTGACGGCGGCTGGGATCCGGAACTGGGAGAGAACGACTGACCATCTGGGGTCTGTCCCAAAATTAGGGTCTGTCCCCAGTTACTCCGTTGCCACCTTGCGTGGACGCCGCGTGCGCGTGGCAGGCTTGCGCGCAGGTTTCTCGGCCTTCGGCGTTTCAGCCACCGCGGCTTCCGTCACAGACGCCGTGGTGACGGGGGGCTCGTGGATGGGCTCTGCGGCAGGGGCGGCAGTGCTGCTGCGAAATACATAGGCCCCTGACTTCTCGTCGCGTCCAAACTCCAGCAGACCACGCGCCTGCGCCTCCTCCAGCAGGTTGCCAAAGGCGCGAAAGCCATAGTACGACTCATTGAAATCGGGTTTGCGGCGCTTGATGGCTTCCTTCAGGACAGAAGCCCAGATTTTGCCGCTGTCACCCCGCTCGGCCACCAGCGCATCAAAAGTTTCCACGGCCATTTCAATGGCCTGGGTCTTGCGGGCTTCCCAGCCTTCCTTGTCCTTCGGGCGTTTTTCATCTTCGGGCGAGCGTTTTTCGGTGGCATGGGTGCCGCGTGTTTCGCGCTTCGCGGCGGCACGCTGGCTTTCGCGCACCAGATCGTCGTAGAAGATGAATTCGTCGCAATTGGCGATGAGCAGGTCAGAGGTGGATTGCTTCACGCCCACCCCGATCACCTGCTTGGCATTTTCGCGCAGTTTCGAAACCAGGGGAGAAAAGTCCGAGTCGCCGCTGATGATGACGAAGGTGTTGACGTGCGACTTGGTGTAACACAGGTCGAGCGCGTCCACCACGAGGCGGATGTCCGCCGAATTCTTGCCAGACTGGCGGACGTGGGGAATTTCGATCAGCTCGAAATTGGCTTCATGCATGGTGGCCTTGAAGCCCTTGTAGCGTTCCCAGTCGCAATAGGCTTTCTTGACGACGATGCTGCCCTTGAGCAGCAGGCGCTCTAGCACCGGCTTGATGTCGAATTTTTCGTATTTGGCGTCACGCACGCCCAGGGCCACGTTCTCGAAGTCGCAGAACAGGGCCATGCTGACGGTTTCTTGGGGTGATGCCATGTCGTTCTCCGTGGGGCAATGGCCTTCATGATAGCCATTCCTGCGTTGCGCGATTCAGATTTCGAGCATCCAGTCCGAAATAAATCCGGTTTGTTCCCGGGGTACGCCGCGGGGGTTGGAAAGCACGCGGGTGCCGGCAATCGTGTAGTCGACGGCAAGGTGGGTGTGACCGTGAATCCAGTACGCGACGGGCGGCCCCAGCAAGTCCTCCCAGCGGTTGGCGAAGGAAGCATCGAGAGGGCCCGAAGGGTAGGGCTGTAACGCCAGCGATTGCATGGCAGGGGCATGGTGGGTGATGACCACCGTGGTTCCTGCAAAGGGCTCGGCCAGCCGTTGTGCCAGCCAGCGTCGTGCTGAATGGTTGCGGATCTTGAAATCCACTGGTTGGGCAAGACGCCCGTTGGCTGCCCGGATGCGCTCGAAATCCTTGAAGCGCACCCGTGCGCTCCATTCCGCCAGAGGAGCGTCTCCCGTGGCGCCAAAGTCCGTCCAGCCTGTGGCTGCAAGAAACCTGATGTCCTCGCGGACAAGCCCGGTTTCGTCGAGAAAGCGCACATGGTCGTCGCTTGCTTCCCGCAACTGGTCATGGGTGCGTTCCAGATGTCCGTGGTAGTACTCGTGGTTGCCTGCCACGTAGAACACCGGGCAGTCATAGGTGCGCCGCGCCCAGGTCATGCCCCGGATGCCTTCGTCGATGTCTCCGGCCAGAATCACGAGGTCGGCTTGGCGGACCATGGGTTGGTAGGGGTCGCGTTCGTTATGCAGATCGGAAAGAAAATGGATTTTCATCTTCCTGATCGTAAATCGGCTAGGATGAGCATGCCCATGAAAGCCATTTTATCCATTTTTGTGGCCGTCGGCCTGATGACGTCCTGTGCTTCGCCTCCCCGGACGGCGCCTCCCGCCGCCATGCAAGCGCAGGCCCACGTGCCGGAGCCTGCAACCGCACTGCGGGTGGATTCAAGCCGATCGCTCGTGACCTTGCGGGTGTATCGCGGCGGGCCCCTGGCGCGCCTGGGTCACGACCACATTATTGCAAGC
>DAICZS010000021.1:31764-32145 GCA_027311025.1 Ferrovaceae bacterium
GGGAGCCGGAAGGGACGCCAGAGGCCATCGCCGGGACGCGCCGCAACATGCTGGTCAAGGTATTGCAGGCGGACAGGTTTCCGCTGGCGCAGATTCGCATCACCCGGCGGGATCTTGCCGATTCCACCCTGGAAGTGGCCATCACCCTCCATGGCGTGACGCATACCGGGCTCGTACAGGCCCGGATTGTAGCGCCTTCGGAGCAGGCAGTTACCGTGGCAGGGCGCATGACGCTCAACCAGAGCGATTTTCGCATCACGCCATTTTCAGTGATGGGCGGGGCTTTGCAGGTACAGGACACGGTTGAAGTTCAATTCAGTATTGCAGCATCGGTTCTGTAAAAAAGAAATACCTTGCTTATTTACCACATTGCGCGCACAC
>DAICZS010000022.1 GCA_027311025.1 Ferrovaceae bacterium
CGGTCATTGAAGAGCGTGATGCCCATGCTGCAGGTGATGCGACATTGATGTGATGCGATTTGATAAGGTCGGCTCAGGCCGAACAGTATTTTTGGTTCATCGGACTTTTGTGTGGGTCAAGACAGCCGGGTATAGATTGAGCCCACCGCAATGGAAATAGACGGCGATCTTGAAATGGTCCGGATTGCGATAGCCACAGGCCCGCTTCTGAACGGTGGCAATCTTGGAATTCAACCCTTCGGCAACAGCATTGGTGATGCGATGCGTGAAGTAGGTCAGCACATTCGGCAAGTGACGCGCGATCAGCTTGGCGGCCTCGATCATCGGCGCCAGGCGGCTGTGCGTTGCCCAGAAATACCAGCGCTTCCAGAACTTCAGCGCCCAGGCCTCAGAGGTGTAGCTCCACAGTTCTCGCAACGCCTCCTTGAGTGCCCAAGCCCGGCCGGTCTTGAGGTTACAACTCTTCAGTTCCGCGAAGCGTTCTCGCGCCTTATCCGTCATGTTCTCCGGGTTGGTCAGCCACAGGTACTTGCTCTTGGTCAGGGTGTCGTCGCCTCCCTCCATCAGTGCCCTGTGCTCCTGCTTCCTGACTTTATCGACGGCCTCGACGGCATGGCGCATGATATGGAAGCGGTCGAACACCATCTTGCCATCGGCGCCGGGCACCTTGTCCCGGCAGGCATTGATGTAGGCCGGCCACATGTCCAGGCTGATCGCCTCAACCTTCTCCCGGGCCTCTTGCTGGAAGGCATCGAAGTAGGCGGCAAGGCTTTCTTCCTTGCGATCTTCGCCGATGTATTCAATGGTGGCTTGTTCCAGATCGCACACCAGGGTCATGTAGCGATGTCCTTTAGCAATGGCTTTCTCATCCACGCCCATCTTGACAGGCATCTCCGTGCCCTTGGCCGCCCGACCACGGGCAACCGCACGTTCCATCAGATGCCAGGCTTCATCCCAGGTGATGCGCAGGAGCACCGCCGCTCTCTTGACGTTGGCTGCCAGCAGTACATCGATGGCCAGCGCCTCGAACAGATGGGTAAACCGGCTGTTTGCTTGCGCCCACGGCAGCGTCACTTGCCGTACGCCATGCTTCGGGCAAGACACGCGCGGCGGCCGTGCGTGCAGATAGGTCAAAAACTGGCAGCTATCCAGGTGGCGCCATACCCGTTCGGCCTGATGGTCGTAAACCCCCAACTCTTGCCCACACTCAGGGCAGGCAAACCGCTGGCCTGCCGGGTGCCCCACATGAACCGCCACCTGTTGCTGCACTATATCCAATTCGACCCGCTCCACCGTCCAGGGCGCCGTCAGCCCAAGCAATTGCCGGTACAGTTCAACGCTTTCCATCGCACATCCTCCTTACAGACTGTGCGTGAAAGCGTACTACTTACCCACAGAAATGTCTGAAGGACCTTGATTGAAAGACGAGTTTTGGTACGTGGAGCGGACTCCATTTCGATCTGACACGGTGCCTATGAGTAACGCCTAGTCATATGACTATGTCTTGAGGGTGAAATGGCACCAAGAATTCCTCATTACAAGGAATGATAAGCACGAATGTGAAAACTGATACATCGCAAATGACTGCTGTAGAAATAGATGCAGAAGCCTTCAAGCAAAATACACCTACTGGCAGAATTGGTCTGCTTTCGTGAAATTTGTACGTCCGCATTGGGCACAAAGTACGCGTACGCTGAAGCGAATAGCTGACGCTCAAAGTGATTCGTCATCAAAGGGCCGTTGACTGAAGCATTCCGGACCAAGCCAGGCTCCTGGCTGAACGACAGCAATGGCCGATTAACAGACTTTGATGAAATCCTGCTTTCACTTTCTTGGTATATTCAAAGCTGGTGAAAATATTGAGGAGAAGACGGAATGAAGCTCTACTATAGCCCCGGTGCCTGTTCACTTTCCCCGCATATCGTCCTGGCCGAATCCGGCCTTGCCTTCGACCTCGAAAAAGTGAATCTGGCGGCCAAGAAAACCGAGCATGGCGCTGACTACTGGAAAATTAACCCCAAAGGGTACGTTCCTACGCTTGAACTGGACAACGGCCAGCTGCTGACCGAAGGTCCGGCGATTGTTCAGTATCTGGCCGATTTGGTCCCGCAAAAGAAACTCGCCGCGCCCGCAGGAACGCTGGAACGCTATCGCCTGCAAGAATGGCTGAATTTCATTTCCACCGAACTGCACAAGTCCTTTTCGCCGCTGTTCAACCCAAAGGCACCAGACGACTGGAAGTCAATGGTCAGAGAACTACTCAACAGACGGCTTGAAATTGTTGCCAGGCATCTAGAAGGCAGAAGCTATTTGATGGGTGAAGATTTCACGGTGGCGGATGCCTATCTGTACACGGTTCTCAGTTGGGCAAAGCACGTCAAGCTCGATCTTTCATCCATGCCAATGCTGTCAGCCTACATGGATCGGGTCGCGGCACGCCCGGCAGTTCACGCCACACTGGTGGCAGAAAAACTCATTGCCCACCCGTGAAAGTGAGATGTGGAGGCGGGGGTCGGAATCGAACCGGCGTAGACGGCTTTGCAGGCCGCTGCATGACCACTCTGCCACCCCGCCTTGGGGTGTTTGTACTGCGAAGGTTTAGAAACTGAAAGGGGAAAATGTACTGGCCATTTTCCCCTGGAAAAGTGGAGCGGGAGACGAGTCTCGAACTCGCGACCTCAACCTTGGCAAGGTTGCGCTCTACCAACTGAGCTACTCCCGCACGAAGTCCATTATTTTAACGGGGCTGTAAGAACTCGTCAAATTATTTCCCTAATATCGGCGCGCATGGTCACACTGCCCCCACCTTCACCGCCACCCGCAGGTAGTAAACCATGGACACCAGGGTTAGGGCTGCAGCCACCCACAAGGAAAAAGAGCCGATCCAGTGGCAGGGAATCACACCAAACAGCCATTTGTCGTAGAGCAGGAAGGGAATGGCAATCATCTGCGCCGTGGTCTTGATCTTGCCCAGGGTTGAAACGGCCACATTGGCGCTTTTGCCAATGCGTGCCATCCATTCGCGCAGGGCCGAAATGGCAATTTCGCGACCGATGATCACCAGGGCCAGCACGGAAGGTGCCCGTTGCAGGTCAACCAGCACAATCAACGCCGCCATGACCATCAGCTTGTCCACCACGGGGTCCAGAAAGGCGCCAAACGCTGTGGTCTGGTTCAGGCGGCGTGCCAGGTAACCATCAAAGGCATCGGTGATGGCTGCCGCCACAAAAATACCGGCGGCCGTCAACCCCGCATTGGGAACGGACAACCAGTGGTCGGGAAAATACATCACACCCACGAACAGTGGAATCAGGGCCAGCCTGATCAGGGTGAGAACATTGGGAATATTGAAGACCATGGTCCGCATTCTACCTGTTCAATGAAGCTGCTGATATATTTTGCGCGCCAGGGCAAGGCCGATGCCTGCCACCGCAGCCAGATCCTCGATGCTGGCATTCTGCACCCCGCGCAACCCGCCAAATTGGGCCAGCAGCTTCTGGCGCCGCTTGGCCCCCACGCCAGCCACGTCTTCCAGCGTGGAATGCGTGCGCGCCTTGCCGCGTCGGGCCCGGTGTCCGGTGATGGCAAAACGGTGCGCCTCGTCGCGAATGGCCTGCAGCAGATGAAAGCCCGGGTGGTCCATGGGCAGGTGCAGGCTTTTGCCTGCTTCGGGAAAAATAAGCGCTTCCAGGCCCGGCTTTCTCCCCTCCCCTTTGGCAATTCCCACGATCGGAATGTCGCGAACGCCCAACTCGCCCAGGATGGCCATGGCGGCATTGAGCTGCCCACGCCCGCCATCGATCAGGATCAGGTCGGGTAATTTGCCCTCTCCTGCCATGAGTTTTTTGTAGCGCCGCTCCAGCACGTCACGCATTGCCGCATAGTCGTCACCTGGCGTGATGCCGGTGATGTTGTAGCGGCGGTAGTCGTCCTTGAACGGCTGCCCGTTTTCAAATACCACGCACGAGCCCACCGTTGCCTCGCCCATGGTGTGACTGATGTCAAAGCATTCCATGCGCAGCGGCGGCGTGGCCAGTTCCAGCGCCTCCTGCAAGGCCGCCACGCGCACGCCCTGGGCCGTCTGCTGGGCACGCCGCTGTTCCAGGGCAAAGCGGGCATTCTGCTGGGCGCCCTGCAGCCAGGCCCGGCGCTCGCCGTGGGGACGCAGCACCACATGGACCGTGCGCCCGGCACGCAGACCCAGCATCGCGGCAATGCCCTCCTGGTCCAGCGGTGCATTGGTGATGAGTACCGCAGGAATGGGATTGTCGGTGTAATGCTGGGCCATGAAGGCTTCCACGATGGTCTGCTCATCCACGCCTTCGGCGTTTTGCGGAAAAAGCGTCTTATCGCCCAGATGCCGCCCACCCCGGATCATCACGAGATTGAGCGCCACTGCCTGGGCGTCTCGGTGAATGGCAATCACATCCACGTCCCGCCCATGGGTGGTGGAGGACACGGACTGCTTGGACAACACCTGTTGCATCAGGGCAATGCGGTCGCGGTAATGGGCAGCAGTCTCGAAGTCCAGGGCATCAGAGGCGTTTTGCATGGACACGCGCAAGTCGTCCAGTACCTCGCTTTCATGGCCACCCAAAAATCGCCGCGCATTCTCGATGTCGGCGCCATACTGCGCCTGCGCGATGGCTCCCACGCAAGGTGCCGAACAGCGCTCGATCTGGTGGAGCAAACAGGCCCGTGAACGATTCCTGAAAACGGCATCCTCGCAGGTGCGCAGGCGAAACAGTTTCTGCAGATGGTTGATGACTTCGCGCGCAGCCCACGCATTGGGATACGGACCGAAATACTGGTGGCGCTCATCCAGCATGCCGCGGTACAGGCGGATTTGCGGAAAGGGATGAGCAGTCAGCTGGATGTACGGATAACTCTTGTCATCCTTGAACAGCACGTTGAAGCGGGGCAACAGCCCCTTGATGAGATTGCCCTCCAGCAGCAGCGCCTCAGCCTCGGAACCCGTCAGCGTGATTTCCACCCTGGCAATCTGCGACACCATGAGATGCGTGCGCGGGTTGTCGTGCGTTTTCTGGAAATAGGAACTGACGCGGCGTTTGAGGTCGCGTGCCTTGCCCACATAAATCACTTCGCCAGCCGCATTGAGCATGCGGTACACGCCCGGCTGGTTAGGCAGCGTTTTGAGAAACGCTGCCAGGTCAAAATCGCCCGTCATGGCGCGGGTGCGGCGTCACCTTCAACAAGCGCGCGCGCTTCGTTCATGACCTGGGCGAACATGGCGGCAGTCAGCCGCCGGGTCTGGGTGTTGTAACGGCTGCAATGATAGCTGTCGAGCAGCCGTTGCCCCGAGGGAAGTTCATGCCGTGCGCCATGGCCAAAGGGGTAATCCTTGAGGCGCAGCCGGTAGGCGTGCAGCACGGCCTGATGGGCAATCTGGCCCAGCGCCAGGATGACGCGGGGAGTCGGCGATGCGCTCAGCTCGTCGTGCAAATAGTCGTTGCACTGGCGCACTTCCTCGGGCATGGGCTTGTTGGCCGGCGGCAGGCAGCGCACGGCATTGGTGATGCGGCAATTGCGCAGCGTCAGGTTGTCCGCAGGGTCGAGTCCGTCGGGCTGGTTGCTGAAGCCGGCATCAAAAAGCGACTGGTAGAGCAGCAATCCCGCATGGTCCCCGGTAAACGGTCGTCCGGTGCGGTTGGCCCCATGCATGCCCGGGGCAAGACCCACCACCAGGAATGCAGCGGCGGGGTCACCAAAGGAAGGAATGGGTGCGGCGAAGTAGTCGGGATGCCTGCGCGACACCTCGTCCAGAAACGTTGCCAGCCGATGACACCGGCGACAGGCAGGATCGAAGGGGGCAGCAGTTGTCATGTGGACTGGCGCACTTCGGGCTGCAGGGTCACGTGCTCAATGCCATGCTCATGGCTGAGCATGTTGAGCGTGCGTTCCAGTACGCCAGGCCAGGAGGCCAGGTTATCCAGTTCCAGATGGGCCGAGAGTGCAAGCATGCCCGATGCCAGCGTCCAGATATGCAGGTCATGGACAGAACTGACTCCTTCGATGGTAGCCAGTTTCTCACCCACCTCATGCAGCGATACTGTGTCAGGCACGCCTTCCATCAGGACATGGATGGACTCTGTCAGGATGCGTACGGTGGAATACAGCATTAGCGCTGCCACTACCAGGGACAGAATGGGGTCGATGGGCATCCAGCCCGTCCACCAGACGATGATCCCTGCCAGCAGTGCTGCCACTGAACCCAGAAAATCGCCGATGACGTGAATCATGGCAGCACGGGTGTTGAGGCCCTGCTCCATGCGCGACAACATCCAGCCGTTGACCCCGTTGAGCACGAGGCCCAGAAAGGCCACCAGTATGACGGGCAGCCCGCTGACCGGGGTGGGCGTATTGATGCGCATGATGGCCTCGAACACGATGCCCGAGATCACCGCCAGCAACAGCAATCCGTTGAGCAGGGCGGCAATCACCTCGGCCCGTTGCAGGCCGTAGCTGTGGCGTTGTGTAGGGGGGCGGTTGCCGATCCACACGGCAAAGGTGCCCAGCCCCAGGGAGAGTGCATCAGACACCATGTGTCCTGCGTCGGAGATCAGGGCGAGCGAACCGGACCACCAGCCCGTCAGGGCTTCCACGACGGCAAAGGCAGCCGTAAACAGCAGGGCCCAGAGCATGGTGCGGGTAGTATGGGGACGCTCGGCATGATGAAAATGCCCGGCCGGATCGTGGTGCCGGTGCGCCTCATGGCGGGTTTTGCGATGATGATGATGGTGATGATGGCCCAGACTCATGTCGGCAACGTCCGCAACAAGGCCAGCGCCTCTTGATGGCGGGTTTCCAGGGCCTGCCGCGCGGCAAGCGGCCGGGGTACGAGGCTAGCCAGCCGGCGCTGGCTGTCCGCTGGCGACTGAAAGCCTTCAAGGCCCTTCACCAGCTGCTGTGCCGCTGGCGCATCATTGCACAGCAACACCATGTCGCAGCCTGCCGCCAGTGCCGCATGCGCGCGCTCAGCGGGTGCTCCGGCACCCAGGGCGCCCTTCATGGAAAGGTCATCGCTGAAGATCACGCCGTCAAAACCAAGGTTGCCGCGCAGCATGCGCTGCAACCAGAAGACTGAAAAACCTGCGGGTTGTGCATCAATGGCCGGATACAGGATGTGGGCCGGCATGATGCCCTCGAGGCCCTCGGCAATCAGGCGCCGGAAGGGAACCATGTCGCACTGTTCCAGCGCGTTGAGATCACGCGGATCCACGGGCAGGTCGTGGTGCGAATCCGCCTCGACAAACCCATGCCCCGGAAAATGCTTGCCCACGGCAGCAAACCCGGCGGCACGCAGACCCCTGCTGAGCGCGGCAGCCAGCAATGCCACGACCTCAGGATCGCCGTGGAAAGCGCGGTTACCGATGACGGCACTGCGCCCATGGTCCACATCCAGTACCGGTGTGAAAGAGAGGTCCACCCCATGCCGGCGCAGCTCCCAGGCCAGCACGAATCCTGCCGCCTCAGCCTGGCGCAACGCCTGCCCACGATCGGCATCAAAGGCCCGGCCGAGTGCAGCCATCGGGGGCAGTTCGGTAAAACCACTGCGAAAACGCTGCACCCGTCCACCCTCGTGGTCCACCGCGATGAGAAGTCCGGGCTTGAGGTCATGTAACTCGGCGGTCAGTGCCTCAAGCTGGTCTGCAGACTGGAAATTGCGCGAAAACAGGATCAGCCCCCCCACCAGCGGCTGGCTGATGAGCGCGCATTCGGCTGCATCCGGACGCAGGCCCGCAATGTCCAGCATCACCGGGCCGATCACAGACGCTCCAGGATCACGAATGCCACGGCGTGATGTTCTTCATCCGTCACCGAAACATGGGTATGCGTCACCCCGCGCGCCTGTGCAAACGCCTGCAGGTCGGGGTGCATGGCGATGATGGGCGCCCCGTTTTCATCATGGGCGGTACCAATTTTGCGCCAGGTGACCGGGCTGCGGATGCCCGTGCCCATGGCCTTGGAAAACGCCTCCTTGACGGCAAAACGCTTGGCAAGATAACGGGCCGGCTGGCCATGGACGTTGAAGCGCTGCAATTCGAGCGGCGTCAGCAGTTTTTCTGCAAAGCGCGTGCCGTGGCGATTCAGGGCCTCGCGAATGCGGCGTACCTGCACGGTATCCACCCCGATACCGATGATCATGAAACGGCAACGGCGCTCGTGATGAGCGTCTTCATTTCGCGCACGGCCGATTCCCACCCCACGAACAGGGCCTGTGCCACGATGGCATGGCCAATGTTGAGTTCGCGCAGGTTGGCCAGCGCCGCCACCGGGCGCGTGTTGTGGTAATTGAGTCCGTGTCCCGCATTGACGCGCAGCCCCAGGCTGGTGCCGTAATCGGCTGCCGTGCGCAGGCGCTCCAGCTCGACCTTTTGTTGCGCTTCGGTTTCCAGTTCGGCGTAATGTCCGGTGTGCAGCTCAACCGCTGCGGCCCCTGCAGCCTGGGCCGCATCGATCTGGGCCTGGTCTGCGTTGATGAACAGCGACACGCGGATGCCGGCATCTCCCAGAATCTGGCAGGCCTTCCTGACGCGTTCGAAATGAGCGACCACGTCCAGACCGCCTTCCGTGGTGATTTCCTGGCGCCGCTCCGGCACGAGGCAGGCATCATGGGGACGCGTCTTGAGGGCGATGGCCAGCATCTCGTCAGTGACGGCCATTTCCAGATTCATCCGCGTGGACAGCACCTCGCGCAGAATTTCCAGGTCGCGGTCCTGGATATGGCGCCGGTCCTCGCGCAGGTGCAGCGTGATGGCGTCGGCACCGGCGTATTCAGCCAGCAGCGCTGCCTGTACCGGGCTGGGATAGCGGGTTCCGCGCGCCTGGCGCAGGGTGGCAATATGATCGATGTTAACGCCCAGTTGAATCACAGCGAAGGTAGCTCCTGAATGATGCGCCGGGTATGCAAGTCCTGATATCCCAGATGATGCCCCAGCAACTGTCGCATCAACTGTTTGCTCTGAACCAGGGTGACCGGATCGTCGTAACGCGACTGAGCCATGTCGAGCAGGGTTTTTCCTGCGAATTGTACTGCATTACCGCTCGCCTCCACGACCCGGATGGCGCCGCGCTCGTGCTCGAAGCGATACTGCCCCTCAGCCACGATGGGCGCCCCCGTGTCTGCCTCGCGCTCCAGTTGCAGGGCGTAACCCAGCTCGCGCAGCAGCGCCACTTCAAAAGCGCGCAGCACGGGCTCGAACGGTTCAGCGGCGGCGAGTCGCGCCAGCGCGGTCTGGTACACCAGAAACAGGTCATCATGGGGATCATCACGCCCCAACAGGCGCACCAGCAGCTCGTTGAGGTAAAACCCGCAAAACAGGGCACTGCCTTGCAACAGCGGCAAGCCCCCCTGCCATTCCGCGTTTTTCAGGGTACGCAGCTCGCCGTTGCCAAACCAGCTCACCAGCAGCGGCTGGAAGGGCTGCATCAGGCCGCGCAGCGCCGAACGGGGACGACGTACCCCCTTGGCGATCAGCGGCACGCGCCCATGGTGTGCGGTCAGGAGTTCAACGATCAGGCTGGTTTCGCGCCACGGGGTGCTATGCAGCACGAAAGCCGGTTCTGCCGTCGCCAGGTGGCGTTCAGAGGTCATATCCCAATTGCTTCAAGGCGCGCTCGTCATCAGCCCAACCTCCGCGCACCTTGACCCACAGTTCGAGGTGAACCTTGCCCTGCACCAGCGTCTCGATTTCCTTTCGTGCCTTGGTGCCGATGGCCTTGAGCTTTTCGCCCTGATGCCCGATCACAATGGCTTTCTGATTGTCGGTATCGACCACGATGGTGGCATGAATGCGATGCAGCCGCCCTTCCTGCTGGTACTGGTCAATCTGCACCATGGTGGCGTAAGGCAGCTCTTCACCCAACAGGCGAAACAACTGCTCACGAATGAATTCGGCAGCAAGAAAGCGTTCGCTGCTGTCGGTCAGGTCGTCCGCGTCGTACATGAACGGCGCTTCGGGCAGGCGCTTCTGGATTTCCTGCATCAGTCCTGAAAAATCCTTGTCCTGACGCGCACTCAACGGAATCACCGCGTCAAAGCGGGCTTCCTTTGCCCGTTCCTGCAGGTAGGGCAGCAACAGCGAACGCGGCTTGACCTGATCCACCTTGTTGATGACCAGCAAGGGCCTGACGTTGTCGGGAATGCGATCCAGTACCTGCTGGTCGGCCGCCCCCCAGCGCAGGGCCTCGATCACCATCAACACCACATCCACATCCTGAAGCGTGCTCAGCACCGAGCGGTTCATGGCCCGGTTGAGGGCATTGCCGTAGCGGGTCTGGAAACCGGGGGTGTCCACAAACACGTACTGGGTGTCGTCCTGCGTCACGATGCCCTTGATGCGCGTGCGCGTGGTCTGCGGCTTGCGCGAGGTGATACTGAGCTTTTGTCCCACCAGATGGTTGAGCAGCGTGGATTTGCCCACATTGGGCCGTCCGACGATGGCGATGGTGCCGCAGCGGGTCATGCGCCACCCTCCGGCAACTTTTCCAGGGCCCGTTGTGCAGCCAGCTGTTCTGCCATGCGCCGGCTCTTGCCTTCAGCCTCGGTGGTCAGCGACAGGTCGTCCATGATGCATTGCACGCGAAAGGTCTGGTCATGGGCTTCACCCCGGGTCTCCAGCAACTGGTAGCGCGGCAGGGGCCGATGTCGGGCCTGCAGCCATTCCTGCAGGCTGGTCTTGGCATCCTTGGGGGCGGTGATGAGGTCGATGTCATCCATCATGGGGGCCAGCAGATGACGGATGACGGCCTCAGCTGCGGCGAACCCGCCATCGCGGAATACGGCGCCCAGCACGGCTTCCACGGCATCGGCCAGGATGGAGGGCCGCCCGCCCCCGCCGCTTTTGAGTTCGCCCTCGCCCAGGCGCAGCAATTCTCCCAGGCGCAATTTCTGCGCAATCTGCAGCAGCGCCTCGCGATTGACAAGCCCTGCACGGATGCGGCTCAGTTCACCTTCGGGCAACTGGGGATGGCGGTCGAACAGGATTTGCGCCACCACCAGGTTGAGCACGCTGTCACCCAGAAATTCAAGGCGTTCGTTGTTGCGCACGGCACGGCTGCGATGCGTCAGGGCCTCGAGCGCCAACGCACCGGACTGGAAAGTGTAGCCAATCCGCTCACCCAGTTCGCGTGCCCGCGTGTCATCCGTGCGTGTCATGAAGGCTAGTGGACCACCGTGCCGATGCGGCTGAAATCATGAAAATTCATCCATACCAGCACAGCCTTGCCCACGATGTTGTCCTCCGGCACAAAACCCCAGTATCGGCTGTCCGAACTGCGGTCGCGGTTATCCCCCATCATGAAATAATGCCCCGCCGGCACCTTGCAGGCAAAACCTTCGGCGTTGTACAGGCAGGCGGAACGATCCGGAAAGTCGCGCACCTGGCTCAAAAAGATGGGCGGTTGCTGGTCCACGGTGATGATGCTGTGCGTATGATCGCCCAGCTTTTCCTGAAAACGGTCGAAGCTGGCGTAATTGAGCGATTCTTCCACGTCAGTGAATGTACCGTCGGCCGTGGTGGAAACCGGCTGCCCGTTGATGCTGAGGTGCTTGCCCTCATACACCACGGTATCGCCCGGTACGCCCACCACGCGCTTGATGTAGTTGGTTGAAGGGTCTTCGGGATACTTGAAGACCATCACCTCGCCGCGTTGCGGGTGGTTGATCGTGATCACCGCATGGTTGGTCACCGGCAGCCTGATGCCGTAGGTGTACTTGTTCACCAGAATGAAATCGCCAATGCGCAAGGTGGGAATCATGGAGCCTGAAGGAATCTTGAACGGCTCGAACATGAACGAGCGGACCAGGAACACCACCAGGATGACGGGGAAAAAACTCCGTGAAATTTCCACCCAGGTACTGTGGGCGACCGGGGCCCCGATGCCGCTACGGCGCCGGCGCAGCCAGTCCCACATCACCACGAGCCCGGTCAGGACGCTGGCCGCCAGCAGGATTTCAGAAAACCCCGTGACCTTGAGCAGGAGGCCGAAGGCGCACACCAGCATCACCAGCCATGCCGTCTGCACCCAACCGGCATGTGGATCCTGAGGCCCCCTGGGACGCTTTGAAAAAAGGTCCCACAGAACGATTGGAAGGGTGACGGCAAGACCCACCAGCCCCAGCTTGAAAAGATCCATCATTTGCTCTCCACTTGCAGGATGGCGAGGAACGCCTCCTGAGGAATTTCCACGCTACCTACCTGCTTCATGCGCTTTTTACCGGCCTTCTGTTTTTCCAGCAGCTTGCGCTTGCGCGAAATGTCGCCACCGTAACACTTGGCCAGCACGTTTTTGCGCAGGGCCTTGATGCTTTCGCGCGCAATGATGTGCGAGCCGATGGCGGCCTGCACTGCCACGTCAAACATCTGGCGGGGAATAAGCTCGCGCATGCGCGAGGCCAGCTCGCGTCCGCGATACAGGCTGCTGGAGCGGTGCACCACCAGCGAGAGCGCATCCACCTTTTCGCCGTTGATGAGGATGTCGAGCTTGACGAGGTCGGAGGCACGGAATTCCTTGAACTCGTAATCCAGCGAGGCATAGCCGCGGCTGACGGACTTCAGGCGATCGAAAAAATCCATCACCACTTCATTGAGCGGCATCTCGTAGGTCAGGACCACCTGGCGGCCCGAATACTGCATGTCCACCTGTACCCCGCGCTTCTGGTTGCACAGGGTGATGACAGGGCCCACATAATCCTGCGGCAGCAGCATGGTGGCCGTGATGATGGGTTCGCGAATCTCTTCGATCTTTGACGGATCGGGCATGCGCGAGGGGTTCTCGATCTCTTCCACCGTGCCATCCCGCAGCACCACCTGGTAGACCACGGTGGGCGCCGTGGTAATGAGGTCCATGTCGTATTCGCGTTCAAGGCGCTCCTGCACGATCTCCATGTGCAGCAGCCCGAGAAACCCGCAGCGAAAACCAAAGCCCAGGGCCTGCGAGGTTTCAGGCTCGTACTGCAGCGAGGCGTCGTTGAGCTTGAGCTTTTCCAGTGCGTCGCGCAGCGCATCATACTGGTTGGTCTCTACCGGATAGAGTCCGGCAAAAACCTGCGGCTTGATTTCCTTGAATCCTGGAAGGGCTTCCGTTGCAGGATTCTGCGCCAGGGTGAGCGTATCGCCCACACGCGCCGCGTGCAGTTCGCGAATGCCGGCGATGACGAAGCCCACCTGCCCCGCCGAAAGGCTGTCGCGTTGCAGGGATTTGGGTGTGAACACACCCACTTGCTCGCACAGGTAGGTGGTCTGGGTGGACATGAACAACAGCTTGTCCTTGGGACGCAGCACGCCATCCACGACCCGTACCAGCATGACCACACCCACATAGTTGTCAAACCAGGAGTCGATGATGAGGGCCTTGAGTGGCGCATCCAGACGGCCCTGGGGCGCGGGCACGCGCGCGATGACGGCCTCCAGGACGTCGGCAATGCCTTCCCCGGTCTTGGCGCTGACCCGCAAGGCCTCATGGGCATCGATACCGATGATGTCCTCGATCTCTGTGATCACCCGCTCGGGTTCAGCCGAGGGCAGGTCAATCTTGTTGAGGACGGGAACCACCTCGATGCCCTGTTCGATGGCGGTATAGCAGTTGGCCACTGTCTGCGCCTCCACCCCTTGCGAGGCATCCACCACCAGGACGGCCCCTTCACAGGCCGCCAGCGAGCGCGACACCTCGTAAGAGAAGTCCACATGTCCGGGCGTGTCGATCAGGTTGAGGTTGTAAATCTGGCCATCGCGCGCCTTGTAATGCAGGGCGGCCGTCTGGGCCTTGATGGTGATGCCCCGCTCGCGTTCCAGATCCATGCTGTCCAGCACCTGGGATTCCATTTCCCGGTCGGACAGGCCGCCGCAAAGCTGGATGAAGCGGTCCGCCAGGGTGGATTTGCCGTGGTCGATGTGCGCGATGATGGAGAAATTTCGGATCAGGTTCATGGCGTTACGCAAAAAAGGGCATCCCGGGATGCCCTTTTGACAGGTTGGGGGGCCAAAAAGCCCTTAAAACCAGCATTCTAGACGAATTACGCCGTCCTTGCAGCGCGATCTTCCGACCCCAGCTGCAAGGCGGCATCCAGCAACGCTTCCTGATAATGGTAATGAAAAATCTCGTGCTCTCCCGCCATCAGCAGGGGCACCTTCAGGCCAAAGCGCGCTTCGAGATCGGGGCTGTCCTCCACATCCACCACCTCGAAGCGAAAGTCCCGGGTGGCGCGCGCCGACTCGAGGGCTGCAATCATGTCATGGCAGAGGTGACAATAACTGCGGCTGTAGAGGGTGAAATGCACCGGGCTCACTCGGGCTTGAGCGTCATGAACTGGGCGTTGTCCCCGCGCTTGACGAGCAGCGCCAGCATTTTCTTGGGGTCCAGATGCGACAGCACCTGGTTGAACTCCTGCACCGAATGCACTTCGCTGTTGTTGATGGACAGGATCACGTCGCCGTTTTGCAAACCAGCCTTGCCCGCCGCACCGCTGGCATCTTCCACCAGCACGCCGCTGGCGATGTCCAGTTCCTTGCGCTGCTCGGCTGAAAGATCGGCCAGGGCCAGCCCCAGCTTGCCCGAGGCTCCGGCTGGATGCCGCTTGCCCGGCGTTGCTTCATTTTGTGCCGTTTTGTCAGCCGGCATCTCACCCACCACCACCGATACATCCAGCGGGGCTCCCTTGCGCCAGACCTGCACGGTGACCTTCGATCCGGCCTTGGCACCGCTCACCACGCGCGGCAGGTCTTCCTGGGTGTTGATGGGCTTGCCATCAAAGCGCAGGATGATGTCGCTCACATGGATGCCCGCCTTGTCAGCTGGTGCGCCCTTCTGCACAGAAACCACGAGCGCGCCCCGGGGCTTGCCCAGCCCGAAGGAATCGGCCAGTTCCTTGGTCACTTCCTGGATGACCACGCCAAGCCAGCCGCGGCTGACCTTGCCATTGGTGCGCAGCTGGTCGGATACCTGCAGTGCCACGTCGATGGGAATGGCAAAGGACAACCCCATGAAACCGCCCGTGCGGCTGTAGATCTGCGAGTTGATGCCAATTACCTCGCCTTTCATGTTGAACAGGGGCCCACCCGAATTGCCGGGATTGATGGGCACATCCGTCTGGATGAAAGGCACCAGGGTTTCCTGCGGCAGCGAGCGACCCTTGGCGCTGACGATGCCTTTGGTGACCGTGCTCTCAAAACCGAACGGTGAACCGATGGCCACAACCCACTCGCCCACCTTGACCTTGCTGGAATCGCCAATCTTGACCGCGGGCAATCCCGAAGCATCGATCTTGAGCACGGCCACGTCCGTCTTGCGGTCCACGCCGATGACCCTGGCCTTGAATTCCCGCTTGTCCTGCAGCGTCACCAGCACCTCGTCCGCACCCTGCACCACATGGCTGTTGGTGAGGATGTAACCGTCCTGGCTGACGATGAACCCGGAACCCATGGCGTGCGATTCGGGTATCGGGGCTCCCTGCTGCCCGGGGCCGCCGGGCATCATGGGAATGCCAAAGCGCCGGAAGAAATCGAACATGGGATCGTTTTCCTGCGGCAAGGACGGCGCGCCATTATTGTTGGCCACAGGGTGCGCGTTGGTGGTGGTGCTGATGTTGACCACCGTGGCTGCCTGCTTTTCCACGAGATCCGTAAAGTCGGGCAGGCTTTCTGCCTGTGCCCACCAGGTCCATAACCCAAAAACCACAGCAAGAACGACACGCTTCATGGATGACTGCTCCGAAGATTGATGACGGATTGGCCCATCTGCGTCACAGAGGCCAGAGGAACTTCACCGACGACGGTGATTTGTTGATCGGCAGTGCGCGACGAAAAATAACTGAGCGAACTGCGCAGGGATTCGATGCGCATCGGGCGCGGCGGGCCATCTGCGGGTTCAATGAAGACCGAGATGCTGGCGAGGCCGTCCGAATACACGAGATGGGTCATGCCCCCGGCGTGTCCCGGAATGGAACGGCGGACTTCGATGATCTTGTGAAACCCGGGCGGCACATTGGCCACACTCCAGCCGCTACCCTCCTTCTGCGGACCCGTGATGGGCACGTTGTCTACGCGCCAGTCGGAAGTGTCTGTGTAGGCAGGCTTGAACTGGGCGGGATCGGCATGTGCCCCGATGGTGATTTCAGTAAACACCGACATCTGGATGGGCTCGCCGTGGGGGCCCAGCGTTACTTCCTTCAGCAGGAGGTTAGTGGGCAGGTCGGCGCAAAACTGGTGGGCAAAACGCAGGTTGTCGCGCGGACGCAGCGCAATGACCTGACAGTCATGCCCCGCAACCCGATCCACCCCCACGATGCTGATGTCGTAGTTGTCGCGGTAATTTTGAAAGGGAGGGGCAATCAGGGCCGGAAAGAAGCGCCTGCCCGGACCCCGCTCCAGGCGGATGGAACGCGCATCGGGAAAATAACAGCGCAGCTCTTCGTTGGCGCGAATGATTTCGCGCGGCGGTCCATCGAGCGTGTCGATTTTGGTGCGCTCCTGGCCATTATCGAAGCCATGGATGACGCGCGAGGCTTCCATGCGCCCGTCATGCTGAAACACGAAAATGCCCGCATAGGAAAGCTGCTGCGCGGCCCTGGCCAACTGGGCCAGCAGTTCGTCTTGCATGTCGGCGGCATTGGGGCCTTCAGCCCAAACCAGCATGGGCAGCAACAGCAGCCCAAGGACGGTGTGTTTCAGATGCGCCTTCATCGCGATGCGACGGTGCCTGCGGCGTAATCCACCGTTTGAAAACCGGACAGGGGTGACCATTGCCGGTGCATGGCCACATAGTGCTCGGCCTCTGCGGTCTGTGTAGAAGCCACCGACACCTCGGCTGGCGCCTCGGTACGGGCCACCACGGGACTGGAGGGTGCATCGGGGCGCTGCAGGGTCCAGGTGGAGACGGCCACGGCGGCCACGGCGGCGGCCACGGCCAGCCAGCGTGCGGGTGATGCCGGCGCACGCAGCCGCCCGGGAGCCAGGACCGTGGGCTCGGCCAGCAACGCTTCTGCCACGCGCTGGCCCACCCGGACGTCGCCGATGCCCTTTTCGCGCAACACGTCTCCGATGAGGTGGTACTCGTTCCACACCCCGGCCAGGTCGTCTTCGTCCTTCATCCGGGCCAGCACCGTGGCTTCGAGTGATGGATCCAGTTCGCCATCCATCATGGCGGATAGGTGTTCGCGATTCATTACCATCTCCTGTCTTTTGATACGTCCAGTTGCGGCCGCAACCGCTCCGCAATGGCTTCCCGGGCCCTGAAAATCCGGGAACGCACCGTCCCGATGGGACAATTCATCAGCGAGGCGATCTCGTCATAACTCAACCCTTCAATTTCGCGCAGGCGGATGGCCGTGCGCAGCTCTTCGGGCAGGGCATCCATGCTGGCATTGACGGTCTCGACGATCTGCCGGCTCATGAGCTCGGCCTCGGGGGTGTTGACGTCACGCAACAATCCACCACCATCAAAATTCTCTGCTTCTTCGTTGTCTGCGGCGGTATGGGTGGGCACACGACGCCCCTGCGCCACCAGATAATTCTTGGCGGTATTGACCCCGATGCGGTAGAGCCAGGTATAAAATGCGCTGTCCCCACGAAAGGCGCTCAACGCCCGATAGGCCTTGATGAAGGCATCCTGGGTCACGTCTTCGGCTTCTGCCGGATCACGCACCAGTCGGCCCACCAGGCGCGCCAGCTTGCGTTGGTATTTAGCCACCAGCATTCCAAAGGCCCGCTTGTCTCCTGCCTGGGCCCGCTCGACCAGCTTCTGGTCGATCTCACGATCTGTCATGCCACTCCCGGCCTTATGAACTTCTTCTCGAACCCGGGGCCGAGTCACGCCCACACCCCGAAGTGTAGTATACAAGGGTGCAACGCTTTCCATGGTGGTATCACTGGCCATGCAGGCATTGACCATGGCCCTTTTGATTTGGTTCCGGTGGACGACGATGGATCTTCTCACCCTGGATGAAATACGCGCCGCTGAAAGCCTGGCTTTCCAGACGCAGTCCCCGTATGCCCTGATGAATCGTGCCGGCAACACGGCGACCTCATGGATTCGGGACCATTTTCCGGTTCCTGGCCCCGTCCTGGTACTGGCGGGCCCCGGCAACAATGGCGGGGATGGCTGGGTGGTGGCGCGCGAATTGCTGCACTGCGGATACACGACCACGGTGGTTTTTACGGGCGATCCGCAGCGCCTTCCCGCCGACGCCGCCCGCGCGCGTCGCGAATACCTGGAGGCTGGCGGACCGGTGGCTGCAGACTGGCAGCCTCACCCCACGCCGCTGCTGGTCGTCGATGCCATCTTTGGCATCGGTCTCAACCGTCCGCCCGAAGGCCGCCATGCCGAGTGGATTGCGCGCACCGCCGCGCTGCAGTGCCCCGTCGTTGCCCTGGACATCCCCAGCGGCCTGCATGGCGATAGCGGGCGCGCCCAGGGGGCCGCCATCCGGGCCAGCCACACCCTCACCTTCATCGCTGCCAAGGCAGGACTGTACACAGCCGACGGCCCTGACCACTGCGGCGCCATCAGCGTGCTGGACCTTGGCGTGCCGGCCTCGGGCAGCGGTGCGCTGCTGGATGGCCCGGCAATACTGCGCGCCCTCCCCGCCCGCGCACGCAATACCCATAAGGGCCAGTTTGGTGCCGTCGGCATTCTGGGTGGCGCCCAGGGCATGGCTGGCGCGGCCCTCCTTGCAGCTGTTGCCGCACTCAAATGCGGCGCCGGACGGGTGTGGCTGGCCCCACTGGACGAGGCGCTGAGCGGGGCCCTCATCTCGCTGCACCAACCCGAGTTGATGGTACATGGCCCACAGGCATTGCTGCACGAGGCGCGCCTCACCACCTTGGTGGTGGGGCCCGGTCTGGGCCAATCCACCGAAGCAGCCCAGCTGCTTGCAGCGGCGTTGTCCCTGCCCGTCAAACTGGTGCTGGATGCAGATGCCCTCAACCTGATCGCAGCGCATCCCGACCTCGCTGCGCGCGTAGCCCAACGCACGGCCCCCACGCTGCTCACCCCGCATCCTGCTGAGGCCTGCCGCCTGATGGGTGAGGCGGCCATCACCCACCGGGTGCGCACGGCACTGGCGCTGGCGCGTCGTTACCAGGCCCTGGTGGTGTTGAAAGGCTGCGGCAGCGTCATTGCCACGCCGCAGGGACAATGGTGGATCAACACCAGCGGCAATGCCGGCCTTTCGGCCCCCGGAATGGGAGACGTCCTGGCGGGCGCCCTGGGCGCCCTGACGGACCAGGGGTTGTCACCGCTTCAGGCCCTGCAGTGCGCCGTTTATGCCCACGGTGCAGCAGCGGACCATTGTCTGGCCCAGGGTCTGGGACCAATGGGATTGACCGCTTCGGAAGTCATCGATGCGCTGCGCGAGGTGCTCAATGCGCACTAGCGCAGCGTGCGGGGCTTGTCCAGCCAGCGACTGACAAGGCCGATGCCCACCGCCGTGAGCAGCAGGCTGGAGGCCAGATGCGCCAGGATTTCCAGCATGCCGGCTGCAGGGCTGGCTCCCATCAGTGCCTCAACGGACTCTCCGGAAAAGGTCGAGAAAGTGGTGAGCCCTCCCAGAAAACCCGTGACGGAAAAAAGCCGGACTGCGGGAGGCCAGTCGCCGTGATGTTCAAACAGGGCAATGGCCACGCCCACCAGAAACCCGCCCAGGCAGTTTGCCGCCAGGGTGCCCAGCGGCAGGGGTGCACCCGGTTGGTTGAACGCCAGGGATAACGCCCAGCGCAGCACCGAACCCAGGGCGGCCCCGGTACCAACCGCGAGAAACTGGTGGTGAACAGGATGTCCTTGTGGCATGGCAGCCATTATAATTCCAGGGATTCAACTCCACGAAGGAATTTATCCCATGTCTGAGCGGGAATCCATGGCATACGATGTGGTGATCGTCGGCGCCGGCCCCGCGGGCCTCGGTTGCGCCATTCGCCTCAAACAAATTGCCGCAGCCGAAGGGCGCGAGCTGTCGGTGTGCGTGCTGGAAAAGGGCTCGGAGGTGGGGGCCCATATTCTCTCGGGCGCCGTCATGGAACCGCGCGCCTTGAATGAACTGTTCCCCGACTGGCAAAAGCGTGGCGCCCCCCTGCACACTGCCGTCACCGAAGACCGCTTTCTCTTCCTCACAACCCGGGGCCAATGGGCGTTGCCCACCCCGCCTGCCATGCGCAACCACGGCAACTACATCGTCAGCCTGGGTGAGTTCTGCAAGTGGCTGGCCGCCCAGGCCGAGGCCCTGGGGGTTGAAATCTACCCCGGATTTGCGGCCGCTGAAATCCTGTATGGCGCCCAGGGCGAGGTCGTGGGCGTAGCCACTGGCGACATGGGCATTGGCCGTGACGGTGCCCCTGGTCCCCGTTTTCAGCGAGGCATGGCGCTGCTGGCACGCCAGACGGTGCTGGCTGAAGGCTGCCGCGGCTCGCTCACGCGCCTGGCCATGGAGCGCTTCGAACTCAACCGCGACTGCAATCCGCAAACCTATGGCCTGGGTATCAAGGAACTGTGGGAAATCGATCCCGCCCAGCATGCCACCGGCCGTGTGGTCCATACGGTGGGCTGGCCCCTGGACCAGGCCACCTATGGCGGATCATGGCTCTACCACCTGGCCGATAACCAGGTGTCGGTGGGGTTTGTGGTGGGCCTGGACTACCAGAACCCTTATCTCAGCCCCTTTGAAGAATTCCAGCGCTTTAAAACCCACCCCGCCATCCGCCCCATTTTCGAGGGCGGACGGCGCATCGCCTATGGTGCCCGTGCCCTCAGCGAAGGGGGCTGGCAATCCATTCCGCGGCTGACCTTTCCGGGCGGGCTGCTGATCGGGGATGGCGCAGGGTTTCTCAACGTACCCAAAATCAAGGGCAGCCATACGGCGCTCAAATCGGGGATGGTGGCCGCCGAAGCCCTGGCAGCACATCTGGCTGGCACTGCGGCTTCGGACCCCTGCACGGCATACGAGCAGCAACTCAAAGCCAGTTGGCTGTGGGCAGAACTGCGTGACGCGCGCAACATCCGCCCCGGATTTCACTGGGGGCTATGGGCCGGCATGGCCCATGCGGCACTGGACACCTGGGTGTTTCGCGGCAGGGCCCCCTGGACCTTGCGCCATCGGCCCGACCACCAGCAACTCAAGCCAGCGGCAGCCTGCACGCCCATCCCTTACCCCAAGCCGGATGGCCGCATTACTTTTGACCGTCTCTCCTCCGTCTTCCTGACCAATACCGCGCACGAAGAAGACCAGCCCGTCCACCTGACCCTGCAGCACCCTGAGGTTGCCATTAAAACCAATCTAAGGGTGTATGATAGTCCTGAAAGCCGGTATTGCCCTGCCGCCGTTTACGAGATTGTGCGGGAAGCCGGCGCTGCCCCGAGACTGCAGATCAACGGACAGAACTGCATTCATTGCAAGACTTGCGATATCAAAGATCCCACCCAAAACATCCGCTGGGTGGTGCCCGAGGGGGGGAGCGGTCCGAATTACCCCAACTTGTAACTCCACAGCTTGCCAGAGGAGGAACAACAATGAATAGCGTCAAAATGCTTATAAAAAACAAAAGGGCGTCAGAGCTCAGCTTCATTTCGCCCGAAGCCAAGATTATCGAGGCGCTGCGCATGATGGCCGAGAAGAATGTAGGGGCACTCATGGTCATGCAGGAAGGCCGGCTTGTGGGCATTCTTTCCGAACGGGATTATGCGCGCAAGGTGGCCCTGCTGGGGCGAACCTCGGTGGAAACCCCGGTCTCCGACATCATGGCCTCGCCCGTGCTGACGGTCACCCCGCAACAAAACCGCGAAGATTGCATGGCGCTCATGACTGCGCACCGCGTCCGCCACCTGCCGGTGGTGGACAACGGGCGTGTGGTTGGCATCCTTTCCATTGGCGACATCGTCAAGGATGCCCTCATGGAACAGGAAGCCACCATCCATCACCTGGAAAATTACGTCAACAGCTGACTCGAGGAGGAGCGCCCTCATGAATAGCGTCAAAGATCTGCTCGCCACCAAACCAGGAGGTTTCTGGTCGATCAGCCCTCATTCCAAGGTGATCGAGGCACTGCGGCTGCTATCCGAGAAAAATGTGGGGGCCCTGCTCGTCATGGAGGGCGACGCGCTCGTGGGCATTCTTTCGGAGCGGGATTATGCCCGCAAGGTGGCCCTGATGGGCAAGACCGCCATGGATACGCCCGTCTCCGACATCATGGTCTCGCCGGTGGTGACCGTCACCCTGCAGCAAACGCAGGAAGACTGCATGACCATCATGACGGAAAAACGCATGCGTCACCTGCCGGTGGTCAACAATGGACGCGTCGTGGGCCTGCTCTCCATCGGGGATCTGGTCAAATCCGTCATCCAGGAACAGCAGGAAACCATCCAGCGGCTCTACAACCGCTTCTGAACTTAACCGCCCATCCTGCTTCTGACCTTGGTGTACACCGCTTCGGTCAGGGGCAGGCTTTTGGTCATCAATGCCTCAAGCTCCTGGGAAACGGACGCCACAAAAGCCTGGTCCCTGATGCTGGGAATGTTGATGTAGACATTCAGCGCCGCACTGCGCATGGCTGCCTGCAACGCCAGCACACCGGCACCCGTGTCGCTGATGACGTTGAGATTGCCATGTTCGGCCGAGCGCTGGGCTATCGCAATCACCTCGGCACAGGTCTTGGCACAAGCCAACGGCACACGCGTGGCTTCCTTCAATCCTTCCTGGATGGCGTCTGATCGCCGGGCTTTCTGCTCATCCGTCTCCTTGGGCAGACGATAGGCCCCCATCAACTGATTGAACGCCGCCACATCGTCGGCCACCATGGCGGTAAGACGGGCTCGCAGCGCTTCTGAGGCGACAAGCTGGGCCTTCATTTCATCCTCGACGCCTTCATGGCCTTTCTTGCCAATGGTGAGGTTGGCCACCATGGAAACCAGTGCTGCGCCCATGGCGCCCATGATGGCTGCCGCACCACCGCCACCGGGGGTGGGCGCCGCACTTGCGAGTTCATCCAGAAACTGTTGTACCGGCATCGATTGCATGAGGTCCTCTCTTGTATCAACCGACCATCGTCTTGGCGATGGCGTAGATTTCATTGGCGTCCAGACGCAGGTCGTTTTGCTCAAACAGGCGTGCAATGCAGGCACGGTGCAAGGCCAGCTTCAGCGCGCCAAAACCGATGGCACCAAAGACCACGGCGCCGTGACGCTGTGCACCCTTGTCCATGATGTCCACACCGGCAATGCCCATGGGCGGCGTTGCATTGGCGTCAGCCACCAGCTTCAGGCCCGGAAGGCTCTTCCAGTGCTCCTCTTCCAGCAAGACGACGCCCGATGCCCCGGTGGCCACGATGATCTGGGCATCCCGCACCGCGGCTGCGCGCGAGGCGAGGTCGGGAGCGGCGATGGCATGGACGGTCACACCAAAGCGCTGCGCGATGGCGTCGCAGGTGGCCTGTGTTTTGTCCAGCTGGCGCCCGGTGATCGACACGCTCACCCCTTCCTGGGCCAGCATCACTGCGGCACGCTGGCCCACCGGGCCAGTACCCGCCAGAATGACCGCCTTCATGCCCTGCAAGGACCGTCCGTGTGACATCCAGGCCACGCAGGCGGCTGCCGTGGTGTTGGCGCCGTTGCTGTCCAGCATCATGGACACGCGGAAATTTCCGAAGAATTTTTTCTGGACTGCCTGATAGAGGGCCTCACCCGCCAGCAGGTTGCTGCCGCCGACAAAGATGGCCGTGTTCTTCTTGTCCTTGGGTGCCCGGGTGAAGATGGCCCCTTCCACCAGCCCGCCTACATTCTGCGGCGAAATGCTGCCATAGGGAATGACCTGGTCCGCGCCCCCATCATGGGCCACCACGTTGTCAAAAACGGAAGGCAAGGCATCCGTGTCAAACTGGTACAGCAACTTCTTCATCGCGGGCTCTCCTTTTATCGGCGGAGCATTTTAAGCCTGAACCGCCTGGACGGCCTAAAAATTTTTTATGGTAACCATCATGGCCTGACCGGGAGCTTTTCCAGAAAATCGGCGGCTACGGGCCCCCACAGGGCACCCTGCCCCAGGCTTTGGTGTCCCAGCGAAGGGGGTTGCGGCGCCAGGATCACGGCCCGCCCCTGGCTGAGGTGCGGCATTTCCTGCTGCAACAGGCCCAGTTCCACTGGATTGAGCAGGTCGTCCTGAAAATTGATGGCGAGGAACGGCGCCTTGATTTTTTCCAGGTCGGGCTGGGGATCATAGTCTGCCGAAGCTTCAAACCGGTACAGGATGTCGTTGGCATCGAGCAGACGCGCATTGCCGGACAGGGTGTTGTAATGGGCGATGGCCTGGGCGCGCGTGGGCGCAATCGCCTGCAGATGCGAGGCGCCATCCGTCATGAGGCCAAAGAGGGGCCATACATGCACGAACGATTCCGGTGGCGCCGTATAGTCGCCGCCCTTCCAGTCCGCCGAGCCCCGGATGGATTCGATCAGTACCTGGCGCCACATCATGTTGCGCCCACTGACCGGCGCCGGCAGGCTGGCGATGGCGATGGCCCCATCCATGAATTCGGGAAAGCGTTCGGCAAATAGCCAGGTGTGCATGCCGCCCATGGAAGTGCCAATGATGGCGCGCAGGTGGTCGATGTGCAGCCCCTCCTGCAACAGGCGCATATTGGCCGTCACCATGTCCTGGTAGCCATAGTGTGGAAAATGTCCCCTGAGCCCGTCACTGGGTTTGGAAGAGCGGCCCAGCCCGATGCCATCAGGAATGATCAGGAAATAACGCTGTCGGTCCAGTGGCTGTCCCGGTCCAAACAGGTTTGCGGACAGTCCTGGCAAGAACCAGTTCTGCGCCGTGCCCGTCGTGCCGTGCAACAGCAGGACCGCATTGGTGATGCGCCCCGCCGCATCGCGCTGCGGCGTGCCCAGCAGCGTATAGCCAATCGTCAGCTCGGGCAGCACCTCGCCCGACCTGAACTGGAAATCACGAATGACGAAACGGCCTTCCTGCGCTCCCGGAAACGGGCTTGCAGCATCCGCAGTCGAGAGCATGCCGATCATCATCAATCCTCCCATCACGCTGAACCAGAATGGTCGTAAGTTCATCATCACCTCAAAATTGAGACGCTTCCATGCCCAGCAGTGCCGCTCCTCCTTCCATGATGCTGGCACGCAGGCTGTCGCAGATGCCCAGCCCATGGTCTGCCAGGAAGCGGGCCGTCGCAAGCTTGGCGCGATAGAACGCTGCATCGGTCTCGCCCTCCTCCAGGCGTGCCGCTGCAATCCCGGCACTGCGGGCCATCAGCCACCCCGTGACCAGCCAGCCCATCAGGTGCAAATAGGGCACGGCAGCCCCAAACACCGCTTCAGGTTGCTCCTGGGCATGCAGCAACAGGTGCGCGCTGGCAGCCTCGGCGGCAACCAGGGTGTGCGCCACCGCGGCCGCAACCGGCGCGCTTTCTGGCCGCCCCGAGAGTGCCGGCAGCGACGCGCGGATTTCCTGGAACAGCGCCCGGGCCATGGCACCCTGATCGCGCAGCAGCTTGCGCCCCACGAGGTCATTGGCCTGGATGCCGGTGGTGCCCTCATAGATGGTGGTGATGCGGGCATCGCGCAGGTGCTGGGCCGCGCCCGTTTCCTCGATGTAGCCCATGCCGCCATACACCTGAAGCGCTTCGCTGGCCGCCCAAACGCCCATTTCGGTGCAAAAACCCTTGACGATGGGTGTCAGCAGGTCTGAACGCGCCTGCGCGGCAGCGCGCCGTGCAGGATCCGTTTCGGCCTGCGCAAAGTCGAGCATCTGTCCCGCGTAATAGGCCAGCGTCCGGCAAGCCTCGATGCGGGACTTGAGGGTAGCCAGCACGCGGCGCACATCAGGGTGGTGCAGGATGGGGGCGCGTGTGGTCATCCCCACGGGAATGCCCTGCACCCGCTCCTGGGCATAATGCACGGCACCCTGGTAGGCGCGTTCGGCGATGGCAAGACCCTGCACCCCCACGGAAAAGCGCGCGGCATTCATCATGATGAACATGATCTCGAGGCCCCTGTTGGGCTCGCCCAGAAGATGGCCCACTGCCCCGCCCTCGTCGCCAAAGGCCAGGACGCAGGTGGGGCTGCCGTGAATGCCCAGTTTATGTTCGAGGGACACGGTGTGCACGTCGTTGCGCGCCCCGAGCGAACCGTCGTCGTTGACGAGGAATTTGGGCACCACGAACAGCGAAATGCCCTTGACGCCCGCAGGGGCATCCGGAAGGCGTGCCAGAACGAGGTGCACGATGTTTTCCGTGAAATCCTGGTCGCCATAAGTGATGAAGATTTTCTGGCCCGTGATGCGGTAATGGTCGCCCTCAGGCACGGCACGCGTGCGCAGTGCCGCGAGGTCGGACCCCGCCTGGGGTTCGGTGAGGTTCATGGTGCCGGTCCATTGGCCACTGACCATGTTGGGCAGATAGCGCGTGCGCAATGCCTCGGACCCGGCGAAATGAATGGCCTCGATGGCGCCGCGCGTCAGCAGCGGACACAGCGTGAACGCCATGTTGGCGGCGTGCCACATTTCCTCGATGGGGGCACCCATCAGGTTGGGCAAGCCCTGGCCACCGTATTCGGGGTCGCAGGTGAGACCATTCCACCCTCCGGCCACGAACTGCTGGTAGGCCGCCTTGAATCCCGCCGGAGTGTTCACGACGCCATCCTTCAGCACCGCCCCCTGCTGGTCGCCGCTGCGGTTGAGTGGCGCGATGACTTCTTGCGAAAAGCGGGCCGACTCTTCCTGCACGGCATCGAACAGGTCTTCCGTGGCTTCCTCAAACCCGGGCAACTGGCCAACGCGCGTCAACCCCAGCAGCTCCTTGACGACGAAGGCCATATCCCGCAACGGGGCGCGGTAATCATTCATGGAATCCTCTCCTTGGGTGCACCAAAAATATCACTCAAAAGATTCGTCAGGGGCGAGATAACGCCACTGTCCAGCGGGCAGCGTCCCCAGGCGCACATTGCCGATGCGCACGCGCTTGAGGCCCGTCACCTTGAGGCCCACCAGCTCACACATGCGACGGATCTGGCGCTTTCGTCCCTCGCGCAGGATGAAGCGCAACTGGTCCTGGTTTTGCCAGGATACCTGGGCGCGTCGCAGGGGTCGCCCGTCGAGCGACAGACCGAAATTGAGGCGGGCGAGGTCGGCGTCCGTGAGGTGCCCTTCCACCCGCACCAGGTATTCCTTGTCGATGGCCGAATCGGCACCGATGAGCGTCTTGGCGATCCTGCCGTCCTGGGTCAACACCAGCAGTCCGGTGGAATCGATGTCCAGCCGCCCCGCAGGCGCGAGGCCGCGCATCATCGACGGGGTGAGCGGGCGGGTGGTCTTGTCTTCCTTCCAGTGGGTGGCGGGAGTGACGAGGACGACGGCCGGCTTGTGTCCGTCTTCAGCCTGCCCTGACACAAAGCCCACCGGCTTGTGCAGCAGCACGGTTACCTGTGCCTGTTGCTGGCCGCGTGCGGCGGCATCAAGGGAAATGATCTGGGCTGGGTCGATGCGCACGCCCAGCTCCTGCACGCGCACGCCATCCACGAACACCCAGCCCTTCTCGATCCAGGCATCTGCTTCACGACGCGAACAGATGCCGCGTTCAGACATCACCTTGGACAGCCGGACTTTTTCAGTGCTCATTGAGAAACTCGCGCACGGCCGCAATCTGGGCTGAGTCCATCAATGCCGGGGCGTGGCCGCATCCTGGCACTTCCAGCACCCGCATGGTGGGATGGGCAAATTTCATCAGGGAAAGCGTATGGGGTTGGAGCAGATCGGATTCCTGTCCGCGGATGACCAGCGTGGGGCAACGCACGCTGTTCCAGATGAGGCTCATGTCAATGTCCCCCATGGGCGGACCCACGAACACCGCAGCGATGGCGGGATCGTACACCAGCCGGTACTTGCCGTCCGGCCACTGTCTCACGCCATGCAGGGCGATATGGCGCCATTGCGCGTCGGTCAATGCGCCGAAGGCGGCATGGGTGTGACGGAAATAGGCTTCGGCGGCTTCCAGGTCATCAAAGGCCATGGGTTTGCCCACATAACTGGCCAGGCGTTGCAGCGCTGCGGTGGAAATGATGCTGCCCACGTCGTTGAGCACCAGCTTGCGCACCGGCGTTGCGGACTGGGCCGCCAGCATCATGCCTATGATGCCCCCCATGGAAGTGCCGACCCAGTCCACCTGTTCTGCGCCGCTGCGCGCAATCAGGGCGGCCATGTCGGCAAGGTAGAGTGGATAGCCGTAGTCGGTTTTATGCGTCAGCCATTCGCTGGTGCCCCGTCCCACCACATCGGGACAGATCACCCGGTACTCCTGGCACAGGGCATCGGCCAGGGCGTCGAAATCGCGGCTGTTGCGGGTCAACCCATGCACGCAGAACAGCACGCGCGGGTTGTCCGGGTTACCCCATTCGCTGTAATCCACCCGATGAAACCCATGCAACCAGAGCGCCTTGTATGACTTGCGGCGCATTGGACTAGCGCTGGAGGTCATGGTCGCTTACCAGGATGTCCACCGGGATGTCATGGGGCTCGGTCGGCACCGAAGGCACCACCTGTTCGTCGAAGGCTACGGCCACGGTCAGTGCACGGCGCCCGGGAAGCGCCAGCATCTTGTCGTAGAAGCCGCCGCCATAGCCCAGGCGCTGGCGCTTGCGGTCAAACACCGCGCCTGGCATCAGGATGAAGTCCACCTCCGGAAGCGCCACGCTGTCGCAACGGGTGGGATCGGGTTCGCGAATGCCCCATACGCCGGACTGGAGATCGTGCTGCAGGTCGCGCACGGCATACAGGGCCAGCATTTTGGTGGCCTTGTCCACGCGCGGCAGCACCAGTCGTGCACCACGCTGCAACACGGCCTGCACCAGAGGCAGGGTGTCGAATTCTGATCCCATGGACATGTAGGCCATGACCACCCTGGCCGCAGCAAATTCGGGCAAGGCCTCGACCTTGCGGGAAATGGCAGCGCTACGGGCGCGTCGCTGGTCTTCGGGAATGGCGTCTCGCCGTGCCAGGACGGCGGCGCGCAAATCTGATTTTTGGGATGGTTTCATCATGGGGGAACAGTATAATGCCTGCCTTGACCATCCATAAACCCTGACAGAAGGTTTTTCATGAAACGCGAAAACATTTCCAGCGGTTCCACCTGGGAACCCATCATTGGTTACTCCCGTGCCGTCAAAGTAGGGGCGCACGTGGCCGTTTCGGGCACCACGGGTACCGGTGCCGATGGCAAGCTGGTGGGACCGGGCGATCCTGAGGCCCAGACCCTGCAGGCCCTCAAGAATCTGGAGGCCGCCCTTGGCCGCGCCGGGGCCAGCCTGAAGCACGTGGTGCGCACCCGCATGTTCGTCACCCAGATCGACCAGTGGGAAAAGATTGCCCGGGCTCACGGCCAGATGTTCGGCGAGATTCGCCCTGCCACCACCCTGGTGGAGGTCAAGCGCCTGATTGATCCCGAGATGCTGATCGAGATCGAGGCAGACGCCATCATCAGCGACGACTAACCAACGCTGCGCGAATCTGTTCCAGGGCCGAGGCGTCATCCAGGGTGGTCAGATCGCCCGGGTCACGGCCCTCGGCCAGCGCCTGGATGCTTCGTCGCAGCAGCTTGCCGGAGCGGGTTTTGGGCAGCAGGGTCACAAAATGGACACGCGCCGGACGGGCGATGCCGCCCAGGCGCTGGTCCACGGTTTCCATCACTTCCTTCTCCAGCGCGGCCAGCGCTGCATCGTCCTGCAGGCTGCTGGCATTCCTGACCACGGCAAAAGCCACCGGCACCTGCCCCTTGACCTTGTCCTCCACGCCTACCACAGCCACTTCGGCGATGTTGGGATGCCCACTGATGGCCTCCTCGATCTCGCGCGTGCCCAGCCGGTGTCCCGCGACGTTGATGACGTCATCGGTCCGCCCGAGGATGAAGTAATAACCGTCCTGATCGCGGATGCCCCAGTCGAATGACGAATACACTTTGCGCTCTTTGAGTAGCGAAAAATAAGTGCTGACAAAACGCGCATCGTCGCCCCAGATGGTGCTAAGACAGCCCGGCGGCAGGGGGGGCACGATGGCGAGGACGCCCTTCTGGTCAGCCCCCACTTCCTGCCCGGTGTTTTCGTCCAGCAACGCCACGTTGTAGCCATACACCGGAAAGCTGGGGCTGCCGTACTTGCGCGGCGTGTCTTCCACCCCCGGCATGGCGGAGAGGATGGGCCAGCCCGTTTCCGTTTGCCAGTAATTGTCCACCACGGGCACGGCGAGGCCGTCCGAAATCCAGCGTGCCGTGGGTTCGTCCAGCGGCTCGCCCGCCAGGAACAGGGTGCGCAACGACTGGAGGTTGTGCTGGGAGAGGTATTTGGGATCCTGTTTTTTCAGGACGCGAATGGCCGTGGGTGAACTGAACATCACCGTCACGCCATGCTGCGCCACGATCTTCCACCAGATGCCGGCATCCGGCCGGGTGGGCAGCCCTTCGTACATGATGGTGGTCATGCCGTGAATCAACGGCGCGTAAACGATGTAGGAGTGGCCCACCACCCAGCCGATGTCCGAAGTGGTGAACATGGCCTCACCGGGCTTGCCGCAGAAAATATGGTGCATGGATGCCGCCAGCGCCACCGCATAGCCGCCCGTATCCCGCTGTACGCCCTTGGGTTTGCCGGTGGTTCCTGAAGTGTAGAGGATATAGGACGGCGCACTGGATTCCAGCCAGGTCACGGGTACTGTGGCCTCACCCACGGCCTCGCGCAATTCGGCGTAATCCAGGTCGCGACCGGGCATGCGGGACATCTCCGGGTCGATGCCCCGATTGACGATCAGCACGCGCTGTGGCGGAAACTGGGCCAGCCGGCACGCCTCATCCACCAGCGGTTTGTAACGCACGCTCTTGCCGCTGCGCATGCCGGCATCGGCAGTGATCATCACCAGCGGCCGGGCATCGTCGATTCGGGTGGCAAGGCTGTGCGCTGCAAACCCCCCAAACACCACGGAATGGATGGCACCGATGCGGGTGCAGGCCAGCATGGCAAAGAGCGCCTCCGCTATCATCGGCATGTAGATGATGACGCGGTCCCCCTGCCCCACGCCAATCCGCTTCAGGATTGCGGCAAAGCGGTTGACTTCGGCATGGAGCTGGCGAAAGGTGTAATGCTTCTCGACGCCGGTTTCGCTGGAGATGTAGACCACGGCATTCTGGTCGCCTCGCGCCGCCAGGTGCCGATCTACGGCGTTGTAGCACAGATTGGTTTTGCCCCCCACAAACCATCGCGCAAAGGGGGGACGGCTATAATCCAGGACCTGGTCAAATGGCGTTTCCCAGTGGACCAGCGCGGACTGCTCGCGCCAGAAACCGTCCGGATCTTCAATGGACCGCGCATGGAAGCGTTGCTGTATTTCTCCCGACATGATGTGCCTTCCTCCAGAAATGGCGATGGACCGAGGGCTGGCGGCGATCAATCAATCCGTCAGTTTGACGATGGTTCTTCCTGCACCTTCTCCCTTCATCAGCTTTGCAAACACGCCGTCCAGCTGCTCGAGCGTCACTTCGTGCATGATGGCATTCCAGTGTCGCGGACGCAGGTCTGTAGCCAGCCGGTGCCACACCTCCTGTCGCAGCGGCATGGGGCAGAGCACCGAATCGATGCCCAGCAGGTTGACACCCCGCAGAATGAAGGGCATGACGGTGGTATGCAGTTCGATGCCTCCCGTCAGCCCGCTGCTGGCAATGGAACCATGCTGCTGCATGGTGCGCGTCAGCCACGCCAGCATGGCCCCGCCCACGGGGTCCACGGCGCCGGCCCAGAGGGCCTTTTCCAGGGGGCGCGCGCCCATGTCGAGCGTGCTGCGCAACAGCACTTCCCTGGCCCCCAGACCCTTCAGGTAATCGGTCTGGTCGGCCTTGCCGGTGACGGCCGTGACTGCGTAGCCCAGGCCAGACAGAAATTCCACGGCAAGAC
>DAICZS010000023.1 GCA_027311025.1 Ferrovaceae bacterium
CTTGTTGCGAATCTTGCGGTTGCGCAGATCGCGATTGACGATGAAGGAAAATTCATAAGCCGGACCAAAACAGGAGGCCGCCGGAAAGGCGCCGATGACGACGGGACCCGGATCACGCAGCAGCTCTTGATAACCCTGATACGCCTGCTCGGCATGGTCTACGGTACAGATGGAGTGGGTATGCCCCGCAGGGCCGGCACCGGCCACTTCTTCGAAGGCCAGCTTGGGGCCTGTGGCAATGACGAGGTAGTCATAGGTGACGCGGCTGCCGTCGGGAAAGTCCAGTGCATTGCCTTCCGCATCGATGCGGCTGACGGGCTGGGCTACAAAATTGATGCCCTTTTTGGCCAGATAGGGGCGAATGGGAAAGGTGATGGCCTCGCGCGTGCGCCAGCCTACGGCCAGCCAGGGATTGGAAGGCACGAACTGGAAATAGTCCACCGCATTGACCACAGTGATGCGATGGGATGAATCCAGCTTTTGACGCAGTTCGTAAGCCGCGGGCATGCCCCCCGTTCCTGCGCCGAGTATGACGATGTGAGCCATGATGTTGATCCTCCGTTATGGTTTGCTGCTGGGTGGGTTGGCCTCATCAACCGCCGGTTCAAGGAGCAGGTTGATGTCATGCAATTGGGACTCTTCCAGTTTACCGGCCAGCGCAGCAAGCTGCAGCCGATTCATCATGACTGCCACGCGCGCCTGCAGCCAGGACAGGCGCGCATTGGCGGCATCGCTTTCAGCATTGAGCAGGTCGAGGGTGCTGCGATCACCCATCTTGTGGCCCAACCGGGTAGCCTCCAGACGCGACTGGCTGGACTTCAGGGCCGCTGCCAGGGCACGGACCCGCCCTGCCCCAGCCGTCAGCCCCAGCCAGGCCGCGCGGGTTTGCAGCGCCACCTGTTGGCGGGTCCGGTCCGAATCGGTCAGGGCCTTGTCCGCCAGGCGCTGCGTCTCGTCGTGACGCGCGCTGCGCAAGCCGCCCGTATAGATGGGAATGGTCAATTGCAGGCCCACCAGGGTGGTGTGCATGACATTGTTGGCGGCACCATAATCGCCGCTGCCGGAGAGGTGGTCGCGGGTCACCTCACCCACCAGGTCGAGCGAGGGAGAAGCGAGGGCACTGTAGCGTGCCGACTCCTCGCGCGCCACATCCACCCGCAACAGTTGCGTGCGCAATCCAGGATTGCCTGCAGCGGCATCGCTGGTCCACTGTTCGAGCGATGCGCCCGGCGGCGGCAAATCGCCCTTGGTGGGTTGCAGGGCCTCGATCCTGTCCATGGGCAGACCCGTGGCATCGGACAGGGCTGCCTGCTTGAGCTGCAAGTCGGTTTCGGCTGCCAGGATCTGGGCACGGATGGCTTCCATGCGGGCGGCAGCTTCATGGGTATCGGTAATCGGCACATCGCCCAACTGATAACGGGCCTTGACCTCACCCAAGGCCTTCTCGACGGACTGCTCCTGCCGGCGCGCCACCCGCAGCGCTTCCTGGGCCATGGCCACGTCAAAATAGCGTTGCGCCGTATGCAGCATCAAATCCTGGCGGGCCGTTTGCCATTCCAGCTCAGCGACCTCCGCATTGAGGTCCAGTTGCCGGCTTTGGGCCAGGCGCTCGCGGTTGAGGAGGGGCTGGCGCGCGGAAAGCGCCCAACGGTCCATCATGCCGTTATTGATGGAGGTGTTGAAAACCGCATTGTTGGTGAGCGGAAAACCCGGCGCATAAAACTGGGCACCCTGGGTTTGGCTGTCGTTGGTCATGCGCCCGGTGGTTCCCGTGGCCTGCAGGGTGGGCCGCCACAGCGCATTGGACTGGTCGCGCCGCGCCTGTCCGGCCTCATGCGCTGCCTGGGCTGCCACATAATCCAGGTCGTGCTGCTGCGCGGCCTGCCAGGCTTGCATGAGATCGGTGGCCTGCGCCCATGATGCAATCGCGGCGCCCACGGCAACCAGTAGCAGTCGCCGTGCGTTCAGGATCACCGTACGCTGGACCATGGTCATCAGCATCCGGCAGGCAAGCCTAACTTGCGCAGCAGGGTTTCCATCAGGCACCAGTGGGTGAGGCCACTTTGCAGCAGGTTGACGCCGATGAAGGCCGTAAAGGCCAGCCACCACGGACTGATGAACAGCGGGCTGCCCGGCACGCCAAAGGCGAGGGACATCAGGATCAGCGACCCTGCAATAACACGCACCAGTTGCCAGGACTTCATGATGGTTCTCCTTGTGAAGGTTGAATGGTTGAATAACGCCGGCGGTAGGCCGCGTAATACAAGGTGGGGATGACCACCAGGGTCAACAAGGTGGACACGAAAATACCGAAGATCAGCGAGATGGCGAGCCCATTGAAAATGGGATCGTCCAGGATGAAGAAGGCGCCCAGCATGGCAGCCAGCCCCGTCAGCACGATGGGCTGGGCACGCGTGATGGCCGAACGCACGATGGCCTCCTTGAACGGAACCCCCTCCTTGAGCTGCAGGTTGATGAAGTCCACCAGCAGGATGGAGTTGCGCACGATGATGCCGGCCAGGGCGATCATGCCGATCATGCTGGTGGCGGTATATTGTGAACCCAGCAGCGCATGCCCCGGCATGACCCCGATGATGGTGAGCGGAATGGGCGCCATGATGATGAGCGGGGTCAGGTAAGAGCCAAACTGCGCCACCACCAGCAGGTAGATCAGCACGAGACCCACCGCGTAGGCCGCCCCCATGTCACGAAAGGTTTCATAGGTAATCTGCCACTCGCCGTCCCACTTGAGCGAGTACCCCCGATAGGGGTCTTCAGGCTGGCTGATGAAGTAATCGGTCGGCTTTCCTCCGCCTGGCGTCTTGATAGCGGTGATGTCATGGCGCATGGCAAACATGCCATAGAGCGGGCTGTCCACCTTACCGGCCATGTCCCCCACCACGAAATTAACCGGTAACAAATCCTTGTGGTAGACCGGCTGCTCGCGCATGGTGTCGGACAGGGTCACCAACTCACGCAATGGCACCAGTTGCCCCTGCGCGCCGCGCACGCCCAGCTGCAGCAAGGCATTGAGATCACCCTGCAGGTAGCCGGGCAACTGCACCCATGCAGAGGCAGGATACTTGGTCTGGTCATGCAACCAGGTGACGGCCTCGCCCGACAATGCGGTCTGCAGTGTCGTGGCAATGGTTTGCTGGGAAATGCCCAGCAGGGCTGCCTTGCGACGGTCCACCCGGAGCATTTTTTTGGGGGCTTCGGCAATGCTGCTATCGTCCACGTCCACGATGCCCGGCGTTTTTTCGAATACCGCCCGCACTGCCTTGGCCACCTGTCGGCGACCTTCAGCATCCGGACCATAGATTTCGGCCACGATGGGAGCGAGCACCGGCGGACCGGGAGGCACTTCGATGACCTTGACGTTGGCCCCGAAGCGTTTGCCAATGGCCTGCAACGGCGGGCGTACCCTCGTGGCGATGGCGTGGCTTTGTTCCTTGCGATGATGCTTGTCCACCAGGTTGACCTGGATATCCCCCACTTCGCCGCCGGCGCGCAGGTAGTACTGGCGCACCAGGCCGTTGAAATTGATGGGGGCGGCCGTGCCCGCATAAGCCTGGTAGTCAGTCACTTCCGGCACCGTGGCCAGGTAGGCGCCCATCTCGTGCAGCGCTGCGGCGGTCTGTTCCAGCGGCGTGCCCGCAGGCATGTCCACCACCACCTGGAATTCAGACTTGTTGTCAAAGGGCAGCATCTTGAGCAACACCAGCCCGGTGGCCGGCAGCAGCATGGACAGTGCGATCAGGCCGGCAATGCCAAACCCCATCAGGCGCCGGTTGCGCGCGCCCCGCTGATCGTCCAGGAGCGGCGTGAAAATGCGTTCAAACCAGGGCGTGATGCGTGCGGCCATGCCGCTGGGTGGCGCCTGTTCGCCATGGCCGTTGCCGTGCGAGGACTTCATCCACAGGCGTGCCAGCCAGGGCGTGACCACGAAGGCAATGGTGAGGGAGAGCAGCATGCCCATGCTGGCGTTGATGGGGATGGGGCTCATGTAGGGCCCCATCAGTCCGGTGACGAAGGCCATGGGCAGCAGCGCCGCGATCACGGTGAGGGTGGCGAGGATGGTGGGCCCCCCCACTTCATCCACGGCACCCGGGATGATCTCGCGCAGGGTTTTGCCCGGAAAGAGTTGCTGGTGCCGGTGAATGTTTTCCACCACCACGATGGCGTCATCCACCAGGATGCCAATGGAAAAGATGAGTGCAAACAGTGAAACCCGGTTGAGGGTGAAGCCCCAGGCCCAGGATGCAAACAGCGTGACGGTGAGGGTCAGGACCACGGCAGTCCCCACTATGGCCGCTTCGCGCCGGCCCAGCGCGATGAAGACCAGGGCCACCACGGAAGCCGTGGCAAACAGCAGCTTCTGGATCAGCTTTTTGGCCTTGTCGTTGGCCGTCTCGCCATAGTTGCGCGTTTCGGCCACCTGCACATCCGCGGGAATGACGGTGTTTTTCAGGGTTTGCACGCGCTGCATGACGGCATTGGCGACATCGATGGCGTTTTCTCCGGGCTTTTTGGTGATGGCAATCGTGACCGCAGGATATTCGGTCGCGCCCGCCTTGCCAGGCTCGCCATACCATACATAGCGGCTAGGAATGAGCGGGCCGTTTTCCACGGTGGCCACTTCACGCAAGTAGACCGGGCGCCCATTCTGCACGCCCACCACCAGCTCGCCCACGTCGCGGGCGTTCTTGAGATAGTCACCCGACTCCAGCGCAATGGCGCGATTGCCCGTCAGCAGATCGCCCAGGGGCAGGCCCATGTTGGCCGATTGCATGGCAGCGCGCAGTTGCGCGAGGCTGATGCCGGAACTGTTGAGGCGCGCCGGATCGATCTCGACGCGCACCGCACGCCCGGGCCCACCCAGCGTCGTCACTTCGCGCGTGCCACGCACGCGCTTCAGATCGGATTCGATGCTGTGGGCCACCCGCTCCAGATCGTAGGCACCGGTTTGCTGATTCTTGCCGTACAGGGTGAGGGTGACGATGGGCACGTCATCGATGCCCTTGGGTTTGATGATGGGCTGCAATGCACCCAACCCATGGGGCAGCCAGTCTGCATTGGCGTTGACGGTATCGTACAGGCGCACCAGTGCCTCGATACGCGGCACACCCACCTTGTACTGGACGGTGATGACTGCAAGCCCGGGACGGGACACCGACATCACATGCTCGATGCCCTGGATCTGGGAAAGCACCTGTTCGGCGGGTGCCGCCACCATCTGTTCCACATCGCGCGCCGAGGCGCCCGGAAAGGGAATCAGTACATTGGCCATGGTGACGTTGATCTGGGGCTCTTCCTCGCGTGGCGTGACGAGCACGGCGAAGACCCCCAGCAGGAAGGCCACCAATGCCAGCAACGGTGTGATCTGGGCACTCTGGAAGTACGAAGCGGTGCGCCCGGAAATCCCCATGGGTTTGCTCATGTGCCCTCTCAGTGCGCAGCCGTCAGGGCAGCCTGGGCATCGGGCGCCACTTTTTCGTTGGCATTCAGCCCGCTCAACACTTCGACCTGATCGTTGATGACCCTCCCCAGGCGCACCTGGCGCAGCAACGGACGCCCCTGTGCATCCAGCACATAGAGGCCCGTCATTTCGGCACGGCGCACCACGGCAGTGAGCGGAACCATGAGCGGGGCTGCCGTTTTCTCAACCCCGGGCAGCCAGGCGCGCGCAAAGGTGCCGGGCGCAACGCCGGGGGTGGCTGCAGGCAAACCGAGGCGCACCTGCATGGTGTGCGTTGCAGGATCGACGGTGGGCAGCACCTTGAGATAGGACGGCGTCACCCACTGGCTCTCAGCGGTCTGCCCGGGCAACTCCACCTTCACGGTGGCAGCCGTCCAACCCGCCTGGATGGCCCCTTGCGGGACTGCGGCAGTCACCCGCAAGCCGGCAGGGTCATAGAGCACCAGGAGGGGGCGCCCCGGCATGGCCATGTCACCCAGCATGACCGGTACTTCGGCCACCACCCCTGCATAAGGTGCGCGCAGGGTGTAGTAACCTGCCTGGGTTCGCGCTGCAGCCGCCTGGGCCAACTGGGCATTGGTTTCAGCCTCAGTGGCCTTGAAACGTGCTTCGGCCCGTTCCAGCGCCGCCTGGCTGATATAGTCCTGGGCAAACAACTGTTTCTGCCGTTCGTAATCCTTGCTGGCCACGGCCAGTGCAGCGCGGGCCGATTGCACCTGCGCTTCGCTCACGGCTGCGGACTGGTTGGCGGCCTGGGCATCCATGCGCAGCAGGGTCTGCCCTGACTTGACGCGATCACCCGCCTTGACGGCAATCTCGACCACGGCACCAGACACCTGTGCCGCCATGACGGTTTGACGCTCGGCCTCGACCACGGCGTCAAAGCTGGCCAGCTGGCTTGATGGCGGCGCAGCGCCAGTTGCCGGGGCCGCCCCCGCCGCCAGGGCAAAAGGCGTGGCCATGCCCCACGCCAGCGCCATGCCGAAAATCAGGTTCAAGAGCCAGGCCTGTCTGGATTTCATTCCATTCTCCATGGGTTCCGGACTTGGGGGAGGGCCACAATGAGGCCCCTCACACTAATATAACCCCGGTCCGTTACAGATTTCCGCCAATACATTTTAGAAAAATACATTATGTGTATTTATATATTGTTTTGTGGTATAGTGTCAACTGGTTTCTTGATGAACCGGATGCCATGAAGTCACCATCCTCAGAAAAAAAGCTGGATTTTGATGCGATGCATGCCTCGGCGGATCGCGCCTGCGGGCTGCTCAAGGTTCTGGCCAACCCGGACCGCCTGGTCCTGTTGTGTAGGCTTGCCGGAGGGGAAGCCTGCGTGAGCGACCTCGAAGACTCTCTGGATATCCGTCAGCCCACGCTCTCCCAACAACTGGGCGTGCTGCGCGAGGAAGGATTGGTCAACACGCGCCGGGAAGGCAAGCATATCTATTACAGCATTGCCAGTCCTGAATCCATCGCCATCATCAATGCCTTGCAGGAGCAGTTCTGCAATCCGCCCAAAAAGTAAGCCTCAGCCTGCCGCCTGCGATTCGGGAACAAACCACTTGAGCGTTTCATGCAGCGTGACCACCCCGCCCACGATGATCAGGGTGGGCGCCTGTAGCCGGGCTTGCCGCGCCGTTTCGGACAGGTTTGCCAGCGTGCCGGTGACCACGCGCTGATGCTGCGTGGTGCCTTGCTGCACGATGGCCGCTGGCGTTTCTGCCGCGAGGCCGTGGGCCACCAGTTCGCGGCAGAGCATGTCGAGCCCCTGCAACCCCATGTACACCACCACGGTCTGTCCGGCCCGGGCCAGAAGGTTCCAGTCCAGATCCATGCTGCCATCCTTGAGATGGCCCGTGACGAATACGCAGGATTGTGCGTGGTCGCGATGGGTGAGCGGTATGCCGGCATAGGCGGCCACGCCTGAGGCGGCCGTGATGCCAGGCACCACCTGGAAACGAATGTGGTGGCGCGCCAGTTTTTCAATTTCCTCGCCGCCGCGTCCGAAGATGAACGGATCGCCTCCCTTCAGGCGAAGCACCCGATGTCCTTCCTGGGCCAGGCGCACCAGCAGGTCGTTGATCTGCTCTTGCGGCAGCGTATGGTTACCCCGGCGTTTGCCCACGAAGATCTGCTGCACCCCCTCCGGAATCAGCGCCAGAATGGGTTTGGACACCAGGTTGTCATAGAGCACCACATCGGCCTGCTGTATCAGGCGCAGGGCGCGCAGGGTGAGCAGGTCGGGATCACCGGGGCCGGCCCCCACCAGATAGACTTCGCCGATCTTGGAGGTTTGCATGTTCAGTAGGCAATGCTTTCAAGAAAATGTCGATTGCGGATGTGCCAAAGATGCGCCGCCTGCAGCATGGCCTGTTCGGGATCGGCCGCGCGCCCCAGGGCAGTCAGGGCAATGGCCGCAGTGCCGATTACGGCAGCCGTGCCGTATTCGTCTGCTTCCTCATCGCGCCAGAGGCGCCGCAGCCGGTTGCAATCCAGCGTCTCGTCGCGCAGATGGCGCTGCCCGAACAGAGCGGGCCACACCTGGTTTTGCTTTTGCCCTTCGCGCCACAGCCTGACGTTGCAGTCCGCATCCGGATTGCGTTCAGGCTCTCCCCCCTCCCCCTTGAACACGGCAAGCCCCGGATCGCCCAGCAACGCGGCAGCCTCCTGGTGCCTGTCGTCGTAGCCCGGGTGAAAGATGCCGATGAGGGAGGCCTGCGCGGCAAAGGGATTGAGCATGCGCACCAGGGTATGCACCGGCGAGCGCAGCCCCAGCACGGATTTGAGATCGAGCATGCCCTGCAGTACGGGGCTGATGGCTTCCAGCGGCAGAAAGGCAAAGTGGTGTCGTTCCAGCTGCTGCGCGGCGTCTGCAGGTGATCGGGCCGGCGCCAGCCCCAGCGCAACAAGGGCCTGGGGCACGAAGACGCGGCCCGCCGTCCCGCTGCCCACGCCATGCATCAACACCCGGCTGCCGTGACTGGCCAGCAACAGGGCTGCCAGCAGGTGCCAGGGCAACTGGCGCCGCTTGCCGGCGTAGCTGGCCCAATCCAGATCCACCGTCACCAGGCTGGGCGGCCTGGGAAGTGCCGCACGGGCCGCCGCAACGAAGCCGGCCAGCTCGGCCGCGGTTTCTTCCTTGACGCGCATCAGCATCAAAAAAGCGCCCAGTTGCACGGGCTCAACGGCACCCGACAGAATCAGGGCCATGGCCTCACGCGCCTCTTCCTGCGTCAGATTGCGTGCGCCGCGCCGCCCCTTGCCCAGAATCTGGACATATGATGCAAAGAAATGTTCCATCACGTCATTGTAGCGCGCCGAGGGTTTCCTGCAGTGCGCCGGTTTGATGCTGACGGTGCTGGCGCACGAAGGCGACGAATCGTGTGGCCCAATAGCACGAGCCGATGGTGCGCAGGTGGGTGTAGGACGCGAGAAGGTTGTTGACCAGAATGCCATCATGGCGACCGTCGATGCCGTGGCCCCGTTTCACTTCAAAGGCAAATTGCGCATCGGCCGGCAGATTGTCGAGGCTGGAGTAATGGAATTCGTGTGCCCTGATTTCCTGGGCCGGCAGACGCGGACGCGGCCAGGGGTGCCCCATCCGTTCGCACAGGTGCACATAACCTCGCCCCACGGGGCGTTCATGCATCACCACATCACCAGGAATGGCGCCCACCATGGGGTAGGCATGGCCTGCCACGCTCAGCGTGCGCGACAGATACATCAAACCGCCGCATTCGGCGTAGGCCGGCAGCCCCGCAGCCAGGGCGTGGCGCAGGGCTTCGCGCAGCGCTGCATTGGCCGCAAGCTGCGGCGCAAACATCTCGGGAAACCCGCCGCCGATGTAGAGGCCATCCACCTCGGGCAGACTCGCGTCAGCGAGGGTGTCAAAAGGCACCAGCGTGGCCCCGGCCGCCTCCAGGGCATCGAGATCGTCGGCATAGTAAAAGCCGAAAGCGCGATCGCGCGCGATGGCGATGCGCACCGGGGTGGGCGCGGCAACATTGGGGACAGACCCCATTTTGGGGTCTGTCCCCAACGCCGCCGTCTCCAATGCGTCCACTTTGGTCACCTCCAGCAAGCGCTCCAGATCCACCTGGGAGGCCATGCGCTGCCCCATGGCGTCAATCATGGCCGAGGATTGCGCCACTTCGTTACCCGGAATCAGGCCCAGGTGGCGCTCCTGCACGAACAGGCCTGGATCGTGATGCACCGCGCCCAGCACCGGCACATCGGTGTAGTGCTCCACCACGGCGCGCAACTTTGACTCGTGCCGGCTACCACCCAACTGGTTGAGGATGACCCCGGCGATGCGAATGTCGCGGTCGAAAGCCTGGTATCCCAGAATGAGGGGCGCAATGCCGCGCGTCATGCCGCGGGCATCGATCACCAGCACCACGGGCAACCCGAGCAGCTTGGCAAGGGCCGCATTGCTGTTGCTGCCGTCCAGCGCCAGGCCGTCATAGAGCCCCTTGTTGCCTTCCACCAGGCTGACGTCCATGCCCGCCCCATGACGCTCGAAGATGTCTTCGATCTCGTCGGCGCGCATGAGGTAGAGGTCCAGATTACGGCAGGCGTGGCCGCTGGCTTGCGACAGCCAGAGGGGGTCGATGTAGTCCGGCCCCTTCTTGAAGGGTTGCACGGCCAGGCCGCGGGCCCGGAATGCCGCGCACAGGCCGACACTGATGGTGGTCTTGCCGGAAGATTTATGGGCGGCCGAAACCAGCATGCGGTGCATCAGCTCAGTTGCCCTCCATGGGTTGACGCGGGTCGTCGTGGGGCAGGAAATTGAGGATGCGCACCCCCACGGTGACGGTCACGAAGGCCACGCCGAGGCCCCCTGCCCCCAGGGCCCACTCAAACACGGTGGGCGCATAACTGGCCAGCTGCCCATCGCCAAAACTGCTGTGCACGGTGTACCCCGGAACGATGAGCAGCGGAAAGGCCTGCCCGCCGATGATGAACACATAGAGCAGCGAGAAGGCCCCCACCAGCACCAGCAGGGAGGCCAGCAGCACGCAGCGCGCCTGCCCCAGGCCGGGCATGAAAATCAGCAACAGCGGCACGATGCTTCCCAGGACCACATAGCCCCCCCAGAACAGGGCGGTATAAAGGCCACCGTGCGCGAGGATGAAGCGCTCGAAGGCCACCTGACGCGAGAAGTACAGGTTGGTGAGATGATAGGTGGCCACGAGATACAGCACCGAAACCACGAAGAGGCCCAGCAGGTTTTTAAGGCGCTTCTGGATGGCGGGATTGAGCTGCAACTCGTTCCAGCTGAACATGGCGAACTGCACGATCAGGAAAATGGCAAGCCCCCAGGCAAAGGACATGATGATGAACAGCGGGGGCAACAGGGCGGAGGCATACGCCTGGCGTGCCACCAGAAAGGCAAAGATGAGGCCGGTGCCGGTGGTGAGGATGATGCGCCAGATAAACACCAGAAAACCTGCCGGCTTGGACCAGCCCCCCATGGTGCGATCCATCAGGGTCCACAGGTAGAGCCCCACCGTGGCAAACAGCCCCGAATAGAGCAGGACGTTCCAGGCAAACACCGAGGTGGGATTGTAGTTCGTGGCGGCCACGATGACGCGGTCCGGACGCCCCAGATCCAGCATCAGCACCATCAGGCCGCCGGCGAGCAGCGCCAGCGACAGCAGTCCCGCCAGGGGCGCGCGCGCCTTGTACACATGGCGCCCGAACACGGAACCTACGGAGGCCACGTTGAGCACTCCCGATGCCGAGACGATCATGAAGATGGCAAAGACATGGGGCAATCCCCATACCACCTGGTTGTTCATGCCACTGATGACGTGACCGTGCGCCTCCATCTGCTGGGCGGCCAGGAGCCCGCCCAGCACCACCACCAACCCGAGCACGAGCAACAGGTAAAAGTAGCGGATTTCGATCTGTGCAAAGGTTTTATGGTGCATGGCGGCTAGATCCCCACAAAGGAAATGCCCGGATCGAGATTGAGGTCGGCGCGCAGCTTCACCGAAGCCACGCTGCGAATGCGTTGCGCGATGGCGCTATTGGGATCGTTGAGGTTGCCGAACAGGATGGCCTGGTGCCCTTCCCTGGCGCAGGCTTCCACACAAGCCGGGGCCACGCCCTGATCCACGCGGTGCACGCAAAGCGTGCAGCTCTCCACGGTGCCCTGCCCGCGTGGCGTGGCGCCGGAATGGTCCGTCACCGGCTCGTGCACGAAGGAGCGCGCCTTGTAGGGGCAGGCCATCATGCAATAACGGCAACCGATACAGCGATGCTTGTCCACCAGCACGATGCCGTCTGCCCGCTTGAAGGAAGCGCCCGTGGGACATACATCGACGCAGGGGGGCTCGGCACAATGCTGGCACATCATGGGCATGGAAATCTTGCGCCCCGTGTCTTCCTGCTGCAGCTCAAGCTTTCTGATCCACTGGGAATCGGTGGGCAAGGTGCGCCCGCTCAGGCCGTTTTCCTTGTTGCAGGCGCTGACACAGGCATCGCAGCCACTCTCGCACTGGGTGGTGTCAATCAGCATGCCCCAGCGCACGGCGGGATTGGCGGCCTCACCCGGCGGGCGCGCCCGCGCGAAGTCATAGAGCATGAGGCCCGGTGCAATGCTCACCGCTGCGGTCAGGGCAGCGCCGCGCGCGAGAAACTGGCGTCGCTGTTGGTCGTGGTCGCAGCTCATTTCAGTGGCTCCCCGGCAAGCGCGCGACGCGGCTCGCTGGAATGGCATTCAAAGCAATCGATCTTGACGGCCGCATAGACATGACAGCCCTGGCAAAAATTCTGGTCTGTGCCCAGGACGCTGTGGTTTTTCTTGCTGGCGTGGCAGTCCACGCAACCGGCGAGGCTATATTTACCGCCACGAATGCCCTGGTGAACGGTTTCGTCGCGCTGGTGGCGCATCAGCTTCATGTGGTTGAGCCGCATGAACCTGGGGTCGTCCACGCATTTACCCCCCTGCCCGATGTCGAGCACGGGCTCGCTGACGGCCGCCGCCAGGGGGCCCGCCAGCGCCAGCAGCAGCGCCATCCTTCCGATCAGGGTCCAACCGGATTGCATGCGCATGCCTGCTACTCGCCCAATCCCATCTGGATATACCCGGTGGGACAAACATCGTGGCAAATGTGGCAACCGATGCACTTGGTGTAGTCGGTATCCACATAGCGCCCCACCGTGGACTTGGATTTGGGCACGCGAAACACCGCGGTCTGCGGGCAATAGACCACGCAGTTGTCACACTGGAAGCACATGCCGCAACTCATGCAGCGCTTGGCTTCTGCCACGGCGTCGGCTTCTGACAGGGCGTGCAGGCGCTCGTCGAAGTTGCCCAGCGCGCTTTCCCTCGTGAGGGTGGTGACAGCGCGTTTTTTGCGCGCCACATAGCCAAAGTGCCCGAGAAACAGCTCTTTATGCGTGATCACATACCGACCCGAGCGGTTGTCGTAATTGTGGACCACCGCCGCACTGTCGGTACCCCAGGTTGGCTCTGAGATGGGTTCGATGGAAAGCCCGGACTCCACCATCTTGCGCATCAGGTCAAAGGTGTGAACATCGATTTTTGGACGCTTTTCGGGCTCTTCACCGGCAAGAAACTGGTCGATGCCCTCGGCGGCAATGGCACCATGACCAATGGCCGTGGTCAGCAAATGCGGGCGAAGGACGTCACCTCCGGCATAGACGCCGGGTTTTCCCTGCACCTGGTAGTTCCTGTCCGCGCTGACCGCCCCGCGCCCGTTGTCGAACTCCTCCAGCCCGGAAAAGTCCACGGCCTGGCCGATGGCCGAGACGATGAGGTCGGCCGGAATGTCTTCCTCGCTGTCTGGCACCTGCTTGATTTCAAGCTTGCCCCCCACGAGCTTTGCTTCACAACGCATGACGCGCAATGCCAGGGCGCGGCCATCTACACCGCGCACGATGCCTGTTGGCACGAGGTTGCCACGAATGTCGATGCCCTCGGCCAGCGCCTGTTCCACCTCGTGCTTGTTGGCCTGCATCTTGTCAATGGAAAACACCGTGGTCAGCGTGACCTCGGCACCCTCCTTGGCAGAAATTTCGGCCACGTCATGGGCCATGCGACCGGCGATGGCGCGTTCGGTATCCACCGGCTTGCCGTGTTCGATATGGCCCAGGCGTCTTGCCACCGTCGCCACGTCAATGGAGGTGTCGCCGCCACCCACCACCACCACCCGCTTGCCCACGTACTTGAGGCGTCCATCATTGAAAGCCTTGAGGAAGGCCGTGGCGGTCACCACATTGGGCGCGTCGCTGTCCGGCATGGGCAAGGCGCGGCCGGACTGGGCGCCCATGCCGAGGAATACGGCGTCATAATCGGCGCGGATCTGCTCCAGCGTGATGTCCTTGCCGATGTGGCAATTGAGGTGCGTCTGCACCCCGAGGTCCAGAATGCGCTGGATTTCAGCATCCAGCACATGGCGCGGGGTGCGGAATCCAGGAATGCCGTAGCGCATCATGCCGCCCAGATGCTCATGCTCATCGAAAATGGTGACCGCATGTCCCTTGAGGGCCAACTGGTAGGCGCAGGACAGCCCCGCCGGCCCGCCACCGATGACCGCAATGCGCTTGCCCGTGGTGATTTCTGGCGCCTTGAACTTGAGGTTGTTGGCAACCGCATATTCCCCCAGGAAATGCTCTACCGAGTTGATGCCCACATGATCTTCCACCTCGTTGCGGTTGCAGCCCGATTCGCAGGGTGCGGGACAGACCCGGCCCATGACCGAAGGAAAGGGGTTGGCTTCGGTCAGCACGCGCCAGGCAAATTCCTGCCAGGGCATGCCCGCCGGCGGTTTTTCCATGCCTCGCGCAATCTGCAGCCAGCGGCGGATGTCTTCGCCTGAAGGACAGCTACCCTGACAGGGTGGCGTGGACTGGATGTAGGTGGGGCACTTGTGGGAGTAGCTGGCCTGGATGATCTTGTCACGCAGGGAATGCGGCGTGCTGTCTCCGTCCTTGTACCGACGGAAAGTCAGTTTGGTTTCACCCTGCTCGATCGTATCTGACATGAAATGCCTCCGCTCTCAAGATGTCGTGCTAATGGGTTTCGCCCAGAATGATGGCGTTGCTGACCAGCTGGTGAACACCGCCCACCAGGCGCCGGTCAAATTTGTAATAGGGCAGCACCTTGCTGAACTGTGCCTTGCAGATGGCGCAGATGGTGGCCATGAAATTGACGCCGTGGAGGTCCACCACCTCCTGCAGGGCCTCCATGCGCGGCAATGCGCCCTTGACCCGCAGGTCGATCAGGTCGTCGGTCAGCAGCCCGCCGCCGCCGCCGCAACAGAATGTTTTCTCGCGCGTGGTGTGATCCGCCATTTCCACAAAGTGGTTGGCCACGGCGCGGATGATGTTGCGGGGAATCTCAAACTGTCCGCCCGCAAAATCCCCCATGCGCGAGCCCCGTGCCACATTGCAGGAGTCGTGGAAGGTGACGACATACGGGTCGTTGGCTTCCTTGTTGAAGCGCAGCGCATTGCGTTCGATCAGGTCCCAGGTCAGCTCGCAGATGTGCGTGGGCTGGCGATAACGCTGGTCCAGCTGCCGCTGCAGTTGCAGGGCAAAGGGATCGTCAGCGCCGTTACCGATGCCGGTGAGGGTGTTCCAGAAGCTGTACGCCACGCGCCAGGCATGGCCGCACTCTCCCACCACGATGCGCTTGACCCCAAGCTCGAGGGCTGCTTCGCGAATGCGCATGGCAATCTTGCGCAGCTGGTCGTAGTTGCCGATGAACATGCCAAAGTTGCCCGCTTCGGAAGACATGGACGAGAGGGTCCAGCTGATGCCCGCTGCATGAAACACCTTGGCATAGCCAATCAGGCTGTCAATGTGGGGTTCGGCAAAGAAGTCGGCAGAGGGCGTGATGAGCAGCACCTCGGCACCCTTGACGTCGATCGGAAAACGCACGTCCACGCCGGTGTCTTCCTTGACGTCTTCTTCCAGGCCCTGCAGCGTGTCAATCAGGGCAGGTGCCGGCAGGCCCAGGTTGTTGCCGATGGAATGCACCTTGCCAATGATCTCGTTGGTATATTTCTGCCCGTAACCCACCGAATCGAGAATCTCGCGCGCCGCCATGGTGACCTCGGCCGTATCGATGCCGTAGGGGCAAAACACGGAACAGCGGCGACACTCTGAACACTGGTTGAAGTAGGTGTACCACTCGTCCAGCACGTCGCGGGTGAGGTCACGAGCACCCACCAGCCAGGGAAAGTACTTTCCGGCCAGAGTGAAATAACGCCGATAGACGCTGCGCAGCAGATCCTGGCGGGCCACCGGCATGTTCTTGGGGTCCTGGGTGCCGATGAAATAATGACATTTGTCGCTGCATGCACCGCAATGCACGCAGGCATCCATGTACACCTTGAGCGAACGGTACTTGCCCAGCAACTCGGCCATCTTGGCAAGCGCCTTCTCATGCCAGTCGTCCACCACCTGTCCGGGAAAGCCCAGCGCCGTCTGAATTTTTTCATTGGCCACGAACGAACGCACCTGCCCCATGGATCCCGGTTTCAACTCCGGAATGATGGGAATGACACGATACGCAGGGGCGACGACGGTTTCAGCCATGGGGGCGCTCCGTATCCATGACAGCAGCCCAGCTGGAGAGATGGCGCTTCTCCCTGGGGTTGTCCACCTGGTTGCGGGAGGGTGAGAAGAACACCCCGGGGGCGTGCAGCAACTTGCTGAATGGGAAGATGATCATCAGCACGGCGATGAGGGAAAGATGCAGGTAGAGCAGCGCACTCTCCGGCATGGGCTGCAAGGAGAACCGAAGCCAGCCCAGGAAAAAGCGCTTGACCGCGATGACATCGGGATGCGCGCCATATTGCATGGCAAGCCCCGACAGGCCGATGCCCAGCAGCAACACCAGCATCAGGTGGTCGGAAGGCGTGGAGATGTAGCGGATGCGCTGAACCAGGATGCGCCTGGCCCACAATCCAGCAAGCCCCAGCACCATGGCCATGCCGCCATAGATGCCAAACGGCTGGGCAGCAGCCACCCAAAACCAGACCGGATCGGTGAAATAGCGCAAATGCCGCACGATCACCAGGACCAGGCCAAAATGAAACAGGATCCCAAAGGCCCAGGTCCACAGATTGGCCTTGAACAGGCTTTCAAAGAGCAGCACTTCACGCGCCATGCGAAATACCACACCGCGCGCGGTGGTGGGTGCGGGCGTGGTGGGTATCTTGAGTGGTACTGGCGTGCGCGCATAAACGACGATGCGTGCAGTCAGGCCACCTGCGAACACCAGTGCCGCAAGATAAAACAGCAACGCAAAAACCACGCCGGCTGTCGTCATGTCAGTTCACCCTGGGCTTGCGACGGCGCGAGGCCATCGCCATCAGCGGCCGTGGGCGGTTACACGCAGCCCGTGGGTTTGGGCAAACCGGCAATCTTGCAGGCCTGCTTGGCGGGCCCATAGGGAAACAGCTCATAGAGGTACTGGCTGTTGCCTTTATCTGGTCCCAGTTTCTTGCCGATGGCCTTGGTCAGGACGCGCACCGCCGGGGCAATCTGGTATTCGTCGTAGTAGCCGCGCAGAAAATCCACCACTTCCCAGTGCTGGTCCGTCATGTCGACGCTTTCTGCCTTGGCGATGTAGTCGGCCACATCACGATTCCACTCGCCCAGATTGACCAGATAGCCTTCTTCGTCCGTTTCGTACGACTTACCGTTGACTTCGATGTTGGGCATTGCTCACTCCTCCGTATTATCAGGTCGCTTGGGCCGTTTTACAGCCAAGACTGACAGGTCTTGTTTTGTGTGACGAGATCGACGAAACCACCGTAATCCACAACGGCAATGCCTTCAATCAGATGGGCCGCCACGCCGCGTGCCTCGAGATCGGGTTGCAGGGCATAGACCTTGAAGCGTTTCAGCGCATCCTTCATGAGCGGCTCAAACAGGGTTCCTGCGCTGGCCGCGTAGACTGCGTCTTCAATCAGCAGCAGGTCGCCACCCTGTGCCACGCGCAGGCAGGAATCCAGCGCGGCATGGCCCAGCGGTGACTTATTGACGATGTGCAGCATGCATGCTCTCCATTTCAGAAACTCAGGACCACATCCTGCTCGTCCATCAACGCGCCCAAGGCCTTGCGATCCAGCACCATGACGTCCACCAGCAGGTCATCTTCGGTCAGGCCACGCGCGTCAAGGGACTCTTTTTCCACATAGAGCTTTTCGATGTCGTACCCGTCCAGGGCGCGGTAAGTCGGTGAAAAATTCTTGGTTTCAATGCCCTTGGTCTGTTGTCCCTTGCGCAGCTGAAACACGCCGTCGTCCAGAAATACCAGCGAGACGTCCTGGTCGAAGGCTGCGGTGATCAGCACTACTTCCAGGGACTCCAGGGCATAGATGGTGCCGTGCGGCGGCTTGCGGTTGACGAACATGAATTTCTTGATGCTGCTCTCTTCGCTCATGCGTATGCCTCAATCCCCAAACGTCACCAGACGATCAGCCTGGATGCCGGCTTCCACCAACTGCCCCAATCCGGAAATGCGAAAGCCCGGTGCCAGGTTTTCTTCCTTGATGCCCCGCCGCAGGGCTGCTGCCACGCAGACCACGAGGTCCACCCCATGATCTTCGGCAAGCTTGCTCCAGCGGGCCACGATGTTGCGGTCGTCCTGCGGGGGTTCGGTCAGGCGCGAGGCGTTGTTGACCCCGTCGTGATAGAAAAACACCCGAAAGATTTCGTGCCCCTTCTCCAGCACGGCCTTGCAAAACAGATAGGCTGAATCGCTGGCCTGGTGCTGGTAAGGACCTTCGTTGACGACAATGCCAAACTTCATGGTCACCCCGATCAGAAGCGGATGTGCGCCGAGGCGTTGAGATTGGCGCGCGAGCCCCGCCAGTCATCCACGAGATACTTGGTGAATGGCAGTTCGGTCAGTTCGAAGAAACGTGGCCAGCCAATGCGCTCAATCCAGTCCGACATGCGCTCCCAGGCCCGGCCGTCTGCCTTGTAGGCGTGCAGGATTTTCTTCACTACATCGCCCACTTCGGTCCAGCGCGGGGGATTGTTGGGCAGCCCTGAGGCCACCATTTTCATGAAGGTGGGCTTGGCGCGCGCATTGGAGTTTTTGCCGCCCACCCAGATGGCAATCTTGGAGTGCTCTGGATCGTTGATCTGCATGGGGGGGCATGGCGGGTAGCAGGCGCCGCAGCATACGCATTTTTCCTCATCCACTTCCAGGGACGGCTTGCCGTTGACCATGGCGGGGCGAATGGCGGCCACCGGGCAACGCGCCACCACGGCCGGGCGCTCACACACGTTGGCGACCAGGTCGTGGTTGATCTTGGGCGGCTTGGTGTGCTGCACGATGATGGCAATGTCGGCCTGCCCGCCACAGTTGATTTCGCAGCAGGATGTGGACAGGTGCACCCGGTTGGGCATCTCTTCACGGCGAAATTCGACGATCAGATCATCCATCAGCGACTTCACCACACCCGAGGCATCGGTGCCCGGAATGTCGCAATGCAACCAGCCCTGGGTATGGGCAATCATGGAAATGGAGTTGCCGGTGCCTCCCACGGGAAAGCCGTTGGCCTCGAGCTCGTTGATGAGCGGTGCCACCTTGGCTTCGTCTGCCACCATGAACTCGATATTGGAACGAATGGTGAAACGCACATGGCCATCAGCAAAGTGATCGGCAATGTCACACAGCTTGCGGATGGTGTACACATCCATTTGTCGCTGGGTGCCCGCGCGCACTGACCAGACCTGGTCACCGGTGTGCGATACATGATGCAGCACCCCCGGACGGGGGCGATCGTGATATTTCCAGTTGCCGTAATTCTTGAGCAGGGTGGGATGCAGGTATTGCTTGTTGTCCGGTACCCCGCTTTCCACGGGCCGGCGCATTTGCGGTGCTTGGGTTTGGGCTTGGCTCACGATCACTCTCCTCCTGCAGCCTGCTTCTTGGCATTGATCTTGGCCACTTCCTCATCCCAGCCATCGGTGCGGATGTAGGGATTCATGCGTGGGGAGTTGACCATGTTGGGATCCACGTCGATTTCCATGGCGTCGAGGAAATTGACGAGGCCGATGCGTTCGATCATCTCTCCGGTACGCTCGTGTTCCAGCGCATTCTCGGCAAAAAAGTCGATGATCTTCTGCGCCAGTTCCACCAGCTTTTCGTAATCCTCGTCGGATTCGAGCTTCATGAACGGCACCACCACGGTGCCCATGAGGTCGCCGATCTTGAGGGTGCGCTTGCCCCCCACCAGGACCGTGGCACCCTTGTCCTTGCCAGGAGACAGGGCCCCCGTCATGGCATTGATGCACTGCATGCAGCGCACGCAACTTTTGTTGTCGATTTCCAGGGATTGGGTATCGTTGAGTTCGAGGCTGGAGTAGTGTCCTTCATGGCGCGCCTTGCCCGCGTCCTTGACGCGGATGGCATTGGTGGGACAACGCGCCACCACCGAATTGATCAGGCGATTGAGCCCCTGTTTTTCAAACCAGGCACGCCCCATGGCATTGTCCGTGCGAATGTTGTCGCGCCAGGTGCCGATGACCGACATGTCCGCACGCTGGATGGAATTCATGCAGTCGTTGGGGCAACCCGAAAACTTGAATTTGAACTTGTAGGGCAGCGAGGGCCGGTGAATGTCGTCGAGAAAGGTGTTGACCACGGTACGATGGGCCCGCGCCTCGTCGTAGCAGGACTGCTCGCAGCGCGCGCTGCCCACGCAGGACATGGAAGTGCGCACGGCGGGACCGGCGCCGCCCCGATCGAACCCGAGTTCGGTGATTTCGTCGAAGGCCTTCTGCACGTTCTCGGTGGTGGCCCCCTGGAACATGATGTCACCTGACTGGCCGTGAAAGGCAATCAGCCCCGAACCATGGCGCTCCCAGATGTCACACATCTTGCGCAACACGTCCGTGTCGTAATGCATTCCGGGCGGCGGCATGACCCGCAGGGTATGGAACTCGGCAGCATCCTTGTAAACCGGCTGGCCCTTCTCGTCCTTGAGCTCGGTAAATCGCGGAATGACACCCCCGCCATAACCGAACACGCCGACCGTGCCGCCCTTCCAGTAACCCTTCTTGGTCTGGTAGGACGTTTCGAGTTGCCCCAGGAGATCCACCACCTGGTCCTTATCCTGGGCCAGGCGTTTGAGACCCGTGACGAAGCTGGGCCAGGGACCCGACTCCAACTCATCCAGATTCGGCGTGTCGTACAATTTCTTGGCCATTTCTCCTCCTTGCCTGTTGGGTCGCTTCTGTTTTTAACTGCTGCCAGCGATTCGAAAATTTGTTATTTGTATGCCATCATCACTGAACTCCACTTGACATGAAATAACCCGAATGGGGGGGGAAGCCCTTTCCTGATGGGTTACATCAACGCCCCCCTGTACAGGCTATAGACTCACCGCTCAGGAATCATGACCATGGCTGAAATCATCGAACTAGCTCGCTTTACCGTCCCCCTGGGACAACAGGAGATCGAGGTGCAACAGATTGAACATACGGAAGGCGGCATGCCCCTGATGCGGTTGCGCATCCGTGAAGGCAAGCGCTTTACCATCTTCGACATCGATCCCGTCACGGCCGGCGAATTGGGTGCTGTGCTGCAACATTGGTCCGCCGTGCAACCCCGCTGAACCATGACCGCCACGCCGCCTGCCATGACCGACATCGCCTTTGCGATGCAAGGCGATTTTGCCCCGACAGGCTACGAGCGCCCGCTGTTGCAGGCTCTTGTATCCGTCCTGCCCTGGCTTGCGGAAGAACCTCTGGCAGGCGTGCTGCCCTTGCGTGGCACGCAGCACGATCAGGGCATCTGGTTGCCGCGCCGCACCAAACTGGTATTGCGCCTGCCCGTGTCACGCATTGGCGAGGCGCATGCATTGAGCGGTCAACGACTGGCCCTGGGAAAGGCCAGCCTGCTCATCGAGGCCGGTGAGATCCGTCCCCACAAAGGGCATCCCACCCTGCATGCCCGCCTCGTCACCAGTGCGCTGGACGAGACGGAGTTCATGGCCTTCGTCGAGGCCGAACTTTCGCACATGGGCATTACCGGTCAGTGCCTTTGCGGCAAACATCGCACCCTCATGGATGGCGACAGGACGCTTCGCGGGTATAGCCTGGTGGTGCACCATTTGAAACCGGACCAATCCCTGCTGCTGCAAGGCATGGGACTGGGCCAGGACCGCACCCTGGGGTGCGGCATTTTCGTGCCCTTCAAGGCCATCCCCAATCTGGCGTGAGCGGTCGCCTGGCATAACACAGGAGGAGTTGATTCATGGGATATGTCGTAGGTGATACAACGCTGGAAACGGATGCCGAAGGTTACCTTCTGGAACCCAACTTCGAGGACGAGATCGTCGGCGTCATTGCCGAAGCCGAGAATATTTCACTGACTCCCACGCACTGGCTCATCGTTCAGTACATGCGCGATGCGTATCGGGAACATGGACACACCCCCAACTTCAGGAACATGCTCAAGGACATCCAGGAATTCATGCCGGATGCCGACAGCAAGTTTCTCTACGACCTCTTTCCCCTGGGGCCCGCAAAGCAGGCGGCCAAGATTGCCGGCTTGCCCCAACCTTACGGCAAGGGAGGCTATTGACATGAGCGAAGAGACCATGGCCTCCGACGTCTTTCTGGACCTCAAGGGGCTGACCTGCCCCGGACCGTTGTTGGGCGCCAAGCGCATGGTGGATTCACTGGAATCCGGTCAGGTGTTGCTGCTGGTATCCGACTGTCCGGGCACCCACGACGACATCCTGGCCTGGAGTCGACAGACCGGAAACCAGTTGCTCAGAACGGAAAAGATGAAGGACGGCGGCACTGGTTACTACCTCCAGAAGGGCCGCGCACCGCTGCACCAGGCCCATGCCGTGCTGGACATTCGCGGCGTGTCCTGCCCCGGCCCCATCGTGGAAGCCAAAAAACTGCTCAATGGCATGCAGCCCGGGGAGATCCTGAAACTGATCAGCAACTGCCCGGGCATCCGTTCCGACATCACGGGCTGGGCCAGCGCCACGCACATGAGCATCCTGGATACGGTGGAGACCATGGCGGGCGAATACGAATTCTACATTCGCAAAGACTGAGTTGGCCCCATTCCATGCGCGTCAAAAGCCAGTGGTTTAAAAACGGCAAGGAAAAATCTCCCGAGGAGATTGCCGGGGCCGTGGCGTTCATTTCCTGGCGCCTCGCCCAGAACGCGCTCAAGAACACCCGCCGTGCCCACTTCGACGTGGCCGTGGGGCCCCAGTACTTCGACTTCCTTCGGGAATTCCTGGTCTTTCTGATCCAGGTGGCCGACCGCATCGCCTTCCGGCAATGCACCTGGAATGTCCGGATTGCCCTGACCACGGCGCTCTCCCATCGCATTGCCGACACCCTTTCTGAAAACCAGAGCGAGCTTCTGGGCGGCGACCCTGCCGGGATCAGGGCGCGCTTCATCGAACGCCTCAACCAGTGCGCCGGGGATTACGCCACTTTCGAATATGACGCCGACGGCATGAACTTTGCGTTCGTGCGTTACCTCGGACATGCCATGCAACAGGTCATGCAGGGTGCCGACCAGCAGTGGATCATTGACCAGATGATGAGCATTGAAGCACCGGAGGCCATCGCCACCCTGGAGAAGGCCATGCGCGGACTGCTGAAAGATGACGCCCTCCCCCTTCGACCTTCAGTCTCCTGAAGCGTACGCGGCCTGGCGCCAGCACAAGCTGGTAGCCCCCGCCCCCACCGAGGCTGCGCTGATCGTGGAAATCAGGGATCCGCGCGCGCTCACGCCAGCCGAGCATGGCGCCATGATGGCACGCATCCGGCAGTGGAACATGGTGCTCTATGCCGGCACGGCTGTGGGTGCCGACCCCGGAATACCGCGACAGCTAGGCGCGCAGTTTGGCCTGACGCACCTCGATGCCAACTGGCTGGCCGACGAAGACGGCATCTCAACCATCAGCGTGCATGAGGGTGGCACGCGTGAGGCCTACATTCCCTATACCAATCGCCCCATCAAGTGGCACACCGATGGTTATTACAATCCACCCGGGCGACCGATTCGGGGCATGCTGCTGCACTGCGTGCGCAATGCCCCCACGGGCGGTGACAACCGCTTGATGGACCACGAAATGGCCTACCTGCTGCTGCGCGACCAGAACCCGGAATACATCCGCGCCCTGATGCAACCCGATGCCATGGTCATTCCCGAGCGGGTGGACGAGGTGGATGGGGTCCGTCCCCAACAGGGGGGTCCCGTGTTCTCCGTGGATCGTGCGGACGGGCGCCTGCACATGCGCTACACGGCGCGTACCCGCAGCATTGCCTGGAAACAGGATGCGGCCACGCGCAGCGCCGTCGCCGCCCTGGAAGTCCTGCTGGCACAGCCCTCGCCCCACATCGTCCACACGCGCCTGAAGCCCGGCATGGGGCTGCTGTGCAACAACGTGCTGCATGATCGCAGCGGCTTTGCCGACGACCCGCAGCACCCCCGCCTGCTGTATCGGGCGCGTTACCTCGACGGCATCAGGGGTTGACGGCCTGCCTTAACGCCGACTCGATGGCGTCCGGGGTCTTCATGATGTTGACGAAGCTGTTGGCACCCACCATGGCAAGGTCAGGAAAGTCGATGGCAATGCGAAAGCGGGCATACAGGGCATACACCTTGTTGCCGGAGACCAGCACTTCGTAGGGCAGATGTGCTGTGGACTTGACGTCACGAAAATCGATCTCGCTCATGATGAAGCGGTCGTCCATGTATTTCTGGGCATCGCTCGGGGCCTTCATCCCCACGCCAAAAACCGTTTCATTTCCTCCCGGCACATCCACGCGGTAGACACGACTCACCCCAACCTTGTTGGTGGCCAGTCCTTTTTCCACGGCATTCATGGCCTCCTCGTGACTGCCAAAAGTCGCCAGCACGCTGGGGTCGGTAAAGTATTCCATGCCGAACATGTAATGGTACCTGCGCAACTCGGCGGCAGTCAGGCCCCTGGCGCCAAAGGGCTCGCCGTGCCCCAGCGCTGCTTCGAGACCGCGCGCCACATCCTGCAGGTCACTCTTCATGCGGTAGGCCTGGGCCATGTACACCGGGTTGGTGGTGCTGACCTGAACCTCGTTGCCCACGCGCGTCACGGCCACCCGTTGCGCCGCCCCAAACCCACCCTGGGCGGAAGCCGCAGCGTTGGCCTTGAGCTCGTCACTCGTCACCACCACAACCATGGCCTCGGGATAGGGAGCGTAGCGGCCCACCACGGTAAACCCATGGGCCGTCAGCGCCGCTTCAGCTGCTGCAGTTTTTTCAGCCACCGTGCCCGCCCCGCGGTATACCAGAACGAATGGTTTGAGCAGCACCTCCTCTGCCATGGCCTGAAACAGGCTGAGCAGCAATACCGTGGTCAAACCAATTTTCACAAGGAGTCTCATGGCAGTACCCTCATTGTTCAGATTAAAAAAAAAGCCCGCCATCTTGCAGCGGCGGGCGACTGAGATTGCTCTCAGACCTGGAGAGGAAACTTACCAGCCATAAGCAATGCCAATGGAATCCTCGTACATGGTGAGGTTGGCATTGCCGCCGCCAAACCCGGCGGGGATGGAGTTGGTGCCATTGATCGTCTTCGTGAAGGCATGCATGTAGGACACCGTGAGTTCTGACTTGTTGGGCAGAATCCAGGTGGCCCCCAGCGTGGCGTGGTCCTGCACCACACCCGGCGCCAGGATGTTAAAGAAGGTCTGCGTGGTGGGAATTTGCTGGTTGTTGTGGTTATAGCCAGCGCGCAACGTCAGGGTGGGACTGATGACCTGGCTCACCCCGAGTTTGTAGACCGTCATGTCCTGCCAGCCAAAACCGGAACCGCTGTTGCCCCCCAGCATGGTGGACGGGCCCGTGGGCGGAAACACCAGCGGATTGGTCACAGAACCGACGTCGCTGTACATGATGCGTTCCACGTCAAAGGCCAGCGTGGTGGCTGGGGCGGCCTTGATGGCCATGCCCACGCCATAATTGGAGGGGATGTCGAACCCGCCCTGCCCGGCAAACAGGCCGTTGTAGTTGCTGAGTTTGCCCATGGCAGTCTTGGTTTGATAGGTGGCCCCGAGCGTGACCATGGGCGTGACCTGGCCGGTCCAGCCAATGCGCGCCCCGGCTCCGGTGGAAGAATCCGTGCCGTTGTTGGTGAGCGTGGAGGGCGAATTCGAAATCTGTCCGAAGGCATAGAGGCCCTTTGCAGAGAACTGCTGGTAGGCCAGGTTCAGGGACACGCCGATGGCATTGGTGGGATTGAGTTTCATGGACCAGGTCGGACTGACGAACAACTGGGCCAGATTCACCCCCGCAGCGCCGGGATTGTTCACCCCGCCCATCTTGGCGTACACCCCGAACGGGTTGGAGGAATAATCGGTATTCATGCCGCCATTGCCAAACACCGAGACGCCCAGCGACATGGTGTCGTTGATCATCTTGTTATAGCCAAACTCGGGAATGAAAAAGTCGTGGGTGGCATTGCCGTCGTAACTGCCGGTGACCCCAGGCACACCGTTGCCTGTGATGTCCGAGCTGCGCGTGGGGCGAAACCATTCCAGTCCGAAGTCAACGCGATCGCCAATCATGACCATGCCCGCCGGGTTGGCAGCGGCCGCCAGCGCGTCCTGGGGCAAGGCAATGCCCACCCCGCCCATGCCGATCGATTTCTGCCCATATCCAATGGCAAAGTAACCATTGGTGGCCTGTGCCAACGGGGAGACCAACCCGCAGGCAACAAGCCCTGCCCACAACACCTTTTGCTTGATCATGCTCCTCTCTCCTTTTTTGTAGTCATGCCTGGGCGTCGATGATCTTTCGCGCCCGGTTCGGGGGACTTGCGTACAGTTCAGTACTAAACAAACAAACAGATGTCGGTGTCGCCAGCGAATTCCAGAAAGGTTGCCGCCCCCCCGAATTCGATGTTGTCGATGAAATCGCTCTTTTCAAAGTCGAACAGGTCCACGGTCATCTGGCAGGCGATGAACTTCACGTCTGCTTCCTGGCAGAGACTGCGCAGCTCTTCGAGGGGTGCTACGCCCTTTTTCTTGAGCTTGTCCTTCATCATCATGGTGGCCATGGATTCCATGCCAGGCAGCATCTGCACCATGACGGGCATGGGCACGGGCATGGGCATGGCAGGATTGCCCAGGGGGCTGATCTTGACGTCAGAGAGATCCTTGCGCAGCAGTTGCAGCCCGTAGAAGGTGAAGAATATCTGGACTTCGTAGCCCAGTGCCGCCGCCGTCGAACCCAGGATGAAAGGCGGATAGGCCATGTCCAGGGTGCCCTTGGTGGCGATGATTGCCATTTTTTTCATGCAACGTCCTCCCTCGGACCGGATTATTTCTTCTTGAGCAGAAAGGTGTATTCGCCGCCGGCCTCGGTGGAGGCCAGCAATTCGTTTCCAGTCTGGTTGGAAAATGCCTGCATGTCCTTGACGGAGCCACAGTCGGTGGAAACCACCTTGAGTACCTGGCCTGTCGTCATGTCGGCAAGGGACTTTTTGGTCTTGAGGATGGGCAGCGGGCAGTTCAACCCGCGAGCATCCAGTTCCTTATCTACTTGCATGTCCTGATACCTCCTTGTGTTTTCAATCATTTTTATGATGCAGTCCGGTTCATGCCATTGCACAGGCCACGGTTGCCATTAGGTTGAATTACGGCCGGGGCGTCTATAGCTCGCAAGAGCTATGGGGCATAACCCATTGGAGCTACACCACGGGTTTTTTCAAGTCTGCGCCCAGGGCAAACCCTCAAAGCGCCACCCATTCTGGGCGTTGCGATGATGCCGGTCATCAAGGTCTCCCTCGAACCCGTGCAGCACGTTGTAGACATTTTTGAGGCCAGCCTTCTCCAGGGCGAGGCCTGCATCCACCGAGCGTTTGCCGGAACGGCAGATCAGGATCACCGGACGGTCGGTACTGGCCATTTTTTTGACCTGCGACACGAAATTCGGATTGATTTCCCAGTCGGGTCCGTCGATCCATGGGATCAGCACCGAACCCAGGGGATGGCCTACGAACATATGTTCCATTTCGCTTCGAACGTCAATGAACACGGCTTCGGGCTGCGACTCGATCAGCTCCTGGGCCGCCTTGGGCATCAAATGCCGCATGGGTGAATCTCCTTCTCAAAAGCGTTGTGCAACGCAACAGTCATAACGGTTGTAACCATATGAAACAGGTATGTTATTCTCACCCAACAGGGCAGATTGCGACCATAGTTTGTCATGCGCATCACCCCAAGATTACTCGTTTATGGGTGCAGGAGAGCTGTTTGAACAACCCGCGATGTCACATCGATCCGATCGAGCCGGCTACCACTTCACGGGGGCTGGATGTCAATCTGTTTCCGCTGGAACCGGACAAGCCGCTCGAGGCGTTGCTCAACGGCTTCCTCAAAACCATCCTGGCCATCACGGGTGCCCAGGCAGGGGCCATTCGCCTGCTGGCCCCCGACGCTCCTGAATTATACCTCGGCGCCAGTGCCGGCCTGCCCCCCGAAGTCGTTCACAGCGAAGCGCAGGTCTCCGTCCATTGCGGCATTTGTGGCAGCGCCCTGTTGGACGGGGCCATTCGTAGCAGCGACGCCGGCTTTTGCGCACAGCGCACGGATGGTCCATTTTTTGGTAGCGCCTGTCAGGGACTGGTGGCCGTACCGCTGGTGTTTCGAGACCAGCCTGTGGGCGTCTTCAACCTGTTCTTCGACAAGGCGCATGACCTCAGTGACGACGAAACACAGTTGCTGCACTCCTATGCCGAACTGATCGGCCTGTCACTGGAAAATGCCCGCCTGAGCCGCGAAAACCAGCGCATGAACCTGATAGCCGAGCGTCAGGCCATTGCCAATGAAATTCACGATACCCTGTCGCAAAACCTGTTCTACGGACGCCTGCGCATGAGCGTGCTTTCCGAGGCGGTGCGGGCAGGCAACGCAGAGCTGGTGCAGAAATGCCTGGCAGACATCAGCGACGCGCTCGATTGCGGACAGAAGTCGGTGCGCGAACTGATCACGCACTTTCGTTCGCAGATGGACCCCATGGGGTTGCACCATGCCTTGAAGATGCTGATCGACGGCCTCAAGGTGCGATCTTCCATTTCATTCGAGTACAGCCATCCGATCACGCATCCCGAGCTCACCCTCGAGCAGGAGTTGCAGGTGTTTCATGTGGTACGGGAAGCGCTCAACAACATCGTGCTGCATTCCAAGGCTACCCAGGCGCGCCTCGTGGCCACGCATGAGACAGGTCACCTGCAATTCAGGATCACCGACAACGGCATGGGCATGGCCAGCATTGCCTCGCCTGCAGGCCATTACGGGCTGACCATCATGCAAGAGCGCGCCAAACGCATTGGTGCCACCCTGGACATCCACAGCGCCGAGGGGGTAGGCACCCAGATCACGCTGTCCCTGCGCACTTCTCCGATGGAACCGTCATGAACAACGAAACAGCCCCCATTCGCGTTGCCCTGGTGGATGACCATGGCTTGTGTCGACGCGGCCTCACCGAACTGTTGACGAATCGCTACGGCATCCAGGTGGTTGGCGCCACCGACAGCCCGGTGGAACTGGATACCCTGCTGGTGGAACAAAAACCCGATCTGGTGGTGATGGACCTGCGCATGGACCCCATCAACGGACTGCAGTTGCTGGAAAAAATCCGCAAGGACGGCCATCAAACCCCAGTGATCATCCTCACCATGAGCGACACGGAATCGGACCTGGCTTCGGCATTGCGTGCCGGGGTGCGCGGATACCTGCTGAAGGACATGACACCAGACGACGTGGTGGATGGCATCCGGCGCGTGGCAGCCGGCGAGATGGTGGTGGCCCCCTCCATGACGGCCAAGATGATTGGCATATTGCAGAAGGGTGGCACCAAGGAGGACTACCAGAACTCGCTCAAGCAGTTGACGGACCGGGAACAGGAAATTCTCGAGCTGCTGGCAGACGGCAGTACCAACAAGGCCATTGCGCGCACCCTGGGGATCAGCAACGACACGGTCAAACAGCACGTGCGCCACATCCTCAACAAGCTCAACCTCAGCTCACGCGTCGAAGCGGCTGTCCTTTATGCCGTGGAACAGAAATCCATCGCCAAAGGGACCTCCTGAGTTCGTTCAGGCCCCGACCAGGCGGTTGATCCAGTAACCCCCCACGCTCAGGAACAGAAACAGCAACCCTGCCAGGAGCAGCGGTTTCAGCCCGGCCTGCTTGAGCGCACCTGCCGAGGTGCGCAGCCCGAGGGCAAACATGGCCATGGTCAGCAAAAACAAGTCCAGCTGGACGATGGCCTCCACCGCGGGGCGCGGCAGCCAGTTGAGGGAGTTGAATCCGCTGACCGCCACAAACCACACGGCAAACCACGGAATCGCAGGGGCCTGGCGCTGGTGCGCGCTGGCACCCGAGAGCCGGCCAAGGCCCAGTGACAGCAGGATGAGGAAGGGCGAGAGCATCATGACGCGCAGCATCTTTTCGATCACGGCATTGCTGGCGGCAAGATCGCCCACCGCCTTGGCCGCCGCCACCACTTGGGCCACTTCATGGACCGTGGAGCCCACATACAACCCATAGGCCCCTTCACTGAACCCCAGATGGGGATAGAGCAGCGGATAGATGAACATGGACAGCGTGCCAAAGACCACCACCGTGGCAATGGCCACCGACACCTTGTGCGCATGGCCGCGCACCACGGGTTCGGCCGCCAGCACGGCGGCGGCGCCGCAAATGGAACTGCCCGCCCCGATCAGGATGACGGTATCGCGATCCATCTTGAGCCAGTAAATGCCAATCAACAGGGTCAGGCCAAAGGTCATGGCAATGACCAGCACGTCCATCAGGGCCCCGCTCCAGCCCACACTGGCGATCTGCGTGAAGGTGATGCGAAACCCGTAGAGGATGACCCCCAGGCGCAATAGCGTGCTTTTGGAGTAATCCACCCCGCTGCCGCAGGCCACGGCCACCTTCGAAAACAGCGTGTTGCCCAGCAGCATGCCCAGCACGATGGCGATGGTCAGCGCCCCCAATCCCAGGTGCTGTATGACGGGCTGGTTGGCAATCCACATGATGGCAAGGCTTGCCCCGGCCACCAGCAGCAGCCCGGGCAGGCGCGCCATGTAGAGGGGGGGGTGCAGTTTGGGTTGGAGCGTGTTGGCGTGCACGTTATTACTTCCTGTTCTATCCATAGGACTGACAGGCTTAATGTGCAACAAACCAGAACATAACTCCAATTGATTGTTTTCATGAAAAGATTACAATTAGTTATGTATCTCAACTTTCAATACCTGCGCGCCTTTGCCGAAGTGGCCCGATGTGGCAGCTTCACCCAGGCCGCCCTGCACCTGCACCTGACCCAGCCCGCCATTTCGAAGGCCGTGCGCGAGCTGGAAAACCATCTGGAAATGACCCTGCTGGAGCGCACCTCGCGTCAGGTCAGCCTGACAGAGGCAGGCGTTGCCCTGTATGAACACGCGCGTTCGATTTTTGCCCTGGAG
>DAICZS010000024.1:0-21048 GCA_027311025.1 Ferrovaceae bacterium
GTCCCGAACAGGCCAGGATCTGGCTGAATTGCACAAGGATGAAGAGCTTCTCAGCGCCCGCAACGTCGCCCGCGTCGTTTTGCGCGATCCCCTGATGACGGTCAAACTGCTGTACTACCTGCAACGACACCGGCACAAGCGGCAAAGTGCCGAGGTCATCCAGGTGGAACAGGCCGTCCTCATGCTGGGCATGGACCCCTTCTACAACAACGTTCACCCCGAGCCCACCGTCGAGGCCCTGCTGCAAGGGCATCCTGAAGCCTTGGACAACCTGAAACGCGTCATCCAGCGGGCCCAGCGGGCCGCCAATTACGCCATCGAGTGGGCCATCCGCCTCAATGACATGCACTTTGACGAGGTGTACATTGCCGCCCTGTTGCACGATCTCGCCGAATTGTTGCTGTGGTGCTTTGCACCTCAGGACATGCTTCTGATCCACGACGCGCAGCAAAACGATAAAACACTGCGCAGCCGCACCGCGCAGGAGACGCTTCTGGGCTTTCCCATTTCAGAATTGCAGCTGCGGCTCACCCAGGAATGGGCCCTGCCCACGCTCCTGTCTTCCCTGATGGATGATGCCCAGGCACAGCAGGTCAGGGTGCGCAATGTGATTCTGGCCGTCAATCTGGCCCGTCATTCCGCCAATGGCTGGGATGACGCCGCGCTTCCGGACGATTACACCGAAATTGGCCAATTGCTCCACATTCCCGTGGAACAGGTCATCGCCAATGTTCGCCCCGTCCAAACCGGCGCAAACTCACCGTAGATGAGGTTGGGTTGTCCCACCATTCAGGCAAACTGATTTTCCTGGGCGCCTCCACGGGCGGCACAGAGGCCATTAAGGAGTTTTTGCGCGCACTGCCGCCCGATGCCCCCGGCGTGCTGATCGTGCAGCACATGCCCGAAACCTTTACACGGTCGTTTGCAACCCGCCTGGATGCTCTGTGCCAGATCGCCGTTGAAGAAGCGAGCCACGGCACCCCCATCCTGCCCGGGCACGCCTACATCGCGCCAGGGCACTCCCATCTGATGCTGGATAAAGCCGGCACCACCTATGTCACGGCATTGAGCAAAAACCCGCCTTTCAACCGGCACCGCCCTTCCGTGGATATCCTGTTCCAGTCTGCTGCACAGGTGGCAGGAAAAAATGCCATCGGCATCATCCTGACCGGAATGGGCAAGGACGGTGCCGCAGGAATGCTCGAAATGAAAAAGGCAGGTGCCTACAATTTTGCCCAGGACGAGCACACCAGCATCGTCTTTGGCATGCCCAAGGAGGCCATCGCTCTTGGGGCCGTTGATGAAATTCTGCCCATTCAAAAAATGGCCCACCGGGTACTGCTGCAATGCACCAACGGTGCGCAGGCCTGGCCCTGAAAAAAATCCGGTTGCGCAGCGTCCAGGCTTCTGGTCAAGTTAGAATCAGAAGGTCTTATTTTCGGAGCAGTCCCATGCGCGCAGGCCACCCGTACCCATGAGCCAGGAGTCGCTCGACCCAGTTGACTGGAACGATTTGCGCGCCCAGGGCCATCGCATGCTCGACGACATTCTGGATTATCTCGAGCACCTGCGCGAACGGCCAGTGTGGCAACCCATCCCCACCGAAGTCCGCCAGCGGTTTCACGAAGCCCTCCCACAGGAGCCTTCCGACCTCGCTGCAGTACACCGGCAATTCATGGCAGACATCCTGCCCTATGCGGTTGGCAATGCGCATCCAGGTTTCATGGGATGGGTGCACGGAGGCGGCACGCCCGTGGGAATGCTGGCTGAAATGCTGGCGGCCGGCCTGAACGCCAATCTGGGTGGACGCGACCAGATGCCGGTGGCTGTGGAACGACAGATCCTTGAATGGATGCGAACCCTGTTTGGTTTTCCCGAAACCGCGAGCGGCCTGTTCGTCACAGGCACCTCCATGGCCAACCTGATTGCCGTTCTGGTGGCGAAAACCACCCTATTGGGAACGCGTGTTCGCAGCGAAGGGCTGGCTGCCAGTGGCCAACGGTTGCGCGCTTATGCCTCTGCAGGCGCGCATGGCTGCATCGCCCAAGCCATGGACCTGTCGGGGCTGGGTACGGATGCGCTGCGGACCATTCCGGTGAATGCCCGCTTCGAAATGGATCCTGAACGGCTTGAAGCCGCCATGGTTGAGGACCGCCGCGCAGGGCTGACCCCCTTCTTCGTGGTCGGCACTGCAGGTACGGTGGATGTCGGCGCAGTGGACCCTCTCGCCGCGCTTGCCGAAATCTGCCGGCGGCACGCCGTGTGGTTTCATGTGGATGGCGCCTATGGCGCCCTGGCGCGCCTTGCGCCCGACCTGGCGCCACGCCTGGATGGCCTCGAACATGCGGATTCCATTGCCTTTGATTTCCACAAATGGGGCCAGGTGCCCTATGACGCCGGTTTCATCCTGGTGCGCAATGACACCCTGCACCACCAGGCCTTTGCCTCTCCTGCCGCATACCTGCGCCGGGAAACCCGCGGCGTTGCTGCTGGTTCGCCCTGGCCCTGCGACTATGGCCCCGACTTGTCCCGGGGATTTCGCGCCCTCAAAACCTGGTTTACGCTGAAAGTGTATGGGGCGAGACACTTGGGTGCCGTCATCTCACACACCTGCGCATTGGCGCGTTACCTGGAGCAGCATATCGTGGCAAACCCTGCCCTGGAGTTGCTGGCACCCGTGTCCCTGAATATCGTGTGCTTTCGCTACCGTTGCGACCGGTCCGACCTCATCAATGCCCGAATCGTCGCGGCGCTCCACGAATCGGGCATTGCCGTTCCGTCCACCACCACCCTTCACGGCAGGCTTGCCATCCGCGCCGCCATCGTCAATCACCGCACGCAGGAGGAGGATATCGACGCGCTCCTGAAAGCCACCCTTGCCCTGGGTGCCCAATTTGATGCCATGCCCACTGCGGAGCTCGACGCGTGAACCCGGAGTTTCAGGGGCTGGCGGCAATCATGACCCAGGCCTTCCGGGGTGTGGATCTCACCCCGCTGGGCAATCAGCTGATTGCGCGCGTGGGCCAGCACCCCACGGCCGACAATGCGGAAGCGTTACTGGATTTGTCCATCATCCTGCATCTGAAAGGCAATCACGACATCGCCCTCGACGTTCAGCAACAGGCTCTGCAACTGCGGCAAATCTATACCCTGCCCGCCAGGAAAGCGCCGGCCATTCGCTTGCTGGCCCTGATGACCCCGGGCCCGCTGAACGCCAACACGCCGCTGGAATTTCTGGTACAGGATTCCGATATCGAACTGACGCTGCTGTTTCTGGCGCCCAATCTCCCTTTTCCGCCAACGCTGCCGGAGCATGATGTGGCCTTTGTTGCCGTAGGAGAGGCGGATCACAGCCAGGCCCTGCTGCGGGCACTGATCGACCTTGCCAGAGTCTGGCCGCGACCGCTGCTGAATGGGCCAGAACGCATTCTTCGGCTGTCCCGCAACGAATCCAGCGCGCTGTTGGCCGATGCGCCCGGCGTTGCCATGCCCATGGCCCGTCGGGTGAAGCGTCAAGACCTTGTCCAGGCTGAATTTCCGGTGATCGTTCGCCCCATAGACTCGCACGCCGGCAAGGGCCTTGTGAAAGCCGGGACGCCCCACGACCTGGAACAGTATCTGGCCACCCAGCCCGAGTCCGAGTTCTATGTCACGCCATTCGTGGACTATCGCAGCGCAGACGGCCAGTTTCGCAAGTACCGCGTGGTCCTGATCGATGGCCAACCCTATGCCAGTCATATGGCCCTGTCAGACCACTGGATGGTGCATTACCTCAATGGCGGCATGACCGAATCCCTCGCGAAACGCGATGAAGAAGCGCGCTTCATGGCCCGGTTTGATCAGGACTTTGCGCAACGGCATCGGGTGGCCCTGCAGGGCATTCACGAACGACTGGGGCTGGAGTATCTCGTGATGGACTGCGCCGAAACGCAGGATGGCCAGTTGCTGGTGTTTGAAGTGGACAGCAGCGCCGTCGTCCACGCCATGGACCCGGTAGACCTCTTTCCCTACAAGCAGCCGCAAATGCAGAAGGTGTTCACGGCCTTCAGGGCCTTGCTGGAAAGAGCCCGGCAATGAATCCGCTGCACGAAACCAGCCTGCTTCTGACGCAAGGCGGGGACGCCCGTATCGCCATCGCCCCGCCCCATCACCAAAACCCTTACGGCTGTGCGCCGTTTCCCGATCCTGCACTGCTGGATTTTGGCTCCTGCACAGCCTCCGTCATTTCATCCGAAGGATTTGCGGCGGCGGATGCGCTTCGCGTCAAACTGCAGGCGCATCCTGACGTGGCTGGCGAAGCCCGAAGGATCAGCGCCGAACTGGCGGGCTTGTGCGGATTGCCCAAAGATTCCGGCATTGAAATCATGCTCACGCCTTCTGGCACCGACGCCCATCGCCTCGCCGTACAGCATCTCCATGCGGCCAACAGCGAACCGCTCATCGTCATGGTGGAGTCCGCTGAGTCAGGAAGCGGCGTGCCCGCAGCCCTGGCGACGGGCCATCGGGGCCATGTCATCACCGTGAACGTCCGCGAACCCGATGGACAACCCCGAAGTGCGGCTGCCATCGATGCAGAGGTCATTTCCCTGACGCTCTCGGCACTGGCTGCCGAACGGCCCGTGCTGCTCGTGCTCACCGATGTTTCAAAAAGCGGCCTGATTGCCCCGAGCGTGGCGTGTGTCTCACAGCTGCATCACCATGCGCCGCAGCGCATCACCGTCCTGGTGGATGCGTGTCAGTTTCGCCTGTCCCATGCCACCTTGCAAGCCTACCTCGCGCGCGATTTCGTCGTGGCATTGACGGGTTCCAAATTTGTGGGGGGGCCTTCCTTCTCCGGCGCCCTGCTCATGCCGGGGCTTCGTTCTGACAGGGCTTTGGAGGCCTGCACTCCCGGCCTTCTGCTGCGCTGGGAAGCGGCGCTGCAGTCGCTGCGGGCCTTTCGCGCGCTGCCAGAGGACCGGATTCGCAATTTTCTCCTGGCCTTCGCTGCGGCCATCCGCAAACACATCGCGCAACACCCCCAGCTGGAATCCCTGCCCGTTCCGCCCCTGGAACGGGGCCCGCTCATGGAAGACAATGCCTGGGACACCGTGCAGACGATATTCCCTTTTCTGCTCCACCACGCTGGCGACGGGGGTCTGTCCCCATTGACGCGTGAGGAGACCCTGAAGGTATTTCAGCAGTTGCCTGAGGCACGGCCCGGTCTTCAACGCGGCCGGTTGGGGCAGCCTGTGCTATGCGGCAGCCGTCAGGGTACGCCTGTGAGTGCCCTGCGCCTTTGTGTCAGCGCCCGCACCGTGATCATGGCGCTGCAGGGCGGAGGGCAGGGCGAGGAGCGTGTCATTCATGAAGCGTGCGTCGTGCTGGACGAGGCCGCGCGCCTCACTGAGGCGCCGTCTTTCAGGGATTGACCCTGACCACGCCGTTTGCTCCCGCCACGCCCGTGATCAGACGCCCCGAGGCTGTACGAACCTGCACGCTCTGTCCTTCGCCCGCGTTATTCATGGCCTGCCCCTCCGAGCTGACCTTGAATCCCTTGCCATCCACCAGTACCTGCACGGTTTGTCCCTGCCTGATGGTATAGACATCGCGCACCATGTCCTGCCTCAAGGCCTGTCCTGCACCCACGCCCTGTTTCACCACCTTGCCAATCACCTGGGCGGGGTTGGTGATCAGATCGGTGCGACTGGTTTCACCCGTTTGCTCGACAACGTCTTCTGCGCTCAGGATCTTCTCGGCCGTAAGGGCCCTTCTAGCCACCAGAAAGGTGGTTTTGAGCGTGACCTGGACCGGAATGTAGACCGACCAGCCAGGCCCCTCTGCCGCCTTGAGACAGCGTACCCCCACCATACCGTGTCCCAACAAATGCCCACCCGGAGGAATAAATGCCTCCGGACTGGCGCAGGCTGCAAGATTCAGTCGTGAATCCGGGGCCTCCACCTGGATGGACACCTTGCCCGACAGCGAACGGGTCTGGTCCTCAACAAAGCGGGTAACCACCGCCACAAGGGCCTGGTGGTCCTGAAGGGGGGCAGCCTGGACGGCCCAGGACGCTCCCCAAAGCAGCAACGCCAATCGTACTGTTTTCATAACCACCATTGTCAGTCGCGGCTGCCCGGTCTGGGAAGCCTTTTAAGGAGAGAATTGAGCCCTTATCCTGCCCTTAATCTGCTGATGACGCACCTACGCTGTTCCTTATGATGGGCTTCAACTCCGTAACAGAAAAACTAGGCCACCCTGCTCATGATCAGTCCCATCGACCAAGCGCTTCAATTTCAGCAGACTGCGTTGCAGCTGCGGGAATCGCGTCAGGAGCTGATCGCATCCAACATTGCAAACGCCGACACCCCCAATTACCAGGCGCGCGACATCGATTTTGCCAGCGCCATGCAGGGCGCCCTGGGTAACCAGCCCGGAAGCCTGCAGATGGCTGGCGCTGCACCGCAACATCTGGGCGGCAGTGCGGGCGCAAGCGTGTTGGGAGCCCCGGTGCAATATCGGTCCGTGATCCAGCCCAGTGCAGACGGTAACACGGTCAACATGGATGCCGAGCGTGCCCAGTTTGCCGAAAACACCATCCGTTATGAAGCCAGCCTGAAGTTCATCGGCCAGCAGGTGAAAGACATCCTGACAACCTTACAGGGATTTTGACGAAGATGTCACTGTTCAGCATATTGAACATCGCAGGCTCTGCCCTGACAGCCCAATCCGAGCGCCTCAACGTGGTGGCCAGCAACTTGGCCAATGCCGACAGCGCCACAGGTGCCGACGGTCAGCCTTATCACGCAAAGCAGGTGGTGTTCAGCGCCGTCCCGCTGCAAGGTCAGTCTGGAACGGCCGTCAAGGTCAACGGCGTCGTGAATGACCCCACCCCGATGAAGACGGTATACGACCCCGCCAACCCGCTGGCCAACAAGGACGGCTACGTCACGATGCCCAATGTCAACGTGGTGGAGGAAATGGTCAACATGATCTCGGCTTCTCGCTCCTACCAGAACAATGTGGACGTCATGAATACCTCCAACGCGATGCTCCTCAAAACCCTCACCATTGGACAATAGGACCAGCCACCATGGTTACCTCCACGCAAACCGTCAATCCTGCCACCACGCTGATCAATTCGCTCAATAGCGCCAACAGTTCCCTCGCCAGCAACAGCAGCACGGGAACCGCCTCAAGCACGAGTGCCGCCGGATTGCAGAACAGCTTCATGACATTGCTGGTTGCGCAACTGCAAAACCAGGACCCCATGAACCCGATGGACAGCTCGCAGATGACCTCGCAACTGGCCCAAATCAGTACGGTGGATGGCATCAACAAGCTCAATTCAACACTGCAGGCTTTTAGTTCCAGCATGGGCACCAGCCAATCCGTCTCTGCAGCCACCAGCCTCATCGGCCACAACGTGCTGGTTCCCGGTTCTAGCATCAATCTCACGGCCAATACCCCTGCCATTGCCGGGGTTCAGCTCAGCCAGCCCGTGGATGGCCTGGTGATAAAAATCCAGGATGGCAGCGGTAATACGGTGCGCACCTTGCAGTTGGGCGCCCAGCAGGCCGGGGTCATTCCCTTCTCCTGGGACGGCAAGACCGACTCAGGATCGAGCGCCGCTGCCGGCACCTATCATATCGTTGGCACAGCAGTCCAGGCCGGTAATAGCGTCCCGGCCACCACACTGTCCTATGGTGCAGTCGATTCAGTCACGCTGGGTACCCAAGGCGCTTCCCTGAATCTGGGCACCCTGGGTACCGCCGCACTCTCTTCAGTCGTTATGGTCAAGTAGCAATCAGGGGAAAAACATGGGATTTCAACAAGGTTTAAGCGGTCTTGATGCGGCAACCAGCCAACTGGATGCCATTGGCAACAATATCGCCAACGCCAATACGGTTGGGTTCAAGGCGTCCACAGCCGAGTTTTCGGATGTTTATGCAGCGTCCCTGAATGGTTCGGGCGCCAGCCAAACGGGAATCGGGACCAAACTGTCCACGATTGCGCAACAGTTCTCCCAGGGCAACATCACTGCATCCAATAGCCCGCTGGACATGGCCATCAACGGCCAGGGGTTTTTTCGCATGAGCCAGAACGGCACCATCTCCTACAGTCGTGATGGCCAGTTCCAGCTCGACAAGAACGGGTATCTCGTCAACGCCCAAGGCCTGCAGCTGACCGGTTATCAAGCCAGCAGCACGGGCACGATCGTCGCCGCCACGCCCGTTCCACTGATGATCCCGACGGCCAATCTGAGCCCGAGTGCAACCAGCACCGCAACCGTGGGCCTCAACCTGAATTCGGGCTCTACGGTACCGACCGCGGGCACGTTCAGCCCCACCGACCCGACTTCGTTCAACAACTCCACTTCAATGACTGTTTATGACAGCCTGGGCAACAGCCATGTGGTCACCATGTATTTTGCCCTGGCCAGTTCGACCACTACTCCCCCCGCTCTTGCAAGTACAACGGCCTCGTCGACCTGGAACACTTACCTGACGGTAGATGGTACCGCCGTGCCGGGCACGCCTGCTCCAGCCTTGGGTCAACTGGGTTTCAACGCTTCGGGCACGATGGTGTACCCCCCTGCCGGAACACTGAAACTGGGTCAGCTCAATGCCACCGTCCCTACTTCCGTCACCCCTGGCGCCAACCAACTGAGCATGGTGCTCGACTTTTCCACGACGACCCAATACGGGGCGTCCTTCGGCGTCAACCAGCTTTCCCAGAACGGATACACCTCCGGGCAGTTGAGCGGCTTCAATACGGGGCCCAGCGGCATCATTCAGGGGACCTACTCCAACGGGCAGTCCAAGAACCTGGGGCAGATCGTGCTGGCCAACTTTGCCGACCCCCAGGGCCTGCAGTCGCAAGGCAATAATCAGTGGAGCGAGTCGACGGCTTCCGGTGCCGCGCTGGTGGGCGCACCCGCAACGGGAAGCCTGGGCGTCATCCAGTCCGGTGCCACTGAAGCTTCGAACGTGGACCTGACGGCCGAACTGGTGAATTTGATCACCGCCCAACGCAATTACCAGGCGAATGCCCAGACCATTAAAACCGAAGACCAGATCCAGCAGACCCTGGTCAATCTGCGCTGATCCCTGATCCACCATGGACCGATTAATTTACACAGCGATGACGGGCGCATCCCATATCATGGAGCGCCAAGCTTCACTGTCCTCGAATCTGGCCAATACCAGCACCACCGGATATCGCAGCAGCATTGATGCTTTCCGGGCCGTGCCCCTGACGGGCGAGGGAATGCCCACACGAACCTTTGTGGTGAACTCCACCACAGGCTATGACTTCACTCCGGCACCGTTACAACACACCGGCCGCACGCTGGATGTGGGTCTTGGTGGCAAGGGCTGGATTGCCGTATTGCTACCCAACGGTAAAGAGGGTTATACCCGGGATGGAAACCTGCAGGTCTCCACGAACGGCATCCTGCAAACCCGTTCTGGTTACCCCATCATTGACGATACGGGGCAACCGGGTCCTCCAGGACAAATCACCATTCCTCCTGATTCCGAGATCACCATTTCTGCAGACGGCACCCTGTCCACCGTGCCGTCAGGAGCCACGCCCTCGCAGGTCACCACCGTGGGCCGTCTCAAGCTGGTCAACCCGCCCGAAAAACAACTGGTGCGCGGCCAGGACGGCTTGTTCCACACGCAGGACAACAAGCCTGTTGCCGCAGACGCCAGCGTCACGGTGACGCCGGGCAGCCTGGAGGGCAGCAACGTCAGTGCCATTGGCGCCATGGTCGACATGATCTCCATTTCAAGGCAGTTTGAAATGCATATGCAAATGCTGAAAACCGCTTCAGACGATGCCCAGCAGGCCAGCCAGCTGTTGAGCATCACCGGATAACGCCGACCGCCATCAAATAGGATTCAAGCAATGCAACGATCTCTGTGGATTTCAAAAACCGGGCTGGAAGCTCAGCAGACCCAGATGGATGTCATCTCCAACAATCTTGCCAACGTCAGCACGAACGGGTTTAAAAAATCCCGCGCGGTGTTTCAGGATTTGTTGTACCAAACCGTCAACCAACCCGGCGCGCAATCTTCACAACAAACCATGTACCCCTCTGGGATGCAGCTGGGTACGGGGGTGCGGCCCGTTGCTGCCGAACGCATCCAGACCCAGGGCAACCTGCAGCAAACGGGCAACAATCTGGATGTCGCCATTAATGGCAACGGTTTCTTCCAGGTGCTGATGCCTGACGGCACCACGGCGTATACGCGGGACGGCTCATTCCAGACCGATAACCAGGGCAACCTGGTCACCTCAGGCGGTTATTTAATACAGCCAGCCATCACGGTTCCGCTCAACGCCACCAGCCTGACCATCGGCCGCGACGGCACCGTATCAGCCACCCAGGCCGGCGTAGTGACTCCGCTGCAGGTGGGTACCTTGCAGCTGGCCACCTTTGTCAATGCAACCAACCTCCAGAGCCTGGGAGAAAACCTGTACGCCCAGACCCAGTCTTCTGGACCACCAAACCTCAATACCCCGGGCCTGAACGGAACCGGCATCTTGAACCAGGGTTATGTGGAAACTTCCAACGTGAACGTCGTGGAAGAAATGGTGAACATGATCGAAACGCAACGCGCCTACGAAATTAATTCACAGTCCATCACAACATCCGGCCAGATGCTGCAGTACCTGGCACAAATGCGATAACCAGGAGGCCCCGTGAGCGATCTGCAAAACTGGACATTTGCCGGAGCAGCCCTCCTCGCCTTGAGCGCTTGCGGCACGGCGCCTTCGACACATATCTCGCAACCGCTCAGCGCGCGTCCTGTGGACACCTTATCCGCAGCCCGCACCAACAACGGGGCCATTTTTCAATCGGGCATCAATCAACACCCCTTGTTTGAGGATGTGCGCGCTCGCAATGTGGGGGACACACTGACCATTGCGATCCTTGAGAACAGCTCGGCTGTCGAAAAAAATGGCAGCGACGCCAATCACGCCTCAACGGTCAGTTCGAATTTGCCCAGCGCCAGTGTCAACGCCAAACATGTGCTGGACGGGCTCAATATTTCTGCAAACTCGGCCAACAAACTGGCCACCACGGGCGACAGCTCGGGCAGCAACTTCCTCACGGGGGCCATTACGGCAACCGTCATTGATGTGCTGCCCAATGGCAACCTGGTGGTCAGTGGTGAGAAGCTGGTGTCCATCAATCAGGTGGACGAATACATCCGGCTATCCGGCGTGGTCAACCCAGCCAATGTCCAGAGCGGCAACACCGTCCTGTCCACCCAGGTTGCCGATGCCCGCATTGAATATAAGGGCGGCAATGCCAACATCGACAAGGCCGCCGTCATGAGCATGCTCAGCAGGTTTTTTCTGTCGGCCATGCCATTTTGATCATATCGTGCAGACCATGAAAACCTTACTCAAACTATGCCTGGTGCTTCTGCTGATTTCATTGTCATTGGCATCCGAGGCCAAACGCATCAAGGACCTCTCCAGCATTCAGGGCGTGCGTGATAACCAGTTGATTGGGTATGGATTGGTCGTGGGCCTCGATGGCAGTGGCGACATGACGACGCAAACCCCGTTCACGGTGCAGAGCATCATGAACATGCTGACGCAAATGGGCGTGAACCTTCCCAGCATCAGCATTTCGCAGACCATGCTTAAAAATGTGGCGGCCGTCATGGTCACGGCAACCATTCCTCCCTTTGCCCGCCCGGGCCAGGTGATCGACGTCACCGTATCATCCATTGGCAACGCCAACAGCCTGTTGGGCGGCACCCTGCTGATGACGCCACTCAAAGGTGCTGACGGCCAGATTTACGCCATGGCTCAGGGCAACCTGTTGGTGGGCGGCATCGGCGCTGGTTCGAAAGGCTCCAAGGTTGTTGTCAACCACCTCAGCGTGGGACGCATCCCTAGTGGCGCCACCGTCGAACGCGCGGTATCCATGACGTTGGGTCAGGGCGAGTTTCTCAATCTGGAACTGAACGATACCGATTTCACGACGGCCACCCGCATTGCAGAAACCATCAACCGGGAACTCTCGCCTACCAGAACCATCGCTGCTGCGCTGGACGGGCGAACCATCCAGGTCCATGCACCTGAAGGAAGCGCCCGCGTGGAGTTCATCTCAAAAATTGAAAGCCTGCAAGTGGAGACCGGGCAGGTTGAGGCCAAAGTCATCATCAACGCCCGAACGGGCTCGGTCGTCATGAACCAGAATGTCACGCTCGATGAATGTGCCGTGGCCCACGGCAACCTCACCGTGGTCATCAGCACCGAAAACGCCGTGAGCCAGCCCAACCCCTTGTCTGATGGGAAAACGGTGGAGACGGGGCAATCCACCGTAGACATCAAGACAGAAAAGGGGGGGCTGGTTGCCGTGAAGAAGGGTGTCTCGCTCAACGAGGTGGTCAAGGCCCTCAACGAGATCGGCGCAACACCCCAGGACCTGCTGTCGATCCTGCAGTCCATGAAGTTTGCTGGGGCACTGCATGCCGATCTGGAGATTATTTGATGCCCATTTCCACCGACCTCTCGACGCACCTCGCCATCGATGCCCAGGGGTTGGGCAACCTTCGACTCAAGGCAAAGCAGGCGCCTGACCAAGCGCTCAAGCAGGCGGCCCAGCAATTTGAGTCACTCTTCTTGAACATGATGCTGAAATCCATGCGTGACGCCACGCCGCAAAACGGACTGTTCGACAGCGAGCAGACCCGAACCTTTACCGCCATGCTGGACCAGCAGCTGTCGCAAAACCTGTCAGCCAAGGGCATCGGCCTGGCGGACATCATGATGAAACAATTGAGCCACCCGGAAAATGTTAAAGAAGTCCGGTAATCATCCGATAACTACTGGGTCGGGGTGCGCGCAGTGAACGGGGAAGTGTGACATGGCAGACCTTTCAAGCATAGGAATCAGTGCGCTGACTGCCGCACAAACCGGCTTGTTGACGACTGAACACAATATCGCCAATGCCTCCACCCCGGGCTACAATCGCCAGCAAATCGTTCAGACGGCAAATACGCCCTTGTTGACGGGCTCGGGCTTCATGGGTCAGGGGGTCAACGTCAGCACGGTCACCCGACTCTACAATGATTTCCTCAATACCCAGCTGCTGCAGCAACAGGCACAGTCCAGCCAGTTGAGCACGTACTACACCCAGATTCAGCAGATCAACAACGTCATCGCCGACCCCACGGCCGGCATTTCACCGTCGCTCCAGAATTTTTTCAGTGCCGTCAGCGGCGTGGCCAACGACCCGTCGTCGGCAGCGGCGCGACAAACCATGCTGAGCAGCGCCCAATCCCTCACCAGCAGTTTTCAGTCCCTGAACCAGCTGTTCAACAGCATGAACACCAGCGTCAACGGGCAAATCGGCAGCAGCGTCAACAGCATCAACGCGTATGCCCAGCAAATTGCGGCGATCAACCAGAATATCACCGTGGCTTCGGCCGGAGGCACTGGACAACCGCCCAACGACCTGCTGGACCAGCGTGACCAGTTGATCTCGCAACTGAACCAGGAGATCAAAGCCACCGTCATCAAGCAAACCGACGGCAGCTACAACGTGTATATCGGTAGCGGACAGGCGCTGGTTGTGGGAAATCAGGCTTTCGCCCTGCAAACCGTGACCTCACCCTCGGACCCCACCAAGGTCAATGTCTCCTACAACGCAAGGGGCACATCTGTGCCCATGCAGCAAAGCAGCCTGCAGGGTGGCAATCTGGGAGGGCTTCTGGCTTTTCGCGACCAGAGCCTGACGACCACCCAGAACGCCCTGGGGCAGCTCGCCACCGGCCTTGCGGCCACATTCAACGCGCAAAATAGCCTGGGCCAGGATCTCAATGGCGCCATGGGCGGCACCTTCTTCAACATGGGTGCACCGGTTGTGAACAGCAACAGCAACAATGCTGGAACGGCCGTGGTGAGCGCCAGCATTGCCAATGCGACGGCGCTTACCGGCAGCGACTATACGCTCACCTACAATTCGGCAAATGCCCAGCCCTATACCTTGACGCGCCTCTCGGACAACAAGGTCACAACCTATGCCCGCCTGCCGCAAACCGTTGACGGCCTCACGCTCAGCGTTTCTGGCACCACCAGCAATGGTGACAGCTTTTTGATCAGACCCACCGTCAATGGTGCCCAGGGCATCAGTGTGGCCATCAGCGACCCCTCCCAGATTGCTGCAGCCATCCCGGTCATTTCCAATGCCTCCCTCAACAACATCGGCAATGGCACGATCACCGCGGCCAGCGTCGTCAATACGCCCTATGCCACCGTCACCGGCGGCTCCACCACGACAGCGTTGACGGCTGGCCAGCTCACCCTCAATGGCAAACCGGTAGGCGCCAGCGTGGCAGGTTCGGCCGCGGGACAAAGCGCCGACAGTGCTTACGCCATTGCGCAAGCCATCAATGCCGTTTCTGCCAGTTCGGGGGTGACGGCTACGGCCAATGTCAACATCGTGACGGGCTCGGCCCCAGGTTCGACGAGCGCAATTGCCGCCGGCAGTTTCAGCATCAACGGCATCAGTGTAGGGGCTGTCGCAGCGGGCACCAATGCAGCCGGCGAGGGTGCCAATGTGGCTGCCGCCATCAATGCCATCGCCACCCAGACGGGTGTCACTGCCAGCGCCAATACCTCTACGGGCGCCGTGACCCTGACAGCTGCGGATGGGCGAGACATCACGATTGCCCAGCTGGGCACCTATGCAACGTTGAGTTCGGATACGGGGCTGACCCCAGCCACCAACAACGCCACGCTCACGCTCAGCAGCGCCAGTGCGGCAGGAATCAACGTGGCAGGAACAGCTCCGGGCAATGCGGGCCTCACTGCGGCAACGACGGCATCGACGCAGCAGCCCCCGGTCAACGCCAATCTGCAACAGCCGGTGACGATCACGTTCAACAATCCCCCGACCACATTCACCATTTCCGGAACGGGTACTGGCCTTCCGGCTACCCTGGCTTACACGCCTGGCACGCCGATTTCCTACAACGGCTGGTCGGTGCAGATCAACGGTAATCCCAGCGCCAACGATGTGTTTACCGTCAAAGCCAACACCAATGCCTCATCCGACGGTAACAACGCCTTGTTGATGGCGGGGCTGCAAACGCAAAACACCATGCTGGGCGGGGCCGTCACCTACGCTGGCGCCTTCGCGCAGTTGGTCAGCCAGGTGGGTAGCCAGACCAACCAGCTTCAGATTACCAGTCAGGCCCAGACCAACATGGTCAACCAGACCACCCAGACCCAGCAATCCATTTCCGGGGTCAACCTGGATGAAGAAGCGGCCAACCTGATCAAGTATCAACAAGCTTATCAAGCTGCGGGCAAGGCCATCCAGACGGCCAACACCCTCTTTTCCACCCTGCTCACCATGCTCAATTAGAGGACGTCATGATGCGAATCAGCACCAATACCATCTATGACAGCAACATCAGCTCCATGAACCAGCAGCAGACCAACCTGCTGCATACGCAGTTGCAGGTTTCTTCCGGGTTGCGGGTCATGACCCCGGCTGACGATCCTGCAGCAGCAGCACAAGTCATTGAAGTCTCGCAGTCCAATGCTGCCAATACCCAATACGCCACCAATCGCAATGCGGCCACCACCTCGTTGTCCATGAGCGAAGGCATTTTGCAAAGCGTCACGACGCTGATCCAGAACATCCAGACTACAGCCGTCAACGCGGGTAATGGCACCCTCAACAACTCTGACCGGCAAACGCTGGCCACCAACCTGCAGGGGCAACTCAATCAGCTGATCGGGTTGGCCAATAGCCAGGATGGCACGGGAAACTATCTGTTTTCCGGGCTACAGGGCAAAACACAACCTTTTACAACGACGGCGTCGGGTATTCAGTATCAGGGAGACAGCGGACAACACCTCATCCAGGTCTCCGGCAGCCAGCAGATGGCTGTCAACGTCACGGGCGCTGACCTGTTCATGAACGTGAAAAATGGCAATGGTTCGTTCGTGACCGCCGCCTCCAGCAATAACAGCGGTTCAGGCATCATCAGTCAGGGCAATCTCGGCACCCCGCCCCCCACCGCAGCGCAACAGGGCAACAGCTATACCCTGACGTTCAGTGTTTCGGGGACAGGGGCTACCACCTATACCGTAACGGGGACAGACCCTTCAGGTGCCGCCTTGCCTGCATCGAGCCTGCCCACTGCAAACCAACCGTACACCAGCGGACAGACCATCAGCTTCAATGGTCTGCAATTCAACATCCAGGGGACACCTGCCAGCGGCGATACGTTCACTGTAGCGCCAAGTTCCAACGTCTCGCTGTTCCAGACCGTTCAAAACCTGATTACAACGCTCAATACGCCTGTTGTTGCGGGCAATACCACTTCATCTGCTGCATTCACGCAGCAACTGAATCAGGCCGAGGGCAATCTGAATCAGGGACTCAACCAGGTACTGACGGTGCGCGCTGCGATTGGCTCGAACCTCAACACCATCACTGCGTTACAGTCCAGCGGAAGTGCGCTAGGCTTGCAGTACCAAACGACCTTATCGCAACTGCGGGATCTGGACTATAGCAAGGCACTCAGCCAGTTAAGCCAACAGCAATTGGGGCTACAGGCAGCCATGCAATCCTTTAAAACCGTCTCGAGCCTGTCCCTGTTCAATTACATGTAGATCTCGTCATCAATTTCACTCAAGGGTTAACCCACCATGTCCATAAATGCCGTTCAATCCAGCAACTATTTCTCTCAACTCAACACGACGGGAGGCGTAAATTCACCTAATGCCGCAGGCAAGGGCGACGGTGATGGTGATGGCAGTGGATCAGGGGCTGGAGGCATTGGCGGTTTTGCCTCCGTCATTGCCCAGGCGCTATCACAGATCGGCGTGACCGCGCCTTCCGGCAGCCTTTCTTCGAACATCAGCAGACCTTCATCACCAACCAGCGGCAGCAGTTCGACAACAGGGCCTGCGTCCCCTGCCAACGTCAACGCGCAGCAGGCGCTGGGCAGTTTTTTGCAAAGCCTGTTTGCCGCACTTGAGGCTCAAGGCCAGGCTTCAACTGCGTCGGTCAATGGCGCAGGTGTAGCTTCAGGCGTCACTGCGGTGCACGGCGGCCATGGCCATCACCATCATGGCGGAGGCGGGGCAAGCCAGATTCAGGCGGAATTGCAAAGCCTGATTCAACAGCTAACCGCAGCCAGTGGCACATCAGGCACGTCAGGTGTTTCTGGCACCACGGGGTCGCCCGGCGCCAGTAACGCTCTGGGCGCTGCAGATACAGCCCTGCAGCAGAATTTTCAGAATCTCTTGAGCGCACAGGACGTCACAGGCAGCCAGGCCAATCTCACCAGCTTCCTGCAGACCCTGTCCCAGGGCCTTCAGAACAACGGGGCAGCGGGAAACCTCGTCAGTACCCAGGTTTAATGACCTAACTGCTGCACCACCTGCAGCATCGCGCTCAATCCGGCATGGGAGAAGCGTTCGATCAGGGGCCTGAAATAGGGCATGGAGAGCGTCAGGACCAAAAACCCCATACCCAGCGTGATGGGAAACCCCACGGCAAAGAGATTGAGTTGCGGGGCACTACGGGTGAGGATGCCCAAGGCCAGATTGGTCATCATCAAGGCAGCCAGAAGCGGCAGGGAAATCTGCAGGGCATCGGCAAAGAGGCTGCCTCCCCAGGACACCAGCGTGTGCAGTCCCACCGCCGAGGGCATGGCTGTCGTGATGGGAACGCTTTGAAAGCTATCGGCAAACGCGGCCAGAACCAACAGGTGGCCATCCATGGCCAGAAATGCCAGCGAGACGATCACGCCCAGAAACTGGGCCAATACGGGTTGAAAGGACGCGTTCTGGGGATCGTAAAAACTGGCAAAACCCAGCCCCATCTGCAGCCCTGCCACCTCACCCGCCATCTCCACTGCCGTAAAGACAATGCGCATGGCAAACCCCATCACCACGCCCACCAGAATCTGTTCCAGAAGGATCAATAGTCCCTGAAGGGATGCGGGGTCGATGCCGGAGGGGATCTGCAGGGTGGGAGCCACCAGTACTGTCAGCAGCACGCCCAGTCCGATCTTGACCTGCAGGGGAACTTCCTTGTCACCCAGCAGCGGCGTACTTGCAATCACGGCAAGGATGCGCGCCAGCGGGAAAATGAACGCAGCAAGCCAGGCGGACCATTGCGCGCTGGTAATGCTCAGCATGGTCGCCCTAGCCCACCATGCCTGGAATGCTGGTAAACAGTCGGCGAATGTAATCCACCATCAATCCGATCATCCAGGGGCCCGACACAATCAGCACCAGCACCATGCCGATCAGCTTTGGAATGAAGGACAGCGTCATCTCATTGATCTGCGTGGCCGCCTGAAAAATACTGATCAGAAGACCAATCCCCAATGCGGTCACCAAGAGGGGCGCTGAGACCATGATGGTCAGTTCAAGGGCCTGACGGCCCAGGGTCATGATGCTTTCAGGGGTCATGATTGAATGATCCTCAGGTGTAGAAGCTCTGCACCAGTGAGCCGATCAACAGGTTCCAGCCATCGGCCAGTACAAACAGCATCAACTTGAACGGCAGTGAAATGACCGCAGGTGAAACCATCATCATCCCCATGGACATCAGGACACTGGCCACCACCATGTCAATGATCAGGAAGGGAATGAAAATGACGAAGCCGATCTGGAATGCGGTTTTGAGTTCGCTGGTGACATACGCAGGAACCAGAATCTTGAGCGGCACCTGCTCTGGCGTTTGCAGGGGTTCGCTGTTGGAAATACGCACAAACAGGGCCAGGTCTGCTTCCCGTGTCTGTCGCAGCATGAAGGCCTTGAGCGGTGCAGCGCCACGATCCATGGCCTGATCCAGCGACAGTTTGCTTTCCGAGTAAGGCTGCCAGGCCTCCGTATAGATCTTGTCAAATACCGGCGACATGACGAAAAAGGTCAGAAATAGCGCCAGGCCGATCAACACCTGGTTGGGGGGCGAAGACTGCGTGCCCAGAGCAGAACGCAGCAACGAGAGCACGATGATGATGCGCGTAAAACCCGTCATCATCAGCAGGATAGCCGGAAGGAAAGCCAGCGACGTCAACAGCAGCAGGGTTTGCAGGCTGAGCGAATACGTCTGCCCGCCTCCCGGCGCAGGCGTGCTGGTAATGCCGGCAATCCCCGGTGTTGCCGCCCAGGCTACGGGCAGGACCATCCACAGCAACACCATGAAGCACAACCGCAACAGCCAGCTACGCCCCATGTCGCGGCTCCGAACCCTGTCGCGGGAGGGTATGCAGGGTTTGCACCTGCCCCGGCGCCACACCCAGCACCAGCCAGGTCTCCTGGATTTCCACCACCACCACGCGCTCTCGCTGACCCACGGCGAGATTGCTGATGACCTTGAGCTGGCGACCCGCACTTTGCTGGGGCAGGCTGACGCGCTTGAGCAGCCAGGCCACCAGTGCGACGATGCCTAGCACCAGCAGCAGGCTGAACACCACCTGCAGTACGCTCTCCAGGGTCAACACCGATGGCGGGGTATAAGCAGGGCGCGGGCTGTCGGCAGCCTCAGCCCCCATGACCGAGCAGGCGGCCAGTAGCAACGCCATTCTATTCATCATGATTATCGGTTGAGCCGGCGGATACGTTCAGAAGGCGTAATGATGTCCGTCAGGCGAATGCCAAACTTGTCGTTGACCACGACGACTTCGCCCTGGGCAATCAGAAATCCGTTGATCAGCACATCCAGGGGCTCTCCTGCCATTCCGGACAATTCCACCACGGAACCCTGGGCAAGCTGCAGCAGGTTCTTGATGGGCATCTTGGTCCGCCCCAGCTCCACCGTCAGCTGGACCGGGATATCCATGATCATTTCGAGGTCGTTATGGGCGGCAAGCCCCACGTCAGAACCAAATTTCTCAAACACATGCGGTTGCGCCGCGGGTTGCGATTCAGGTGCCGGGCTGGCCGACGCTTCTGCCGCAGACTGCTCGGCCAGTGCCGCCCCCCAGTCGTCTGCGCTGATTTCTCCTACTTCATTGGGCATGATCATCCTCCCTGGTTCGAGCCACCCATAGCGGTGGAAAGCATTTTTTCCACCTTGAGGGCATACTGATTGTTGAACACTCCGTACTTGCACTCCATAACCGGGATGTTATCGATGAGCGCCGTCACGTTTTCTCCCATTTCCAGAGGCAGGACGTCGCCTGGCTTGAGTTTCATCAACTGTTCCACTTTCACGCGCGCTTCGCCCAACACGGCCACCAACTCAATGTCAGCCGATTGCACCTGCCTGGACAGCATTTGCAGCCAGCGCTTGTCAACCGCCAGGTGATCGCCCTGCATGGTGCTGTAGAGCAGTTCCCGAATCGGTTCGATCATGGAATAGGGCATGCAGATGTGAAACGAACCGCCAATGCCGCCAAACTCGATTTCAAAGGTGGTCACAATCACCACTTCATTGGGTGTGGCAATGTTGGCGAACTGTGGATTCATTTCCGAGCGAACAAACTCGAATTGCAGGCGATAGACCGCTTCCCAGGCCTTTCCATACGCTTCAAAGACCGCAGCAATCAGCTTCTGGATGATGCGGTGTTCGGTCTGCGTAAACTCGCGTCCCTCCACCCGGGTATGAAATCGCCCGTCGCCGCCAAACATGTTGTCCACCACCAGAAAAATCAGGTTGGGATCGAACACGAACAATGCGTTTCCACGCAATGGATTGGCATGAACGAGGTTGATGTTGGTGGGTACCGGCAGGTTGCGAATGAACTCGCTGAACTTGTTGACCCGCAATTGCCCGACCGACACGTCAGCGGTACGGCGCATCAAATTGAACAGGGAGATCCGGAACAGGCGGGCAAACCGTTCATTGACGATCTCCATGGTGGGCATGCGCCCACGCACGATGCGTTCCTGTTTGCCCAGGCTGTAGGGACGAACCCCCTGGCCATCATCCTCAGGCTTTTCGGCGTCCTCACTCTCCCCGGACACGCCTCGCAAGAGGGAGTCGACTTCTTCCTGTGAGAGAAATTCATCCGCCATCGTCTGGTTTCACTGAATAATGAATGAAGTAAACAAAACGCCCAC
>DAICZS010000024.1:21058-29356 GCA_027311025.1 Ferrovaceae bacterium
TACCCTCGCGAGGTTCTGGTGCGGCCGCCGCCGGGGCGACGGCTTCTGCCGCAGCCGGGACAGGCGCTGCTGGCGCGTCCGCGCCGGATGCAGGTGGCGGTGCTGCAGCATCTCCTGCAGGTACCGGCGCTGGCTCTGCTGGCGCGGGGGCCGCTGGCGCGGCCACATTCGGGCTGGCAACCATCGCGGGCTTTGGCGCTGGAGGCGCAATGCCCAGGATAGTATCCACCGCCACGATGATTTCATTGGCGAGCTTTTTCTTGCCTGCCACGCTCACCAGTTCGGAAGCATGCTTGCTGGAAAGCAGCAACAACAGGCTGCTCCGGATTTCCGGCATTGCAGCCTTCACCTTCTCAGTCAAATCGGGATTGTAGATCTTGAGGGAAACCCCCACCTGCAACACCTGGTCTCCCTGTTCGCGCTGCAAGTTCACGGTAAAGGGGTCGAGCGGGACGAATATGGGGACGTTGGAAACCGTCTTGTTCGATTTTTCTTCGTCACCCGCAGGCTTCCCTTTCATGAAATACCAGGCGACTCCCCCTGCCAGGGCCGACGCAACGACGGCAGCAGCCACAATGATCAGCAGCTTCTTTTTGGGCTTGGCCGCAGGGGGTTCTGCAGCCGTCTTTTTATCTTCTCTGGCCATACCAGGTTCCTTGAGGGGTTAAGTGAGCCTCAGGCAAAAGTATCCACCAAACCCTGGGTTTGGAGCATGGAAATGGATCTTGGGCCTTGCTGCACAGAGGATACCTCAACAGCACCACGGCCGGATGAAGAGGATGGCTTGCTGCCCTCGCCTGAATATCCGCTTTGAGCCCCCTGGCGCCCCTGATCGCTGACCGAGGCATTGCCCAGCATGATGCCGTTGTCCGCCAGCATGTCCCGCAATTTGGGCAAGGCCTGTTGCACGGCCTCCCGAACTGCCGCGTGTGGAGAGGTAAACAGGGCTGTGGCCTGGTCGCCGCTGACGTTGAGCACCACATGCAAGGGCCCCAGATCGGGGGGATTGAGCTGCAACTCGGCACTTTGGCTTCCGTGGCCGGCCATCCAGGTGATTTTCTGTCCCAGGTCTTCGTTCCAGCGGTTGTTGCCCATGGGAGTATTCACCATCAGGTCCTGGGAAGCATTGGGGGCCGTCATCATCTGGGATGCGGCCATCAAACCCTGTGACTGCGTCTGGGACTGAATCAGCAGCCGGTCATCCCTGGCAGGATCTAGTAACGCCGCTGCCTGCTTCTGACCTGCCTCCGACACGGTCGCCTGCATGTTGGCAGCCGTCTGCATGGCCGCGCTGAATGCCATGTCCTGGGTTGCATTGGCACTTGATGCGCTCTCAGTGGCAGTAGCGGACGACCCCACCGCCAGTTTGCCCGTAAAACCGCTCGCCTCGCCTGCCTGGAGCTGTTCCAGCAAGGCCTGCTGGTTTTGCGTGCCAGCGTTTGAAAGCCCTTCCGGAGCAAGTGCAGAAACGGGGGTCGCGGTCGCCACGGTCTTCAACTCAGCGCTCATCATGGGAACCCCCATCAGCGCCATCATGCCGTTTTGGGCAGCCGTGGTCACGCCATCAACGGCTGGTGCTGTTCCATGCTTGTCGGCCACTTTGTTGGCGACCGCCAATACAACGGTGGGAATCACACCCACTCCTGCGGTCGCACCATTGCTTTCCCTGGCAGTGGCGCTTGCCTCTGCAGCCATTTGTCGTGTCAGCACGGCATTGAAATCACCCCCTGGGGATGTCGGATTCAATCCATCCTGGGCGCTCGCATCAGCCTGGGATGAGGCAACCTGGGAAGGAGCAACGGGCGATGCGCTGGGGCTGATCGGCAAATTTTGCATGGTCGTGAGTTCCGGAGTCAGGGTTTATCGGTGGACGCGTCGTTTCTTGCGGCAAAACGCCCGCTTTGCTCATCCTGCAATTTTTGGTCGGCCTGATGGGTCTGCAACCGGACCGATTCGGCGTGACGCTGTGCCAGGGTATCGAAAGACTTCATGGTGCGCTGCGCCTGGTGCAGGGCATCCTGGCCCTGCGCAAAAGACTGGTTGGCCTGCTCAATCACGCCGCGTTGCTGATGAACGGCTTCGTCCAGTCGGTCCAGAAAATTCTGGAAATTCTGCAAGCCATGCTGGTCCATGCCGCTTTGGGTGGCTTCCCGAAACTTGTTTTGATAATCGCGGCGAAACTGCAGCAGCGTTTCCAGCTTCTTCTGCTCGGCCTGCTGTTGTTGATTGAGCTGCCCCAACTTGATCGTTGCAGCATCATTCTTGTGATGCGACAGGTCTACGAGCGGTTGCAATGAAAATGTCTTGTTCATGGCTTGTCAATATTTCTCATGGATTACCTCGAAACAGTTCGCCAAAGGCCGCTACGGCGACCTCGAAAGACTCATGTTCATACATGCCCTGGGTGAGGAATTTTTCCATGGAAGGAAAACGGGCAATGCCCTCGTCCAGCAGCGGATCGGTGCCGTTGACATAGGCGCCGACGCTGATCAAATCACGATTGCGCTGATAATGAGCGTACAGATGTTTGAAGCGCTGCACCAGACCTAAATGTTGCGACGACACCAGATGGTTCATGGCGCGGCTGATGGAGGATTCGATGTCGATGGCAGGGTAATGTCCCTGTTCCGCAAGACGCCGCGACAACACGATATGGCCGTCGAGAATGGCGCGCGCACTGTCTGCGATGGGGTCCTGGGGGTCGTCACCCTCGGTCAGTACCGTGTAGAACGCAGTGATTGATCCGCCGCCCACGGTGCCATTGCCCGCCCTTTCCACCAGTTTGGGGATCTTGGCAAACACCGAGGGCGGGTAGCCCTTGGTTGCCGGGGGTTCGCCGATGGCCAGAGCAATCTCCCGTTGTGCCATGGCGTAGCGTGTCAGCGAATCCATGATCAACAGCACGTTTCGGCCCCGGTCCCGAAAGTATTCGGCGATGGTCGTTGCATAAGCGGCCCCTTGAAGCCGCATCAGCGGGCTGGTATCTGCAGGAGCGGCCACCACAACCGAACGCGCCAGTCCCTCTGGCCCCAGAATGTCCGTAATGAACTCCAGCACTTCGCGACCGCGCTCGCCGATCAGCCCCACCACGATGACGTCGGCGCTGGTATAACGCGCCATCATGCCTAGCAGGACGCTTTTGCCAACCCCGCTGCCTGCAAACAAGCCCATGCGCTGGCCCCGTCCCACCGTCAGCAGGGTGTTGATGGCGCGCACCCCCACATCGAGTGATTCCCGAATGGGCGCGCGATCCAGCGGGTTGACCGGTCGGCTTTGCAGCGGCGCGGTCTCTTCTTCCACAAGCGGCCCCAGTGCATCCAGGGGGCGCCCGGCACCATCCAGCACGCGACCCAGCAAGGAAGGCCCCACTGGCAAATGGCGCACCATGTCGCTGGCGCGACGGCGGCGCACTTGTTGGTTACCCGAAAAAAAGGACCCTTGCACCGGCTCGGCCGGAATGACACGCGCACCGGGGACCAATCCCTGCACATCGTTTTCCGGCATTAAAAACAACCTGTCACCCGAAAACCCCACGACTTCCGCCTCGACGCGATGCCCCGGCAACTCGATGACGCAGGTACTGCCCACAGGCATCCTGAGCCCGACCGCTTCCATGACGAGGCCCGTCACCCGCGTCAGCTGGCCGGTGACGCGCAGGGGCTGGGACTGCGATACCACCTCTCTCGCCGTTTCCAGGCCATCCAGCCAGAGTTTGAGATGTCGGTTGGGCGCGTTCATGATTCCAGCCAGGCGCTGTCCTGCGCAATCTGACCCACCACTTGTTGCCACCGTTTGGGCAGGGCGGCATCGATCTGGCTATGGGGAGTCTCCACCCGGCACCCCCCACGCATCATCTGCGGTTCTTCAAAGATTTTCCAGCCCGAGTGTGCCAACGCGTCTCCCATCCCGGCCCGCACCAGAGCGGCATCTTCGGGGTTCAAGATGAGATGCGCGGCGTGGTTGAAGTGCGGCAGGCTGGCCATGGCCTCGTGAACCACCTTGAACAGCAGTTCCGGCTTGACCTGAAGGGCCTGGCGCACCATTTGACGGGCCACTTCCAGTGCAAGCTCGAGCAGGGCCTGCACCATCTGCTGATCCACCTGTTTGAGCTGCGCGTCCAGTTGAGTCATCACTTCAACGATGCGACGGGCCTCCTGCTCCGCCTGACGCATGCCCTCCGCGTGCCCCGCACGATAGCCTTCCTCATGCGCCTGCTGGTGCATCTGCTCCAGCTCGGCCGCCGTTGGAAGACCGCTGGCGGATATCTGGGGTGAACGGCCTGGTGAAGCCCCGCCACCAAAGCTCGGCAGTTCCCAGCGCTGGTAAGCGGTCAACTGTTCTTTCGGGGTATCGAGTTCAGACATAGGCTTCATCCGCCTTGCCACCCATGGCAATCTGTCCTTCGTCGGCCATGCGTCTGACGATCTTGAGGATTTCCTTCTGCTCGGCTTCCACTTCGCTCAGGCGGACGGGCCCCTTGGCGTCCAGGTCTTCACGCATCATCTCTGCCGCACGCTGGGACATGTTCTTGAAAATCTTCTCGCGCAATTCCGGGCTGGCCCCCTTGAGTGCCACGATCAGGGACTCGGACTGGATTTCGCGCAGAATGAGCTGGATGCCGCGATCATCAATGTCGATCAGGTTGTCGAATACGAACATCTCGTCAATGATCTTCTGCGCGAGGTCGGGGTCGTAGCCGCGCACGGCCTCGATGACCGAACCTTCCAGCGCGCCCCCCATGAAGTTGAGGATGGCCGCCGCGGCGCGCGACCCCCCCTTGATTCTTTTCTTGGCTGCAGCATTGCCGGTCAGCAGCTTGGTCAGCACGTCGTTGAGCTCTTTGAGCGCCACGGGCTGCACCCCGTCCAGGGTGGCAATGCGCAGGATGACGTCATTGCGGGTACGCTCCGAGAGGTTTTCCAACACCTCTGCGCACAAATCAGGCTCAAGATGCACCAGAATCGTGGCAATGATCTGAGCATGCTCGCCCCCGATCAGCTCGGCAATGGAAGTTGCGTCCATCCATTTCAGGCTCTCGATGCCGCTGGTGTCCCCGCCGTGCAGGATGCGGTCGATCAGCCCGGCCGCCTTGTCATCTCCCAGGGCACGCGTGAGCATGTTGCGGATGTAATCCGACGAGTTCATGCCGATGGTCGTTTTTCTGGAAGCCAGTTGGTGGAACTCCTCAAACACGCCGGAAATTTCAGTACGGGTTAACCCCTTCAAGGCCACCATGGCGGCACTGATCTTCTGCACTTCCTTGGGCTCCAGATGCTTCAGCACTTCGGCAGCCTCGTTCTCGCCAATGGTCATCAGCAGGATGGCGCTCTTGTTGACACCGACGTCACTCATTGCCCGCCACCCATTCCTTGACCACGGAAGCGACGATCCTGGGGTCCTGCTGCGCCAGCTGTTTAGCGGTTCCAAGATTGGTTTCGTACGAGGCGGCGGCATACTGTGCCTGGGGTGTATCCTCGCCGTTCATGGCCATGATGTCATTTCTGGCAGCCCGCGGTGCGGGCACGGTGGCCAGCACCCGGGTGAGATTCCTGAACGCCGGCCGGATGACCCCCAGCAACAGGAACAGGGTCACTCCTGCAATGGCGGCATATTTCAGCCCCTCCCTGGCCATGGACAGGGTTTCAGGCTGCTTCCACAGCGGCACTTCAGCCAGGACTTCCTTCTGCTCGTCAAAGGGGCTGTTGAGCAAGCTCAGGGTGTCTCCGCGTTTTTCATCAAAACCCACTGAATCCTTGACCAGGGTGGTGACTTGCGCTTTTTCGCTGTCGCTCAAGGGCCGCGTGCTGACCTTGCCCGCACTATCCGTAATGGTGCGATTGTTCAGCACGACGGCCACGGAGAGCCGGCGAATGGCGCCCACTGGCAATTTGGTGTGGCTGATGGTGCGATCCACCTGAAAATTGGTGGTGGATTCCTTGCGCGTGCTGAGTGTTTCCTGAAGCGTCGTTGCCGCAGTCGGCGCGGGGGCGGCCGGTGCATTTTTGGCGGCGGCCGGCGGGGTAGCAGGTGGTGGCGCGGTCAGGGGCGCAGTGGCCGGCACCGGGGGTTGATTGGTGAGCGCTCCGGGAATGCCGGTGCCCTGCTGGCTTCCCGCAGGACTGCTGGTTTCCAGCGTTTGCTGGCTGACGACGGCAGCCTGGTTGGGCGGCTGGTTGGGCTTATAGGTTTCAGCCGTCTGTTCGGCCTGGGTAAAGTCGATATCAGCCGTCACCTGGGCGCGTACGTTCCTGGCGCCGACCAGAGGGGCCACCATGTCCTCGATGCGCTTGCCAAAATCCTGCTCGACCTGATGCACATACTTGAGCTGGCTGGCATCCAGAACACCATTGCCGTTTTCTGAGGGGGCCGAGAGCAAGGTGCCGCTCTGGTCCACCACGGTGACGTTTTTGGCCGGCATGTTGGGCACGCTACTGGAGATGAGATGCACCACGGCATTGACCTGCCCGGCATCCAGGGTCCGCCCGGGATACAGGGCTAGCACCACGGAAGCGCTGGGGCTTTGCTGATCCTTGACGAATACGGTGGTCTTGGGAATGGCGAGGTGGATGCGCGCCGACTGGACGGATGCCAGGGTTTGTACCGAGCGCGCCAGCTCCCCTTCCAGGGCACGCTTGTAATTGACCTGCTCGAGAAACTCGCTGGTGCCAAATTTCTGGTTTTCCATCAATTCAAAACCCACGGTGCCCCCTTTGGGCAACCCTTGCGACGCAAGGCGCAGTCGCATTTCATGGACCTGGTTGGCGGGAACCAGCAACGCCCCGCCCCCTTCGGCGAATTTATAGGGCACGTTCATCTGCTGCAGCGAGTCGATGATGGCCCCGCCATCCCGATCGGAAAGGTTGCTGTACAAGACGCGGTAATCCGGCGTGGAACCCCAAAGCCACATGCCCACCGCCACTGCTACCAAGGCGGCCACGGCCATGATCAAACCCATTTTTTGCTGGCCGGACAGTTGGCCTAGCGAGCGCACCAAGGTGGAAGCGGAGTTATTTTCTGCCATGTCTTCAGCTGTGGATCAATACGTCCGGGAACTGCATCAGGCCCATTATCTCCGGGACCTTCGGGACTATTGGCCTGAACAGGGGGGGAATCCGCAGGCTATTCCCGAATTGATCCTGCTGGCGCGGGTGATAAGGTGTCTGCAATATTTGCGGAGACCGCCCATGAACATCCCTGCAATCGATGGCCTCCTGGCCCAGATGCGCGCCGCCATGGTTGCCGCCCAAGGCAACACTGCTTCGGCCACTTCCCCTGCCGCAGCAGGTGGACCTGATTTTGCTAGCGCCCTGAAGGCATCCCTGGACCAGGTGGCCCAGGTGCAAAACCAGGCGGAAGGCCTGGAGCAACGATTTACGCTGGGCGACCCCCAGGTCAGCCTGAGTGACGCCATGATCGCCATGCAGAAAGCCAACATCGCGCTGCAGACCACGGTCCAGGTCCGCAACAAGGTCGTGGCGGCCTACAATGACATCATGAACATGCAGGTGTGATGTCGTCAAAACCATGGCCCTTCGCCTTCTAGAGGAGGTTGGCCTTCTGTTGCTGGGTAATGTAGCGCTGCAGCAAAATCCCCATCTTGCCGTCCAGGTCCGTAAACCCACAACCCGCACACCCTCGCCCGCCCCCGGATTGCAGGCGGGTGACTGAGATGTACCGGACCTGGATGCCTACCGTCAGCTCGTGGTCTTCATCCAGCCGGATCCTGCACCCTGGAATGATTTTTCCGGGCTGCAGGTCGGGGTCATTTTCCTCGCAGTACAGGGCTATCCCCCCACGGCTGATATCCCTGACGGACAACTCGCGCTGGCGCGGTGGATCACCACCCAGGGGCACGATGCATTTGAGGGCCCCTGCGGGCAGGAACAACCTGAAGTAATCCCTGCGCTGGATGCGCAAAAAATATTCCGGAAGGGGGAGGTAGAACGCTTCCAGGTTATCCAGCTGGGTCAGCTCCAGCTGGTCCACTTCGAACTGCACTTTGGCCTGATGGTGCGAGCTCACGAAGATGCAGCGCTCGCTTTTGGCCACCTGCACATTTTCGTCGTGATTCTGCGAGGCATCCAGCCAAACCCCCTCTTCATCCACTCCGATGACCGAGGTCAGGATGAACTGTCGACGCTTGTCGTAGTAGAGGGCGGCACGCGCAGAATTCTTTTCGATATCGCGAAGAATGAAATAAATCTCCCGGGGGGACTGAACCTCAAATTGTTCTTCATCGCCGCCGGGGAAAAGCTCGATCGTCAGTGATACATCGTTGCTCATGGCCTGGGTTTCTCA
>DAICZS010000025.1:0-21598 GCA_027311025.1 Ferrovaceae bacterium
GCAAAGGCTTCCGCCACCACGTCCATGTCCAGGGGCGGGCGGGCCATGACGGCGAGGTCGGTGAGGTTATCTCCCAGTTTTTGCAGCAGCTCCTGGCGGTTGTTGACGTCCAGGTGAAACTTGATGCCTTCGTGGCGGCGATTGAATTCGGCGAGCAGATGTGGAAAGAAGTAATCACCGGCGCTGATGACCGAGACGTTGAGTGTACCGCCGCAGATGCCCTTGAGCTGCGCCATGGATTCTTCTGCTTCGCGGAACTGGTTGATGATGGCGCGGCTGTGCCGCAGCATTTCCCGCCCGGCTGGCGTGAGGAAGATGCGCTTGCCCAGCTGCTCGAACAGGGGCAGTCCGGCGTGGTCCTCCAGCTGTTTGACTTGTGTGGATACGGCCGGCTGGGACAGGTGCAGTTCTTCAGCGGCCCGGGAAAAGGAAAGACGCCGGGCCACGGTTTCGAAAACCTTGAGTTGGCGAAGGGTGGCGTGACGCATAAGGGGTCATCCTGGTTGATCGGATGACCCTTAATATAAACGATTGTTGATGCTTATGCGTAAATTTTTAGCTTGTGCCTATGGAACGCGTACTCAGTGCTGGTTGCCCGGGCGCGTCAGGGAGAGTCCCGCCTTGGCGTCGTCAATGGACTGGCCCAGCAACGAGGTCAGTGCATAGACCGCTTTCAGGCGGGGCGTGGGAACGCCCACGATGGTGCCCAGCTCGATGACGGCGCCCAGCAGCGCATCCACTTCCAGGCCACGTCCGGCTTCGACATCCTGCAGCATGGAGGTTTTGTGGCGCCCAACCTTTTCGGCGCCCTCGATGCGTTTTTCGATGCCCAGACGGAAGGTAATGCCCAACCGATGGGCCACGTCCTGGGCCTCCACCATCATGTCATGCGCCAGTTCGCGCGTGAGCGGGTGCTGGCAGATCTCGATCAGCGTGGCGTGGGTGAGGGCGCTGACGGGGTTGAAGGTCATGTTGCCCCACAGCTTGAGCCAGATCTCGGAACGGATGTTTTCCAGAATAGGGGACTTGAACCCGGCGGCAATGAACGTGTCAGAAATGCGCTGCGCCCGGGGGGTGGTGGTGCCGTCCAGTTCTCCGATGGGAAAGCGGTTGCCCTCCACATGCTTGATGATGCCAGGCGCCATCGTCACGGCCGCCGGGTAGACCACGCAACCGATGATTTGCTTGGGGTCGATGGCCTTCATGATGGTGCCGTTGGGGTCCACGGTTTCCACGATGCGGTTCTCGAACTCGCCGCCATGCCGTTGGAAGTACCAGAACGGAATGCCGTTTTGCATGGGGATGACCACGGTTTCGGGGCCGATGATGTTGGGCAGCAGGTGGGCTATGGGGCTTAGCTGGTGGGCTTTCACACCCAGGATGACGAGATCCTGGATGCCGGCGTCGGCTACGCTGTCCACGATGAGCACGTCGCCCCCCAGGCCTTCAGGGTGTTCGTAAGTGATCAGCTTGAGGCCGTTCTTGCGGATGGCTTCCAGCGTTGCGCCACGGGCCACTACGGTGACTTCGTTGCCCGAACGAGCCAGTCGAACTGCGAGCATGCCGCCAATGGCCCCGCCTCCCCCGATAATGCAAATTTTCATGGTGTTTTCTGCCCTTGTGAAATTCAGAAACAGGGTGCGATCATGCGCGCCGCTACAGTTGTAATATTACTAATCATTGGTGCGCTCCATTATAGGGCCTTATTGTGGAAACCATAGCGCATCACAGATAGGGCCCCCTGATGCGGTAAAAGTGGTTGGCACTGACACTTGATCCAAATCATGGCATTATCCCCCAAGATTCACCATGCTACCTGCAGTGGTTTTTGAAACTACTTTGGTCAGGGTTGAATTCTCAAAAAAATAAGGGGGAGCGCTGAACAATGTCATCACAAATTCCGGTGCGTTCGCGCTGGCCCTGGTGGCATCCGGTTTTTATCTGTAGTGCGCCATTTCCCCAAAAAGAACAATAACCCCACCATGCGCCGTGCCAGAGGGTTGCACGGCGCTTGTATCAGTAAGACCAGACCGTACTGGACTCAAAAAATATATTCAAAGAGGAGAGGACAATTATGACGAGTACCCCTATTTCTGGAGATGATGGTGCGCCAGACAAGTTCTACCATGGCCGATGGTACCAACTGATTTTCGGCATCGTTTGCATGGCCCTTGTGGCCAACCTGCAATATGCCTGGACCCTGTTCGTCAATCCCATTGATGCCAAGTATCAGTGGGGGAAGGCTGCCATCCAGTTGTCTTTCTCCATCTTTATCGTGGTGGAAACCTGGCTGGTGCCCGTGGAAGGCTGGCTGGTGGATAAATTTGGCCCCCGTCCGGTGATTGCGCTGGGTGCCGTGCTGGCCGCTCTGGGTTGGACCATCAATTCGTACGCAAGCTCGCTGACCGAGCTCTACATCGCCGCCGTGATTTCCGGCATCGGTGCCGGTTGCGTGTATGGTACGGCCGTGGGCAATGCGCTGAAATGGTTTCCGGACAAGCGCGGTCTGGCTGCTGGTTTGACGGCTGCTGGTTTCGGTGCGGGCGCTGCTCTGACCGTCATCCCCATCGCCAACATGATTCAGACCTCGGGCTATGAGGCCGCCTTCCTGAATTTCGGCATCATCCAGGGAGTGATCATTTTCATCATGGCCCTGTTGATGGTCCGCCCCAAGGTACCCAAGGGCATCGTGCCTTCCGTGCGCGTGGCCAGCTGCAAGGTGGATTTCACCTCCGGCCAGATGATCAAGGCCCCCGTGTTCTGGGTGATCTACATCCTGTTCGTGGCTGTGGCTGCGGGAGGATTGATGGCCACTGCCCAGATCGGACCAATCGCCAAGGACTACGGATTTGCAAAATTGCCCATCAGCTATTTTGGCGATGTGCTGCCACTGCTGACCGTGGTGCTGTCCATCGACAGCCTGGCCAACGGCTTTACCCGGCCCCTGTGCGGTTTCATTTCGGATCGCATCGGTCGTGAAAACACCATGATGCTGGTATTCATCGGTGAAGGGCTGGCCTTGCTGGGACTCATGACCTTTGGTCATGACCCCTACATGTTCCTGGTGTTTGCGCCGCTGGTGTTCCTGTTCTGGGGCGAAATCTTCTCGATCTTCCCCGCCACCTGCGCCGATACCTTTGGGGTGAAGAATGCCGCAGCCAATGCCGGCACGCTCTACACGGCCAAGGGTACGGCTTCCCTGCTGGTGCCCCTGACCTCCCTGTTTGCTGCCAAGGGTGACTGGAATCGCGTGTTCATCGCGGCAGCTGCGATGACCATTGCAGCGGGTCTTGCAGCGAAGTTCGTCCTGGAGCCGATGCGCGCTCGCTGGATTTCCAACGCCAACCAACGGCATGGCGAAGGTGAAGCCGCGGCGGCGGCTGCCCCCCAGGCAGCCAGATCGTAGTACAGTACAGCCGGGCCTTGCCCCGGCATTGCTGAAGTTCAGGCGTTGACATGAACATCACCCTGCCCGCAAGGCAGGGTGATGTTTTTTCATGGGGGGTTCAAATTTTTCACGAGCCGTTATGGATCGCATTTGCCGTCGTCACCATGGTGGTGTCTGCACTGGCCCATGGCGTGCTGGGGTTTGGATTTCCCCTGATCTCCACACCCGTCATCGCCCTCGTTGCCGACATGCAGACGGCCGTGCTGTTGACCGTGCTACCCAACCTGGCGGTCAATCTGGTCAGCATCGTACGCGGAGGGCAATGGCAGGAAAGTCTGGGGCGTTACTGGCCCATCGCCATCTGGGTTTTGCTGGGAACGCTGCTGGGCACCCGCGTGTTGCTGAGTATGGACCCTGCACCATTGAAGATACTGCTGGCGCTGATGATCGCCATCTATCTGGCGCAGGACCGCCTGAAGCGACTCGACTGGTCCTTCATTGCGCGTCATCCGCACGCGTCGGGGCTGGTGCTGGGATTGTTTGCCGGCGTGCTTTCGGGGAGCGTTAACGTGTCCCTGCCACCGCTCGTGATTTACTTCATGGCCTTGGGGCTGAATCCGCTGGCCATGACGCAGATCCTCAATTTGTGTTTTCTGGCGGGCAAGTCAGCCCAGGCCGGCGCGTTTGCGCTGGCCGGACATTTTGATGGCGATGCGCTGTGGATTTCCCTGCCGCTGACCCTGCTCTCGGTGAGTACGCTGGTGGTGGGCATGCGCCTGCGGCGCAACATGAACCCTGACCTGTATCGTAAACTGGTTTTCTGGTCCCTGGGCATCATTGCGACATTGCTGGCAGGACAAGGATTGGCGCCACTTCTGGGTTGGCCGTGGGCCGGGAATAAAGGGGGGGCGCTTGACCCCAGTCAAGGACTGGAACAGGCGCGTGCCTTATGCTGTTTTGCTTGAACAGGAGTGCGATTGCGGTCGCTCGGCCCGGGTGGACATGGTGGCATGGTGTCCTGTGCACGTACCAACAATGGCTGATTAAAAACCATCATCTGAAATTCATTTCAGAAACTAGTGAGTGAGGGGAATTATGGAGAAAGCGCTGTCGGGTATTCGGATTCTTGACATGACACACGTCCAGGCCGGACCAACGTCGTCGCAATTACTGGCATGGCTCGGAGCCGATGTGATCAAGTTTGAACCCCCCACAGGGGACATCACCCGGGGACAGCTGCGGGATATTCCCAACGCAGATAGCCTCTATTTCACCATGCTCAACTGCAACAAGCGCTCCATTACCGCCAACATGAAAAACCCTGCCGGCAAGGAGGTTTTCGTGGAGCTCTTGAAGAAGTGCGACGTGGTGATGGAAAATTTTGGCCCCGGTGTTCTGGACCGCTTCGGGTTCACCTGGGACAAGGTGCATGAAATCAACCCCAAAATCGTGATGGCCTCCATCAAGGGCTTTGGTTCCAGCGGGCCGTATGCCGAATTCAAGGCTTATGAAAACGTGGCCCAGGCCATGGGCGGCTCCATGAGCACCACCGGTTTTGACGACGGTCCTCCCCTAGTCACCGGCGCACAAATCGGCGATTCGGGCACGGGCCTGCACCTCGCCATCGGCATCCTAGCCGCATTGCAGGCACGCGTCCGTACCGGCAAGGGTCAATATGTCGAAGTGGCCATGATGGATTCCGTGATGAACCTGTGCCGCGTCAAGTTCCGCGACCACCAGCGTCTGACCCGCGGTAACCTGCCCGAGTATTCCATCGACACCACGGGGCGTCATGCCACGCCGCGCAGTGGCAACGATTCAGGCGGTGGCCAGTTGGGCAATGCCGTGAAGTGCAAGCCGGGCGGTCCCAATGATTACATCTATGTGGTGGTACAGGAAGCCGTGTGGGAAAACCTGGCCCGTCTCATGGGTGGTGACGCACTGGTTCAGGATGCGCGTTTCTCCACCATTGGTGAACGCCGTAAAAACCAGGCCGTCATGTGGGGCATGCTCAACGACTACGCCAGCAACTACGACAAGCGTGAGTTCATGGCCATCCTCAACGGAATCGACGTGCCCTGCGGTCCCATCATGAGCACCGAAGACCTCGCCAACGACGATCACGTGCACCTGCGCGACATGTATGTGGAACTGGATCATCCGCAGCGTGGCACCTGGTACAACGTCGGTATGCCCATCAAGCTTTCTGACAACCATGTGCCCATGGAGCGTTCGCCCCTGCTGGGTGAGCACACCGACCAGATTCTTCAAGAAGTGCTGGGTTGGGACAAGAGCCAGATCGAAGCCAAGCGTACCGCCGGTGCTTTCACGAAATAATTGCATTCAAGATTACAGACAGGAGTTTTTAGCTTATGAAAATCGTCATCATCGGACAACAGGACTTTGGAAAAGCGGTGCTGGAGGCTTTTCTGGCCCGGGGTGATGAAGTGGCCGGGGTGTTCTGCGCGCCTGAAAAGGAAGGCGCACGCCCCGATCCGCTGCGCATTGCCGCACAGGAAAAGGGGCTCAAGGTGTTTCAGCTGCCTTCCCTGAAAGACGCCAAAGCCATCGAGATCATGCGCGAACTGGCGCCCGAGATCGGCATCATGGCCTATGTGCTGCAATTTGCCCCGCAGGAATTCGTCAACATTCCCAAGCACGGTACGATCCAGTACCACCCCTCGCTGCTGCCGCTGTATCGCGGGCCCAGCTCCATCAACTGGCCCATCATTCGTGGCGACAGCAAAACCGGTCTGACCATTTTCCGTCCGGATGACGGTCTCGATGAAGGCCCCATCGTCCTGCAGAAAGAAACGCCTGTCAGTGCAGACGACACCCTGGGTTCGGTGTACTTCGACCGGCTCTTCCCCATGGGGGTGGCTGCCATGCTCGAAGCGGCTGATCTGGTGGTGGCCGGTCGTCACAAGGAAGTGGTGCAGGACGAGGCCGTGGCCACTTATGAAGGATGGTGCCGCGCGGCCGAAAGCCGCATCAACTGGCATAACCATGTGGACTTTGTGTACAACCTGATTCGCGGTTGCAACCCGGCTCCGGGCGCGTGGACCACGCTCTTGGGCAAGAAAGTGCAGATTTTTGATGCACGCAAGCATGCGTTCCACACGTTTGGTGCCGTCAAGGGCAAGATCGGCGAAATCTCCGCCATCGGCCCGGACAGCCTGCGCATCACGGCGCAGGGCGGACAGATCGAAGTGTTCAAGCTCAAGCATGAAGACGGCAAGAAAATCAGTGCCGCTGAATTCGTGGCGGAGCATGGTCTGGCCGTGGGTTCGGCTTTCGGTAGCTAAGACACGCCTGCCTGGGTAATCAAGGCAAGAGGCCGGGTTGATCCCGGCCTCTTGCTTTTTGTACTTGCGCAGCAGGTTAGCTGTGTGGCGGGTGGTGGTGCAGCAACCGGCTCAGGGTTTCGGGTGAAATGTTGAGATGCAGGGCCAGTTCCTTCTTGGGCAGCAGGTTGGCCATGTCGGGGTTTTTGCGCATGAAGCGATCCATGCGGCCTGCTGCATCCAGTAGGTGCAGCGTGATGGTATGGGCCATGATTTCGCTCATGAGGCGCATGACTTCATATTCGAAGTCATGCTTGAGCTTGGGGATGCGGTCCATGAACTCGGCCCAGACGGGAATGGGGCATTTGGCCACGCGCACCCGGGTGACGGCGCGAATGCTGTAAGGGGCACGGTTTTCCAGGCGCCAGGCCGCATAGCTGGTTTCAATCTGTGATTCGCGCGCAAACCGCAGAATCATCTCCTTGCCTTCTGCATTGGCCACCACGCGTTTCAGCACGCCTTCCAGGATGAAATACTGGTCCATTTCAGAGGCGCCCTGCACCAGGAGGGCGTCGCCCTTTTTCACTTCGGCAATGGTCAGGTGGCTTTCCAGCTCGATCAGTTCCTGCTCCGTCAGGCAGCGCAGCACCACATTGTTGCGCATCAAACCGCGCAACATGATCCGCAGCGGATGCCGCGAAAGGGGCGTTTCAAGCAAGTTGCTGTCAGGAGCCGTCATAGATCGCCATTATAGTGCTTCTTTTACCATCAGAAAAACTGGTGTTTGTCGTAATCAGGTGCGCGCGTTATAATCCGTCGTCCAACAGATGCCTTTGCCCATGACCAAGTATATTTTCGTGACCGGCGGTGTGGTCTCGTCTCTCGGGAAGGGCATTGCTGCCGCCTCGCTCGGAGCGATTCTCGAATCCCGCGGCATCAAAGTCACCCTGCTCAAGCTCGACCCCTACATCAATGTGGATCCTGGCACCATGAGCCCGTTTCAGCATGGTGAAGTATTTGTGACGGAAGATGGCGCCGAAACGGACCTCGACCTCGGTCATTACGAGCGATTCGTCAGCACGCGCATGACGCGTCGCAATAACTTCACGACCGGCCAGATCTACGAGAGCGTCATCAAAAAGGAACGACGGGGCGATTATCTGGGCGGCACGGTCCAGGTCATCCCGCATATCACTGATGAGATCAAGCATTGCATCCGCCTGGGTGCGGATGGCGCGCAGGTGGCCATCGTTGAAATTGGCGGCACCGTGGGCGACATCGAGTCCTTGCCGTTTCTCGAGGCCATTCGCCAGATGGCCATCGAACTGCCACGCGACCACACCTGCTTCATTCACCTGACGCTCCTGCCCTACCTGCCTTCGGCGGGCGAGATCAAAACCAAGCCCACCCAGCATTCCGTCAAGGAACTGCGCGAAATCGGGATACAGCCCGACGTGCTGATCTGCCGTGCCGATCGGTCGTTGCCTGAAGACGAACGACGCAAGATCGCGCTGTTTACCAATGTTCCCGTGGAAGCCGTGATTTCGGCACCCGACATGGACAGCGTGTACAAGATTCCGGGTGTGCTGCAGCGTCAGATGCTCGATGAAATCGTCTGCCACAAGCTGTGGCTGCTGGCGCGTTCTGCTGATCTCTCGGCCTGGGACGCCCTGGTCTACGCCATCGAGCACCCGCTCTACGAAGTGGACATTGCCCTGGTCGGCAAGTATGTGGGCCTGACGGAGTCCTACAAATCCCTCACTGAAGCGCTGACCCATGCCGGCATCCACAAGCGTGCGCGCATTCAGATCCACTATGTGGATTCGGAGCAGATCGAGAGTGAAGGCACCCAGTGCCTGGAAGGCATGGATGCCATCCTGGTGCCCGGGGGGTTTGGCAAACGCGGCGTGGAGGGCAAGATCAGGGCCATCCAGTACGCGCGCGAGTCTGGCATTCCCTACCTGGGCATCTGTCTGGGCATGCAGCTTGCCGTGGTGGAATTTGCGCGCCACTGCGCCCAGCTGCCCGAAGCGCATAGCACGGAATTTGAAGCGGGCACCCCCAGTCCCGTGATCGCGCTCATTACCGAATTCAAGGGGGCCGATGGTCGAGTGGAGCATCGCAGTGCCGATTCCGACCTGGGCGGCACCATGCGCCTAGGTGGACAGGAATGCCTGCTGGAAGAAGACTCCCTGGCTCGCCGCATCTACGGCAAGGAGCGCATTGTCGAGCGTCACCGCCACCGTTATGAAGTGAACAACCAGTATCTGCCCCAATTGCGTGCGGCAGGGTTGCGCACTTCCGGGCTTTCAGCACAGGAAGACCTGTGCGAGATGATTGAATTGCCAGGACACCCCTGGTTCGTGGCCTGCCAGTTTCACCCCGAGTTTACGTCCACGCCCCGCAGCGGACACCCGTTGTTTGAATCCTTCATCGAAGCGGCGCTGCGCCAGCGCGGGGTGTTGAACCCCGGAATTGCGCGCGTGTCATGAAAATCGCCCATTTCGAGGCCGGTCTCGAACACCCCATATTTCTGATTGCCGGGCCTTGCGTCATCGAGTCCCGCGAACTGGTGTTCGACGTGGCGGGGCAGTTGAAGGAATTGTGTCGCGAGCTGGAAGTCCCCTTCGTCTTCAAGGCCTCGTACGATAAGGCCAACCGCAGTTCCGGCACTTCGTTTCGCGGTCCGGGGCAGGAGCAGGGCTTGCAGATTCTGGCCGACGTGCGCAAATCGCTGGGCATACCGGTATTGACCGACGTGCACGAGAAGGAAGATGTGGCGGCTGTGGCCGCCGTGGTGGACGTGCTGCAAACGCCGGCTTTCCTGTGCCGTCAAACTGATTTCATCCAGGCGGTGGCTGCCGCCGGCAAACCCGTCAACATCAAGAAAGGCCAGTTTCTCGCCCCGGGTGACATGAAAAACGTGGTGGACAAGGCGCGCGCAGCCAGCGGCGCCGACAACATCATGGTGTGCGAACGCGGCGTGTCCTTTGGCTACAACAACCTGGTGTCCGACATGCGCTCCCTGTCCATCATGCGCAATACCGGCTGCCCCGTGGTGTTTGATGCCACCCACTCGGTGCAGTTGCCCGGCGGGCTGGGCGGGTCCAGCGGAGGCCAGCGCGAATTCGTGCCGGTGCTGGCGCGCGCCGCCGTGGCTGCGGGCGTGGCCGGCATTTTCATGGAAACCCACCCCGACCCTGAACACGCCTTTTCCGACGGCCCCAATGCCTGGCCACTGGGAAAGATGAGAGAACTGCTGGAAACCCTGCTTGAGATCGATACCCTGGTCAAAAAACGCGGGTTCAGCGAAAACGATTTGTGAATGACTGCTGCAAATTTAAGGATAACCAATGAGCGCTATTGTTGAAGTATTTGCCAGAGAGATTCTGGATTCTCGCGGTAACCCCACGGTGGAAGCCGAAGTGCTGACCGAGTCGGGCACCATGGGGCGGGCCGCCGTGCCCTCTGGCGCCTCCACGGGGACGCGTGAGGCCATCGAATTGCGCGATGGCGACAAGGCGCGTTACCTGGGCAAGGGCGTGCTGAAGGCAGTGTCCCATGTCAACACCGAAATCTACGAAGCCATCGTCGGGCTTGACGTGGCCGAACAGGCACTCATCGACCACACCATGATTGCGCTGGATGGCACGGACAACAAGGCACGACTGGGGGCCAATGCCATCCTCGCAGTGTCGCTGGCCACCGCCAAGGCGGCGGCGGAAGAAGCCAGCCTGCCGCTGTACCGGTATCTGGGAGGGGCGGCTGCCGTGCAAATGCCCGTGCCCATGATGAACGTCATCAACGGCGGCGCGCACGCCAACAACGGCCTCGACATGCAGGAGTTCATGATCCTGCCCGTGGGCGCTCCCAACTTTCGCGAAGCCCTGCGCTATGGTGCCGAGGTGTTTCATGCCCTCAAGGGCCTGATCGACGGCAAGGGCCTGTCCACCACGGTGGGCGATGAAGGGGGGTTTGCCCCGCGCCTGCCTAACAACGAAGCGGCACTGGGACTCATCATGGAAGCCATCGAGAGGGCAGGGTATCGTCCGGGCGAGCAGATCGCCATCGGACTGGACTGCGCCAGCTCGGAGTTTTACAAGGAGGGCCGCTACCGTCTGGGCGCTGAAAACCGTACCCTCACCTCCGAAGAGTTTACGGCGTACCTGGGCGACTGGGTTTCCAGATACCCCATCCTCAGCATCGAAGACGGCATGTCCGAGGCGGATTGGGATGGCTGGAAAGTGTTGACCGAGCGCCTGGGGCGCAAGGTGCAGTTGGTGGGAGACGACATTTTCGTCACCAACGCGCGCATTCTCAAGGAAGGCATCGAGAAAGGCATCGCCAATTCCATCCTGATCAAGATCAACCAGATCGGATCGCTCTCCGAAACCTTTGCGGCCATCGAGATGGCCAAGCGCGCCGGTTACACCAATGTGATCTCACACCGCTCGGGCGAAACGGAAGACACGGTCATTGCGGATATCGCGGTGGCCACCAATGCAGGCCAGATCAAGACGGGTTCGCTGTCCCGCTCTGACCGCCTGGCCAAGTACAACCAGTTGTTGCGCATCGAAGAAGAGCTGGGTGTCGTGGCCCAGTACGGAGGGCGCAACGCCTTTTACCAACTCTGATGGCAGGGTGGGCATGCTCGAACCCGGACGCTGGTTGCGCTACGCGCTGCTGTTGATGATCGTGATGCTGGGTTATGCCCTGACGCTGGGCAAGGGGGGGTGGTTGCACATTCGTTCGCTGGAGCAGCAGATTGCTGCCCAGAAAACCACCAACCAGGAATTGCAGCAACGCAATGATGCGCTTTCGGCAGAGGTGCAGGACTTGCGCAAGGGGTCTGATGCGCTGGAAGAGCGCGCTCGGGTGGAGCTTGGCATGGTGCGCCAGGGAGAAACCTACTACCGGCTGGTGGAGACGCCCCCCAAACCCGCCCCACGGCCTTAAAGCCCGCGTCTGGCCCTACCAGAACAGTCGCCACCAGGGACGCTTTGCCGCGACCTTTTCCTGCTCCTTGTTGAGATATTTGCTGTTGGGAAAATCCATCTGCATGATGCGCAGGGTGTCGTCCCGCAGTTGCTGCAGTCCCATAGCATTGTAGCTGCCATACATGATGAATAGCGCTTCTTCCACAGCCGGCGTTCTGGGGTAACTCTTGAGAATTTCCTGGGCCCGGTTGGCTGCCGCAATATAGGCCTGGCGCTTGTAATAGTAGCGCGCAGTGGCAATGTCGCCCTGGGCCATGGCATTGACGAGGTAGGTCATGCGCACCGTGGCGTCTTCCGCGTAGCGGCTGTTGGGAAAGCGGGTAACGAGTTCCTTGAAGGCGTCAAACGCTTCACGTGTGGGTTTGATGTCCCGCTGGGCGAGATCCTGTTCGCTATACATGCCAAACAGACCCAGGTCATCGCTAAAGTTGGCGAGCCCCTTCATGTAGTAGGCGTAATCCACGCCCGGATGGTTGGGGTGGGCCTTGATGAAGCGATCCGCCTCACTGATGGCCGATGCGGTTTCGTGCTGCTTGTAGTAGGAGTAGATCTGCTCCAGTTGCGCCTGCTGCGAATAGGCGCCGTAGGGGTAGCGCGACTCGAGCGCCTCGTAAAGCTTGGAAGCCTGTTCGTAATTGCCGTCGTTGAGCGCGGCTTTCGCTTCAGAATGCAGCTTCGCCGCCGACCAGTCTTTGGTGGGGTCGGCATCGTTCTCAAAGGCGCCGCAACCTGTGAGGAGCGCCACCAGTAAGAGGGGCACGATTCGCGTTAAACTGAAGTTCGTCATAGCAGAAGCCATTATGCAATCCCCGGATTATACCAGCCCAGAAGAAACAGACCCGATCGAAACGATCATGCCACTGGAATGTGCCGGGCTTCGGCTGGACCAGGCCCTGGTGCGATTGTTTCCTGATTTTTCGCGCAGCCGCCTGCAGCGCTGGGTTCGGGAAGGGTGCATTCTGCTCGACGGGGTCCCGGCCGAGCCCAAGATGAAGGTGTGGAGCGGCGAGCGCGTGACGCTGCAGATTCCCGACGACGCAGACACGGAAGATATCGTTGCCGAAGCCATCGACATTGAGGCCGTGTATGAAGACGCCGCCCTGCTGGTCATCAACAAGCCCCCGGGACTGGTGGTCCACCCGGGTAACGGCAACCGCAGCGGCACGCTGCAAAACGCCCTGCTGCATCGCGATCCGCGCCTGGGTGGGGTGCCGCGTTGCGGCATCGTCCATCGCCTGGACAAGGACACCAGTGGGTTGATGGTGGTGGCGCGCACGCTGCCGGCCCATGCCGAGCTGGTGCGCCAGTTGCAGGCGCGCACGGTGCATCGCCACTATTGGGCCCTGGTGCAGGGACAGGTCAAACACGATGGCACCGTGGATGCGCCCATCGGCCGCCACCCCACCCAGCGCACGCGCATGGCGGTGGTGAGTGGCGGGCGTCCGGCGGTAACCCACTACGCCGTGGTGGAGCGTCTGCCGTGCCATACCCTGGTGGCGTGTCGACTGGAGACCGGGCGTACGCACCAGATCCGCGTCCACATGCGACACCTGGGGTTTCCCCTGGCGGCAGACCCGGTTTACGGCGGGCGTGCCGCCCGTCTGGACGCGGGGTCCATGGAGGCCCTGCGGCAGTTTGGGCGCCAGGCGCTGCATGCCTTTCGACTGGGGCTCGTGCACCCCGACAGCGGGTTGCCAGTGCAGTGGGAAATTCCCATGGCCCCCGACATGGCCACCCTGATCGCCGCCTTGCGCGAGGCCCGTCATGAGTAAGGCAGCGTTGGGGTTTGGCGCCCTCTGGCCGGCACCTTCCTGGGTGCGTACCCTGTCCACCACCCGGACGGGAGGGGTTAGCCAGAACGGCTGGGAAAGCCTCAATCTCGGATCGCGCTGCGGCGACGATCCGGCGCATGTGGCTGAAAACCGGCGGCGTGCCACCGAGGCTCTGGGGGCCAAGCCCTGCTGGCTGCACCAGATGCACGGCACCACCGTGGTCGAAACCGGAGCAGGCGCCCTCGAGCACCAGGCCGATGCCAGCGTGAGCCGCGGGATAGGGGTGGCTTGTGTGGTGTTGACCGCAGACTGCATGCCCCTGTTGTTCTGTCACCAGCGTGAGCGCGTCGTGGCGGCCGCCCACGCGGGCTGGCGGGGCATGGCGGCTGGCGTGATCGAGGCCACGGTGCGGGCCATGGCGGTGGATCCTGCCGGCATCCTGGTGTGGCTGGGCCCCACCATCGGGCCGCAGGCCTTTGAAGTGGGCGACGAGGTGCGTGCTGCCTTTCTGGCCACCGACCCTGCAGCGGCCGGGGCCTTCAAGCCCGGGGCGCCGGGCAAATGGTGGGCCGACCTGTACCATCTGGCACGCCTGCGCCTCGCCCGTCTGGGGGTAAACCAGGTACATGGCGGCGGTTTTTGCACGGTGAGCCAACCGGCCCGTTTTTTTTCGCACCGGCGTGATCAGGGCGTGACCGGGCGCATGGGAAATTTCATCTGGATGGTTCAGGATTCCTGAGGTCCGCCCGTATAATGCATCCTTGAGTCACTCTTTCAGGCGCAGAAGACCTTCATGTCACCCTTGATTGCCACGATCATCGCCGGGGCCGCAGCCGGGACGCTATCGATGATTTGCGCCGCGCTTGTGGTGTTTACGGCCCGCCCGGCCTGGGTGCCCCTGCTGGTCAGTTACGCCATCGGTGCCCTTCTGGGCGCCGTTTTTCTCGAGATCCTGCCCCATGCCTTTGCCCTGGCCGCAAGCCCCGAGGCGGTTTCTGCCACTGTGCTGGCGGGCATTCTGGGTTTTTTCATGCTCGAGAAGCTCGTCCTCTGGCGTCATGTGCATGTCCATGACCTGGATGACGTTTCCCATGCGGCGCATGGTCACGAGGGGCATCAGGGGCGCACTGGCGCCATGGTGGTGGTGGGGGATTCGGTCCACAATTTCGTGGATGGCATCATCATCGCGGCTGCTTTCGTGACGGATACCCAGTTGGGCATCGTCACCGCCATGGCCATCATCGCCCATGAAATTCCCCAGGAAGCGGGTGACGTGCTGGTGCTGCTGCACTCGGGCCTGTCGCGCGGCCGTGCGCTGGCCTTCAACCTGTTTTCCAGCGTCGCCACCCTGGTGGGTGGGGTCATGGCCTACATGGCGCTGCAATCCCTGCAGCGCTATGTGCCCTACCTGCTGGCGCTTGCCGCGGCCAGCATGATTTACGTGGCAGTGGCCGACCTCATTCCAGGGCTGCACCGTCGTGTGGATTTCAAGGCTTCAGCCTGGCAGGTATCCCTCATCGCCCTGGGGGTGGCTTCGATCCATTGGGCTCACGTGCTGATCATGGAATGAGGAGGACGAGGGGATGGAAACATCGCAACCCGCTACGCCACCCCTGCAACCGATGCTGGAACGGTTGGAGCAGGCCAACCACACCTTGATGGAAGCATTCGGGGCGCGCCTTGCGGGCTTCAGGCCGGAGGAATACCAGAACTTTCTGCGCGAGCTGGCAGAAGCCGTCGCCAAGGACGCCCCGCACTGGCAGGCGTTGCAAACCCGGTACTATGAAGACCAGGCTGCGCTCTGGATGAACATGCTCAGCCGCGCTGCGGGTCAGACCCCAACCATGCCCACCCCGGAAGCGGCCGCTGCGGCGATGACCGATCGGCGCTTCAGCGCCCCTGAATGGAACCAGAACCCCCTCTACGATTACCTGCGCCAATCCTACCTGCTGACGGCCCACTGGCTGCAGGAGGCGGTGGGGTCCCTGCAGCTGGACCCGGCCGCGCAACAGCGCATGGATTTTTTTCTGCGCCAGTACATCGATGCCATGGCGCCCTCCAACTTTCCGGCCACCAATCCGGAGGTTCTGAAAAAAGCCATCGAATCCGGCGGGGAAAGTCTCCAGGCCGGATTGCAAAATCTCGTTTCGGACATGGAAAAGGGGCGCATTTCCATGACCGACGAATCGGTATTTGAAGTGGGGCGCAACATTGCCGTCACGCCCGGGGCCGTGGTCTTCGAAAATGAACTGTTCCAGTTGCTGCAGTACGCGCCCACCACGCCCGAGGTTGCTTCACGACCCTTGCTGATGGTGCCGCCGTGCATCAACAAGTTCTACATCATGGATCTCGAGCCATCCAATTCGTTCGTCAAATACGCCGTCGACCGGGGGCATACCGTGTTTCTGGTGTCGTGGCGCAACATCGACGAGTCGCTAAAGCAGGTGACCTGGGATGACTACATCGAGAAGGGGGTGGCCACGTCCATCCGCGTGACCCGGGACATTGCAGGCACGGAAAAAATCGATGCCCTGGGTTTTTGCGTGGGGGGCGCGTTGCTGTCCTGCGCGCTGGCGGTTTACGCCGTGGATGACCCCTTGCCGGTGGCGTCACTCACGCTGATGGCGACGCTGCTGGATTATTCCGATGTGGGCGAGATCGGGGTGTACATTGATCGGTCCTTCGTCGAGATGCGCGAAAAGCAGCTGGCTCATGGCGGCGTCGTGCCCGGGCAGGAACTGGCCGTGGCCTTTTCCAGCCTGCGCGCCAACGACCTGATCTGGCCTTATGTGGTCAACAATTACCTCAAGGGCGAGAAGCCGCCGGCCTTTGACCTGCTGTACTGGAACGGGGATGGCACCAATCTGCCCGGCCCCATGTTTGCCTGGTACCTGCGCCATCTCTACCTGCAAAACGAACTCTGCCAGCCCAATGCCCTGACCGTGCTGGGCCGACCCGTGGACCTGTCGCGCATCGACATGCCCGCCTATGTCTTTGGCGCCCGCGAAGATCATATCGTGCCGTGGAAATCGGCATTCCAGGCCACCCGGCTCTTGACTGGTCCGCTGGAATTCGTCCTGGGCGCAAGCGGCCATATTGCAGGCGCCATCAACCCGGCCTCCAAAAACAGGCGCAATTACTGGACGGGCGGCACGCTGGGTGGCACGGCAGAGGCCTGGATGGACAGTGCCACCGCCGTGCCGGGCAGCTGGTGGGTGCATTGGGGCGACTGGATGGACCGCCTTAATCCGCAGCGCGTTCCGGCACCCCAACAGTTGGGGAGCGCGCAGTATCCACCCATCGAGCCCGCGCCGGGGCGATATGTTCAAGCACGTTGCTGATTCAACAAACAGGAGGAATGACAATGCAAAAACGCGTGGTGTTGGTGACGGGGGGCATGGGAGGTCTGGGCGAATCCATTTGCGTCAAGCTGGCTGATCTGGGTTACACCGTGGTGACCACCTATTCGCCCAGCAACAAGACGGCAGATGCCTGGTTGACCGGTATGCGTGAGCGGGGTTACGACTTTCATGCCTATCCCGTGGATGTGGGCGATCCTGACGATTGCGCGCGCATGGCCACCCGGGTGGTGGCCGACGTGGGGCAGGTGGATGTCCTGGTCAACAACGCCGGCATCACACGCGACATGACCTTCAAGAAAATGACCAAGATCGATTGGGATGCCGTCATCAACACCAATCTCAACAGCGTGTTCAACATGACCAAACCCTTCATGGATGGCATGGTGGACCGGGGTTGGGGGCGCGTCATCAACGTCTCGTCGGTCAACGGCCAGAAGGGGGCCTTCGGCCAGACCAACTATGCTGCCGCCAAAGCCGGCATGCATGGTTTCACCAAGTCACTGGCGCTGGAAGTGGCGCGCAAGGGGGTGACCGTCAACACCATTTCGCCGGGCTACATCGGCACCAAGATGGTGACGGCCATTCCGCAGGAAATTCTTGAAGCCAAGATTCTGCCGCAGATTCCGGTGGGGCGCCTGGGAAAACCCGAAGAAGTGGCCGGGCTGATTGTCTACCTCGCCTCGGATGAAGCCGCCTTCATTACGGGGGCCAATATTTCCATCAACGGTGGGCAGCACATGTTTTAGGGTAAAAAAAACCCCACAGGAAACCCTGCGGGGTTGAAGCCTTTATCGAAAGGGAACCTTTGCAATAAAGGAGGAGGAGACGTTTCAGGCAGCTGGTTTCATGGCTGCAGTGGCGGCATCCACAGTGGCCTTGACGCTGGCGTCGGCAAAACTGGCCATTTGCTTGGCGGTTTTGGTGACGCCGTCGAGGGCGGCCGTGGTGGCAGCAACCGTGGATTTCACGGCGGCGATGGCGACATCGGCACCTGCCGGGGCAGCCTTGGCGGCCTTGTCGATGTTGCTGGCGATGGTTTGGTTCCAGTCGGCAGCCTGTCCTTCAAACAGGGCAGAAACCTGGGCCTGGGCGTGGGCGGCCACGTCGTACAGGCTGCGGGAATAGGCGGTTGCCTTCTCCACACCCTTTTCCGTCATTTTGGCGCGCAGATCCAGCAGGTGTTGCGGGTCGCGGGATTCGGTCAGGGCGCGCAGGGTTTCGCTGGCTTCAGCAAACGAATCCTTGCCGGCTTCCAGTTGCAGTCCCACAAAGCGCTCGGTGGTGTCCAGGATGATCTTGGTCAGTTGCAGTGCCGCATTGACTGCGGATTTGTTAAACTCAGTAACTTGTTCGGGCGTGTTGTACATTTGGCGCACTCCTTACAAAGGGTCGAAACTCAGGGGTTGGTCTTTATCGACGCTATGTATGCTGCGTCGCAACAATTCCAACGATACAGACCCCGGGAGTCCCTGTCAATCTTTTTTTGTGCGTTGCAGTAAAAAAATTTGATGCGCTGCCAATTTGGATGTAACCTGTTGTTTTTATAAATTTATGTGTTAAGTTATCAGGGCTGCTATGGTCCAGATTATAGCCTGATCGTTGTGTGCCGCACAATTTTTTGAGGTCCTTGCCATGTCAAATCCGGTCCGATTGATCAAAAAGTACCCCAACCGCCGTCTCTACGACACGGAAACCAGCAGCTACATCACCCTCTCCGAGGTCAAGCAACTGGTGCTGGAACATGCCGAATTTCAGGTGGTGGACGCCAAGACCAACCAGGACCTGACACGCAGCATCCTGATGCAGATCATCCTGGATGAAGAATCCGGGGTGGCGCCCCTGTTTACCTGCGACATGCTGTCCCAGATGATTCGTTCGTACGGCAACGCCATGCAGGGTTTCATGGGCAATTACCTTGAAAAGGGCATGCAAAGCTTTGTGGACATCCAGAAGAAGCTGCAGGAGCAGAATGGCACCATGAGCGGTGGCGACGCCCCGTCGGTCAATACCGACGTCTGGAAGCAGTTTCTCAATGCGCAGGGCCCCGCCCTGCAGGGCCTCATGGGCAACTACCTGGAACAAAGCACCCAACTGTTCATGGAAATGCAAAACCAGATGCAAAAACAGGCCCGAACCATGTTCGGCGGTTTCCAGTTTCCCTTCGCTGCCCCGGCTGCAACCCCCGAGCCCGAACCCGAACCCCAATCCCCGCCGCCCCAAGCGGGCGACTCGAAGGCCTGACGCGTGCGCGACGCTGCAACAATGACCCGGCAGGCGGCAGGTCGGGTGGGCTTCGTGTCCCTGGGTTGTCCCAAGGCCCTGGTGGATTCCGAACAGATCCTCACCCAGCTGCGCGCCGAAGGCTACGACATTTCGCCTTCCTATGAGGGCGCTGATCTGGTGGTGGTCAATACATGTGGTTTCATCGATGCAGCCATCGAGGAGTCGCTCGATGCCATCGGCGAGGCCCTGAGCCAGAACGGCAATGTCATCGTCACGGGCTGTCTGGGTACCAGCGCCGACAGGATACGCAAGGCGCATCCCGGGGTGCTGGCCGTCACCGGGCCCCACGACAAGCATGCCGTCATGCAGGCCGTGCACCAGCATCTGCCGCCACCCCATGACCCCTTCACCAGTCTCATTCCGCCCCAGGGCATCAAACTCACGCCGCGCCACTACGCCTATCTCAAAATTTCGGAAGGGTGCAACCATCGCTGCACCTTTTGCATCATTCCTTCCATGCGCGGCGATCTGGTCAGCCGGCCCATCGGCGAGGTGATGCAGGAAGCCGAGAACCTGGTCAAGGCAGGCACCCGGGAGTTGTTGGTGATCTCCAAGGACACCAGCGCCTACGGTGTGGACATCAAGTACCGTACCGGCTTTTGTGGAGGACGCCCGCTCAAGACACGCATGACGGACCTCGCGTCCGCGCTGGGTGACCTGGGCGTTTGGGTGCGTCTGCATTATGTCTACCCCTATCCGCATGTGGATGAAGTGTTGCCGCTGATGGCAGAGGGGCGCGTGTTGCCTTATCTGGACGTGCCGTTTCAGCACGCCAGCCCGCGCATCCTGAAGGCGATGAAGCGCCCGGGTAACGTGGACAAAACCCTGGAGCGCGTGCAGGCCTGGCGACGCATCTGTCCCGAGTTGACCTTGCGCAGCACGTTCATCGTGGGGTTTCCGGGCGAGACGGAAGATGATTTCCAGATGCTGCTGGATTTTCTGGAACAGGCGCAGATCGATCGACTGGGGTGCTTTACCTATTCTCCGGTCCAGGGCGCTGCGGCCAATGCCTTGCCGGGCGCCGTTCCCGAAGCAGTGAAACTGGAGCGCCAGGCGCGGTTGATGGCGCTTCAGGAACACATCAGCACGCAACGCCTGGCACGCCATGTGGGCACGGTGCGGCAGGTGCTGGTGGACGAGGTCAGTGCTGCCGGTGCCGTGGCGCGCACGGCCTCTGACGCACCGGAGATCGATGGCGTGGTCCATGTGGCACCCGATGCGCGCCTCGTGGTGGGTGAGTTTGCGCAGGTGCGCATCGCGCGCGCGGACGCACACGATTTATACGGACAGTTGTCCTAGACCTGGGAGAGCAGAGATGAGTAGAGAAGTCGTTGTATTGAGCGCCGTGCGTTCAGCCATTGGTGCTTTTGGTGGTTCGTTGTCCAGCTTTGAGCCGGGCGTGCTGGGCGGGCTCGTCATCAAGGAAGCCATTGCCCGTGCCGGCGTGGCCCCCGAACAGGTCACTTATGCCACGGTGGGCAACACCATTCCCTCCAATGAACGCTTTCCCTACCAGGCCCGGGTGGCCTGCATCGAGGGCGGCATGTCCATGGATTCCACCGTCATGGCAGTCAACCGGTTATGCGCCTCGGGACTGCAGGGCATCGTGTCCACGGCACAGAACATCCTGCTGGGCGATGCGGATATCGGTCTTGGCGGCGGAATCGAGGTCATGTCCCAGGGCGGCTATCTGTCCAGTGCCATGCGCACCGGTGCGCGCATGGGAGACTCCCGGATGGTGGACATGATGGTGGCCACCCTCACGGATCCCTTCGGCGCGGGACACATGGGCATCACTGCCGAAAACCTGGCCACCAAGTGGAACATCACGCGCGAAGAGCAGGATGCCTTTGCCCTGGAGTCGCAGCGTCGCGCTGCCCACGCCATTGCCGAAGGGCGCTTCAAGTCGCAGATCGTGCCCATCACCATCAAGTCGCGCAAGGGTGACGTGGTGTTCGACACGGATGAACATCCGCGTGCCACCACGCTGGAAAAACTGGCCGCCATGAAACCCGCCTTCAAAAAGGACGGTACCGTCACGGCGGGCAATGCCTCCGGCATCAACGACGGGGCAGCGTTCTTCGTCATGGCCGAAGCCGGCGTGGCCGCTCGGGGCGGTCATCAGCCCATGGCCCGCCTGGTGTCCTATGCCGTGGCCGGCGTGCCCAGCCACATCATGGGAGAAGGCCCGATTCCGGCCACCCAGGGTGCCCTGAAAAAAGCCGGGCTGAAACTCGACCAGATGGACGTCATCGAGTCCAACGAAGCCTTTGCTGCGCAGGCCATTGCCGTGTCGCGTGGCCTGGGTTTCGATCCGCAAAAAACCAACCCCAATGGCGGTGCCATTGCCCTGGGTCACCCGGTGGGTTGTTCGGGCGCCTTCATTGCCACCAAAGCCCTCTACGAGTTGCAACGCATCGGCGGCAAATACGCGCTGGTGACCATGTGTATTGGTGGCGGGCAGGGCATTGCGGCGGTGTTTGAACGGTTGTGATGAAGACGGGGCGGAAGC
>DAICZS010000025.1:21608-29287 GCA_027311025.1 Ferrovaceae bacterium
ACCCCGAAGGGGTCTGTCCCCTGGTGATCATACCCGGCCTCTTCCCCCAGATTTCCGACGCCGCGATTCCACGCCTGCCCCATCTGGAGCGGGTGTTGGCCCAGGGCCATGTCGATGTGGCCCATCAGGGGCAGATGCTGGAAGACTGGCCGGACGCGGCGGGAGACATTTCCCTCGCCACGCGCATGGCGCGCGAAGCAGGCCTGCTGGATGAAGCCCCTCACTGGCTTTGTGCCGACCCGATCCATCTGCAGGTGGAAGGCGACGCGCTGTTGCTGCTGGAACGATATGGTTTTTCCGTACGCGAAGAAGAATCCACCGCCCTGGTGGAGACGCTCAACCAGCACTTTGCCGAAGACGGTCTCAAGTTTTTTGCGTTATCCCCCGATGTCTGGCTGGTGGGTCTCAACGAGCCCCCGCGCATCAGCACCACCCATCCGTTGACCCGTGTGGGGCGCAACATCGACGGGTATCTGCCGCGCGGCGAAGACGAGCGCCGCTGGCGCGCGCGTTTCAACGAAGTGCAGATGCTGTTGCACCAGCACCCCGTCAACCAGATGCGCGAAGCGCGACGCGAACGCATCATCAGCGGCGTATGGTTTTGGGATACGCCAGCCGCCATCCATAACGCAAAAGTCATCGACACCCTGCGTGGCCCTTCAGCTTATGGCGATGTCGAAGCCTGGCGTGCAGCGGCCCTGCAACTTGATCGCGACGTGATCGGCCCCCTGCTGGAAGGGTTGCGTCGCGGCGATTATGGCGCGTTCACCCTGGTGGCGGTGGAAGGGCGCTGTGCGGCCACCCTCACGATGTCGCGCTGGCACCTGTGGCGGCTTTGGCGCCGACCGCGTCCCCTGGCCCAGACGCGTGGGGTTCCCGGCCTGGAGCATGCCTGAATGGCCCAACCCTCCTGGGTTGCGCGCCCGGTGGACGAGGCCGTCGCGGCAACATTGCAGCAGGCAGGTGCGCCGACATTGCTGGCACGGGCTTTGGCGGCACGCGGCGCTGAGGTGGACGACCTCAACGAGCCTGATCTGCAGGCGCTGCTGCCCTTCGATACGCTGAAAGGCGTGGGGCAGGCAGCCACCCTGCTGGCAGAGGCCATCGCCGCCGGAAAGAAAATCGTCATCATCGCCGATTACGATGCCGATGGCGCCACGGCCTGCGCCGTTGGCCTGCGCGCCCTGCGCGCCATGGGCGCAATGGTGGATTACCTCGTGCCCAACCGCATCACCATGGGCTATGGACTCACCCCGGAAGTGGTGCAGCTTGCCCTGGCAAGGCAACCCGACCTGCTCGTGACCGTGGACAACGGCATCGCCAGTGTGGCGGGCGTGGCCGCAGCCAATGCGCTGGGCATTCCCGTCATCGTCACCGACCACCATTTGCCGGGCGAGGTGTTGCCGGACGCCGCCGCCATCGTCAACCCCAACCAGCCTGCCTGCCCCTTTCCCAGCAAGGCACTGGCCGGGGTGGGCGTGATGTTCTACACCATGCTGGCCCTGCGGGCCGAGTTGCGCCGCCGCGGCGCCTGGCAGGCGCGGCCCGAACCCAACCTTGGCGCACTGCTGGATCTGGTGGCGCTGGGCACGGTGGCCGACGTGGTGCGCCTGGACCGCAACAATCGCCTGCTGGTGGCTGCGGGTTTGCGACGCGTGCGCTCGGGCCGGGCTTCTGCCGGGCTCAACGCCCTCTACCGCGTGGCCGGGCGCGATCCCGCGCGTGCCGTGAGCGCCGACCTGGGCTTTGTGCTGGGGCCGCGCCTCAATGCGGCCGGGCGCATGGAAGACATGACCCATGGCATCGAGTGCCTGGCTTGCGACGAGGTCGACGTGGCCCTGCGCTATGCGCAAAAGCTCGATGCCTTCAACCGCGAACGGCGCGAAGTGGAGGGTGCCATGCAGGAAAGCGCCCTGGCGCGCCTGGACACGCTCGAGGCGGGACAGCGCTACACCCTTTCCCTGTACGATCCCGAATGGCATCCGGGCGTCATCGGCATCCTCGCCTCGCGCATCAAAGATCGCTTCCATCGCCCGGTCATCACGTTTGCGCCGGGCACCAGCGCCGATGAAATCCGCGGTTCAGGACGCAGCATTGCGGGCTTTCATCTGCGCGATGCGCTGGACCAGGTCACCAAGCAGCACCCGGATCTGATCCTGCGCTTTGGCGGACATGCGGCGGCGGCGGGGCTGACCTTGCGTAGCGATGATTTTGCGCGTTTTGAGGCGGCCTTCGAAACGGTGGCGCGACAGTGGCTGAGTCCGGGCGACCTCGCCCTGCAGGTCGATTATGACGGTGAGGTGGCCCCGGCTGATCTCACGCTGGCCACAGCCGAGGCGTTGCGCGCCCAGGTGTGGGGCCAGGGGTTTCCCGAACCCCTGTTTGGCGGACGCTTTGCCGTGATCCAGCAGCGGGTGGTGGGCGAGCGCCACCTCAAGCTCAGGTTGCGCCAGGGGGAGCGTGCCTTCGATGCCATCTTCTTTGGCCACGCCGAGCCGCTGCCCGATTCGATCCAGGCGCTGTTCCAGCTTTCCGTCAATGAATGGAACGGCAACCGCCAGTTGCAGCTGGAGCTGCGGCATTGGCGTGTATAATGGCAGGCTTTCTCAATTGCGATCATTGTCCCCATGGAAGCCGAACAACTCAACGCCATCGAAAACCTGCTCCAGGATCTGGATGTTCGCATCCAGGCACTGCGGAGGTATCTTTGACTTCGATGCCAAGGTCAGTCGTCTGGAGGCAGTCGTCAAACTGGCAGAAGATCCTGCCATCTGGCAGGACAGCAAGAAAAGCCAGGAACTCGGGCGCGAACGCAAATCCCTGGAAGAAACCGTCGAGGAGATGGGGGCCGTCACTCGCGGCCTGAAGGACGCGCAGGAACTCTTCGAACTGGCACTGGCCGAACAGGATGACGATTCCCTGGAGGCCGTGGGAGAAGATCTCCAGGGGACTGAAAAGCGTGTGGCGGCCATGGAATTCCGCCGCATGTTCTCCAATCCCATGGATCCTGCCAACTGCTTCATCGACATCCAGTCGGGTTCAGGCGGCACCGAGGCCCAGGACTGGGCGTCCATGCTGCTGCGCATGTATGTGCGCTATTGCGAACGCAAATCCTTTGGCGTGGAAATCCTCGAAGAGTCTCCCGGTGAAGTGGCCGGCATCAAGAGCGCTTCATTGAAAATCACGGGTTCGTATGCGTACGGTTACCTGCGCACTGAAACCGGCGTGCACCGCCTGGTGCGCAAATCGCCCTTCGATTCCGGAAATCGCCGCCACACCTCCTTTGCTTCGGTGTTCGTGTATCCCGAAGTGGATGAATCCATTGAAGTGGAAATCAATCCGGCCGACCTGCGCATCGACACGTTCCGCGCTTCCGGTGCGGGCGGGCAGCACATCAACAAGACCGATTCGGCCGTACGACTCACCCACGCGCCCTCCGGCATCGTGGTGCAATGCCAGAGCGACCGCTCGCAGCACCGCAACCGTGCCGAGGCCATGGCCATGCTGAAGTCGCGCCTGTACGAGGCCGAGCTGCGCAAGCGCAATGCCGAAAAACAGGCCATGGAAGACAGCAAGAGCGACATTGGCTGGGGCCACCAGATCCGTTCCTATGTGCTGGACCAGTCCCGCATCAAGGATCTGCGCACCAACGTGGAAATCGGCAACACCCAGTCGGTGCTGGATGGCGATCTCGACACCTTCATTGAAGCCAGCCTGAAACAAGGCGTATAACCCAAGCGAGCAAGCAGAGGTTGAACATGTCCGACGACAGTAATCAGATCATTGAAGAACGCCGTGCCAAGTTGCAGGCCATTCGTGCAGCCGGCGTGGCGTTTCCCAACGACTTCGTGCGCACCCACGAAGCGGGCCCCCTGCACGCCGGATTTGATGAAACCAGTGAAGCCGAACTGGAAGCAGAACCGGTCACCGTGACCGTCGCCGGGCGCATGATGTTGAAACGCGTGATGGGCAAGGCCAGCTTTGCCACCGTGCAGGACGGCACCGGCCGCATCCAGTTGTACGTGCAGCGCGAAGCCCTGGGTGAAGCCGCCTATGACGCCTTCAAGCATTGGGACCTGGGCGACATCCTGGGGGCCAGCGGCCTGCTGTTCAAAACCAAAACCGGCGAGCTCTCCATCAAGGTGACCGCACTGCGCCTGCTGGCCAAGGCCCTGCGTCCCCTGCCGGAAAAATTTCACGGGCTTGCCGACCAGGAACAGAAATATCGCCAGCGTTACCTCGACCTCATCACCAGCGAGGAGTCACGCAAGGTGTTCGTGGCGCGCAGCCGCATCGTGCAGAAGGTGCGCGAGTTTCTGGTGGCGCGTGGCTACCTGGAAGTGGAAACGCCCATGATGCATCCCATCCCGGGCGGGGCGGCGGCAAAACCCTTCGTCACGCACCACAACGCGCTCGACATGGAGCTTTTTCTGCGCATCGCCCCCGAGCTGTACCTCAAGCGCCTGGTGGTGGGTGGCATGGAGCGGGTGTTCGAGATCAACCGCAATTTCCGCAACGAGGGCATTTCCACGCGGCACAATCCTGAATTCACCATGATCGAATTCTACGAGGCCTACCGCGATTACCGTTACCTGATGCAGCTGACCGAGGACATGTTCCGCTTCGTTGCACAGTCGGTTCTGGGCACCACCACCGTGTCTTATGGCGGAAGCACCATTGATTTTGCCAGGCCCTTTGCGCGCCTTACCATTACCGAAGCCATCCGCAAGTACCATCCGCAATACACGCAGGGGCAGCTCTCCGATCGTGACTTCCTGGTGCAGGAAATCACCCGGCTGGGTGGCAAGATCCGTCCCAACGAGGGCCTGGGAGGGCTGCAACTGCTGCTGTTCGAGGAAACCACCGAAACCCTGCTGTTCGAGCCCACCTTCATCATCGACTATCCCGCCGAAGTGTCGCCCCTGGCGCGCCGCAGCGACGCCCGGCCCGAAGTGACCGAGCGGTTTGAGCTTTTCATCACGGGACGCGAAATCGCCAACGGGTTTTCCGAGCTCAACGATGCCGAAGACCAGGCGGAACGCTTTCGTGAACAGGTGCGCCAGAAGGAAGCGGGCGACCAGGAGGCCATGCATTACGATGCCGACTACATCCGCGCCCTGGAGCATGGCCTGCCACCCACGGCAGGGGAGGGCATCGGCATCGACCGCCTGGTGATGCTGCTCACCGACAGCCCCAGCATCCGCGACGTCATCCTGTTTCCGCAGTTGCGTCGCGAATAACACCGGGAGCGCTGCTTCATGTCCCGTTTTGAAGTGACCGTCGGCTTGCGCTATACCCGCGCCAAGCGACGCAACCATTTCATTTCCTTCATCTCGCTCATTTCCATGGCGGGCATCGGCCTGGGGGTTGCCGCCCTCATCATCGTCCTGTCCGTGATGAACGGGTTCCAGAAGGAAATGCGCGAACGGATCCTGGGTGTTGCCTCCCATGTGCAGGTGTTTGGCGTGGAGCAGTCGCTGGCCAACTGGCCTGCCGTCGTTGCTGAAACCTCCAAAAACCCTGAAGTCATCGGCGCTGCACCCTATGTGATGGGCCAGGGCATGTTGTCCTTCGACGACCATGTGCAGGGATCGCTGATTCGCGGCATCCTGCCTGACGAAGAACGGAAAGTGGCGGACATCGGCGCGCACATGAAAGCCGGACGCCTCGAAGACCTCAAGGCCGGCGAATTTGGCATCGTGCTGGGCGCCGACCTGGCGCGCGCCCTCAATGCTTCCCTGGGAGACCGGGTGGTGGTGATCACGCCCCAGGGGCAGATCACGCCGGCGGGCCTGCTGCCACGCCTCAAGCAGTTCAAGGTGGTGGGTATTTTTCAGGTGGGCATGTACGAGTACGACAGCGGGCTTGCCCTGATCCACATGAATGATGCCCAGGTGCTGTTCCGCCTGGGGGACCGGGTGACCGGTGTGCGCCTCAAGATCAAGGATCTGATGGATGCGCCGGTCGTGGCGCACCAGTTGGGTTCGACCCTCAGCTTTGAAGCCTGGGTCAGCGACTGGACCCGCGAGCATGCCAACCTGTTCCGTGCCGTGGCCATCGAAAAGAACGTGATGTTCATCATCCTGCTGCTGATCGTGGCCGTGGCGGCCTTCAACATCGTCTCCACCCTCGTCATGGCGGTGACGGACAAGCAGGCGGACATTGCCATTCTGCGCACCCTGGGGGCATCACCGGGCAGCATCATGCAGATCTTCGTGATCCAGGGCGCGCTCATCGGCCTCATCGGCACCGTCTCGGGCGTGGCGATGGGGGTGGTGACGGCACTGAACATCCACGTCATCGTGCCCTTCATCGAAAACATGTTCGGCATCCATTTTCTCGCGCCCCAGGTGTATTTCATTTCCGAGCTGCCCTCCCAGTTGCAATGGGGCGACGTCATCGCCATCGGGCTGACTTCGCTGGTGCTGACCCTGCTGGCCACGCTCTACCCCAGTTATCGCGCGTCGCGCATCCAACCCGCCGAGGCCTTGCGCTATGAGTGATGCCTTCATTCTGCAGTGCCGGGGGCTGGTCAAATCCTTCCAGCAGGGTGACCGCAGTGTGTCGGTGCTCTCGGCCGTGGAGCTGGCCGTGCGCCCGGGCGAGCATGTGGCCATTGTGGGCGCGTCGGGCAGCGGCAAGAGCACGTTGCTGCACCTCCTCGGCGGGCTCGATCGCCCCAGTGCCGGTCAGGTCCTGTTGCAGGGTGAAGACCTGGCGCGCCTGCCAGAGCAGCAGGTGGGGCAGTTGCGCAATCGCAAGCTGGGGTTTGTGTATCAGTTTCACCATCTGTTGCCGGAATTCTCTGCGCTGGAAAACGTGGCGATGCCGTTATGGATTGGCCGTCATTCCGCGGCCGCTGCCGAGGTCCCGGCCCGGGCCTTGCTGGAGGCGGTGGGGTTGGGCCACCGCCTGCACCATCGTCCTCCAGAGCTCTCCGGTGGCGAGCGCCAGCGCGCTGCGGTAGCCCGAGCCCTGGTGGCCCGTCCGGCCCTGCTGCTGGCGGATGAGCCCACCGGCAACCTGGACCGTCACACGGCCCTCCAGGTGTTCGAGTTGATGGTGCGCCTCAACCGCGAGGCCGGCGCCGGCCTTGTGATGGTGACCCATGACCTCGAGCTGGCCGCGCGCGCCGATACCCGGTATCGCCTGGTGGATGGGGTGCTGCAACCCTATTGAGGTCACGCGCAGCCGCGTCGACATTCCGTTCCGCTTTTCTGCACGCCTTCACCCCTTCGCTGGGGCATCCTGCGATGCGTGCGCATTGCCCTCTCCGCTTTCGTAGCCGGTGTCCTGCTGCTCCAGTGCAGCCCCAGCCTCCTTCCCTGGGTGCCGCTGCTTGCCTGCACCCTGGCACTTCAGGGGATACTGGGGTGGGTGCTGCTTCGGCGCCCGCTGCATCCGGCGCGGCGCGCTGCCCTGGTGTTGTGCAGCGCCCTGCTGCTGGGTTATGCCTATGCCAGCCTGCGCGCCCAGTGGCGCCTGTCCGACGCGCTGCCCCATGCCTGGGAAGGGCGGGACATCACGGTGCAAGGCCGCATTGCCGAACTGCCCGAGGCCGTACCCAACGGCGTGCGCTTCACCTTTGTCGTCTCGGGGCACCAGCCTGCGGCAGCCGTCGTGCCGCAGCGCTTGTCGCTGGGTTGGTTTTTGGGGGGGTTGGGGACAGACCCCAAATC
>DAICZS010000026.1:0-18337 GCA_027311025.1 Ferrovaceae bacterium
GTTTGCAGCCAGCTTGCCCGCGTATTGGGCTGCCTCAAACAATTGCAGTGACTCGTAGTAGGCCGCCTTTGACCGAAAATGATCGATATCGGCTGATATCGATGCTCTGATTTCGTCTTTTTTCATGTGGCCCCCTGAGGGTTGGAGGGAGGGAAGGATGGCGGAGACTGTGAGATTCGAACTCACGGACGGTTGCCCGTCGGCAGTTTTCAAGACTGCTGGTTTAAACCACTCACCCAAGTCTCCGAGGGGGTGTATTCTACACCAAGCCTCATGGACGGGCCCGCTCAACGCGAGCACCCCCTTGAAATTGCCGTTCATGCCCCCCACCTTGCAACTTGAGGGTCTCTGTCGTAGTCTAACACCCGTCAGTAGCCGCAACCTTGCGGCGTTACATTGAGGAGTTCCTTGATATGCAACAAGATTTTAATGTCTATACCCAGTCTGGCGCGCTCGATTCCCTACAGCATCGCGTGTTGCGCAACACCTACTGGCTGTTGGGGCTGTCACTCATCCCCACCGCCATTGGCGCACTGGTGGGCATCAACCTGAGTTTTGCCTTCATGGCCGCCAGCCCCATCCTGTCCAGCCTGCTGTTTCTGGGCGTGATCTACGGGTTGTTCTTTGCCATCGAGGCCAACAAGCACAGCACCACGGGTGTTTACCTGCTGCTGTTGCTCACCTTCGTTCTGGGCGTGATGTTGGGGCCCTTGCTGCAATACACCCTGGCGTTCCGTAACGGCGGCCAGCTGATTTCCCTGGCAGCCGGTGGCACGGCCGTGGTGTTTTTCAGCCTGGCAGGGATTGCCAGCTCCACCAAGCGCAACTTCAGCGGCATGGCCAACTTTTTGATGGTGGGCGCCATCGTGTTGATGGTGGCCGTGGTGGCCAACATCTTCCTGCAGCTGCCGGTCATGCAGCTCGTGCTGTGCGCCGGGTTCATGCTGTTTTCCTCGCTGATGATCCTGTTCAACGTCAGCCAGATCGTGCACGGAGGTGAGACCAACTACATCACCGCCACACTCAGCCTGTACATGAACATCTACAACATCTTCATCAGCCTGCTGCAGTTGCTGGGCGCCTTCGGCGGCGATCGCCGCTAGTTTGTGTCACGATCCATCGCGCTCGAAGAGCGCGATGGATTCCACATGCGCCGTGTGGGGGAACATGTTGGCCACCCCCGCAGCGCGCAGCCGGTATCCCTGTTGATGCACCAGAATCTGCGCGTCGCGCGCCAGTGTGGCCGGACTGCAGGACACATAGACGATGCGCCGCGGCAGCAGGCGCCCCAATGATTTGACCACTTCCACCGCGCCGTCACGCGGCGGATCAATCAGCATCTTGTCCACACGCCCCAGCGCTGCCAGGCTTTCCTCGGTGGCAGTGAAGAGGTTGGCCGCCAAAAACGAGGTGTTGCCGGACAGGCCGTTGGCGGCCGCGTTCTGTCGGGCGCGTTCCACCAGCGCGGGACTGCCTTCCACGCCGATGACTTCGGCCCCGCTGCGCGCCAGTGCCAGGGTGAAATTTCCCAGCCCGCAAAACAGGTCCACCACGCGCTCGCCCGGCCGGGGGTCGAGCATGCGCACGGCGCGTCCCACCAAGACCCGGTTGACTGCGGCATTGACCTGGGTGAATTCCGTCGGTCCGAAAGGCATCACCACGCCAAACTCCGGCAGGGTGTAGGTCAGCGCCGGGGCATCGAGCGGGTGAAAGGGGCGGGCCGAATCCGGCCCCTTGGCCTGAAGCCACACCTGCACCTGCCATTGCTCGGCAAAGGCACGGATATGCGCCTCATCCTCCGCCGTCAGGGGCTCCAGCACCCGAAACACCAGCACGGTCACCGCCTCACCCACGGCCACCTCCACCTGCGGCATGCGCTCGCGAATGGACAGGGCCATCACCAGGTGGCGCAGGGGAACAAGCAGCGCCGAGACATGGGGGGGCAGGATGTCGCAGCGCTTCATGTCCGCCACGAAACTGGAGGACTTTTCGTGAAACCCCACCAGTACCCCGCCCTTCTTGACCACATGACGCACCGACACCCGCGCGCGCTGGCGGTAACCCCAGGCAGGCCCCTGAATGGTGGGCAACAGGGCCTCGGGCTTGACGCGCCCGATGCGCGCCAGGTTGTCTTCCAGGATGCGTTGCTTGAAGGCCACCTGTGCGGCAGGATCGGCATGCTGCATGTTGCAGCCGCCGCACACGCCAAAGTGCGGACAGCGCGGCACCACCCGACTGGGGCCGGGGTGCAGCACCGCCACCGTAATGGCCTTGTCGAACTGGGCCTTGCGGCGCGTGATGCGGGCGCGCACCGTCTCGCCGGGCAGGGCCCCTTCCACGAACACCACCTTGCCCTCGTGGCGGGCAATGCCCTGGGCCTCATGATCGAGGGATTCGATGTGCAGCAGGCGCTCGACCGCTTCGTCGGCACGCGTCCGGGCTTCGTTCATGCCGCAGCAGCCCCCAGGTCGATCACATGCAGGCCCGGCGTACCCAGGCGACGGTCCTCCAGGTAATGGCGCAGGGTATGCACCACCGTACGAAAGGCAAGCTCGTCCCAGGGGATGTCCTCTTCGGCAAACAGCTGCACGGCGCTGCTCTCGGCCGTAGGCCCATGAGCCTCGCTCAGCATGCGGCCGCTGAAAATGAGGTGCACCTGATTGATGCCCGGAATGCTGATGACGGAAATCAGTGACCCCACTTCCACTTCGGATTGCGACTCCTCGAAGGTTTCGCGGGCCGCTCCGGCGCGTGCGGTTTCACCGTTTTCCATGAACCCCGCGGGCATGGTCCAGAACCCCAGGCGCGGCTCGATGGCCCGGCGACACAGCAGGATGCGCCCCTGCCACTCGGGCACGCAGCCCACCACGATCTTGGGGTTGGTGTAATGGATGGCTGCACATGCAGGGCACACATGGCGCGGCAGGTTGTCGCCCTCGGGAACCCGCAGCGCCACCGGGGCGCCGCAGTCTGGACAGAATTTCATGAAGGCCGAACCTTGTAATAAATGATAGGATGCGCGGCTGAAGTGGAATTTTAAACCATTTTGCCGGTACCCCCGTTGAAAATGCCGGAAGCGCCCCCATCTCCTGCCACAGTCCCCTTTCGTTCAACCTGAAAACAATCGACGGTGTTCGCCCATGAGCCAAAAAGAATCCATGCAGTTCCAGACGGAAGTGAAGCAGCTGCTCCAGCTGATGATCCATTCCCTGTACAGCAACAAGGAAATTTTTCTGCGCGAGCTGATCTCCAACGCCTCGGACGCCTGCGACAAGCTGCGCTTTGAGGCGCTGCAAAACGGCGCCCTGCTCGAGGCCGACCCGGACCTCAAGGTGCGCATCAGCATCGACAAGGCGGCGCGCACCCTCACCCTGACCGACAACGGCATCGGCATGTCGCGCGACGAAGTGATCGCCAACATCGGCACCATCGCCCGCTCCGGCACGCGTGAGTTCCTCAACCGCCTGTCTGGCGACGCGGCCCACGATTCGGCCCTGATCGGCCAGTTTGGCGTGGGCTTCTACTCGGCCTTCATCGTGGCCGACCGCGTCACCCTCACCACCCGCCGGGCCGGCATGGAAGCCAGCCAGGGCGTGCGGTGGGAATCCACCGGCGATGGCACCTTCACCATCGAGGAAGTGGCTGACCTCCCCCGTGGCACCAGCGTCACCCTCCACCTCAAGGAAGGCGAGGACAGCTTCCTCGAGCCCTGGCAGATCAAGTCCATCGTGCATCGCTACTCCGACCACATCCAGTTGCCCATCGTCATGCAGCGCGAAGCGGAAGAGGGCAAGGAGCCTGAGGACGAAACCCTCAACCAGGCCAGCGCCCTGTGGGCCCGCCCCAAGAGCGAGATCACAGACGAGCAGTACCAGGAGTTCTACAAGCATGTGGGGCACGATTTCGAGGCCCCGCTGGCCTGGAGCCATGCCCGCGTGGAGGGCAAGCAGGAATACACCGAGCTGCTGTACATCCCCGCACGCGCGCCCTTCGACCTGTGGGACCGCGAGCCGCGTCATGGCATCAAGCTGTATGTGCGCCGCGTGTTCATCATGGAGGACGCCAAGAAGCTGCTGCCCCATTACCTGCGCTTCGTACGCGGGGTGATCGACTCGGCCGACCTGCCGCTCAACGTCTCGCGCGAAATCCTGCAGGAGTCGAAGGACATCGACGCCATCCGCGCCGGCTGCACCAAGAAAATCCTGGGACTGCTGGAAGACCTGGCAGAAAACCAGAAGGACAAGTACGCCACCTTCTGGAAGGAATTCGGCCGCGTCTTCAAGGAAGGGGCCGGCGACGAGTTTGCCAACCGCGACAAGTGGGCCGGATTGTTGCGTTTTTCCACCACCCACACGGACCAGGAGGCGCAGACCGAATCCCTGAAGGACGTCATCGGCCGCATGAAGGAAGGCCAGGAAGCCCTGTATTACGTGACGGCGGACACCTTTGCCGCGGCGAAGAACAGCCCCCACCTGGAAATCTTCCGCAAGCAGGGCATCGAAGTACTGCTGCTGTCGGACCGGGTGGACGAATGGGTGGTCTCCCATCTGGATGCATTCGAAGGCAAGAAGCTGCTGTCCGTGGCCAAGGGCGACCTCGACCTCGCCAAGCTGGGCGGTGCTGCGCCCAAAATCGAAACGCCCGATGGTGAAGCCCTGAAGCCCTTGCTGGAAGCCATGAAGACGGCGTTGGGTGAACGCGTCAAGGAAGTGCGCGTCAGCCACCGCCTGACCGAATCGCCGGCTTGCCTGGTGGTGGAGGAAGGTGCGCTTTCGGGCAACCTGGAGCGGATGCTGAAGGCAGCCGGGCAGAACGTGCCGTCATCCAAACCCATTCTGGAAATCAATCCCGACCACCGTCTGGTGCTGCGCCTCAAGCTGGAAACTGACGCCCAACGCATTGCCGACTGGAGCACGCTGTTGTTCGAACAGTCGCTGCTGGCGGAAGGGGGACAACTGGAAGATCCGGCCAGCTTCGTGAAGCGGCTCAACCAGTTGATGCTGCAGTAACTGAGGGGTGCCGCGGGCCCATGGCCTTGAGCCAGAGCAGGCCCGCCACCGTCTTGGCATCGTTGATGATGCCCTCCTCGATCCAGCCATAGGCCTGTTTGAGCGGGACGGGAATCGTTTCCAGAAACTCTTCCTCGTCCCGGCGGTGGGCATTGAAAGTCAGCCCGCGCGCCAGAAAGAACGCGATGCGTTCGGTGGAATAGGCTATGCACAGGTGCAGGGTGGCCAGTTGCTGCCAGTCTGCCGCCACATAGCCGGTCTCTTCCAGCAATTCGCGTTGCGCTGCCTCCAGAGGGGGCTCGTCCGGTTCCAGCTTGCCTGCAGGAATTTCGTAATAGTGGCGCCGATTGGGATAACGGTACTGGTATTCCAGCAGTACCGTCTCGTCATCGAGCAGGGGGATGATGGCGGCAGCGCCGTTGTGCACGATGTATTCGCGCACCGTCTGCTGCCCGTCGGGCAGGCGCACCGTGTCACGGCGTACGTCCAGCAGGCGGCCCTTGAAGACCTGCTCCGAATCCACCTGATGCTCGGTAAAATCGTGCGGCAGGTGGGGAAACGCCGTCACGGGCCCTATCCTCTCAGGGATTGCCCGATGGAAGCCATGCACAGGTCGATCAGGGGTTGGGGCACGATGCCCAGCACGAGGATGGCCAGGGCATTGAGCCCGATCAGGACACGGTGATCGGTTTCGGCCACCAGCGGGGACTCCTCCACGGGTTCATCCATGTACATGAGCTTGATGACGCGCAGGTAATAGAAGGCGCCGATCAGCGACATCATCACCGCAAACACCACCAGCCAGGTCATGCCGGCATCCAGCACGGCGCTCAACACCGACAGCTTGGCAAAGAAGCCCACGGACACGGGAATGCCGGCCATGGAAATCATCACCAGCAACATCATGAAGGCATACCAGGGACTGCGCTTGTTCAGCCCCTTCAGGTCTTCTAGCTGGTCGGCTTCAAAACCGTCTCGGCTCAACATCAGGATGAGGCCGAAGGCGCCAAGGCTCATCATCACATAGGCCACCATGTAGAACATGGCCGAGGCATAGCCCGCCAGTGACCCAGAGAGAATGCCCAGCAGCAGGAAGCCCATGTGCGAGATGGTGGAATAGGCCAGCATGCGCTTGAGGTTGGTCTGGGCGATGGCAGTCACGTTGCCCAGCAGCATGGACAGCACGGCCACGATGACCAGCATGGACTGCCAGTCCGATACCATGGGGCCCAGCGCGCCCACCAGCAGACGCATAAAGAAGGCAAAGGCCGCCACCTTGGGTGCCGTGCTGACGAAGAGGGTCACTGCCGTGGGTGATCCCTCATACACATCGGGCACCCACATGTGGAAGGGCACCACCCCCAGCTTGAAGGAAAGCCCTGCTACCACGAACACCAGGCCAAACACCAGGATGGCGGGATCAGCGGCACCCGAGGCGATAGCATTGGCCACCATGGGCATGAACAACGAGCCGGTGGCGCCATAGAGCATGGACAGGCCGTACAACAGCAGGCCCGAGGCCAGGGCCGCCAGCACGAAGTATTTCATGGCGGCTTCACTGGCGCGGGCCGAATCCCGTTGCAATGCAATCAGCGCGCACATGGACAGCGAGAGCAGTTCCAGGCCCAGGTAGAGCACCAGAAAATGGTTGGCGGAAATCATCACCATGATGCCCAGCAGGGCAAACATCAGCAGTACGTAGAACTCGCCGCGAAACAGCCCGCGCGACTGGTTGTAGGTGCGCGAGTAAGCCATGACGAAGGAGACCGCCACGATGGCCACCAGCTTCAGGGTGCGCGCCATGGGGTCGTCGATGAACATGCCGCCGAAGGTGGAGAGTGCATGGCCTGAGGCGCCCATCACCAGCAGTGCTGCCGTCACCAGCAGAGCCAGTTGGGAGTAAGCGTAGGTCAGAAAGCGCTTGGAATCCGAAATGAACAGGTCCAGCATCAGGATGGCCGAGAGCGCCGTCAGCAGGAAGATTTCCGGATAGACCGGAGCCAGATAAGGGGTGGCGAAAGTCATCATCGCTCCATCAAAACTTCGAGACCGAGGTTTGCTCGATCAACTGTTGCACCGAGGCATGCATGGTGTCGGTGAACGGCTTGGGATAAAGGCCCATGGCCAGCACCAGGATGGCCAGAATGGCCAGAAACAGGGTTTCACGCCCGCTGACGTCCTTGAGTTCGGCCACATGGGCGTTGGCCGTTTCGCCAAACACCACGCGCTTGTACATCCACAGCGTATAGGCTGCGCCGAAAATGAGGGTGGTGGCCGCCAGCGCTGCATACCAGAAGTTGACCTGGATGGCGCTCAAGGTGACGATGAATTCGCCAATGAAACCGCTCGTACCCGGCAGGCCGGCGTTGGCCATAGCAAACAGCATGAAGAAAGCGGAAAACACCGGCATGGTGTTGACCACGCCGCCGTAATCGGAAATCTGGCGCGAGTGCATGCGGTCATAGAGTACGCCAATGCACAGGAACATGGCGCCGGACACGAAGCCGTGCGAGATCATCTGCAGCAGCGCCCCTTCCGTCCCCATGGCATTGAACATGAAAATCCCCAGGGTGACGAACCCCATGTGGGCAATGGACGAGTAGGCCACCAGCTTCTTCATGTCATTTTGCACCAGCGCCACGAGGCCGATGTACACCACCGCAATCAGTGACAGGGCAATGACATAGCCCGACAGGGCATGGCTGGCATCGGGAGTGATGGGCAGCGAGAAACGCAGGAAACCGTACGCGCCGACTTTCAGCATGATCGCCGCCAACACCACCGAGCCGCCGGTCGGGGCTTCCACGTGCGCATCGGGCAACCAGGTGTGCACCGGCCACATGGGCACCTTGACCGCAAAGGACATGAAGAAGGCGATGAAGAGCAGGATCTGCACACCCAGCGGCAGAGGCAGGATCTGGAACTTGATGATCTCGAAAGAACCGCCCGCTTCGAAGTACAGGTAGATGAAGGCCGCCAGCATCAACAGCGAGCCCAGCAGGGTATACAGGAAAAACTTGATGGCGGCATACACCCGTCGCGGTCCGCCCCAGATGCCGATGATGAGGAACATGGGAATCAGCATGGCCTCGAAGAACACATAGAACAGGATGGCATCGAGCGCGGCAAAGACCCCGTTGATGAGGCCGGACATGATGAGGAAGGCCGCCATGTACTGGGCGAGGCGCTTTTCGATGACCACCCAGCCCGCAATCACCACCAGCACGGTCATGAAGCTGTTGAGCAGCACAAACCACAGGGAGATGCCGTCGATGCCGAGGTGATAGTTGATGCTGAAGGCGGGAATCCAGGGGGCCATTTCCACGAACTGCATGGCCGCCGTGTCATTGACAAACCCGAGGTACAGCGGCACGGTCACCGCGAAGCCCAGCACGGCACCGATGAGCGCCAGCCACCGGGTGCGACAGGCGTTTTTTTCGCTGCCGGTGGCCAGCACCAGCACGCCAGCCAGGATCGGCAACCAGATGCTCAGGGACAGGAAGTGATTTGCAGTCATGAATATCCGCTCAGGTTACGCCTTGACGAACCACAGGCTCATCAGGATGAACACGCCAAAGATCATGATGAAGGCGTAGTGGTAGATGTATCCGGTCTGGATGCGGCGCAGTCTGCCCGAGAAGCGCTCCACCAAGTGGGCCGATCCGTTGACGGCGCCGTCGATCACGGACACGTCGCCTTTGTGCCAGAAGGCGCTGCCCACCTTGAGCGCGCCATGGGCAAAGAAGACTTCGTTGAACCGGTCGAAGTAATACTTGTGGTCCAGCAGCGTGTAGAGGCCGCCAAAACGCGCCTGGATGGCTGCGGGCACATGCGTCCACTTGAGGTACAGGGCGGCAGCGGTGGCAATGCCCGCGAGCGCCAGCCAGAAGGGCAGCGCCATCATGCCGTGCATGATGAACTCGCCCACGCCGTGCCACTCCTCGCGCATGGCGTGCAGTCCGCCATTGCCGGGCAGCACCGTGATGGCATTGCCAAAGTACTGGCCCATCACCATGGGCTCGATGTACAGGTAACCGGTCACCGCCGAAGGAATGGCCAGCAGGATCAGCGGCACGGTAATCACCCAGGGCGATTCGTGCAGGTGCTCGCGCGTGTGGTGGTCCATGCGCGGCTTGCCATGAAAGGTCATGAACAGCATTCTGAAGCTGTAGAAGGCCGTGACGAAGACGCCCACCAGCACGGCAAAGGTGGCATAACCCGCCCCCTGAATAGTGCTGCCCTGCACCGCCTCGATGATGGCGTCCTTGGAGAAGAACCCGGCAAAGGGCGGAATCCCGGCCAGCGCCAGCGAGCCGATCACGGCGGTGACGTAGGTGATGGGCATGTACTTGCGCAGCCCGCCCATGTTGCGCATGTCCTGTTCGTGGTGCATGGCGTGGATCACCGAGCCTGCACCCAGGAACAGCAGGGCCTTGAAGAAGGCATGGGTACCCAGATGGAAAATCGCCACGGGGTAGGCCGAGGCGCCCAGCGCCACCGTCATGTAGCCCAGCTGCGAGAGGGTGGAATAGGCCACCACCCGCTTGATGTGGTTCTGGATGATGCCAAGGAAGGCCATAAACAGCGCCGTGCTGGCTCCCACCACCAGCACCACGGTGCGCGCCGTCTCGGAAAGCTCAAACAGCGGGGACATGCGCGAGACCATGAAGATCCCTGCCGTCACCATGGTGGCCGCGTGGATCAGTGCTGAAATGGGCGTGGGGCCTTCCATGGAGTCGGGCAGCCACACATGCAGCGGCATCTGGGCCGACTTGCCCATGGCGCCGATGAACAGCAGGATGCACACCACGGTCAGCAGCGATACCGGGCTATCGGACAGCAGCGCAATGCTGTCCTGGGCCAGCAGGGGTGCGCGCGCAAACACGGTGGCGTAATCGAGCGAGCCGAAATGGGCGAGGATGAGGCCGATGCCCAGCAAAAACCCCAGGTCGCCCACGCGATTGACGAGGAACGCCTTGAGATTGGCGTAGATGGCGGTGGGGCGGGTGTACCAGAACCCGATCAGCAGGTAGGACACCAGGCCCACGGCTTCCCAGCCAAAGAACAGCTGCAGGAAGTTGTTGGACATCACCAGCATCAGCATGGAAAAGGTGAACAGCGAGATATAGCTGAAGAAGCGCTGGTAGCCGGGGTCTTCGTGCATGTAGCCCACGGTGTAGATGTGCACCATGAGGGAGACGAAGGTGACGATCAGCATCATGGTCACGGTGAGCGGGTCAATCAGGAAGCCCACCACCAGCGAGATGTCTTCGGTGGTCATCCAGGTGTAAACCGTGCCGTTGAACAGGTGTCCGGCAAAGACGTCCTGGGCAATCACCACCGAGGCCACGAAGGAGATGGCCACACCCAGGATGGTGACGACGTGGCTTCCGGTACGCCCCAGCGCCTTGCCGAAGAGTCCTGCCAGAAGTGCGCCGGCGAGGGGTGCGAGGGGAACCAGCAGATAAAGGCTAAACATGCTCATGGAGGCTCATTCCTTGAGACTGCCCAGATCATCCACATTGATGGAGCGGATGTTTCGGAACAGTACGACCAAAATCGCGAGGCCGATGGCCGACTCGGCTGCGGCAACGGTCAAGATGAAAAACACGAAGACCTGCCCTGCCATGTCGTGCAGGTAGTGGGAAAACGCCACGAAGTTGAGGTTGACGGCCAGCAGCATCAGTTCGATGCACATCAGCAGGATGATGACATTCTTGCGGTTCAGAAAAATGCCCACCACGCTGATGGCGAACAGCACGGCGCCGAGCATCAGGTAATCGGTCAGATTGATCATCAACGGTCCTTTTCGGCGCGCATGGCCACGATGCGAATTCGGTCGGCCGCCTTGACGCGAACTTGCTGCGCCGGATCCATGTACCTGGAATCCTTGCGCCGCCGCAGCGTCAGGGCAATGGCCGCAACGATGGCCACCAGCAGGATGACGGCGGCCAGTTCAAAGGGATAGACATAGTCGGTGTAGAGCAAAAGTCCCAGCTCGCGGGTGTTGCTGACCCCAGGCGCTGCCGGGGCCATGCCGGCCCCCAGTGAGGCAAACTGCTTGCTGCTCACCACCAGCACCATCTCCACCACCATCAGCAGGCCCACACCCAGCCCCAGGGGCAGGTGCTTCCAGAACCCCTCGCGCAGCCGCGCCAGATCCACGTTGAGCATCATCACCACAAACAGGAACAGCACCATCACGGCCCCCACGTACACCAGCACCAGGGCAATGGAGAGAAATTCGGCTTCCAGCATCATCCACAACCCGGCCCCGTTGAAGAAGGCCAGCACCAGAAACAGGGCCGCATGCACCGGATTGCGCGCCGTGATCACGCCCACGGCGGCCCCCAGCAGCACCAGCGCAAAGGCAGAAAATATCAGTACGGAAAAATCAGTCACCTTGGATTTCCTTATCGGAAGCGTGCGTCTTCGGCACGATCGGCTGCAATCTGGGCTTCGTATAGATCTCCCACCGCCAGCAGTTTTTCCTTGGTCATGAGCAGGTCGCCGCGTTGTTCGCCGTGATATTCAAAGATGCGCGTCTCGACGATGGAATCCACCGGACAGGATTCTTCGCAGAAGCCGCAGAAAATGCATTTGGACAGATCGATGTCGTAGCGCGTGGTGCGGCGGCTGCCATCGGCACGCTCTTCGGACTCGATGGTGATGGCCATGGCCGGGCACACCGCCTCGCACAACTTGCAGGCAATGCAGCGCTCTTCGCCGTTGGGGTAGCGGCGCAGCGCATGCAGCCCACGAAAACGCGGCGATTGCGGGGTTTTTTCCTCGGGATACTGGATGGTGATCTTGCGCGACAGGAAGTGGCGCCCCGTCACGCCCATCCCCTTGATCAACTCGGTGAGCGTCCAGCTTTTAACGAATTCTTTAATGGCACCCATGTACAGGCCCTCGGTCAATGGAACCAGATGTTGAGGATGGGCAAGCCGCGCAACGGCTCCTGCATGAGCGCGCCCACCACCACCAGCCACACCAGCGTCACCGGAATGAACACCTTCCAGCCCAGGCGCATGATCTGGTCATAGCGGTAGCGCGGGAAGGTGGCCCTGAACCACAAAAACAGGAACAGCACGAAACTCATCTTGGCAAACAGCCACAGGATGCCATCTGGCAGGAAGGGCAACGGCGACAGCCAGCCCCCCATGAACATGATGGCGGTGAGCGCCGAGATCAGGATCATGTTGGCGTATTCGGCCAGGAAGAAAATGGCAAAGGTCATGCCGGAATATTCCACATGGAAGCCGGCCACGATTTCCGATTCGCCTTCGGCCACGTCAAAGGGCGCCCGGTTGGTTTCGGCCGTTCCCGAGATGACGTACACCACGAACATGGGCAGCAGCGGAATCCAGTTCCACTGCAGCAGGCCCAGCGGCCCCTGCTGGGCTTTGACGATCTCCACCAGGTTGAGGCTGTGCGACATCATCAGCACCGTCACCAAGGCAAAGCCCATGGCGATTTCATAGGAGACGATCTGGGCTGTGGAACGCAGGGCGCCCAAAAAGGCGTACTTGGAGTTGGAGGCCCAGCCCGCGATCACCACGCCGTAAACGCCCATGGAAGTGATGGCCATGATGTACAGCAGGCTGGCGTCCACGTTGGTGAGAATAAGTTCGGGCGTGAAAGGCACCACGGCCCAGGCGGCCAGGGCCGGCATGATGGCCAGTACCGGGCCCAGCACGAAAAGGAACTTGTTGGCGCCGCTGGGCACCACGATTTCCTTCATGAGCAGCTTGATGGCATCCGCAATGGGTTGCAGCAGACCATAGGGGCCAACCCGGTTGGGACCGATGCGGATTTGCATGTAGCCAATCACCTTGCGCTCCACCAGCGTGAGGTAGGCTACCGCGCCCATCAGCGGCAGCACGATCACCACGATCCTGACGAAGGCCCATACGGCGGGCCACAAGGGCCCGAAAAATTGCTGTATTTCCTGTGGAACCATCATGCGCAAGCCTCCAGGGACACCATCCCCAACGCGTCGCCCAAACCAGCGGTGGCAGGATGCGCGGTGGGAATGCGCGCGCAACCTTCGGGAAGGCCCGCATCAAAGGCCAGCGGCAATTCGGCCGTGCCCTCGCCCTGACGCACCCGCACCCGCTGCCCTGCCGCAAGGCCCAGGCGCGCACCCAGCTGGGGATGCACCGTCACCTGCAGGGTGGACGCCAGGCGCGTGGCCTGCAATGAGGGCGAACGGCGCACCAGCGGATCGGCGTGGTACACGGGCACCTCGCCAACGCGCTCGATGGTGCCGAGCGAAGCCCGCACCTTGAGCTGGGGCATGCCGGTCAGTCCGTTGTCGCAGCACTGGCTGGCCACGAGGGCGAGGTCCGGGGACATTTCGATGCGCACGTCTTCCACCGATTCGTAATCGAAACCGGAGCGCTCGAACAGGTTGCCCAGCACGCGCAACACCTTCCAGGCCGGACGCGCCTCGCCCTTCGGGGCCACCACGCCGTTGAAGGATTGAACCCGTCCTTCCATGCTGATGAAGGTGCCGGCGGTTTCGGTAAAGGGCGCAATGGGCAGGATGACCGTGGCCCATTCGGGGGCGCGCCCCTTGAAGGCGCTGAGGGCCACGACGAAATCAGCAGCCTTGAGGGCGGCCATGGCCAGGGCCGGATCGGCGCAGTCCAGTTCGGGTTCCAGCCCCATCACGAGGTATGCCTTGCGCGGATTGCGCAGCATGGCCTGGGCATCGAGCCCGCCAGCCGAGTGCGTTCCCAGTGCGCCGCGATGCGGCACGGCCCCGGCGAGGGTGGCCCCCACGCTGTTGGCGGCTTCACCCAGCACGCCCAGGGGGCAATCGAGCAGGCGCGCCAGTTCGGCGGCCAGTGCATAGAGCGTGCCGTAGGCCGGGTGGTGCTGCGCGAGGTGGCCCAGGAAAATGGCCCGCGCGGGGTCGCCCAGGAGGTTTTCGGCAATGCGCTCGGCCGTCTCAGAGGGCGCGCCACCCACCATGGACTGGAGCGCGCTGGCCACGGCCTGACCCTGGCGAGCGGCCACGGCCTGCAGCACCTGGGCCAGCAGCCCCGGCATCTCGCTGGGCGTACCCGTCAACTGCTGGGCCACCGGCATGGCGAGATTGTCCACGAACGGATTGATGAGGTTGACCCTGGCACCCTGGGCGACCGCACGCCGCAGTCGCACGGCCAGCAACGGCTGTTCCTGGCGCAGGGCACTGCCCACCACGAGGCAGGATTTGAGTTCGCCGCAACGCGCCACGGGCATGCCCAGCCAGGGGGTGCCGCGCTGCACGGCGTCGAGGGCGAAGTCCGTCTGGCGCGTGCGGTGGTCGATGTTGTGCGAGCCCAGTTCGCGCATCAGTTTCTGGGCCAGATAGAGTTCTTCCAGGGTCTGGTGGGGGCTGACCAGCGCACCCAGCGCTTCCCTGCCGTGGGCATCGCCCACCTTGGTGAAGGCATCCACCACCACCTGCAATGCCTCGGCCCAATCCGTTTCCACCCACTGGCCATCCTGCCTGACCATGGGCCGCGTCAGACGATCGTCGCTGTGCAGCGCCTCGTAGGAGAAGCGGTCGCGGTCGGAAAGCCAGCATTCGTTGATGTCGTCGTTGGCGCGGGGCAGTACCCGGGCCACCTGGGTATTCTGTTTGACCTGGACCACCACGTTGGTGCCCAGCCCGTCGTGGGGGCTGACCGAAGGGTAACGGGTGAGTTCCCAGGAACGCGCACTGTAGCGGAAAGGCTTGCTGGTGAGCGCGCCCACGGGGCACAGGTCGATGGCGTTACCGGACACTTCGGAATCCACCGTGAGGTCCATGAACGCCAGGATTTCGGAATGCTCGCCCCGTCCGCCCACACCCAGTTCCATGATGCCGGCAATTTCCTGCCCGTAACGCACGCAGCGCGTGCACAGGATGCAGCGCGTCATGTCGGTGGCAATGAGGGAACCCAGGTCCTTGTTGGAGACCACGCGTTTTTCTTCGCGATAGCGCGAGGCAACCCCGCCATAACCCACGCTGAGGTCCTGCAGCTTGCATTCACCACCCTGGTCGCAGATGGGGCAATCGAGCGGATGGTTGATCAGCAGAAACTCCATCACGGCCTTCTGGGCCTTGATGGCAAACTCGGAATGGGTTTGCACCTTCATGCCTTCGGTGACGGGCGTGGCGCAGGCTGGTAGCGGCTTGGGTGCCTTTTCCACCTGCACGAGGCACATGCGGCAGTTGGCTGCGATGGACAGCTTGCGGTGATAGCAGAAGTGGGGAATCTTGATGCCCAGCTTCTTGGCCGCATCCATCACGGTGCGCCCGCTTTCCACCTGGGTGGATTGCCCGTCAATTTCGATATTCAGCAGTGCCATTGCTTACGCTACCTTTTCCTGGCGTTGGGGCATGTCCACCAGACACCGCTTGTGGGTGACGTGGTGTTCGAACTCCGAACGGAAATGATTGACGAAACTGCGCACGGGCATTGCGGCGGCATCCCCCAGGGCGCAGATGGTACGACCCTGGATGTTGTCGCTCAGGGACAGCAGGAGGTCGAGGTCTTCGGCCCGCCCCGTGCCATGCTCGATGCGATGGACGATGCGATAGAGCCAGCCCGTGCCTTCGCGACAGGGCGTGCATTGTCCGCAGGATTCTTCATGATAGAAATACGACAGGCGCTCGAGCGCACGCACCATGCACACGGTTTCATCCATCACGATGACCGCACCCGAGCCCAGCATGGAGCCCGCCTTGGCGATGGCATCGTAATCCATGTCGGTCTGCATCATGATCTCGCCGGGCAATACCGGCATGGACGAGCCCCCCGGGATGACGGCCTTGATCTTGCGGCCATCACGCATGCCGCCGGCCATTTCCAGCAGCGTTGCAAAAGGGGTGCCCAGCGGGACTTCGTAGTTGCCCGGACGGGTGACGTGGCCCGAGACCGAAAAGATCTTGGTGCCGCCATTGTTGGGTTTACCCAGTTCCAGGAAAGCCTCGCCGCCATTGCGGATGATCCAGGGCACGCTGGCAAAGGTTTCCGTATTGTTGATGGTGGTGGGCTTGCCATACAGGCCATAGGTGGCAGGGAATGGCGGCTTGTAGCGCGGCTGTCCCTTTTTGCCCTCGAGCGACTCCAGCAGGGCCGTTTCCTCGCCACAGATGTAGGCACCGTAACCGTGGTGGTTGAAGAGTTCGAAGGAAAAATTCGAGCCCAGGATGTTTTTTCCCAGGAAGCCCGCGTCACGCGCTTCCTGCAATGCCTCTTCACAACGCAGGTAAGTGGCCCAGATTTCGCCGTGGATGTAGTTATAGCCACGCGTGGCGCCCATGGCGTAGGCGGCGATGATCATGCCCTCGATCAGGGCATGGGGGTTGAAACGCAGGATGTCGCGGTCCTTGAAGGTGCCCGGCTCGCCCTCGTCCGAGTTGCAGACGATGTATTTGTCGCCCTGATAGTTCTTGGGCATGAAGGTCCACTTGAGACCGCTGGGAAAACCTGCGCCACCACGGCCGCGCAGCGAGGACTTCTTGACCTCGTCCACCACCTGCTCGGGCGTCATGCCCGAGAGCACCTTGCGCAGGGCCTCATAGCCGCCGCGCTTGACGTAGTCAGCAAGGCGCCAGGTGCGCTCGCCATCAAGACCGCCCGTGATCACCTGGGTCATGACTTCAACTCCTTGAGCAGGGCATCCACTTTGTCTTCGTCCATGAAGGAGTGCATGTCGTGGTTGTTGACCAGCAGCACCGGCGCATCGCCGCAGGCGCCGAAACACTGGCCTTCCTTGAGGCTGAATTCGCCGTCGGGGGTGACCTCATTGAAGTCGATGCCCAGGCGCCGCTTGAGGTTGTCGCACAGTTCGGTGGCACCGGACAGGGCGCACGGCAGATTGGTGCAGACCGTGATCTTGTGCCGCCCCATGGGCTTCAGGTTGTACATTTCGTAGAAGGTGGCCACTTCGTACACGGCGATGGGCGTCATGCCCAGGTATTCCGCCACGCTGTTCATGACCTCGCGCGACAGCCAGCCGTGCTCGTCCTGGGCGATGCGCAACGCGGACATGACGGCCGACTGCTTCTGGTCCGCGGGGTACTTGGCAATCTCGTGGTCAATCTGTTGTTTTGATTGCAGGCTTAGCATGATCAGCGATCCACCTCTCCAAACACGATATCCTGGGTTCCGATGATGGCAACCACGTCCGCAATCATGTGACCGCGCGACATTTCGTCCAGCCCCGCGAGATGGGCAAAACCGGGCGCCCGGATCTTGAGGCGGTAAGGCTTGTTGGCGCCATCGGACACCAGGTAAATCGAGAATTCGCCCTTGGGGGCTTCGATGCTGGCCAGGGCTTCGCCTGCCGGCACGTGAAAACCTTCGGTGAAGAACTTGAAATGGTGAATCAGTTCTTCCATGTTCTCTTTCATCTTGGCTCGCGCGGGCGGGGCCACCTTGTGGTTTTCGCTGATCACCGGGCCGGGGTTGCGGCGCAGCCAGTCCACGCACTGTTTGATGATGCGGTTGGACTGGCGCATCTCTTCGATGCGCACCAGGTAACGGTCATAGCAGTCGCCGTTCACGCCCACCGGAATGTCGAAATCCATGTCGGCATACACTTCATAGGGCTGCTTTTTGCGCAGATCCCATTCCACCCCCGAGCCGCGCAGCATGGGGCCGGTAAAGCCCAGCGCCAGTGCACGCTCGGGTGCGACCACGCCAATGCCGACGGTACGCTGTTTCCAGATACGGTTGTCGGTGAGCAGGGTTTCGTAATCGTCCACATAGCCGGGAAAGCGGTTGGTGAAGTCTTCGATGAAGTCCAGCAGCGAACCCTGGCGGTTTTCGTTGAGGCGCGTGGCCTTGCCCTCCGAGCGCCCGCCGCGCACCTTGCTGGCCAGATGCTGGGGCATGCGATCGGGAAGGTCGCGATAGACGCCGCCGGGTCGGTAGTAGGCCGCATGCAGGCGCGCTCCGGAAACTGCCTCGTAGCAGTCCATGAGGTCTTCGCGTTCACGGAAGGCATACAGGAACACCGTCATTGCCCCCACATCCAGGGCATGGGCACCCAGCCACAGCAGATGATTGAGCACGCGCGTGATTTCATCGAACATGACGCGGATATACTGGGCCCGCAGCGGCACTTCCAGCTGCAGCAGCTTTTCCAGCGCCATCACATAGCCATGCTCGTTGCACATCATGGACACATAGTCCAGGCGGTCCATGTAGGGCACGGTTTGCAGGTAGGTGCGGGTTTCGGCCAGTTTTTCGGTGGCACGATGCAACAGGCCGATGTGCGGGTCAGCGCGCTCGATGACTTCGCCATCCAGTTCCAGCACCAGGCGCAGTACGCCGTGGGGCGCC
>DAICZS010000026.1:18347-22891 GCA_027311025.1 Ferrovaceae bacterium
GTGTAGTTGCGAATTTCAGCCATGGCGTTCGGTATCCCCGTAATGTTCTGGTCGAATCGTGCGCGGAACGATTTCGCGCGGCAGGATGGAGACGGGCTGGTACACCACGCGCCCCTGTTCGGGGTCGTAGCGCATCTCGACGTTTCCGGAAATGGGGAAATCCTTGCGGAAAGGATGCCCCACGAAGCCGTAATCCGTCAGGATGCGGCGCAGGTCGGGGTGGCCGTTGAAGACGATGCCGAAGAGGTCGAAGGCTTCGCGCTCAAACCAGTTGGCCACGGGCCAGACCGACACCACCGATGCCAGCAGCGGGTGCTGGTCATCCTCGGCAAACACCTTGACGCGCAGGCGCCGGTTATGGGTGACGGAGAGCAGATGGACGACCGCGCAAAAGCGCCGTCCCGACCAGCCCTCGTAAGTAGAATAATCCATGCCGCACAGGTCGGTGAGCTGTTCGAATTTGAGGGCATCGGTATCGCGCAGGCGCTGGGCCACGGAAAGCCAGTGATCGGCGTGAACCGTCAGGGTCAGTTCATCGAGGCGGACAAGCTGCGAGACAACGGCCTCTCCCAGAACATCGGCCAGCGTTTGGGACAGGGTTTCGAGTGATTGGGACATGGTCATCAGGCGACGCGCGCTATGGTGTTGGTACGGCGAATCTTTTGCTGCAGCTGGATGATGCCGAACAACAGGGCCTCAGCGGTGGGAGGGCATCCGGGCACGTACACGTCCACCGGAACCACCCGGTCACAACCACGCACTACCGAGTAGGAGTAGTGGTAGTACCCGCCGCCGTTGGCGCAGGAGCCCATGGACAGCACCCAGCGCGGTTCGGCCATCTGGTCGTAGACCTTGCGCAGGGCCGGGGCCATCTTGTTGCACAGGGTGCCGGCCACGATCATGAGATCGGACTGGCGCGGACTGGGGCGGAACACGATGCCGAAGCGGTCCAGGTCGTAGCGTGACGCGCCGGCCTGCATCATTTCCACGGCACAGCACGCCAGACCAAACGTCATGGGCCAGAGAGAGCCCGTGCGCGTCCAGTTGATGACGGTGTCGAGACTGGTGGTGACAAATCCTTCCTTCAATACGCCTTCAAGCGCCATGACAACCTCCTGAGTGGCACTGCAGGGCCGGGATCACTCCCACTCCAGCGCGCCCTTGACCCACTCGTAAATGAAACCCACCACCAGGATGGCCAGAAACACCATCATGGCGACAAAGCCGGGCAAGCCGATGTCCTTGAGGACCACCGCCCAGGGAAAAAGGAATGCAATTTCAAGATCGAAGAGGATAAACAGGATGGCGACGAGGTAGTAACGCACATCAAAACGCATGCGGGCATCTTCAAAGGCTTCGAAGCCGCACTCATAGGGAGAGTTTTTTTCGGGATTGGGGCGACTGGGCGCCAGCAATTTACCCAGCAACGGCGGTACGACTCCCACCGCCAAGCCCACGAGGATGAAGAGCAGTACCGGCAAATAATTTTGCACCATTGCGTTCTCGCAAATATGTATGGTGCCGATGAGCAGACTCGAACTGCTACGGCTTTCGCCACCGCCCCCTCAAGACGGCGTGTCTACCAATTTCACCACATCGGCACGATCAAAACTGCATGTTCCCGACCCTGGGGCCGGGAGGAAAAAACCCTTACTTCGGTATTTCTGAAGACTTTGAATTCGGTGCTGCGGGTACGGCCGGCGCAGAAACGGCAGGCGCCTGGGGCGCCGCTTGCTGCATCACGCTGCCATTTCCCGTGCCATGCCCGGAGTACCAGGTCAGCAGCAGGCTGGTGGAAAAAAACACGGCGGCGAGGACGGCCGTGCTGCGGCTCAGGAAATTACTGGCCCCGGAAGCACCAAACAGTCCGCCGGCCGAGCCGCTACCAAAGGCCGCGCCCATGTCGGCGCCCTTGCCATGCTGGATCAGTACCAGCCCGATGACGCTCACTGCCGCCACGATATGCACCAGCCAAACTGCGGTTTCCAGCATTTGCTTCCCCAAAAATCCAATCCGTTCAGGCCGTTGCTGCAGCCCGCCCGATATCCAAGAAATCGTCGGCCACCAGCGAGGCTCCCCCCACCAACGCGCCGTCTACATCAGGCAATCCCATCAATTCTAGCGCGTTAGAAGGTTTGACGCTACCTCCGTAGAGAATTTGCAGTCCCGCCCCCACCACCCAGTCGGCATTGGACACCCGGGAACGCAGTGCGGCGTGGACTTCCTGGACCTGTGCAGGGGTGGCGCTCCTGCCCGTACCAATGGCCCAGACCGGCTCGTAGGCCAGCACGGCCTGGGGCATGCGGCGCACGCCGACCGCCTCGAGGACGGCATCCAGTTGCCGGTGCACCACCGCCAGCGTCTCACCCGCCTCACGCTGCGCCAGGGTTTCACCCAGGCAGATGATGGGGATGAGCGCACCTTCAATGGCCGCCCGTGCCTTGGCCCCCACGCGCGCATCGGATTCGCCATGGCGCGCGCGGCGCTCGGAATGGCCCACGATCACATAGCGACAACCCATGTCCTGCAGCATGGCCACCGAGACCTCGCCGGTGAAGGCCCCCGCGGCCTCCTCGCTGACGTCCTGGGCGCCCCAGGCGCAGGCAGAACCGGCCAGCAGGGCCTGTACCTGCGGCAGGTAGGGAAACGGGGTCATGACGGCCATGGTGACGGTGGGCAGCGTGGCCGCACCCGCAGCCACCGAATGGAGCAATGCCGGGTTGGTGGCCAGGGAACCCTGCATCTTCCAGTTCCCGGCGATGAACTTGTTGCGCATGGATGCTCCGTGACGAGGTTGGTTAACCGAATTTGCCGGTAATGTAGTCTTCCGTGGCCTTCTGTGTGGGCTTGGTGAAAATCTTGTCGGTTTCGTCGAACTCGATGAGTTCTCCCAGGTACATGTATGCCGTGAAGTCCGACACCCGGGCCGCCTGTTGCATATTATGCGTCACGATGACCACGGTGTAATCCGATTTGAGATCGTGCACCAGCTCTTCGATGTGCGCCGTGGAAATGGGGTCGAGCGCCGAGCAGGGCTCGTCCAGCAGGATCACTTCCGGGCGGATGGCGATGCAGCGCGCAATGCACAGGCGCTGCTGTTGCCCGCCCGAGAGCCCGTTGCCACTCTGGTTGAGCTTGTCCTTGACCTCGTTCCACAGGGCCGCCTTGGTGAGCGCCCACTCCACCCGTTCATCCATCTGGCGCGCGTTGAGCCGCTCGTACAGCTTCACCCCGAAGGCGATGTTGTCGTAGATGGACATGGGAAATGGCGTGGGCTTTTGAAACACCATGCCCACCCGCGCCCGCAGCAGGGTGGGGTCCACCTTGGTGTCCAGCACGTTGCGGCCATCCAGGAGGATCTGGCCGGTGGCGCGGTTTTGCGGGTACAGCTCGTGAAGCCGGTTGAAGGTGCGCAACAGCGTGGATTTGCCACAGCCCGAGGGACCGATGAAGGCGGTCACCTTGTTGGACTGGATGTCCATGGAGACATTCTTGATGGCGTGAAACTTGCCGTAATAGAAATTGAGATCGCGAATGGCAATGCGCAGATTCTGGTCGTCAGCTTGGTGTCGGGCACTCATGGGATGGGTCTCTGGCAACAGCCTCAGGAATTATGTTGTCGAAACAGCACGCGCGCCAGGATATTGATGCCCAGCACGCTCAAGGTGATCAGGATGGCCCCGCCCCACGCGATTCTGTGCCAGTCGTCATAAGGGCTCATGGCAAACTGGAAAATCACCACCGGCAGGTTGGCCATGGGGGCATTCATGTCGTGGGTCATGAACTGGTTGTTGAGCGCCGTGAACAGCAATGGCGCCGTTTCGCCGCTGATGCGGGCCACCGCCAGCAGCACGCCCGTGGCAATCCCGGTGCGCGCGGCCCGGTAGGAGACCAGCGCGATCATTTTCCACTTGGGGGCCCCCAGGGCGATGGCGGCTTCACGCAGGCTGTCCGGCACCAGCTTCAACATGTCGTCGGTGGTGCGCACCACCACCGGAACCACGATGAGCGACAGGGCCAGGGCCCCTGCCAGCCCGGAAAAATGCCCCACCCGCGCCACATACACGGTGTAGACGAACAGCCCCAACACGATGGAAGGCGCGCTCAGGAGGATGTCGTTGATGAAGCGCGTGGCAGGTGCCAGCCAGCCACGGCGCCCGTATTCGGCGAGGTAAGTACCCGCCAGCACGCCTACGGGCGTGCCGATCAGCGTGGCCATGCCGGCCATCATGAGGCTGCCGACGATGGCGTTGGACAGCCCGCCATTGCTGCCCGGCGGCGGCGTGGGTTGCGTCAGCAGCGACCAGCTCAATGCATCAAAGCCGTAACCCAGCAGCGTGATGAGGATCCAGGCCAGCCAGAACAGGCCAAAGCACATGCCCAACGCCGACATCGTCATGTTGATGGCGTTCAGGCGCCGGCGCGCGCGATAGACCTTTTGGGCTGAGGGCGTGGCGTGCCGCATGCTAGCTCCTGGTCCCTTCCAGACGCCCCATGCGCATCAGCATCAGCTTGGCAATGGCCAGCACCACGGTGGTGATGAG
>DAICZS010000026.1:22901-29106 GCA_027311025.1 Ferrovaceae bacterium
CGGGTATAGAGGTCGAGTTTCTGCATAATGGGTCAGGTGTGCGAACCTTCGCGTTGTCCCAGCTTGTAGAGCATGTAACGCGCGATGGATAACACCACAAAGGTGATGAAAAACAGGATCAGGCCCAGTTCGATCAGGGCCGAGGTGTAGAGGTCGCCCACTGCCTCGGCAAATTCGTTGGCGAGCGAAGAGGCGATGCTGTTTCCGGGCGCCAGCAACGACGGGCTCAGGCGCTGTGCGTTGCCAATGACGAAGGTTACCGCCATGGTCTCGCCCAGGGCGCGCCCCAGCCCCAGCATGACGCCCCCCACCACACCGGTGCGGGTATAGGGCAGCACCACCTTCCAGACCACCTCCCAGGTGGTGGCCCCGAGACCGTAGGCCGATTCCTTGAGGACTGCCGGTACCAGCTCGAAGACATCGCGCATGACCGAGGAAATGAATGGAATCACCATGATGGCCAGGATGATGCCCGCAGTGAGCATGCCGATCCCCATGGGCGGCCCCTGAAACAGCGCACCCACGCCGGGAATGGGGCCCAGCACGGCAATCAGGAGGGGTTGTACCGTTCTGGAAAACACCGGGGTGAAGACAAACAGGCCCCACATGCCGTAGATGATGCTGGGGATGGCGGCCAGCAGTTCGATGGCAGTCCCGAGCGGGCGCTTTAACCAGGCCGGGGACATCTCGGTGAGAAAGATGGCGATGCCAAAGCTGATGGGCAGGGCAATCAGCATGGCGATGAGAGAGCTGACCAGGGTGCCGTAGATGGGCACCAGGGCGCCAAACTGGTCGCGCACGGGATCCCATTCGTCCGAGAGTAGAAACCTGAAGCCGAAAGCCCGTATGGAGGGCAGGCTCGTCACCAGCAGTGACACCATGATGGCCAGCAGGGTGCCCAGCACAAGCACCGCAAAACCACGGGTGATGTATTCGAACAGCACGTCGCCGTACTGGTGCAAACGCTGCCGCGAGGTGCGTTGAACCAGAGGGTGCGGTTCAGTCGGGGAATGAGGGTTCATGTTGCTCTTATGACCTGAGAGCCGAATGATACCTGCTCCCGTACCGACTCTACAAATGAAAGGGTTGCCAGAAACACGCGCGGGCGAATTTAACTGGCAACCCCGGAAATCAGAATACCGGCTTGCCGGCTGTATCCTTGATGGCGCGCTTCCATTCACCCATCACCAGCCTGGCCACGCTCTCGGGCATGGGCACATAGTCCAGTTCCAGCGCAGCCTTGGCCCCGTTCTTGTAGGCCCAATCGAAGAAGCTGAGCGCCCCCCGGGCCTTCTCGGGGTTGTCCTGCACTTTCTGCATCAGGATGAAGGTGGCGCCGGTGATGGGCCAGCTGGCCTTGCCCGGTTCTTCGGTGAGGATTTCGTAAAAGCCGGCGTCAGCCTTCCAGTTGCCGTTGGCTGCTGCGGCACTGAAGGATTTGTCGTTGGGCGAGACGAACTGGCCGTCACGATTTTTCATCTGGACATGGTTCATCTTGTTTTGCAGGGCGTAGGCATATTCCACATAGCCGATGGCGCCCGTCTGTTGCCGCACATAGGAGGCCACGCCTTCGTTGCCCTTGCCATTGATGCCGGTGGGCCACTTGACGGCGGTATCGCTACCCACCTTGTCTTTCCACTCGGCGCTGACCTTGGACAGGTAGTTGGTGAAGATGAAGGTGGTACCGGAGCCGTCAGAACGGGCCACCACCAGGATGTCCTGGTTGGGCAACGCAAGCCCCTTGTTCAGGGCCGCGATGGCCGGGTCGTTCCATTTCTTGACCTTGCCCAGATAGATGTCGGCCAACAGGGCGCCGGACAGTTTCAGCTGGCCTGCCTGGAAGCCTGCAAGATTGACCACTGGCACCACACCGCCGATGACCATGGGCCATTGCACCAGGTTGTCACGATCCAACTCTTCCTTGGTCAGCGGCTTGTCCGTCGCGCCAAAATCCACGGTCTTGGCCTTGATCTGCTTGATGCCCCCCCCCGAACCGATGGACTGGTAATTGAGACCGTTGCCCGTGGCGGCCCGATAAGCCTCGGCCCACTTGGCGTAGACGGGATAGGGGAAAGTGGCGCCCGCCCCCGTGATGTCCAGCGCATGGGCCTGGGCCAGCACGGCGAACGACAGGACGGCTGCAGCCAGACGGCGCGTGGTTCGGGTGAATGACAGTGTCATGACAGTTCTCCGGAGAAAGGTTTTGAAATCAAAGAGTTTTACTGGAATCCGGCAAGCGTACCGGTCCGGTATTACAAATTGATTACAACGCGGTGCCGTTCACCGGCGGGGCAGGTCGGCAGCCTTGACGCCGCGCACCCGGAAGGACAGCCCCAATGCCTGCCAGTGGCGCATTTCCGTTTCAAGATTGGCCTGGGTCAGGGTGTTTTTGGCAAGCCAGGCCGCCCCGATCTCCAGGGTAAAGCCATGCTGCTGCAAGGTGAGGCGCAGCCGGGGAGCGGCGATGTCGCTGCGGTCCCGGTGGATCAGGACCGCAAGGCGCAGGCACAGCACCATCAGCCAGCCCTCCCGCCCGGTGATGCGTTCGGCCACCTTGGTCAGGCGTCCGCGATGGGCCTGCAGCAACCCGCCCACCATGGCCTGTTCGGGTTTGGAGAAGCCGGGCATGTCGGCATTGTCGATGATGTAGGCGGAATGTCGGTGATAGCCCCCGTGCGCGATGGACATGCCAATTTCGTGCAGGGTAGCGGCCCAGGCCAGGTAATCCGCATACAGCTTGTAGGTGTCCGGCTGCGCCGCCTGACGGAACAGGAACAGGCATAGCGACGACACGCGGCGGGCCTGGCGCGCGTCAGCACCGTAGCGCTGGACGAAGGCGCGCACCGTGGCGGCACGGATGTCCTTGTGCTCGAGGCGCCCCAGCATTTCGTAGAGCACGCCCTCGCGCAGTCCGCTGTCCGTGGTTTGCATGTCGCGCACGCCCAGCTCGCGAAATACCGAACACATGATGGCCATCCCGCCAGGCAACACCGGCGCGCGTTCCGGGCGCAGGCCAGGCAGATCGAGGTGGCGCGCATCGCCCGCATCGATGAGGCGGGTGCGCAGGAAATCCAGGCCCTGCGCCGTGATGCGCTGCCCGGCAAAGCCGTTATGCTCCAGCAGTTCGGAGAGGGCGCGCGCCGTGCCTGACGAGCCCACCGCATGGTCCCAGTGTCCGGCGCGAAACTTTCGGGTCAGCACCTGAAGTTCGGTGGCTGCGGCCAGCTCGGCGGCGCGAAATGATTTGGCGCTGACCCGGCCATCGGGAAAGAAGCGCGCCGTATGGCTGACGCACCCCATGTAGAGGCTTTCCATGAGCTGCGGCTTGAAGCCGCGGCCGATGATGAATTCGGTGGAGCCCCCGCCGATGTCCACCACCAGGCGACGGCCGCTGGCACGCGGCAGGCTGTGCACGACGCCGTTGAAGATGAGGCGGGCTTCTTCGTGGCCGGCAATGACTTCAATGGGCACACCCAGCGCAGCTTCGGCCTGTTCCAGAAAGCGCGAGGCGTTCTTCGCCACGCGCAGCGTGTTGGTGGCCACCGCGCGCACCGCCCCCGGGGGCACGCCGCGCAGGCGTTCGCCAAACCGTTCGAGGCACTCCAGGGCGCGCCGCTGCGACGCAGCGCTGAGGGTCTTGTCGGGTTGCAGCCCGGCTGCCAGCCGGATGGTTTCCTTGATGGAATCCAGCGTATAGGGCTGACCTCCCACCACGCGCGAGACCTGCAGTCGAAAGCTGTTGGAACCCAAATCAACGGCAGCTACGATGGAATGGGACATCACGAATGGCCGGGATCCTGAAAATCCGACTGTACCAAAAAAAAACACCCGGCGTGTTGCCGGGTGCAATCCGTCCTGACCTGCATCAAATCAGCTTTTCGGTCACTGACTGTTTCAGGAAATGTCGCGAGTAACGATGATCCATCCGCGCCGTGGGCAGCAACAGCAGGCAATCAGCCGTGTTGAAATCAGGATCCCAGGCCGGCGCGCCGCACAGGTAGGCGCCCACGCGCAAGTAGGCCTTGATCAGGGGCGGCACTTCGGCCAGCGAATGATCTTCGAGTTGCGTAAGCGGCAATGGGCAGTGCGGAAAGACGCGCCATTCGGCGGGAGCCGCATGGGCTTCGTGCAACTGGCGATAAATGCTGGCGGCTGCGTGGCCGCCATCGGCCATGCTGATGCTGGCACATCCCATCAGGTACTGCACCCCGTGACGCTGGATGTAATCGGCCAGCCCCGACCAGAGTGCGGCGATGACGGCGCCGCTGCGGTAATCGGGATGCACGCAGGCCCGTCCCACTTCCATGATCTGGGAACGCAGATGGGCCAGCCGTGACAGGTCGAACTCCGAATCCGAGTAAAACCCGCCAGCCCGCTCGGCCTGGGCGGCATTGACGATGCGGTAGGTGCCCACCACTTCGTTGGAGCGCGTGTCGCGCACCAGCAGGTGGTCGCACAGGGCATCGAAGCGATCCTGATCCACGCCCGCCTCGGGGCTGTTCAGGCGCGCGCCCATTTCCTCTACAAACACGCGCCAGCGCAGTTTCTGTGCCGCGCGGATGTCCGCTTCGGAGCGGCCATACTGAAACACCAGACGCGGGCTGCGGGCGCCCTGTACTCCTTTCTCCAGACTCAACATGGGTGCTTTGACTCCATCGGTGAATATGGGGTTAATATGTCGGGGAGACGTTACCGGTCCGTGATACAACCATGAAACTTTTGTTAAAACCCGCACCCCCCCTTGCCAAGGCAAATGGGGCGCGGCAGGATGCAGGCTTCCCTGTCTTCAGCGCCAAAGCCCGCTTGTGAACCAGCACCCCGCCAGCACATTGTTTCTCAATCGCGAACTGGGCCTTCTGGCGTTCAATCGACGCGTGCTGCAGATGGCGGAATCGGACGACACCCCATTGCTGGAACGCCTGCGCTACCTGTGCATCGTCAGCAGCAACCTCGACGAGTTTTTTGAGATTCGCGTGGCGGGCCTCAAGCAGCAGATCAGCCAGGGCGTCGCCGAGTCAGGCCCCGATGGCCTGTCGCCTGCCGAAGTGTTTCAGAAGGTCTGTGTCGAATCGCATGCGCTGATCGACCATCAATACGCCCTGCTCAACGATGTCGTGCTGCCACGCCTCGCCCTGGAGGGAATCTGTTTTCACCGGCGCGGACACTGGACGGAAGCCCAGCGCGCCTGGGCGCGCGATTACTTCTTTCGTGAAATCATGCCGGTGTTGACACCCATCGGACTCGACACCGCGCATCCTTTTCCCCGCATCCTCAACAAGAGCCTCAACTTTGCTGTAGAGCTTTCCGGCAAGGATGCCTTTGGCCGCAACTCGGACAATGCGGTGGTACAGGCCCCGCGCACCCTGCCCCGCTTCATCCGGCTGCCCCCCGACATCGCCGGCTGTCCCTACGGCTTCATCTTTCTGTCCTCCATCCTGCACGCCAACGTGGGCGAGCTGTTTCAGGGCATGCAGGTGGAGGGGTGTTACCAGTTTCGCGTCACGCGCAACAGCGAACTCTTTCTGGAAGAAGAAGAGGCCAAAAACCTGCGCCTCATCCTGCAGGGTGAACTGAGCCACCGCCAGTTTGGCGATGAAGTGCGCCTGGAAGTGGCCGAAAACTGTTCTGACAACATGGCCCGGTTTCTGCTGGGCACTTTCGGCCTGGACGAGAGCGACCTGTATCGCGTCAACGGCCCGGTCAATCTGGTGCGCCTGATGCAGGTGGCCGACATGGTGGACCGTCCTGACCTGCGCTTTCCACGCTTCACCCAAAGCATGCCCCGGGAGTTTGAAAAACAGCCCGACCTGTTTGCGGCAATCCGCAAAAAGGACGTGCTGCTCCATCACCCCTTCCAGTCCTTTGCCCCAGTGGTGGAATTTGTTCGCAAGGCCGCAAGCGATCCGCAAGTCCAGGCCATCAAGCAGACGGTGTACCGGGCCGGCACCGACTCGGAACTGATCGATGCGCTCATCGATGCCGCGCGTCAGGGCAAGGAAGTCACCGTGGTGGTGGAGCTTCTGGCGCGCTTTGACGAAGAGGCCAACATCAACTGGGCTGCCAAGCTGGAAGAGGCGGGGGCGCACGTGGTCTACGGCGTCTTCGGTTACAAGACCCACGCCAAGATGTGCATGGTGATCCGTCGTGAAGCCGGCGTGCTGCGCCGTTATGTCCACCTGGGCACGGGCAACTATCACTCCAGAAC
>DAICZS010000027.1 GCA_027311025.1 Ferrovaceae bacterium
ATCCAGCATTATGTGTCACCCAAAATCGAGCTCTCCAACCAGCGAACCGAACGGGTGGATGTGCGGGTGCTGCCACTGATATTCAGGTTTACACGACCGGATGGCCTGGTGCTCTACCCCGGGCAGCTGGTGGATGTGTACATTGGGGAGAAATGAATGAGCCCCGCGCACAAAGTTCTTGGGTCCTGCTGTGGGGCGCTTCTGGCGCTGCTCGCGGGGTGCGCCCTGGGTCCGGACTTCAAGGCGCCCCAAGCCCCCGACACGGGCCACTACAACCAGGGCGGTGACCCTGCGTCCACCGCCGATGCCGATGGACAGGCGCAACATTTCGAATCCGGAGTGGGGGCCACGGCGCGTTGGTGGCAACTGTTCCATTCGGCAACCCTCGATGCCCTGGTGGACCAGGGGTTGGCCCATAATCCGGGCGTGGCAGCGGCACAAGCCAGTTTGCGCCAAAGCCAGAGCGCCCTGCAGGCAGGCTATGGCGTGTTTTATCCGCAGGTGAATGCTGATGCCGGCGCCTCGCGTGAAAAATTTTCTCCGGCACTGTTTGGCGGAACAACGCCCGGCCCCACCTTTAACCTGTTTACCATGTCGGCTTCCGTGGGATATGCCCTGGACGTATTTGGTGGCCAACGACGCACGGTGGAGGGGCTGGCGGCCCAGGTGGACCTGCAGCAGGCCCTGCTTCTGGGCAACTATCTGGCGTTGTCGGGCAACATCGTCAACACGGCCATTGCGCGTGCTGCCTATCAGTCTGAAGCGGCTGACACGCGCGCCCTGATCGACCTGCAGCGCGCGCAGGTCATCCTGGCAGAAAAGCAGTTTCAGGCCGGCACTACGGCTTACGGCACTGTATTTGCCTTGCGCAACCAGTTGGCACAGTTCGAGGCGGCGCTCCCGCCGTTGCAACAGAAAGCCGATCAGGCCGCGCATCTGCTGGCCACGCTGGGCGGCAGGCTGCCCTCGGAATGGCAGCCCCCAGCCGTGACGCTATCAGAGCTGGCCCTGCCCAGCCGCCTGCCGCTCTCACTGCCCTCCGAGTTGGTTCGGCGCCGTCCCGACATCGTCGCTGCCGAAGCGACGCTGCATGCCGCCAGCGCCAATATTGGCGTGGCCACGGCAGCCCTGTTTCCAGCCTTCTCGATCAACGGGGGGTACGGGCAGTACGGCACCTCCACAGGCACCCTGTTTGCCGGCAATGGCAACTTCTGGAATCTGGGTGTTGACGTAGCGGCACCGGTTTTTGACGGCGGCACCTTGCGCGCGCGCAAGCAGGCTGCAGAGGATGCCTATCAACAAAGCCTTGCGCTTTACCGACAAACCGTCCTGGGCGCCTTTGGCCAGGTGGCGGATACCATTCGCGCCTTGCAACACGATGCCGAGGCCTTGCGCTCGGCCACCGAATCCCTCGCTGCAGCAGAAGGGACCTGGCACCTGCTCGAGGCCAATGAGCGGGCGGGGCTTGCCAATGGCCTGGCGGTCCTGGCCGCTGAGGTCCAATATCGCCAGGCCCGGATTGCCTACGTCCAGGCGCAGGCACTGCGCTTTCAGGACACCACAGCCCTGTTCGTCGCCCTGGGGGGAGGTTGGGAAAACCCTACAGCCACTGGAAATTGATGCGTTTTTTGCCATGAACCTGCTCATTTACGCGTAGAATGAGCAGCGTTTGAGTCGGTTAGACTCCCTTTAAACCTCCTATCTGGCTGTTGATATGGATTTCTCTGAACTGAAATCTGTCTGTGGTGGATGTACCATCCGGGAATTGTGCCTGCCCGCCGGCTTGTCTGACGAGGAGGTTCTGTTGCTGGACCAGCACATGGCACATCGCCAGGTGGTGAAGAAGGGAGAATCGCTCTATCGCACGGGTGATGCGTTCCGCTCGCTGTTTGCGGTCAGCACGGGTTTTTTCAAGACCAGCATCCTGCATGAGGACGGCCGTGCCCAGGTGACTGGATTCCAGATGGCTGGCGAGATTCTGGGGCTGGATGCCATCAGCACCGACCAGCACATCTGTGATGCTGTGGCCCTGGAGGACAGCGCAGTGTGCGAGATCACTTTCGACCGCTTTGAAGAGTTGGGCCAATTGATGTCCAACCTGCAGCATCGCTTCAATAAAACCCTCTCGCGTGAAATCGTGCGGGATCAGGGGGTGATGCTCCTGCTCGGCAGCATGCGTTCGGAAGAGCGCCTGGCCGCATTTCTGGTCAACCTGGCCAAGCGCTTTGCAGCGCGCAAGCAGTCAGGTTCTGAACTGGTGCTGCGCATGACGCGCGAGGACATCGGCAGTTATCTGGGTCTCAAACTCGAAACCGTCAGCCGTATCCTGTCCCGCTTTCACGATCAGCACCTGCTCGAAGTCAAGGGGCGCAATGTGCGTATCCTCGACCAGCAGGGCCTGAACAAGCTTATCGAAGGCAGTTGACCATTCTTCTGTTTTTTTGATCTATATCAAAATATAGATCGCACCGAGTTCATACGATGTACGCCAAGGGGAGTAGCGGCGTAGATCGCATGGTTCCCCTTATACCATTCAAATCTTCAGGGGGAATCATGAAATCAGCAATTCAAAAACCGGGTTTACATGCTGTGGGACTGTGGGCTGCCGTGGCCTGGCTCGTTGTTTCGGGAACAGCCGTTGCCGAGGAGTTAAGTCCCTGGCTGGTGCGCGTGCGCCTGCTGGATGTGGTCACCGAACGCAACAATTCGGCAGGAGGGGGGGTAGGGACGGATACCCTCAAAGTGTCTGATCAGGTACAACCTGAAGTGGACGTCACCTACTTTTTCACCCAGAACATCGCTGCTGAACTCGTGGCCACCTACCCGGTGAGTCACAGCATCAACCTGTCCGGCTCCGATATTGGCGGGCTCAAGGAACTGCCCCCCACCCTCAACCTGCAGTACCACTTTGATCCAATGGGTCTTTTCACGCCCTATGTGGGCGCTGGCGTCACCTACTTGCGCACCTGGGATTCGCGTGCCGCGGCAGGGGCGCTCACCACCTCACAGAGCAACTGGGGCGGGGATCTTCAGGTGGGGATGGATTACGCTATCAACACGCACTGGTCTTTCAACGTGGACATCAAGAAGGTCTGGGTCAGCGCCGATGTCCAGGCCGTGGGCGGGGCCTCGGTGTTGACCGCCAACATCAATCCGTGGCTGGCCGGAGTTGGGGTGGGCTACCGCTTTTAAGCCATCGTCTTTTCCGTCGGCACCCCCTCGCCGACGAAACAGCGCCACCGCATGCCGTTTCGCGGTGGCGTTTTCATGGGGGCATCGCAAGCCCCGGAGAGGGCATCTGTTAAAAAATGGCATTCAGAAACTGAAAATTTGATCTTAATCAAATTAACGGATCCTGGAATGCGCCATATTGGCGACAACACACATGAGTCCTCGCAAGATATGGAACTGATTACCCCCGATTTGATGCGTCGGTTTGACATTCCAGGCCCGCGCTACACATCCTATCCCACTGCGGACCGGTTCGTTCCGGACCAGCAGGGCGAGGCCCTGATCGGTGCCTTGCAGGCGCGTGCCTCGGGTCCTGCACTGCCCATGTCTTTATATATCCATGTACCGTTTTGCGAGTCGGTGTGTTATTACTGTGCCTGCAACAAGGTCATTACCAAGGACCATGGCAAGGTGCAGGATTACCTGCGCTACCTGGAAGTGGAAATCGACCGCGTCTCCCAGCATCTGGCCGGTCCGGAAGGAGAGTTGTCCCCGGTGTCCCAGCTGCATTTTGGAGGAGGCTCGCCCACCTTCCTCAGCGATGAAGAGCTCGCCAGCCTGGTGGCCCGCCTCAGGGCTCGATTCGAGTTCGTACCCGGTGCCGAGTGTTCCATTGAAATTGATCCGCGCACCGTGAATGGCGCGCGCCTCGCGCATATCCGCCAGTTGGGTTTTAACCGGATCAGCTTTGGCGTGCAGGATTTTGATCCGCTGGTGCAGGAAGCCATTCACCGCGTTCAGCCCTTCGAGCAGGTGGCAGCGCTGATGAAAGAGGCACGCGCCCTGCACTTTGATTCCATCAACATGGATCTGATTTACGGACTGCCGCATCAGGGGCCCACATCGTTTGCGCGAACCTTGCAGCAAGTGGTCAGCATTCGCCCCGATCGCATTGCACTCTATGCCTATGCCCATCTGCCGGCACGCTTCAAACCGCAGCGGCGCATCGATGCCTTCGTGTTGCCCGGTGCAGACCTCAAACTGCGCATGCTGGACCAAGCCATCGAAACTTTCCTCCAGCAGGGCTACGAATACATCGGCATGGATCACTTTGCGCTACCCGAGGACCAGTTGGCCAGGGTCAAGCGCGAAGGCCGGTTGCAGCGCAATTTCCAGGGATATCACACCAACGCAGGTTCCGATCTGGTGGGGTTTGGCGTGTCGGCCATCAGCCAGGTGGGTCGGGCTTACAGCCAGAACGTCAAGACGCTGGCGGAGTACTACGCTGCACTCGATGCAGGGCAGTTGCCGGTGGAGCGCGGGCTGACACTGGATGACGACGACCTGCTGCGCCGCGAGGTCATCATGGCACTGATGTGCCAGGGCCAGGTGCGTTTCGAGCCTCTGGAACGCCGTTACGGCATTTCGTTTGTGGATTATTTTGACGAAGCGCTGGAGCGCATTCGTGAATTTGAGAGTTTTGGCCTCGTGCTGCGCACCGATGCGGGCATCGAGGTCAGCAAGGCGGGGTGGTTTTTTGTGCGGGCCGTGGCCATGGCCTTCGACAAATATCTCTGGCAGCACGCCGACCACCACCGCTTTTCAAAGGTGTTGTAGCAGTCTCCTAAAGTGGTCTTTCCGCCCGTGGCTTGCGCTGCGGGCGGTTTTCTTTTGTGGGTCATCCAGTGTTATCATTCCTTGCAAAGCAGCATAACCCTTGGCTGGCGTGGCTGGCCGCAATCGAGTGGAGCACACGATGAAACTGATTACAGCGGTCATCAAGCCCTTCAAGCTGGATGAGGTCAGAGAAGCGCTGTCCGAGGTGGGCATTTCTGGCCTGACCGTGACGGAAGTGAAAGGGTTTGGCCGTCAGAAAGGCCATACGGAGTTGTATCGCGGCGCCGAGTATGTGGTCGATTTCCTGCCCAAGGTCAAGGTTGAAGTGGTGGTGTCCGACAGTGCCGAAGAGAAGGCCATCGAAGCCATCGTCCGTTCCGCACGCACCGGCAAGATTGGCGATGGCAAGATTTTCGTGATGGACGTCAGCCAGGCGGTTCGCATCCGCACTGGTGAAACCAACGACGACGCGGTCTAGGACGGGTCCGTCATTCCCAAAGCGGTGCGCAGGCGCATCGCTTTCTCCAGCGCCTCACTGGCGCTGTTCCCCAGCACGGTAAAGTGCCCCATTTTGCGGCCTGGTCGCGGCGCCTGTTTGCCATAGAGATGCAGCTTGGCATTGGGTTCCTGAAAGATCACCTCCCAGGGGGGCGTCCCCTGGGCCCACAAATCGCCCAGCAGATTGACCATGACTGCAGGTCTCAGCAGTTCCGGATTGCCCAGCGGCAGCCCGCACAGGGTGCGCACCTGCTGTTCAAACTGGCTGGTGATGCAGGCATCAATGGTGTAGTGGCCGCTGTTGTGGGGGCGGGGTGCCATTTCGTTGACGAGCAGGGTGTCGATGCCGGTCACGAAAAACTCCACGGCAAGTACGCCCACATAGGCCATGCGCTCAGCGATGTCCGAGGCGATTTTGCAGGCGCGAGCCGCAAGTTCCTCGCGAATCCGCGCGGGGGCAATGGTGACATCGAGGATGCCATTCTGGTGGCGGTTTTCTGCCACGGGCCATAGGGCAATCTGGCCATCGGCCCCACGGGCCAGCAGTACGGAAATTTCCAGGCGCAGGGGCACCAGGGTTTCAATCACCACAGGCAGCAGGGTGGGCTGGTCCTTCAGTGCCTGCAGCGCTTCCGCAGCCGATTGCACCCGAACCTGCCCCTTGCCATCGTACCCATAGCGCGCCGTCTTGATGATGGCGGGGTACTTGATGGTTTCGATGGCTTGGCGAAACGCTTCGGGGTTGCGCGCCACCACAAAGGCTCCTACCGGAAACCCGTTGTCCTGCAGGAAAGTTTTTTCCAGAATGCGGTCTTGTGCAATGGCCACCGCGCTGGCGGCAGGGCGCACCGGACAATGGCTGGCCAGGGCCTCGAGCGCCGCCGCAGGGGCATTTTCAAACTCGGTGGTCACTGCAGCGCAGGTGTGCGCCAGGGCGTGCAGGGCCGCAGCATCGTCATAGGGGGCGCAGAGGTGGCGCGTGGCAAAGTGGGCAGCCGGGGCGTTGGAGTCAGGATCGAGGACCACCACGTCATAGCCCATGGTGCGGGCTGCGCTGGCAAACATGCGTCCTAACTGACCGCCACCCAGAATGCCCAGGGTGGTGTGTTGTTCACTCATCGTTCGGGAGGCAGGGTCATGGCTTGTACGGTGCTGACCAGCTCGGCGCGGTAATCGTCCAGCTGTTGGAGCAGGGCAGGCATTCCGCGGGCCAGCATGCTGACGGCAAAGAGGGCGGCATTGGTGGCCCCTGCTTCGCCGATGGCAAAAGTGGCTACGGGAATGCCCTTGGGCATCTGGACGATGGACAGTAACGAATCCTGTCCGGCAAGGCTGGTGCTGGGAACGGGAACCCCCAGCACGGGCAGTGTGGTTTTGGCAGCCAGCATGCCCGGCAAATGGGCGGCCCCACCGGCGCCGGCAATGATGCAGGCCAGGCCACGCGCACGGGCTTGGGTAGCGTATTCAAACATCAGGTCCGGCGTGCGATGGGCCGAGACCACTCGGGATTCGTAGGGCACGCCAAAACGCTCCAGCATGCGGGCGGCATGTTCCATGACACCCCAGTCGGAGTTGCTGCCCATGACGATGCCAACTTGCGGCGCGGCACTCATGACGAATCAGTCCACCAAACCGCGCGCTTCAGCGACCTGGCTGCGATATGAATCAAAAATGAAGCGGAGCGCATCGGCCATGGTCACCTGGGGGGCCCATTCCAGCTCAGCCCTGGTGTTGGTGATCTTGGGAACACGGTTTTGCACGTCCTGATAACCCTTGCCGTAATACGCTTCTGAAGAGGTCTCCACCAGTTTGACCTGCTTTGCCGTGTCGCGGTACTCGGGATACTCCATGGCAAGCTTCAGCATCATCTCGGCCAGCTCCTTGACCGAGAAGTTGTTGGCAGGGTTGCCCACGTTGTAGATCTTGCCGCTGGCGATGCCGTTCTTGTTTTCGATGATTTTCATCAGGGCCGAGACGCCATCATCGATGTAGGTGAAGGCGCGCTTTTGCGTGCCACCGTCCACCAGCTTGATGTTTTCGCCGCGCACGATGTGGCCGAAGAACTGGGTGATGACGCGTGAACTGCCTTCCTTGGGGGTATGGATGCTATCCAGCCCGGCACCGATCCAATTGAAGGGGCGAAACAGGGTGAAGTCCAGGCCATCCTGCATGCCGTAGCCCCAGATGACGCGGTCCATCAGCTGTTTGCTGCAGGAGTAGATCCAGCGTTGTTTTTCGATGGGGCCCAGGATGAGGTCGGACTGGTCCGGGTCGAATTCGCTGTCGCGGCACATGCCATACACTTCGGAAGTGGACGGGAAGAGGATGCGCTTCTTGTATTTGACGCAGCTGCGCACGATGGGCAGGTTGGCTTCAAAGTCCAGCTCGAACACGCGCAGGGGTTGCTGCACGTAGGTGGCCGGGGTGGCAATGGCCACCAGGGGCAGGACCACGTCACATTTCTTGATGTGGTATTCAATCCATTCCTTGTTGATGGTGATGTCACCTTCAAAGAAATGGAAGCGCGGGTGGTCGATCAGATCGGACACCCGTTCGCTTTGCATGTCCATGCCATAGACTTCCCAGTCGGTGGTGTTGAGAATCCGTTGACTGAGGTGATGGCCGATGAACCCGTTGACCCCGAGAATCAGAATTTTTTTCATGTGATCCAACCGCAAATAAAACGTCGATTATACCAGTCAGTGGGGATGCACGCCGAGGGGAAAGCGGCGCCGGAATTCAGCAGCATCCAGCGCTTGTCCCTCCAGTTCCATGGCCAGGATGTACAGGGGCGCGCCATCCCCGCCCGTAGTGTGGGCAATGGCATCAGGGCTTCGCTTGAGGCTGGTGCGCAGGATGCGGGCGCCATGCCCTGCTAGCCGTGTGAAGGCGCCAGGGTAAGGAGGCGCCACGCCGCGCACCAGGTTGTGGATGGCCTGTGCAGAAAGGCTCCAGTCAATGCGGCCATCTTCGGGACGGCGCCCGCCATGGTAAGAACCGGCTGCGAGGTTTTGGGGAAGATGGGGGGCCTGCCCGGAAATCAGGGGCCCCAACGCTTTTTTCAGGGCCGCGACGCCGGCTGTCGTGACCCGTTGAAACACCTCGAAGGCCGTGTCGTCGGGTCCGATGGGTACCCGCTCCTGGGCCACGATGTCGCCCTGGTCCGGCTTGACGGTCATGGCATGCAGCGTGGCGCCGGTTTCGGTTTCACCCAGGATGACCGCCCAGTTGACGGGCACCCGGCCGCGAAACCTGGGCAGCAGCGAGCCGTGCAGGTTGTAGGCGCCATGCGCGGGGAGTGCCAGCAATGCTGCGCCCAGCATGTGGCGGTAGTAAAAGGAAAATAGGAAGTCCGGCTTGAGGTCGCGAATTTTCTGCACGATGAGCGGATCGTTGGGGTCTTCCGGCGTGATCAGTGGAATGCCGCGCGCACGGGCAAGATCGGCCACGCTTTCAAACCAGATGTTTTCCTGGGGGTTGTCCTGATGGGTCACCACCAGGGGCACTTCCACACCATGCGCAAGCAACACCTCGAGGCAGCGCACCCCGATGGTGTGATACGCAAAAACGACGGCACGCGTCATGCGTCCTGCCTGCCCTCGCGGGGCGCTTCCAGGATGGCTTCAATGAGAAAGCGGGGACGGTCGCGCACCTGCTGGTAGATGCGTCCCACATATTCCCCCAGAAGGCCGATGCCAAACAACAGGATGCTGATCAGGAAGAAGGTGATGGCAAACAGGGTGAACAGGCCTTCAGCTTCGGGCCCCACCACCAGCCGGCGAATGAACAGGTACACCACGAACAGTCCGGACAGCAGCGACAGCACCATGCCGAGCAGGGAAAACAGCTGCAGCGGGAACACGGAAAACCCGGTCACGAGATCGAAGTTGAGGCGCACCAGGCTGTACAGGGAATATTTGGATTTACCCGCAGCCCTTTCTTCATGGCGGACCGCCACTTCGGTGGGATGTGCAGCAAAGGTGTAGGCCAGCGCCGGGATGAAGGTATTCACCTCGCGGCAGGAGGCAATCGCGCGGACGATCTTGCGATCATAGGCGCGCAGCATGCAGCCCTGGTCCGTCATGCGGATGTGCGTGATGCGTTCGCGCAGCCGGTTCATCAGGCGCGAGGCCCAACGGCGCCAGGCGCTGTCCTGGCGATTCTGGCGCACCGTGCCCACATAATCGTGACCGGCGTCCATGGCCGCCAGCAGCTTGCCAATTTCCTCCGGCGGGTTCTGCAGGTCAGCATCCAGCGTCACGACCCGTTCGCCGCGAGATTGTTCGAAGCCTGCCATGATGGCCATGTGCTGTCCGTAATTGCCGTTGAGCAGGATCACGCGCGTGGTATCGGGGCGCTTTTCAAACTGGCTCCGCAACAGGGATACCGAGCGGTCGGTGCTGCCATCATTGATGAAGATGGCTTCGTAGGAGACGTGCAGGGCATCCAGTGCGGGATAGAGGCGATCAAACAGGGCTTGCAGCCCCTCTTCCTCGTTGTATACCGGAATGACTACTGAAAGGCTGGGGTTGGACATGGCAATCATCGTTTGGCAGCGTGAAGAACGGCGCGCAGCGTCTGACACACCCGATCCACGTCGGCCTCTTCCAGGGCCGGATAGAGCGGCAGGGTCAGGGTGGTGCAGGCAATGTGCTCGGCATGGGGAAAATCACCCTCGCGGTAGCCCAGTTTGCGGTACTGGGTGGTGAGATGCACGGCTTCGTAAGAGATGCCGGTGCCGATGCCTTCGGCCTGCAATGCATCCATGACCTGTTTGCGCGTCAGGGTCAGCTGGTCGAGCGGCAACAACGGTGCAAAGAAATTCCAGCTATGGCCGGCATCGCCGCGCGCGGGCAGCGTGCAGGGTGGGTCGGTCTGCAGTTGTTCGAAATAGCGTGCCGCAAGCTTCTGGCGGCGCGCAGTGAACTCGTCCAAGCGGGCCAACTGCAGCAACCCCAGGCGTGCGTTGACGTCGGGCAGGTTGTACTTGCCCCCCAACACCGTGACGTCGCGTGTGCCATCCGGATTGCGCGCGATGCCATGAAAGCGGAAGCGCTCGGCCAGCTGCGCTTCGGCTTCATCGGCAAAGACCAGTGCGCCACCCTCGATGGTGGTCATGTTTTTATTGGGATGAAAACTGAAGCTCGCAATGTCCCCAAAGCTGCCGATGCGCCGTCCCTGCCACTGACTGCCGATGGCCAGTGCCGCATCTTCGATGACGCGCAGGTCGGTGTCCCCGGCCAGCTCATAGAGGGCATCCATGTCCATGGGCAGCCCCGCAAAATGCGTGGGCATGAGGGCGCGCGTGCGTGGGTTGATGGCCGCCTCGGTGGCGGCCAGGTCCATGTTGCGGGTGATGGGGTCCACGTCCACGAAGACCGGCCGGGCCCCGGTATGGGCGATGGCATTGGCGCAGGAAAAAAAGGTCTGGGCCGGCATGATGACTTCGTCGCCCGGGCCGATGCCCGCAACGAGTAGGGCCACTTCCAGGGCGGCCGTGGCCGAAGTGAATACGCGAACCGGACGACCGCCGTGATATTCGGACAGGGCCTTTTCAAAGGCCAGCACCTGCGGCCCTGAAGTAATCCAGAGGGAGCGCAGGGTATCGGCCACCGCAGACACCATGGTCTCGTCGATGGTGGGGCGGGCAAAGGGCAGGAAGGGCTTGGCCTTCTTCGAATCAACTGCGTGCAATGAGAAACACTCCCAGAATAATGACAAAAATGCCCGTCAGTCGCATGGCAGAAAAGGATTCTCCCAGTAACCAGTATGCGGCCATGGCATTGACCACGTAGCCGATGGACAGCATGGGATAGGCCATGGAAACGGGTACGCGCGAGAGAGCCAGAATCCACACCACCACGCTGATGCCATAGCAGAACAGGCCGCCCAGGATGTGTGGCTCCGTGGCCACCTGCCAGCCGATGGGAACGATGTTGCGCCACTCGAAGGCGAAATGGCCAATGGCGTTGGTGCCGGCTTTGAGCAACAGCTGAGCGACGGCGTTGAGCAAAACGCCGGTGAGGATCAATGAAAAACTGGCCAGGCTCATATCCGCGCCACTATAACACGGCGGGTGTCCCGAAAAATCACGCGCATGGGCCAGCCCTGGGCTGCCAGCACATCATAGGTGGTGGGTGCCATGATGGCTCGCGCCTCCGTGTCTTGCAGCCATATGGGATGAAATGCTGCCAGTGTGGGAATGGATTTCCAGGGTTCAAGGCTCAGGCCAAACGCCAGTTCGTCCTGGAACGCCACCAGCACCACGGTGCGTTGTATGTAGTAGTCCAGCGTCTGGTCATAGGTCCCGACGCTGTAAACATTGGAGGCTGCCCGAAATTCTGTGGCAAGTTCTGCGGCAATGCGGCGGCTGGAGGTGACGTCAGCGAGGGCTTCGCTTCCTTGCAGCAGCAGCTGTACCGCAACGAGCGAGGCCAGGGCCAGGGCGGTGAACGCCTTGAGCGCCAGAGTGCGCCAGCGCAACGCCAGCAGCACGCCGGCCATGAGCGAGGCACTGGCGGCCAGCATCCACCCGGCAAAATGCTGGTAGGACACCACCATGTCCGCATCGATGTCCGGCTGGATGCCCCATTGCGCTGCAAGTTCGGGAAACCGCAGTGCGGTCGCGGCGAAGGTGCGGGCAGCCGACCACAGAAGGGCTAGCCCCATGGCGCTGGCTGGCAGGCGCGGGCGCTGTGCCAGCGTGCGTCCCATCAGCAGTGCGATGGCGGGGAAGGCCGGGAGGATGTAGGAGGGCAACTTGGAGCCGGAAATACTGAAGAACACCACCACCAGCAGGGCATAGAGCGCCAGAAATCGCTGGGGGGAAAAGGATCGGGAGCGAAATCCGCGCAGGGGGCGGATTACGCTGGCGTAGAGCAGGCCGGTCCAGGGTAGCCAACCGGCCAGCAGGATGGGCAGGAAATACCAGAAGGGTTCTTCGCGTTGATGGATGGTGCTGGTAAAGCGTTCGAAATGTTCGTGGATGAAGAAGAAACGCAGGAACTCGGGGTGGATCGTGGCGCTCAGAAAAAACCAGGGCGCGGCCAGCGCCAGAAAGAGCAGCACGCCGCGAACGGGATCGAGGCGTCGCCAGGGCGAGAGGTCGCGGGTCCAGAGGGAATACAGGATCAGGGCGCCGCCGGGCAGCACCAGGGCCATCAGGCCCTTGCTCAACACCGCTGCGGCCGCAGCAGCCCAGGCCAGCATCATCCAGCGCCGGTCTTCCACCTGGGCGCGCAAAAAGGCGCAGACGGAAACGGACATCCAGACGCTCACACCCATGTCGAGCGAGTTGATGTGGCCCAGTGCTGCGTAATACAGGCTGCTGATCAGCACGAGTGCCGCCCACTTGCCGCTGCCGTGTCCAAAAAGCCGGTCACCCGTGCGCCACACCACCCACACGCCCAGCAAGCCCATGAGGGCGGTCCACAGGCGTGCAGCCAGGGCGGTGGGGCCCAGCATCTCGATGCTCTGGGCTGTGGCCCAATATTGCAGCGGGGGTTTTTCGAAATAGGGGATGCCGTTCAGGCGCGGGGTGACCCAGTCGCCCGAGACGGCCATTTCGCGCGCAATCTCTGCGTAGCGGCCTTCATCAGGACGGGTGATGCTGCGGGTTGCAAGCCCCATGCCCCAGCGCAGGACAAACAGCAGCGCAATGGCCAGGGGGCGTTTCATGCCGGGTGGGCGAGGTTCTCCAGGTAGCGCTGGGCATCAAGCGCTGCCATGCAGCCTGTGGCAGCGCTGGTGATGGCCTGGCGGTAGACGTGGTCCTGCACGTCGCCGGCTGCGAAGACGCCGGGAATGCTGGTTTGGGTAAAGCCGCCGGCGCGTCCGGTCTGGGTCACGATGTAACCGTTTTCCATGGCAAGCTGGCCGGCAAACAACTCGGTGTTGGGGCGGTGGCCGATGGCGATGAATACACCCTTGAGGGGCACCTCCTGGGTGGCATTTTCCGAGGTGCTTTTGACGCGCATGCCCGTCACGCCGCTGCCGTCGCCCAGCACTTCGTCCAGCGTGTGGTTCCATAACAGGCGCACGTTGCCGCTGCGCGATTTTTCCAGCAGCTGGTCCACCAGGATGGGCTCGGCCCGCAGCTTGTCGCGACGATGGACCAGGGTCACGCTGCGCGCGATGTTGCTGAGGTAGAGCACTTCCTCCACCGCCGTGTTGCCGCCGCCGATGACGGCCACGTCTTCGCCGCGGTAAAAGAATCCGTCGCATGTCGCACAGCCCGAAACGCCACGGCCCATGAATGCCTCTTCGGAGGGAAGCCCGAGATAGAGTGCCGATGCACCCGTGGCAATGATCAGGGCATCGCAGGTGTAGGTGCCGTTATCCCCTTCCAGGACGAAAGGACGCGTTTGCAGGTCGGCGCGGTGGATGTGGTCAAACAGGATTTCGGTATGGAAGCGTTCGGCATGCTGCTGAAAGCGCTGCATCAGCTCGGGGCCCTGCACGCCCATGGCATCGGCGGGCCAGTTGTCCACTTCGGTGGTGGTCATCAACTGGCCGCCCTGGGCCACCCCCGTGATCAACACGGGATGGAGGTTGGCGCGGGCAGCATAGACGGCGGCGGTATAACCTGCCGGACCCGAACCCAGGATCAACAAGGGGCAATGGCGATGCGCTTGGCTCATGGGAATACACCTGCAAAAAGTGCAAAGTATAACACCCGGCAGACAGGCTATAATCCGCGCATGTCTGCCACTCCCGTTCCTTCCAAGCTGGCGCGTCTGCTGCGCGAGGCCCTGTTGGGCCTGGTCGTTCTGGCCGCTGTCTACCTGGCCATGATTCTGGTGACCTACCATCGCAGTGACCCGGGCTGGTCGGTGGCTGCCTCTTCCCGCGTCGTCTCCAATGCCGGCGGGCGCATCGGCGCCTGGACTTCCGATTTGTTGCTCTACCTCTTTGGCTACTCCACTACCTGGTTCGTGGTGGCGCTCGTCATGGCCGTCTGGCGCGGTTACCGCGCGCTGGCTTCCGATCGCGAAAAGGCCATCGGCATCGACAAGCCCGCGCGCAGCCGTCACTGGGTGGTGGCCATGGTGGGGGGGTTCTGGGTACTGCTGTTGTCAAGCGCCGCCATCGAGGCCATGCGTTTTGCCGGCAGCCAGTTTCAACTGCCTCTCCAGCCGACGGGACCGGGAACCTGCAGCGGAGCCGGTGGCGTGGTGGGTTGCGAGTTTGCCGACATGGTGGCCAATGCCCTGGGGGTGAGTGGCGCATTGATGCTTTTCCTCACGGGGTTTGCCATCGGCTTCTCGTTGCTGACGGGGCTATCCTGGATTCAGATGGCCGAGTGGCTGGGTACCCAAGTGGAGCGGGGGACCCTGGAGCTCCTAGAGCAATGGCGTGCCTGGCAGGACCGTCGGGTGGGACGGAAAGCAGAAGTGGCCCGCGAAGCGGTGGTGGTGGAAGCGCGCAAGCAGATGGACACCCAGGCGCCCTTGATGATTGCGCCACCGCCAGCGCAGATCCCCCAGTCCACCCGGGCGGTGAAGGAAAAGCAGGCTGCGCTGTTTCGCGAGCTGCCCGACTCTGACCTGCCACCTCTGTCCCTGCTGGATCAACCTGAAGCCCAAAGCGAGACGGTTTCGGCCGAAACGCTGGAATTCACTTCGCGCCTCATCGAGCGCAAACTCGCCGACTTCAATGTGGAAGTCAAGGTGCTGGCGGCCTATCCCGGACCGGTCATTACCCGTTACGAAATTGAGCCCGCGGTGGGCGTGAAGGGCAGCCAGATCGTCAACCTCGTCAAGGATCTGGCACGCGCCCTGTCGGTGGGCAACATCCGGGTGGTGGAAACCATTCCCGGCAAAAGCTGCATGGGGCTTGAGATTCCCAATCCGCGTCGAGAAGTGGTGCGTCTGTCCGAAATCATTGGCTCGGAGGCCTACGGTGACATGGGCTCACCTTTGACGCTTGCCATGGGCAAGGACATTGCGGGTCACCCCGTGGTGGTGGACCTGGCCAAAATGCCCCACCTGCTGGTGGCAGGCACCACAGGCTCGGGCAAGTCGGTTGCGATCAACGCCATGATCCTGAGCCTGCTGTACAAGGCCTCGCCGCAACAGGTGCGTCTCATCCTGGTGGACCCCAAGATGCTGGAGCTGTCAGTGTATGACGGCATTCCGCACCTGCTCGCTCCGGTGGTGGTGGACATGAAGGAGGCAGCGCACGCCTTGCAGTGGTGCGTCACCGAGATGGACAAGCGCTACAAGTTAATGTCGGCGCTGGGCGTGCGCAATCTTGCGGGCTACAACCACAAGCTTGTAGAGGCGGAAAAGGCCGGCGAAAAAATCACCAATCCCTTCACCCTGACACCCGACGAACCCGAACCGCTTTCCTCCCTGCCCAACGTGGTGGTGGTCATCGATGAGCTGGCGGACCTCATGATGGTGGTGGGCAAGAAGGTGGAAGAAATCATTGCGCGCATTGCGCAGAAGGCGCGCGCCGCAGGCATTCACCTCGTGGTGGCCACCCAGCGCCCTTCCGTGGATGTGATCACGGGGCTCATCAAGGCCAACATCCCCACGCGCGTTTCCTTTCAGGTATCGAGTCGTGTGGATTCACGCACCATCCTCGACCAGATGGGCGCCGAGGCCCTGCTGGGCCAGGGGGACATGCTCTACCTGCCCACCGGAGCCGGCTATCCGCAACGGGTTCATGGCGCTTACGTGGCCGACCATGAGGTGCACCGCGTGGTGGAATTTCTGAAGGCACAGGGCGAGCCCGACTATGTGGAAGGCCTGCTGGATGGCGGGGCTGCAGCTGCCGCCGAAATGGAACTGGGCGGCGGCGAAGGGGCGTCCGGTAGTGAGGCCGATCCGCTCTACGATCAGGCGGTGGCCATCGTGTTGCAATCGCGACGCGCTTCCATCTCTCTGGTGCAACGCCATCTGCGCATCGGCTACAACAGGGCAGCACGCCTGATCGAGGACATGGAGCGCGCCGGGCTGGTGTCTTCCATGGCCACTAACGGCAACCGCGAAGTGCTGGTGCCTGGAGGAAGCGAGAAATGAACCTGAATGGAACCCGCCACTGGACCGTGGCGTTGGTGGTGACGCTGACCTGCTTCGCGTCACCCGCATGGAGCAGCGGACTGGAGCGGCTCAAAATCTTTGTGCAGGACACGCAGTCGGGGCAGGCGCAATTCACCCAATCCAACCTGGGGGCCAAGGCTTCCTCGGGTGCGCAGAACAGCAGCGGCACTTTCCAGTTTTCGCGGCCGGGTAAATTCCGTTGGGAATATCAGAAGCCCTATCCGCAAACCATCGTGGGCGATGGGCACATCTTGTGGATTTGGGATCCAGACTTGAAGCAGGTGACGCGTAAGAAGCTCAACGAAAGCCTGGGCTCTACGCCGGCGGCAATCCTGGCGGGTGACAATGCTCTCGAAAAGGGGTTTCACCTGGAAGAGGCGGGCGCCTCGGAAGGGCTGGAATGGGTCATGGCCACCCCCAAAACAGCCGAGTCCGGCTTTGAAAAGATCCGGCTGGGTTTTGATGCCGCATCGCTTGCACGCATGGAGCTGCAGGACAGCTTCGGCCACATCATCGTCATTCGCTTCACCCAGTTCAACAAAACGCCCCATTTTTCACCGGACACGTTCCGCTTTACTCCGCCTCCTGGCGCAGACGTCATTCAATGATAGTATTTTCCAATCGTAAGATGAGGCTGAAACCGTAGTAGTTATGCTGCGGATCTGGATCGACGGTTTATGAACTGGAACAGCCTTTTTCTTTCCTGCTGTACTTGCCTTGCGGCTTCATTATCGCTCATGGCATTGGCTTCGTGTTCGAGCGATTCCGGGCTGACGCTGGGCTTGAGATGGCGCTGGTAATTTGGGATGGATTTGAGCTTTTCCCATGGCGTCATGATCTGGTCCTGCGGATACGTTTTCTTGATCTTTCCCTTGGAGTCCATTTTGTCCACCGGGAAGAAGCAGGGGCGGTGGAAGTTCAGATACGGGTTAAGGGTTGAGGCATAGAACTGATTGATGGCAGTGGCGTGTTTTTGAGGGATGTGGCTGTATCCCATGAATTTGCGGATGACAGCACCGTTCTTGCACTCGGCCAGGGCGTTGTCGTTGGTTTGCCGGGGCCGTGACTTGGTGAATTCGATGCGCAGCTTGTCCAACAGGGAAGCGGTTTCCCGGTTTATATATTCAGAACCGGAGTCGGAATGGAAGCCCCGGATTTCAAAGGGGAAGCCATCGAGCAGCATAGCGATCACGGGCAGCAGATAAGCCTCACTGATGCGCTCCACGGAGGCCACGAGTTCCCACTGGGTGACGATATCAACCGCGTTGATATGGTAGACCCCCTTGTCCCCGTCCCAATCGCCCTGATGAACGGTGTCGATTCTGATGTAACCGGGCAAGCCTTGCGGAGCGGGGGCTTTGCGGATGCCGATTGCGACCGGTGATCGTCGGGTGCCTCTGTGGACCAGCCGATTCTTGAGATAGGGTTCTGCCTTGCGCAGGTTGTAGAGATGGGAAACCGATATTTGAGACAGGCGGGCAAATCGCGGATCACCAAAGAGCGTATAGGCCCTGCTTAGCAACACCTTGGTAGCCGGTCCTGAGGGGGTATCGTGCAGGCTGTCCATTTCAGCCAGCAGAACCATGTCCTCACGGCTGTACTTGCAGGTAAAACTGGTGCGGCTGGCTCTGTTCTGGGGCTTGAGGGTCCTGGTATCACGGTACTGCGCAATCAGTCGCGACAGATGTTGCCGCGAATACCCGGTCAGACGCTGCATATAGGCAAACAGCACCCCGCGTGGTCCCTTGGGCAGCTTGAAGTAGCGGAACCGCTTGATGACGGTTGCTACAAAGGCGTGAAGCCTAGATTCATCGGCCGGGACGGAGAAGTCGACGTTTGCCGTACCTTCCAAAAACTCCCGGATTTGCTCGATAGAGTTGAGCCTTGAGTCATTCATGTCGATCACCATAGTCGGTAGATGATCGACCCAAATCCCTATTTCAGCCTCATATGCCGTTGGAAATACGGAACCCGTTCAGCCTCATATGCCATTGGAAGAGGCTATGATTTGATTTTTGGGCCCCCAACCGGGATAATCGCGGGTTCGGGGTGTAGCGTAGCCTGGTAGCGCGCCTGGTTTGGGACCAGGATGTCGGGAGTTCGAATCTCTCCACCCCGACCAGATTTTAGGGTGTTCCTGACAGGTGCCCGTAGCTCAATCGGATAGAGCACCAGCCTTCTAAGCTGGGGGTTACAGGTTCGATTCCTGTCGGGCACGCCAATGCGGTAGAATGTGCTGTTGTTTGTTCCGGTGGTGGCGGTAGCTCAGTTGGTAGAGTCCCGGATTGTGATTCCGGTTGTCGTGGGTTCGAATCCCATCCGTCACCCCAAAAACTCACCCGCTCCTTCCAGATACAAATCCTACTCGTAGCGCACGCAATTTCTTCCAGCCTTTTTGGCAGCGTAGAGCGCCATGTCTGCACGCTTGAGCATTTGATCCGGGTTTTCGGCGTCTTGAAGGTGGTTGGTCACCCCGATCGATACCGTGAATGAAATGTTTTCAGCCTTGTCCGTGACGACTGTGGTTTTGGAAAGTATGACCCTGAGCCGTTCGGCCACTTCCATGGCGCGATTTCTGTCGGCGCCCGGCAGCAGCACGACGAATTCCTCGCCACCAAACCGGACGATGACGTCGATCTCGCGCAATGCATGGCGACAGGCGTTGCTCAGCGCACGCAGTACGGCATCGCCGGCATCATGGCCATAGGTGTCGTTGACCACCTTGAAATGATCGATATCCAGTTGCATTAAGGCCAGCGGACCCGCCAGACGCTTGCTCAGGGCGAATTCACGCTCGGCCAGTTCATAGAAGTAACGCCGGTTGTAAAGCCCCGTGAGTGCATCGGTACGCGCGTCCTTCAGCAGCTGCAATTCCAGCTTTTTGCGTTCAGTGATGTCCTCAACCTGCACGATGAAATGCTTCGGCGTCCTGTCGGCGTAGCGCTCCAGGCTTGCCGTCAGTTGCACCCAGACAGGATGGCCATTCTTGTGGACATAACGTTTTTCCAGGCGCACGGTTTTGCTTTGTCCCGAGAGCAGCTGCTGCCTGTATTCGGTATCCGCCGCTATGTCCTTCGAATGGGTGAGCGCGCTTGCTGTCAGGCGCGAGAGCTCATCCTTGGAGTAGCCGACGATGTCACAGAAGGCATTGTTGACCTGCAAAAATTCGCCATGAAGCCCTTCAATGCCAATGCCTATGGGAGAGTTTTCCAGGGTGGTTCGAAATCTTTCCTCGCTCTCCCTGAGGGCTTCAGCCCGTTCGGCAACTTGCGATTCCACCCGGGCTGTATAGCCAGAAGCCAGCAACAGTAACGCGCCTAGCAGTGCCGTGCCGAAACTGCCCATGGCCAGCACCCACCAGCTTTGCCACCCCTGGTGCTGCCGGTAATAAGCCGGGGTGGGCGAAGTCAGCAGAAGGTAGTGCCGCCCGCCAAAGTCGAAGGTGCGCTCCGTCATCACATCGACGTGCCTGTCAGGAAAGCTGTTGAATAAAGCGGCCCCGGCATCCATGTCCACTAGGCGGATGTAGAGATTGCCACTGCCCGCAGCAGGAACGGCCTGGTTTAGAAAGTCTTGAACCTTCAGCACAACCATGACGTCCCCGATGATCTGGTCATCGGCTCTCACAGCCTTCAAAATCAGCAGTCCCACCGAGCCCTGTACCAGTTTGATGGGGATGGAGGTCACTGTCTGTCGGGAGGCATTTGCCAGGTTTATGGCTTCCAGTCGTTTTGGCGTTGATCCCACGTCAAAACCGAGCGCTGCTTCGTTCCCCGCGAGCGGCTCGATGTACGTCACCGGGTAATAGGTCTGTCGACGGTCCGCAATGCGCAGGGTACCCTGCGGGTCACGCTCGGTGATGTGAAACCCGCTCACTTCCCTGGCCTGGCCGGATTCGAAAGCCGCGCGGTTTTCGTCATTCACCCGGGCCACCCATTCCAGTGCCTGGATCATGGGGAATTCTGCCTGCGTGTTCAGACAATAGCGGTGAAACTGCTGGCGGGTGATGCTTTTCGCGGGGTCATGGACGAAGAGGCCCTGCATCTGGGTGAGCATGGCATTTTCCTGCTGCAAGCCCAGGCGTATCTGGTCCAGTGATTGCTGGGTGAGCTGCCGGTAATCGGTCAGCATCGCATCCTGTTCCCACTGGTTGGCCTTGAGGTATACCCCAATGAACAGCGCGAGTCCCAGAAGCATGGGCAAGGTCACTGTCCGTATCCGTCTTCGCCACAACTTGCGCGGTTCACCGGCCAGGGCCAGGACGATGGGCACCATCATCAGCACGCCCAGAGAATCGCCTGCCCACCAGGAAAACCAGTTGGCCGCAAAGCGCTCATGGGAGACGATGCCAAGCAGTGCCAAGCCGCTGACCGAGAGCGTGGCGCTGACGAGGGAAATGACCGGTGCGAGGAGCATGAAGCGGAGCACTTCGAAGCCCTGGTCGAAAGGGGCGGGATAGCCAACGGCTTTCCGGAGTGCCCAGCCCCCTGTTCCGGCTTGCAGGGTGGAGGCGATCGCGATGAGCAGGGCGGCCATGAAGCTGCTTGCATCAAGATCCTGGCTGGCCGAGAATCCAGTCCAGGCGTTCAGTGACAATGCGCCGAGAAACACCCAGGGCAGGGCGCGGGCGCCCAGAATGAAGGTGGCCGCAACGGCAATTCCGGCGGGCGGAAAAATTGCCGAGGCATAGCCGGGCGGCAGTGCCAGCAAGAGAGCTGCTTTTCCGCTGATCAGATAAGCAAGTGTGATCAGCGCATAGACAGTAGCAGCATTGAATGTGTTCTTATTCGTTGTCACTGCGACCCGTCATGAGATTATCAGGGAGCACGGCATTTCGCCCCTGACCAGGGATAATATACAGGAATGATGCGCGCGCTGACAGGCAGACAGGCCGTGAGCGGGTTCACAAATGCCATGGAGATGAAATGAAAGAACGATTAAGTGGAATTTCTGCCTGTGTCTTTGATGCCTACGGCACGCTGTTTGATGTCGGTAGTGTGACGCGTGGTGCGCAGGCCGAACTGGGCGAGCGCTGGCAAGTGCTGTCCGACTTGTGGCGCACCAAGCAGTTGCAATACACCTGGTTGCGGGGCTTGGCCGGCCATCACGCTGATTTCTGGCAGGTGACGGGGGAGGCGCTGGACTATGCCATGACCAGCCTAGGCATCAAGGATGATGGACTGCATGCGCGACTGATGAACCTGTATTTGAGCATTCCGGCCTATCCTGAGGTACCAGATACCCTGTCCCGTTTGCGTGACAGGGGAATGAAGCTTGCCATCCTCTCCAATGGCACGCCGGCGATGCTTGCTGCAGCGGCGCAACATGCGGGGATTGCGGCGTACTTTGACGCCGTTCTGTCGGTTGAAGCAGTGGGTGTTTTCAAGCCGCATCCCCGGGTTTACCAACTGGCACCTCAGCAACTCAATGTTGCCAAAGACCGTATCTGCTTCCTGTCCTCGAATAGCTGGGACGCCTGGTCGGCCAAGGCTTTCGGGTTCCAGGTACTGTGGTGCAATCGCTATTCCCAGGCCCCCGAACGCATCCCCAGTCAGCCCGACGGAGAGATAAAAGACCTGTCCGAACTGCCTGAGCGGATCTGATCCGGTCAGAAAGCCCTACACCACCTGCAGGCCCCGCTTGAAAAACTGCTGTCGTACGCGCTGTTCCATTTCCGGGGTGGGTGCAGGCGTATCAGCCAGTTGATAGCGCCCTCCCGCCATGGCTTCCCATTTGTACGCGGCCATGTTGTGGAAAGGCAGTACTTCCACCCGCTCCACGGTGGACAGGGTGGCCACAAAATCGGCCAGTCGTTCTACATCATCGAATCCGTCAGTCCAGCCCGGCACCAGCACATAGCGAATCCACAGCGGCTTTCCCAGCCGCGCCAGACGTTGCGCCGCGTCCAGCACGGGCTGGAGTTCGGTGGCTGTCAACTCGCGGTGCCGCACAGGATCGATCTGTTTGATGTCCAGCAACACCAGGTCAACCGGGTCAAACCAGTCATCCGGCACCGTGCCGGCGAAAGCCCCGTTGGTGTCCAGGGCAATGTGCAATCCAAATTCCTGCTTGACCCTGCGCATCACCGTTCCAACAAACTCTGGCTGCATCAGCGGTTCGCCACCCGAGATGGTAAGCCCTCCCACGTATTTCAGAAACCGGGCGTATTTGCCGATGTCGGCCACGGTTTCGGCTACGGTTTTTTTCTGCCCGCTTTTCAGTTTCCAGGTGTCCGGATTGTGGCAATACTGGCAGCGCATCTGACAGCCGTTCATGAACAGCACAAAACGCACACCGGGCCCATCCACTGCCCCACCTGTTTCGTAGGAGTGGATGAACCCGGTGGGACCCTGGGCCGGGTCAGCAGGTTTCGTGGAAAGTGCGTGAGATGACGTCAAGTTGCTGCTCGCGTGTGAGCCGAATGAAATTGACGGCGTAGCCACTCACCCGGATCGTCAGTTGCGGATATTCTTCCGGGCGTTTCATGGCATCGAGCAGTGTATCCCGGTTGAGGACGTTGACGTTGATATGGAATCCAGTGGCATCGCAGAAGCCATCGATGCAGTTGGCCATGTTTGCGATGCGTTCGTCGGGCGTCTTGCCAAGGCTGCCCGGCGTGGACGAGGCAGTCCAGCTGATGCCATCCTGCGCTGCTTCATAGGGAATCTTGGCAACGCTGAAGCCGGCGGCGATCCAGCCGTTTTCATCCCGGCCATTGGTGGGGTTGGCCCCGGGGGAAAAGGGCTTTCCGGCAGCCCGGCCACAGGGCGTGGCGCCGGTTTTCTTGCCATACACTACATTGGAAGTGATGGTTAGTACGGACTGTGTGGGCACGGCATCCCGATAAAACCGGTGCTGGTGCAGGCGCTTCATGAAGCCCTCTGTCAGGGAGACGGCAATGCTGTCCACGGAGTCGTCGTTATTTCCATAGGCTGGATATTTACCCTCGATTGCAAAATCGACGGCAACCCCGGCTTCGTTGCGAATCACCCGTACGCGGGCATGCTTGATGGCAGACAGGCTGTCGGCCGTGATGCTCAGGCCAGCAATCCCCATGGCCATGGTGCGCAGGATGTCCCGATCGTGCAGCGCCATCATCAGGCGCTCGGGGGCGTACTTGTCATGCATGTAATGAATGGCGTTGAGGGCCCGCACATAAACTGCAGCCAGCCAGTCCAGTACTGCCTCGAAACGCGGCATCACCTCTTCGTATTCGAGGTACTCGCTCGTGATGGGTTCAAACCCCTCGACCACCTTGACGCCACTGAGCTCATCCACGCCACCATTGATGGCATACAACAAGGCCTTGGCCAGATTGGCCCGGGCGCCAAAAAACTGCATCTGCTTGCCAACGCGCATGGCAGAAACGCAGCAGGCGATGGCGTAATCATCACCTAGGGGGATGCCGCCCACTCTCTGGGGCAGCATGACGTCATCGTTTTCAAACTGGACCGCAGAAGTGTCAATGGCCACCTTGGAGGCAAACGCCTTGAAACCCGCAGGCAAACGGACACTCCACAGAATGGTCAGGTTGGGCTCTGGGGACAGGCCAATGTTGTACAGGGTTTGCAGCACGCGAAAACAGGTTTTCGACACGAGGCTCGGTCCGTCGCTGCTCATGCCGGCTAGGGTCAGGGTCACCCAGGTGGGATCGCCGCTGTATAGGGCGTCAAAATCCCGGGTGCGCATGTAACGGATGATGCGGAACTTGATGATCAGATGATCGATCATTTCCTGCGCTTCGGCTTCCGTGATGCGCCCTTCATCCAGATCACGCTGAATGTAGATATCCAGGAAAGTGGTGATGCGTCCCACGCTGGTGGCGGCGCCATTGGCTTCCTTGGCTGCGGCAAGGTAACCAAAATACAGCCATTGCACGGCCTCAAGCGCCGTTTGGGCTGGTGCCGAGATGTCAAAACCATAGGCATTGGCCAGCGCTTTGAGTTCAAGCAGTGCCTTGACCTGTTCCGAAAGTTCTTCGCGTTGTCTGATGATGAAGTCTGTAAATTCAGCCCCGTCCGTTTCGGCCTTCTGGCGTTGGCGTTCCGCCACAAGCCAGTCCACGCCGTAGAGGGCTACTCGCCGGTAATCCCCGATGATGCGGCCGCGGCCGTAGGCGTCAGGCAGGCCGGTGATCACGCCTGAACGACGGCACGCCAGAATCTCCGGGTCATACACATCGAAAACGCCCTCATTGTGGCTTTTGCGGTAATGCCTGAAAATTTCAGTAATCTTCTCGGGGACCGGCGGAAACCCATACTCTTCCAGGGATTGTTCCACCATGCGCATGCCCCCATTGGGGAAAATGGCCCGGCGAAGTGGGGCGTCGGTCTGCAAACCCACAATCACTTCATCTTCGCGACTGATAAACCCAGGCGCATGGGCCGTTATCCTGGAACCAACCTCCGTGGAAACGTCCAGAACCCCGCCGTTGAGCCGTTCCTTCTTGAGCAACTCAGTCACCACCGACCATTGTCGTCTGGTTTTTTCTGTGGGGGGGGCCAGAAAACCGGCGTCACCGCGATACTCCGCGTAATTGAGGCGAATGAAGTCGCGCATGGCAATCCGGGTTTTCCAGTGATCGCCCTTGAATCCACGCCACGGATCGCCTGCTGCGGTATCGATGATGGGTTTTGGAACCTGAATGTCCATGGTGGGTGTCCCCCGGGCTCTGGTTGAAAGTGGTGAGCCCATTGTAGGGAGGTAGGCAGCCTGATAAAAGCGACTTATACTACAGGCTGGTATCAATTAAATTTATATCAAGCCATGCGAAAACTCCCACCGTTACACGCGATAAAGGTCTTCGAGGCTTGTGCCATGGTGTTGAATTTTTCGGTGGCAGCCCGCGATCTGTGCCTGACGCATAGCGCTGTGAGCCATCAGATTCGCCTGCTGGAGAACTGGTTTGGACAGCCTTTGTTCACCCGACATTCAGGGGGCGTGGCGCTCACGCCCGCGGGGCAGCAACTGCAGCGATCTGCTTCCCAGTCGCTGGGCATGCTGGAAGACGCCTGCAGCCAGCTGCTGTCCAGTGCCAAAGGGCAATCCATCAAGCTTGCAGCGCCAGGCAGTTTCATGGCCCTGTGGCTCATCAGGCGTCTGGAGCATTTTGAGCGCCTCCATCCAGACCTGCACCTGCAACTTCAAACACAGGGGGATTACCAGGATCTGTTCAACCAGCGCATCGATGCCCTGGTGGTCAGTGCCAGCCCCCCATGGCCCAAGGGCGTGCAGGCCGTCACCTTGTTTAGTGACCAGGCGGGCCCCGTTTGTTCGCCGCACTGGAAGCCGCTGCCAGGCAAGGCGCAAGACCTGCTGGAAATGCCCCTGCTCTATACCTTGTCAAGGCGCGAAGCATGGATGGAATGGGCCGCATTACACAAGCTTGAACCGGCTCGGCTCAATCTGGTCCGCCACTTTGACAACCTGCAACTGATGCTGGAAGCGGCCGTTGCCAAACTGGGCATCGCCATTGCCCCAGAGCAATTGGTACAGCGCGACTTGCGGGAGGGGCGTTTGGTGGCGCCGCTGGGGTTTTCTTCGGGTCATTCCGAGTTTGCGTTGTGCACGCTGGCCAGTAGGAGACACGATGGCGCACTGGCCGCATTGGGCGGCTGGATGGCCGAACAAGCACACTAAGCGGTTGATATGGGGGGTGAGGCGAATTATTTTCTAGGATGAGTAGGGTGCTTCACGATCATCGTATTTCAGTCCACCTTCTGCTGGTGCAGATGCAGCACGAGCTCCTGTCTGATTGCTTTCAGTCTCGATTTTATTTTCCGCTCGTTGTTGCTGCCAATCCGCATCATGATTTTCTGCCCGGCCGAACGCTTCTCGAATTCAGGGTCTGCGAACAGATAATAGACTTTGGGTCGTACAAGCTTGACCTGCTCGACAATCTCTGGCGCCATGAGCAGGTCGTCGAGGGCTAGCATCACGCGATCGTTGAAATACTGTTTGGGATAGCCCAGTGATTCATAGGCTTTCTGGAACAACGGATAGAGCCGGATGTAGAGATCAACCAGTTTTACGGGGTCGACCGCTTCGGCAATTTTGACATAAGGGGCATAACGCGCGGCATTTTTTGCGCTGAGCGTCCACTCATCCTCGCGCCCTTCCACGATCAATGCTCCCTTTGGCGGCTCCATGGGCATGGCGTTGGCAGGAACAATCCGGCGCGGCAGATTATCCACGGTGGCCACCAGATGCTGGATGACCGCTTCCGTATCGAAAAGTCGCATCAGGGACTTGTTGCCAATCAGGCCTGCCATCGCGCCGATCATGAAATGATCGCTTTGATCCAGGGGGGGTAGCGGGGGCTGTGGCGAGGGTGGCGTTTCGACAACCTGG
>DAICZS010000028.1:0-333 GCA_027311025.1 Ferrovaceae bacterium
ATGGTGGCCAGCTCACAGGCACGTTTACTGCTAATGACCTGACCGATCTCTCCACAGGTAGCTTTGTATTCACAGGTGGGACTTTCAATCTGTATTACAGTGCCTCAACGACGAAAGGGACAACCACATACGGTAGTACTTCCGCAAACGAATATGGCGCTACTTCCGGCACCCAGATTGCATCCTTCACCATTTCACCGACCTTCAATCCACTTACAAGTGGCGGGTTTATCAATCCCGATGGCACGCCTACTGCAAACGGCCAAGTGTCAGTGACAAGTCAGGCACCAACGACATTGACCCCAACGAATGTGATACTTGACAGTAATAACC
>DAICZS010000028.1:343-25332 GCA_027311025.1 Ferrovaceae bacterium
GCCTCAAGTGCTGCTAACGATTATGGTGCTGCCACTGGAACGCAGATTGCGTCCTTTACCATATCCAATACGGGAAACCCCTCCACTGGAGGTGGATTTATTCAAGCCAGCGGTCAGCCTACAGATAATGGCACAGTAACGGTCACCAGCCAGGCGCCAACAACACTGACGCCGTCCAACGTGCTACTGGACAGCAGTGGCAACGCTCTCAACTTATCTGGCTTGGTACTGGGTTTTGTGACCACGAATGCCTCTCTGGATGCAACTGCAAACCCCAACACCGTCACAAACCCGGGTGCGTACACAATTGACCCCAATCTGGTTTCCGCATTGAATTCGATGACATCTGCGGCGTTCCCCACCGTAACCACCGGCACATATAACGTCATACCTACTAATATGTTTATCAGCAACGCTGGCCAGCTCAAGTTGCAATATGCCCCTGAGCCAGCCACCATCGCTCTGTTAGGCTGCGGTTTGCTGGGCATTGGCTGGTCATTGCGTCGTAAAATGGGTGCCTGAGAGCGCCTGTATAGCCGCAGGCTTGATTCAAGGGGATAATGTACAAAAAGGAGCCGTGCCAAAAGGTGGCGGCTCCTTCCCTGAAGAATGGTTTGTGGCTACACTCTACTTATAAATATTGTCTGCTTCAAAAAAATGAAATCCTCCGTGCCAGGACTTTCGAAATGGATCTTCGTGGCGGCAGTGTCTCTGGCACTGCCTGTACACGCGAACATCTATACATTCGAGACTGTGGCTGGGGCAACTGACCCCGCTGGTGATCCTGTCAGTGCTGAGGTCGTTCTCAATATTTCGGCTAATTCCATGGTGGTGACGCTTACCAATTTGGAACCCAATATCAAGAACGTCGGGCAGGCCATCAGCTCGCTGTTTTTCAGTCTCAACCAAAGCTCATCCAACTCTATCGATCTTGCCAACAATACATCAACAACGATTTCAGGGTCGTTGGTCACAATCGGCTCATCAGGAACACAATCGGCGGGAACCCTGAATAACGCTGCCGTGGAGTCCACGCCAACCGACACAACACATTGGACGACAGACTCAGCTGGGCCCTATGGAAACGTGGGAAAGAATCAGCTGTTTCTTAACGACCTGAATGGCAACTCCCCAAACCACAATGGTCCAGACCAAACCATTCTTGGACCTCCGGATGCTTCGGGAAACTACACGACGTTAAGTGGCTCAATTTACAACAATACCCCGCATAACCCTTTCATCGAAAACACAGCTTCATTTACCATTGCTTCGGCTGGATTACTATCCACCACAACGGTCAGCAGTGTTCAAGTAGGCTTTGGAACAAACGCTTGCGCGCCCCTGGTTCGGACTCATATTCCAGAACCAGGCACCCTGGCACTCTTCGGAGCAGGAGTTGCCTTGATGGGCGGCGTATTCCGTCGCCGCCGTCGGGCTGGTTCCTATAGCTGACTCAGTAGTGCCTTCGCCTGCTTGAGTTGGGTGAAATCCTTTCCGGAATCCACAATTTCCTTCAGAACCTGACGCGCCTTCGCCTTGTCTCCTGTTAGCGCCAGGGCAGAACCATAGTGGTAGCGGATATCAAGATCAGATGGTGCCAGAGTTGACGCCTTCTGCAACAAATCCAGTCCTTCTTTGGACTCCCCACCCGATACCAGGATCCACCCCAAAGTGTCCATGACCTGAGGGTTGCCCGGCGCCACCCGATTAGCATGCCTTGCTGTTTCAAGAGCACGGCCATCTTTCGCTTCGTGATAGATCCATGCCAGGTTGTTCAACGCCAACGCATCGTCAGGCGCTTTCTGAAGCAGAATCTGGTACTGCTCCATGGCTGATTTGCTGTTGCCTTCCTTAAGAAAGGCCGATGCCAGATAAGTACGGGCCAGAAGATCATTGGGGTAGGCCTTCAGCCATTGCAGCATAAGATTGTCTGCCTGGGCAGCCTTACCACTCAAGCTCAGAACACTATGCAGCTTGATTTCTGCCGCAGTAGTTTTTGCTACAGTCTGTGCATGTCCGTAAGCATTTGCCGCCTTGACGTAGTCCTTTTGTGCCGCAGCTATATCACCTTCCAGTACAAACCCTTCTGGCGATTTTGGAAAGCGCACCTGATAATCATGTGCCAGTTTGGCGGCTTCAGCATAGTTGCCAGCACGAAGATCTAATGCAACCAGGGCATTGAGTGCGTCCTGATAATCAGACTGAAATTGCAGTGCCTTACCAAAAGATACCGCTGCTCCCGCATCATCCTGGGCCATGACCTGAGCATTCCCCAACCGGTAATAAGCCACGGGGGCTCGCGGCACCAGTTGAACGAGTTTGGTGTAAGTGGCTACGGCGTCTTTACTCTGGCCTGCAGCCAGTTGCGTGGAACCCAGCAGATCGAGCGCATTCGTGTCGTTAGCATCGGCAGCAACCGCTTCCTTGGCTTGGTCAACGGCCTCCTTGTTCTGCTTCTTTTGCAGATAGTAACGCACAAGATCGGCACGCGGCTGCAATACCTTGGGGTTGGCTTTGGCCGCCTTTTGCAACCAGTCAATCGCCTTTGAGTCGTCTCCAGTGCTTTTTGCAATTCCAGCCAGGAACATCATGGCCTGCAGATTGTTTTTATCCTTGGTCAGGATATCCTCAAAACGTTTGCTGGCTTCGGGAACCTTGTTCTGTTTCAGATCGATCTGAGCAAGGTTAAGCTCTGCCGGAACATAACTGCTGTCCGTAGCCAAGGCTGCCTCAAAGCTTTTTCTGGCGTTGACCAAGTCGTTTTTTCCAACGTAGGCCGCACCGACCAGATTGCGGTAGGCTGGATTTTTGGGATCCTTTTTCACCATTCGTTGTGCATAGAGCAGCGCCTGGTCGTAATCCTTCTTGCCTAGATAGGTCATCGCCAGGGCATTTTCAGCTTCCATGTGTGCGGGATCCATTTTTGCCGCTGACTCCAGATCGGCAATGGCGCGTCCGGTCTGGCCACTTGCCAGGCGCGTGAGCCCCAGTTGCGTGCGCAATGTGGCATTTTCTGGATCTTTTGTGGCTTCCTTTTCCAGCATCTGTGCAGCTTTGCTGTATTCGCCTGTCAACGAATACGCTTCGGCAGCCAGCGTTACCACCTGGGGCTCAGGATGCGCTACTCCCATTAAGGGTGCCAATGCCTTCAACGCCTCAACGGGCTGCTTCTGTTTCAAATCAACCAGTGCCAACATTTTCCGACTATAGGCGTTTTGCGGAAACGCTTCGACAAAACGCCCAAGCTCTTTTTGTGCCGTCTCCATTGAACCCAATTGATATGCCGTGACGCCATCCAACAAAACGCTGGGCATGTGATCCGGAGCCACCTTTAGGACCTGAGCGATATCATCCCTGGCAACAGTGAATTTCTGGGCCCTAAAACTCAACAGGGCCTGAAGGTATTTGCCCATCAGGCTGTTGGGATACAACTTCTCAAAAGTAGCGATTTCTGTCTGCGCCAAATCCATTTGGCCCGTAGTGACATACAGAGCCGCTAGATTGGCGTGCGCCTGGGGGTTCTTGCTGTCTATGGCAGCAGCCTGTTTGTAGGCGTCTGCAGCAGCATCAGTCTTGTCAGTAGCACGATACATGTCCCCCTTCATGATCCAGGCATCCACATTGCGAGGATCTTTGGTGATGACCTGTCCCACAAGATTCAGGGCAGCGTCCAGCTTGCCTTCTGCCGCCTGTAATCTCGCCTGGCCCAATATGGCGCCCAGATACGCGGGATCTGTTTTTTGAGCTTCTTCAAAAGAAGCGGCTGCATCTTCCCGGTTACCCAAACCGATGAACGCATCGCCCCTCAGTACTAGAATGCTGGCCTGTACTTCCGGCTTTGAAGCACTGTCTGGCTTGATCTCGTCGATGACCTTTTGAAACTCACCACGACTTAAATAAACCTGCCCCAGGTCGCCTTGTACTTTTTCCTTGTTTACACCGGACAGCAGGGCTCGGTGAAGTTCATCCTCGGCGGCGGCAAGATTCCCCGTCTCCTTGTATAGGGTTCCCAGAAGGTAACGCGCATCGCCATAATTGGCGTCCTTCTGCAAAGCGTTTTTGAGTTGAATAATGGCTGCAGGGTCATCACCTTTGGCATGGTAGTTCTGCGCTTCCTTCAGCAGATCCTGGGGGGACTGACTATTCCAGCAACCAGAAAGCCCTATTCCGGACACCAGAACAGCCGACCAGAGCGCCAGGTATGTTTTCTTGAAAACGGTATTTGCGGCCATGGCAATACACTCTCCCTCAGAAAATTCGGACTTCATCCAGCAATTGGGCTAATGCCCCTGTCCTGGACTGACGCGAACAGGCAAGCACCTGCGCCCTCTGAACGAGCGGGGCATTGCCCTTCTCAAGCAGTTCCAGAAATCGCGACAATTCGTTAATGATAGCTTGTTTGGAATCCAGTGGCGCAATCGTTGCCACCCCCACCCTTCTGAGCGTCGTGGCGGTGTCTCCCTCAGGATCCGTCAATGCCAGAATTGGGCGCTGCGCTCGAAAATACTCGTAAATCTTTGCAGGAATTTGATGATTGCAATTGGAGGCCTGCAAAATCAGTAGCCCATCCACCGTCAGCATTTCTGACAAGGCATCATGATAGGGTATCGGGGGTTTCAGATGCACAAGGTGGCCAATGCCGAACTCCTGGATCATCTGCGCCAGATAATCGTCATGTTGCGTGGCCCGCAATACTACCTGAAGCGTGTCAGAAGTTATTTTTCCAGCGCGATCAAGCTCAGCGAGCGCTTCAAAAAACTGCCGGGGATCCCGCTCACTGGGGTAAATGATGCCACTGTGCAGTAAAACGAAGGGTCTCTGGTGCGTTTTTTCAGAACCCTGTCGATTTTCCACATTGACGAAGTTCTCTTCATCATAACCATTGGGAATTTCGCTAAAACGCTCTCCTGGAATTTCCGGATAACGATCCCTGTACATCCTGACCGCACTGGGCGTCGTGAATACAGCCCGCGTACAATGCCGAATGGTCTCGCGCTCTAACCACTGATAGACCTTTCGTACGGTGGGATCCGGTGGATAGGCATCCTCGGTCATAGAATCGCGAAAATCCGCCACCCATGGAATTCCCGTGAGGCGATGCAAGATCAAGCCAATCAGATGGGCACTGGCAATGGGGTAGGTGGACCAGATGACTTCTGGGCGGTATTTTCTGATCAATCGAAGCCCCGCGGGCACGGCCCCCAGAACCCAGGATACCCACCGGTCCGGTAGGGCCATCGCCAGGGGATATCGTCCAGAAATGGCCAAGTGGCGGGAGGTATCGAGGGCAAAAGCCCGATGCACGATCACATCGCTAGGAATTTCGTCCATTTGCGCGGTGCTGGTGGACTGAAAGGCGCGCGGATGCGCACCCAGAACGATGGGCTGCCAGCCAAATTCCGGCAGATACTGGGAAAATTTCAAGGTGCGCTGGATGCCACTACTCCCCTGGAGGGGCGGGTAATGGTAGGCAACCATCAATACGCGTTTATTCACCATGACCCCAACCACTCCCCAGTCCAGTCTGCCACCTGATCCTTCCAGGCCTTGCGCGAAAAGGTATGGTCTGCCTCTACGAGGTCCTGACGCGTCACCCGGGGTGTACCTAGCAACGCGCGCCAAGAGGGAGATGCCTGGACCACATCCTCAAACTCCCTCGCCGTGAGGTCTTCACCACTGATGATGAGTAGGATCGGCCCCCCAAATCGCTCAAAGGCGCTTCTCATCCGCTCAGGCAGGAGTCGATTACCCTGCCGCGCCTTCCGGCCGGGCAGGACCGCCTTGTGCAATGCGCCTAAAACACCCCTGACCGAAGCCCGGAAATCGAACTTGCCCGAGAACACCTTGCGCCACGTGGCCGCATCAGTCAGGCGCGCCCGGTAGTAGTGTTTGATCTGTGCCTTGGCTTGCCCTTCCAGGGTTCTCACCCAGGGGTTGGCCAGCACAAGGCCAGAAACCCGAGGATCCTGGTGGGCATAGAACAGCGCAGCTGAAGCCGCATCACACAGGCCCCACAAGACCACTTCTTCCAGCTGGGGCACCTGTTCAAAAAACAAGTCCAGGGCCATGCGAATATCCAGATCCACCTGCTCAAAATCGCGTCGCTCTCCAGCGCTGTCTCCCATACCCCGGTAATCGAAGCGCAGGGTAGGTATGCCGCGCCGTGCGAGGTCACGGGCGAGTAAAGTGAACTGGCGGTGGCTTCCCGTGCGGCATTGTGGTCCACCCACGATGACCAACACCCCGCGAGCGGCAGTGTGGAGCTCCGGGCGCGCCAGAATGCCCACCAGGGTATCCCCCGCACAGTCGAAGGCCAGGGGCTGCTCGTCAAAGGCCATGGGTAAAACCTTCCGTGGTTCGCACGATCAGTTCCGGACATTCCGTGATTTCCTGGGTTTGCCAGAAAGGCTCGCCTTGCAGGCGCTGGTTACGCACGAGAATACCGCGTTTGGTCCAGGCTTCGATCACCTGGGTGGTGGCCGGCGTTTGGGGTCCGTCCCCAATTTCCAGCCATTCGTGCGGGGTGCCGGGCAGCCCCAAATCAGCCAGTTCGAGGCCATCGAGCGCTGTGGCGAGCGGTGATGCCAGTTCATAACCTGCAATTTCAAGGGTCTCACCGGCAGCAAGCCGCTCCCTTAGACCCTGAACGCTAGGCTTTTCGCCTGTACCATTGAGCATCTCGCTCGCCAGACGCAACCTTAAAAACTGCGTCAGGAATGTGCGCCCACTCAGCACAGGTTGCCACAGCACCAGGCGTTCGAAGGGCTGATCGCTGGAATTTGCCACATCCAGCATCAGGAGGGCCCCCAACCGCAACCCCCACATGGAGATGGGAGCGGCCGTTCGCTGCCGAAGCCAGGCCACCCCAGCTGCGATGTCAGCCTTCCAGATATCCCAGCGCGCCTCACGAAAATCACCGCTACTATCACCGCAACCGTAACAGTCTAGAGTCAGTACCGAAATCCCGGAGGCCGCCAGGGCGCGCGCCTGCAGTGCAGCCATGCGACGAGATTTGTTCATCTCTTCTGCAAACGGATGGACATAGAGCACGCTGCCACGGCAGGTCCCGATGGCTGGGTAGAACACACAGAATCGACGCCCTGGATGGGCGTCGAGAAAAAAGGGTTGCAGAGGGGGGTGGCCGGGGCCGTTCATTGGACCAGTTTCTGGTCCACAAACCGGGCTAGACTAGCCATGGTGGCAAATACGTCCGCACTGATTTCATCGTCCTCGATGGCAAACCCGAACTGGTCCTCAAGTGCCGCAATCAGATTGACGACGGCCATCGAGTCCAATTCAGGCAGATTTCCAAGCAACGGGGTGTCAGGCATCAGTGTCAGCGTTCGATCGCCCAACTGCAACGTTTGCCCCAAGACTCCCCTCACCTCGTCGTATGTTGCCATGTCGCCCCTTGCATCGTCCTATGAATGGGTAAGATTATAACCTTAGGCATAACCCCGTTTTGGACGAAAGAAGCGTGCAGTGAATCTATAGCGGATGGCTATCGCCTGCCACCACGCCCCATGATTTCCAGCGTCAACTGGTTCACCACGGAAGTAACGCCTGGAACCTTGGCTGCCAGCTGGGGGGCCGCAAACAGGTCATTGCTCTCAAAAACATAACCGGAGAGCGTGACCACGCCCCCTCTGGCACTGACATCGATATGCACGGCGTAGATATTCGGATCTTCGGACAGTTTGAGCGCCACAGCATCCGCCAGTTGCTTGTCCGCGGCCACCTGCTCGGCTGAACGGGGCGGCTGCGTCGTGGCGCATGAGGCGATGGATACCGCCAGGGTCACACAGAACAAAACCTTAATGATGGTCTTGATAAGAATCACGGACGTTCCTCCTCATTGTATGTTCACTTCCATGCTACCCGGTTACCCCCGAGAGTTCAAACCGCATGCTCGGATTTACCATGACTGATGGATTTTTGTCAGAACCAGCGTAGTATGGTGACAGGTTTGGACTCGATCCAAAAGCGGTCGGGACTCAACCCCACAACACTTGAGGAGACCCCCATGCGCCCTTTATCGAGACTGATCCCACTCGCGACCCTGTCCCTGTTGTTGGCCTCTCCAGTCTGGGCCGAAACACTGCATTACCGGGCACAGCTGACCACGGCCTCTGAAGTACCGGCCAAAAGCGGCCCGGGCACCGGTACCGCCGATGCCATGTTCGATACGGCAAGCTCCCGACTGACGTACACCATCACCTACGCGGGCTTGAGTGGTCCCGCCACGGCTGCGCATTTCCACGGCCCGGCTAGCGCCACGGAAACGGCGGGTGTGGTCATCAAGCTCAATGGCAACCTCGCCAGCCCCATCCGCGGGGAAGCCGTGCTGACGCATGAGCAGGCTGAGGCGTTGGAGAAGGGCCTGTGGTACGTCAACATCCATACCGCCAGCAATCCGTCCGGTGAAATTCGCGGCCAATTGGTGAAGTAACAGCGGGGACAGACCCCAGGGGTTCTGCTGGAATTCCACCGCCTTCACGGCGTACCATCCAGCGTTCAACGCTCATTGGAGTTCGTCATGCCCCACTTTGCCGCCAACCTCACCTTGATGTATGGAGAACACGCCTTTCCCGAGCGCTTTGCTGCTGCCCGGGCCGATGGGTTTGACGCGGTAGAATGCCTGTTTCCCTACGCCTGGCCGGCAAAAGAGCTGGCTGTCCGGCTAAAAGACCTGGGGTTGCGCCAGGTGCTGTTCAACGCACCGCCGGGCGACTGGGAACGGGGCGAGCGTGGCCTTGCTGCCCTGCCCGGGCGCCGCGACGCATTTCGGCGCAGCTTTCTGGAACAGGCACTGCCCTACGCCACGACGTTATCCTGCCCACGCTTGCATGTGATGGCGGGGCTTGCCCCGCCCAATCACGACCCAGCCGCCCTGCGCGCGTGTTACCTCGACAATCTCGCCTGGGCAGCGGCCCAGGCCGCCCCTCTCGGGATGGACATCCTGATCGAACCCATCAACCCGCGCGACATGCCGGGCTACCTGCTCAACCGCCAGGCCGAGGCCCACGAGATCGTGGAGGCAGTGGGGGTCCCCAATCTCAAAGTGCAAATGGATTTGTATCACTGCCAGATCGTGGAGGGCGATCTCGCCATGCGCCTGCGCCAATATCTACCAGGAGGTCGTGTGGGGCATCTGCAGGTGGCCGGGGTACCCGAGCGGCATGAACCCGACGAGGGAGAAGTGAACTACCCTTACCTGTTCGATCTGATCGATCAGTTGGGTTATTCCGGATTCATCGGCTGCGAGTACCGGCCGCAGGCCGGCACTTCGCAGGGGTTGGGCTGGCTTAGAAGCTGACCGAACCGCCGGGCTTAAGATCCAGCACCTTGGTGCGGGAGGGGCCCAGCGCCTTGATGAATTCTTCAGGCGTACCCTTCAGGACAGGGAAGGTGCCGTAATGTATTGGCAGTACATAATGTGGCTTCAACCAGTAGCGCACCGCATAGGCGGCGTCTTTGGGGTCCATCACGAAATGGCCACCAATGGGAATCAACACCAGATCAGGCCTGTAATAGTCGGCGATGAGCTTCATGTCGCCAAAGAGGCCTGTATCCCCCATGTGGTAGATCTTGAAACCGTTTTCCATCTCGATGATAAAGCCCACCGGCTCGCCACCCACATGGGTTTCGTCCTTGTTGGTGACGGGGTTATGCCACACCACTTCCGAAGTATGTTCGGCGTGGACCATGGTGATCTTGATGCCCTCGAAGGGCGTGATGGTGCCCGACTTGTTCATGCGCGGTGCCAGTTCGGGCGGCAGCACGCCCAGTGTGACCAGCGACTGATTCAGGCCGGCCACGGCGATGACGGGAATATGCTGGGCCTTGGCAATCTCCGGCGCATCGCCCAGATGGTCAGCATGGCCGTGGGTGACGAGAATCAGGTCCACATGGCCCAACGCGTCGAGGTTTTTGTATTGCTCGGGCGTTTTGGGGTTCTTGGTGAGGAAGGGATCCACCAGGATGACCTTGCCCCCTGGTGTGGAGATGCGCACGGCTGATTGTCCCAGCCACAGCAGCTCGGTCTTACCATCAGCGGCCTGGGCGAGACCCGCCGCAAACACCAACACCCACAGCAGTTGCCGCAATTTTACGAAATGGTTCATATGGTTGTCCTCATGGCTTGCATAACCTTTTGCGGGGTGAACGGAACGGAACGAAGACGCACCCCGAGGGCGTCATACACGGCGTTGCCAATGGCCGACGGCACCACCGAGGCGGTGGGCTCTCCCGCACCCCAAGGCTTTTCATTGGGGCGGTCGATCAGGTCCATGGCGATGGTGGGCACCTCGGGGAAGGTCAGGATGGGATAGCTCTTCCAATCCAGCGAGGTGATGTGCGAGCGATCAAACTTGATTTCTTCCAGGAGGGTGCGGCTGATGGTCTGGATGATGTTGCCTTCCAGCTGGTTTTTAAGCCCATCCGGATTGATGATCTGGCCGCAGTCGTGGGCCACGTAAAAATGTGTCACGCGGATCTTGCCGGTTTTGCGGTGGACCTCCACGTCGGCCACCACCGCCACATAGGTGCGCACCAGTTCATACTTGATGTACGACACGCCGCGACCACGCACCACGTCGCCTTCGGTGCTGGCCGGAGTCGTGCGCGGCTGCCACTGGGCGAGACGGGCCACCCGCTCCAGGCATTCGCGCCCACGCGCATCGTTGAGGTGGCTTAAGCGAAAGGCCACCGGATCACCACCGGCGGCATGCGCCAGTTCGTCCATGAAGCTTTCATTGCCGAAAGTGTTTTGCATCCTGCCCGGGGCGCGAATCCACGAGGCCCGAAACGGCGTATGGCTTAAGGAATGCACGGTGGTCTTGAGGTTGGGCACCTGGTAGCCGATGGCCAGCGCCTGGTGCACATTGCCCGGATGGGCGTCCTCATGGGGCATATTGGCAAGATCGGCGGTGAGCAGGGTGACCGACACCTGCGCGGGTCGCTGTGGAATGTAGGCTTGCGACGACCAAGCCGCAATATGCCCGGTCTCGTCCACCGCCCCGGCAAAATCCAGCAGGGTGGGCGGACCCTTGGGGTCCCAACCATGTTCGTCGGCGCGCATCCACTGCACGCGCACCGGCTGGTTGACCACCTTCGCAATCAGCACCGCGTCGGCGGCCGCATCCTCGTGACCGTTGCGCCCATAGCAGCCCGAGCCATCAATGTAGATGCAGCGCACGTCGGCGTCAGGCACCTTCATCATCTGGGCCAATTGCTTGCGCAGCAGATGGGTTTGTTGCGAGGCGCTCCAGCAGGTGAGCTTGCCGTCCTTCCATTCCGCCACGGCGCAGGAAGGGCCGATGGAGCCGTGGGTGTGGATGGCGAAGTCGTAGGTGGCGCGCAACGCCTTGGGGCTTTGCTGCAGCACGGCCGCAGGGTCGCCCACCTTTTGCAGATCCTCGCTCTTGCTCACGGCCGTGTTGCGCACATACGCCCACAGCTTGTCCTGCTCGGGCAGTCCCTGCCAGTCGCTCCACACGGGTCGGATGGCTTGGCTCGCCTGGATGGCTCCCCATTCGGTGCGCGACACCACCGCCAGAAAATTGCCTTCGCGCACGGTGGCCACGAACCCCGGCAGCTTGCGCGCGGCGCTATCGTCCACCGACAGCAGTTCGGCGTGTACCCCCGCAGGGCGGATGACGCGGGCATGCAGCATGCCCGGCAGGCGAAAGTCCTGCATGTACTCAAAGCGCCCGGTAACCTTGCCGGGAATGTCAAGACGTGCCACCGAACGACCCACGATGACATAGTCGGCGGGCGCCTTGAGCAGTGCCTTGGGATCCACTTTGAGGATCAGGCCTTCGGTCTCGATCAGCGTGGCATAGGGCACGCGCTCGCTGCCGTTCCAGCATTGGCCTTCATGGGTTTTGATGACGCTGGCGGGCACCTTGAAGCGCTCGGCTGCACGCTGCACCAGAACCGCGCGCGCTGTGGCACAGGCCTGGCGAATCTGCATGCCTCCCACCTGGATGGACAGGCTGCCAAAGGTCACGCCCTGGTCGGGCGTGGTCAGGGTGTCGCCCTGGATCACCGACACGGCGGTAAGCGGCATGTCCAGTTCTTCTGAGGCAATCTGAGTGATCGCCGTGCGCACGCCGGTGCCCAGATCCACTTTGCCCGAATAAATCGTCACCGTATTATCCGGATGGATTTCAATGAAGCCGTCCACAGCGTTGGTGGCGACACTCTTGCCCGGGGCTGCAGCATCTGCGGCCGAGCTGCGCTGGGGCAGGAAGGTAAAGGTCACCACCAGCGAGCCGGCGCCCTTGAGAAAGGCGCGGCGGGTGAGGCGCTCGTGCGTCAGGATGTCATGCGTCATGATGGGGTCCTCCCTCAAGCCAGCGCCGCAGCAGCGCGCTGGACGGCGCGGATGATGCGGGCGTGGGTGCCGCAACGGCACAGGTTGAGTGCCAGCGCGTCGCGAATGTCCTGCTCGCTGGGATGCTGGTTATGGTCCAGCAGGGCCTTGGCCTGCATGATCATGCCGTTGATGCAGTAACCGCATTGGGCGGCCTGCTCGTCGACGAAGGCCTGCTGGATGGGATGCAGATGCTCGGGACTGCCCAGCCCCTCGAGGGTGGTGATGGATTTGCCTGCCGCATCGCTGATGGGCACGCTGCAGGAGCGCACGGCAACCCCCTCCAGATGCACAGTGCAGGCGCCGCATTGGCCCAACCCGCAGCCAAAGCGCGGGCCGCGCAGGGCAAGATCATTGCGCAGGGCATACAACAGGGGCATCTTGGGATCGTCGGCCGTCACGGTGTGGGTGGCACCGTTGACTTTCAGGGTGTAAGTTTGGGACATGTCACCTCCGCATGGTTGCCCGTGATCCTGGCTGTCCGACCACAGTCTGGCGATTATGCCAAACTAAGGTGCGCCCGTCAGCACCGCGCGCACTCCCGCCTCGTCGCGTGCCAGCACCCCCTCGCGCAGGCGCGCCACGGCAGCCTGCAGCGCCTCCTCGGTAAGGCAGGGATCATCCGCCCGCATAATCTTGGGGTGTGCGGTGGGCTGTGCCTTGCTGCTGGCGATGAGCAGTTCCTCGAAGAGTTTTTCACCGGGACGCAGTCCGGTGTAGACGATATCGATGTCGTTCAGACCAAACCCGGCGAGACGGATCATGTTGCGCGCAAGCTCGGCAATGCGCACTGGCTCGCCCATGTCGAGCAGAAAGATTTCACCACCCCGGGCGAGGCTGCCCGCCTGGATGACCAGCTCCACGGCTTCGTGAATGGACATGAAATAGCGCGTCACTTCAGCGTGGGTGACGGTCACCGGCCCACCCGCGGCGATCTGTTCGCGAAACAGCGGAATCACCGAGCCACTGGAGCCCAGCACATTGCCAAAACGCACGGCGCAGAATCGCTGCCCCCGCCCCGCCGCAGCAGCACGCTGCGCCATGGCCTGCACGATAAGCTCGGCCCAGCGCTTGGTGGCGCCCATGACGTTGGCCGGGCGTACAGCCTTGTCGGTGGAAATCAACACAAAGGCATCCACCCCCGCAGCATAGGCTGCCTCGGCCAGCGTATGGGTCCCTAGCACGTTGTTGCGCACCCCTTCCAGCGCATTGATCTCCACCAGCGGTACATGCTTGTGCGCTGCGGCGTGATACACGGTGTGAACGTCCTGTGCATCAAAGAGGCGCGCCAGCAAGGGTGCGTCGGCCACCGACCCCAGGCACGGCACGATCTCGAAGTCGGCCATGGCACGCAGCATGCGTTCCACCTGGTAGAGGGCGTGTTCGCTGGCTTCCAGCAATACGAGGCGTGCGGGGCGCAGCACCGCAATCTGGCGACATAGTTCGGTGCCGATGGACCCCCCCGCCCCGCTCACCAGCACGGTCTTGCCGGTGATGCAGCGCCCCAGCAGGTTGGGGTCGGCGGCCACCGGGTCACGCCCCAGGAGGTCCCCAATATCCACTTCGCGCACCATATTGATGAGGTGGCGGCCGTTGGCAATGTCCACCAGGGCGGGCAGGATGCGCACGCGCACCGGGTACTGTTCCAGAAACGCCACCACTTCGCGCCGCTGCGCGCTCGAGGCATTGGGCAGCGTGACAATGACGTCGTGGATGTCAAAGCGCTCCACGAGGCTGCGCAACTGGGTGGGCGCGTACACACGCAGCCCGCCCACGTCCTTGCCCTGCAGGGCGCTGTCGTCGTCCAGAAAACCCGCAGGGAAGTATTCATGGCCCTGACGCAGTGCTGCGGCGAGCTGCCATCCCGCATCGCCCGCCCCGTAGATCAGCACCTGCCGTCCGGAAAAGCGCTCGCGTAGCGGCAGCCACAGCAACCAGCGGGCGGCGAAACGCGATCCGCCCACCAGCGCAAGACCGATCAGCCCATAGAGCAGCGGCACCGAACGGGGCACGCCTTCCAGCCCCGTCATCTGCGTCATGAACGCTAGCACGGCCCACAGCAGAGCGGCCAGCGCCATGGCCTTGAACACCGACCAGAGAGCCTGCTCGCCCAGATAACGGATGACAGAACGGTACAGCCCGGATTTGAGAAATATCGGCAATGCGATGGCCGGGGCAGCCAGCATCAGGATCATTTGCCCCCGATTGGGTACGAACCATTCGCCCAGGCGCAAGGCATAGGCCGCCCACACGGCAAACATCAGCGCTAAGATATCCACCGCCAGCATCAGGCCCTGCTTGAGGGACCGGGGCATACGCGTCAAGAGCTCAGACATGGTCCGCCCTCCCCGCACCCCAGTGCAGGGCTGCCAGCAGCGCCGGGGCAAAGGCCAAGGTGAGCAACGCCAGCCCCCATTGCGGCGCGCGCTGCACGATTGCGGCGAGCGGCATCAGCCACAGCAGATTGAAGGCTGCCATCCCCAGCGTCACCCGGCCATGACTCTGCCAGCGCCGGGCCAGGCGCTGGTAGGCATGGGAACGATGAGCCTCGGTCCAGCGCTGGCCTGTGAGGATGCGCACCCCCAGTGTGACGCTGGCGTCGACGATGAACCCGCACCCCAGGATCAGCCAGGTGAACGCGTGAAGCCAGCCGGCCAGAATGGAGAGCAGGGCCAGCGCAAAAATCATGAAGGCGATCCAGGTACTGCCTACATCACCCATGAAAATTTTGGCCGGGGGCCAGTTGATCAGCAAAAATCCGGCCGCCGCTGCGGCAAGACACGGCATCATCACCCAGAGGGGCTGGGGCAACCGCTCCGGATGCCCCCAGGCGCACAGCAGCGCCGCCGCCGCCAGCATGAACAACGCTTGCGCTGCGGCAAGCCCGTCGATGCCATCCATGAAATTGAACAGGTTGACCCACCACAGACCTGCCAGCAGGGCCGTGAGCAACAGGAACAAGGGTGCCCCTGCCAGTCCCAGTAACCCCAATAGCCCGGTACACACAGCGGCCTGCACGGCAAAGCGCACACGTGCGGGCATGGGGTGCAGATCATCGCGCAGCCCCACCAGGGCCAGCACGGCGGCGAGCACCAGTACTTCACCCAGCAGGGTCATGCCGCTCTGCCACGCGAGCCAACCCCCTGCAAGGGTACCCGCCAGAACCAACCCCAAACCGCCGCCGTGGGGCGTGGGCCGTTGATGCGAGGAGCGCGCGTTGGGCACGGCCACGAGCCCCAGACGCGGGGCCATGCGCCACACCGCCCAGGCCCCGGCCCAGGCTACGACGCCACTCATCAGGATCAGCACTGGCGTCATGACAGATCGCCCTCAGACAAAACAAAGGGACGCGGCGTGAAATTGAGGTCGTGCCGGGCTGGCGCGTGGTCGAACACCAGATCCTCACCCATGCGTTGCGCCATGGCAACACTCCAGTGGCGGTAACGGGGCAGCCGGCGCAAGGCCGTCAGGGCCAAGCGAAAGAGACCGAGAGGCACGGTGACGAGACGCAGGGGTTTTCCCAGCGTGCTGAAGATGCGCGTCACCATTTCACGGTAGGTGAGGGTTTCGCCACCCGAGAGCGCATACGCCTGATTATCGGCCGCTCCAGATGTGAGGGCCGCCACGCAAGCCTGCGCCACGTCCTCGGCATGCACCGGCTGGCGCAGGCCCGTGGCTGGCCCCAGGAGCGGAAAAAATCCCCAGCGGCGGATGAGGCGCGCCACTTCGCTGATGTTCTTGTCGCGGCCACGACCGTAGATCAGCGTGGGGCGCAGGATCACCCAGGTGAGGCCATGGGCCTCGGCCCAGGACTGCAACTGCTGCTCACCGCCGCGCAGCCGCGCAGCCACTACCTGTTCGCCAGCATCGGGAGAATCGGCCTTGGTGAAGATACTGGTGGAGGACAGCACCACCACGCGTCGCGCCCCGCGCGCCAAGAGCAGCGAAAAATATTCGGGCAGCACCCACAGGGGGGCTACGCAAATCCAGTGGGCCAGCACCGGCGGACTGTCCGCGGGCAAACCGCGGCGGGTGCATACGTGTACCGTCCATCCGGCACGGGAGAGTTGCGGCAAAAGGCATTCTCCCACCAGGCTCGAGGCCCCCAAAAGACCCACGCCCTGCTCAGCCATGCGGCCTCCTTTGCAGTACCCGGCGCCCGGCATGGCGCAGCACCACGAGACCAAAGCGCAGCCACACACCCAGCGTCACCAGCCCCATGTACGGAGCGGACGTGTGGCTGCGAAAAAACTTGCGATAGAAGCGCAGCATGCCGCGGTGTTTATGCCATTCCACAAATAGCGGGCGCGCGCGACTGGATGTGCCCTGGTGATGGACCACGGGTGCATCGGGTACGAACAGGATGTCCCAGCCCTTCTGGCGAAAACGCAGGCACCAGTCCAGGTCTTCGCAGTGCAGGAAATAGCCCTCGTCCCACGGCCCCACCGCCGCCACAGCGTCGCGGCGCACCAGCATGAGTGCGCCGGAAATGGCTTCCACGGCCGTAGGTTCTGAGGGTAGTGGTGTGCCGTGCAGGTTGAAGGACCGGCGCATCAGCACTTGCCCCGGCGTGGGGATGGCGCGGCGCCCGCCGCGCTGCTCGGTGCCGTCGGGATTGAGCAGCAGCCCGCCCACCATGCCGGCCGCGGGATGTTGTTCCAGCACCTGCAACAGACGCGCCAGGGACCCAGGGGCTGGCACACTGTCGGGATTGAGAAAAAGCAGGAAGGGTTGCGTCGCCGTGCGCAGGCCGATGTTGCAGGCAGCAGCAAAGCCCAGGTTGCGCCCAGTTTCCACGATCGTGAGCGAGGCCAAATCGGCGCTCGCGCGCAGGCGGATGAGGCTGTCGTCGGTGGAGGCATTGTCCACCACGATCACCTCGCGTACCGCCTCGCCCTGCACGGCCCGCACGCACGCACTCAGCAGGGAGCCGGCGTTGTGGTTGACGATGATGACGGAGAGCGCGAGTGGAAGCATCCCTGAAGTTTACTAAAGAAATCGGGGGCAGACCCTGATTCTTCCCTACCAGCGGTCCGGTTGTGCGCCTTCCCAATAGGTGCGAAACGGTTCGGGCAGATAGGTGCGATCCAGCGCCCCCACCAGGGCGTCGCGCGGAAGGTCGAGCATCAGCTCGTCATAGGAGCAGACTTCCCCCGTTTCCAGGCGGCGCATGAGAAAGCGTTTTTCGATCTGGGCCGGATGGTGTACCCCGGCCGCGGCTGCGAGTTCGGAGAGCGCCTCGAGCGTGTGGTGGTGGTAGTTACACACGCGCTGAGCGCGCTCGGGCACCACGAGTGCGCGCTGGCGCAATGGGTCCTGGGTAGTGATGCCGGTGGGGCAATGGCCCGTGTGGCAGGTCTGGGCCTGCAGGCAGCCCAGGGCGAACATGAAGCCGCGTGCCGAGTTGCACCAGTCCGCGCCCAGGGCCATGGTGCGCACGAGGTCAAAGGCCGTGATGATCTTGCCCGAAGCGCCCAGGCGGATATGCTCGCGCAGGCCGATGCCGGTGAGGGTGTTATGGACGAAGCGCAGGCCATCCTGCAGTGGCATGCCCACATGGTCGGTAAACTCCAGCGGCGCGGCGCCAGTGCCGCCTTCAGCCCCGTCCACCACAATGAAATCAGGATAAAGCCCCGTGTGCAGCATGGCCTTGGCGAGCGCGAAGAATTCCCAGGGATGCCCCACGCACAGCTTGAGGCCCACGGGTTTGCCGCCCGAGAGTACCGAGAGGGATTCCATCCATTGCAGCAGTTCGATGGGCGAGCCAAAGGCGCTATGAGCTGCCGGAGACACGCAGTCCACGCCCAACGGCACCCCGCGGGCCTCGGCAATTTCCGGCGTCACCTTGCCTGCCGGCAACACGCCGCCGTGGCCGGGTTTTGCACCCTGCGAGAGCTTGATCTCGATGAGCTTCACCTGCGGCTCCTGCGCGGCTGCGGCAAAGCGCTGCGGGTCAAACCGCCCCTCGGGGGTGCGGCAGCCGAAGTAGCCCGAACCGATGTTCCACACGAGGTCACCGCCATGCTGGCGGTGGTATCTGGAAATGGAACCCTCGCCGGTGTCGTGGGCAAAGCCACCGAGCTTTGCCCCGAGGTTGAGCGCCAGGATGGCGTTGCCCGAGAGCGCGCCAAAACTCATGGCGGAAATGTTGAACACCGACATGGCATAGGGCTGGGCGCGCTCCGTCCCCACCGTCACCCTGAAATCAGCTCCGTTGCGCGGGGCCGGCACCATGGCATGGTTGAGCCACTCGTGACCCTGGGCGTAGACGTCCAGGCGCGTGCCGAAGGGACGCTTGTCGGTCTGCTGCTTGGCACGCTGGTAGGCAATGGCGCGCATGGCACGCGAAAACGGAATGGCTGCCGTGTCGTCCTCGAGAAAGTACTGGCGGATCTCGGGACGGATGTATTCCAGCATAAAGCGCAGGTGGCCCAGGATGGGATAGTTGCGCCGCACCGCATGGTGCGTCTGGCGTAGGTCCATGAGCCCCACACCGAAGAGCGCCAGCAGCACTGGCACGCCGATCCGGCTGAGGTCGCCCTGAGGCCAGAGCAGCAACACCAGTGCACCGATCCAGCACAGGTGCAGCACCAGAAAGCGGCGTGCAAACCATCGGGACAGAGCCCCTTCGAGGCGGATCATCGCTGCTTGTCTTCGTACATTTTTTTATCGGCCAGATCGAGCGCCTGCTGCATGTCAAAACCCGCTGCGGACAGCAGCGTGATTCCCATGGACGCCCCGGCTTCGACAAACCCCGTGGTGCGCCGCACCTCCTCAATGACCGCCACGATGCGCGTGCGCAACTGTTCGAGATCGGGTTCAGAGGATACGGGCGAGAGGATGGCAAACTCATCGCCACCGATGCGGTAGATGTGGTCCTCGGCTCGCAGGGCGTTTTGCAGGGCAGCTCCGAACGCCACAATGAGAAAATCGCCCGCCGCGTGTCCGCGCCGGTCGTTGATCTGCTTCAACCCATCGAGATCCACCACGGCTACCATCATGTCCAGCGCGCCATCCGCACGGATGACATCCTCGAAGCGGGAGACGACCGCCTCCAGCGCGCGCCGGTTACCCAGCCCCGTCATGGCATCGGTATTGGCCTGCTTTTGTGCGTCCTCCACCACCCGCAAATTCTGCAACAGCAACCTGCGGCTGGCCAGGCGATGCTCCATGGTGTCCATCACGATGGCCGCCATGTCGGACAGGCTGGCCCGTTCGTCCTCGGTAAAGTCCCGCGGCGCGCGATCGATGAGGCAGAAGGTGCCGATGTTGACCCCGTCCGTGGTCTTGAGAGGCGCACCCGCATAAAATCGCAGGCCAAATTCGCCCGCCACCAGCGGGTTGGTCAGCGCCACGGCATCCTGCTTGGCGTCTTTCAGCACCATGACGTCATCCTGCATGATGCAGGAGGCACAGAGCCCCGGACTGAGTGGTACCTCGTCCGCGTCCAGACCCAACTTCGATTTGAACCAGATGCGGTCCGCATCCACCACGGTGACAATGGCGATGGGCACCTTGAATATCCGACCGGCCAGTTGGGTGAGGCGATCAAAGGCCCCATCGGGGGGCGTATCGAGGATGTCCAAGTGGCGAATGGCCGCCAGCCGCAACTGTTCGTTGTTGGACAGCGAGTTAAGGTTTTCGGGAACATCTGCAGCCATGATGCTTTGTCTCCCTGGCAAGTTTCCCCGCTGCGGGGAAACGCACCCGACAGTGTACCGCAACCCGATCCCGGTACAATCAGCTCCTAGGTAACGGAATGTGAAGATAAATCCATGATCGATGTGCTGGTGATTGGCGGCGGTAACGCGGCGCTGTGTGCCGCGCTCACGGCGCGCGAGGCCGGAGCCCGCGTACTGTTGCTGGAAGCCGCGCCGCGCGCCTGGCGCGGGGGCAACTCGATGCATACCCGCAACCTGCGCTGCATGCATGATGCCCCTCAGGATGTGCTAAGCGGCAGCTACACTGAAGAAGAATACTGGCAGGACCTCTTCGAGGTGACCGCGGGACACACTGACGAAGCCCTGGCACGCCTCGTGATCCGCGGTTCGGCCACCTGCCGCCCCTGGATGCAGCGCCATGGCGTGCGCTTTCAGCCGCCGCTGTCGGGGGCGTTGCATGTGGCCCGTACCAATGCTTTTTTTCTGGGTGGAGGCAAGGCACTGGTCAACGCCTATTACCGCAGCGCCGAAGCCATGGGCGTGACAGTGCGCTACGACACGCCGGTGGACACCCTGGAATTGCAGGACGGGCATTTCGTCGCTGCCGTCAGTGGCGGGCAACGCTTTGCGGCACGCGCCTGCGTTCTGGCTGCCGGCGGGTTTGAATCCAATCGCGCCTGGCTGCGAGAGGCTTACGGACAGAACGCGCGCGGCGAATGGCCTGCCGACCAGTTTCTCATCCGCGGCACGCGCTATAACCAGGGCGCCCTGCTCAAGGCCATGATGGCTGCCGGCGCAGACATGGTGGGCGACCCCGCCGAAGCGCACTGCGTGGCCATCGACGCGCGCGCGCCGCGCTATGACGGCGGCATCGCCACCCGCATCGATTGCGTCTCACTGGGCGTGGTGGTCAACCAGCAGGGAGAACGATTCCACGACGAGGGCGAAGATTTCTGGCCCAAGCGCTATGCCATCTGGGGACACCTCGTGGCGGAGCAGCCCGGACAGATCGCCTATGCCCTGATCGACGCTAAGGCCCAGGGCCGCTTCATGCCACCGGTGTTTGCTGGCACCCAGGCGGAGACACCCGCCGCGCTGGCAGAGGCGCTGGGGCTGCCGCAAGAGGCCCTGCTGCGCACGCTGGGCACCTACAACGCCGCCTGTCGCGCGGGCACATTCGACCACACGCGCCTGGACGACTGCCACACTGAGGGGTTGTCCCCGCCCAAAAGCCACTGGGCCCTGGCGCTGGATACGCCACCCTACACCGGTTATATCCTGCGTCCGGGCATCACCTTCACATACCTGGGACTCAAGGTCGATGCCACGGCCGCCGCGCATTTTGGGGGTACACCCAGCGACAACCTGTTCGTAGCGGGAGAAATGATGGCGGGCAACATCCTGGGACAGGGTTACACCGCGGGCATTGGTATGTCCATTGGTACCGTTTTTGGCCGAATTGCCGGCGCACGCGCAGCAGCGGCCACTGGGCAACCGTTGACCCCGCTGTCATGAGCCTGCTGCCCACTCCCTTCGAGGCCGAAGTGGCGCGCCAGTTGCAAATCTGCAACGCTTGCCGTTATTGTGAGGGCTACTGCGCCGTGTTTCCCGCCATGACCCGCCGGCTGTCCTTCGAGCGGGCTGACGTCCACTACCTCGCCCACCTATGCCACAACTGCGGCGCCTGTTACCACGCCTGCCAGTACGCGCCACCTCATGAGTTTGCCGTAAACGTACCACGCGCCATGGCGCAGATGCGCCGCGAAAGCTACGCCGCCTACGCCTGGCCGGCGGCGTTGGGGCAACTCTACAGGCGCAATGGCCCCACCCTTGCCCTCGCCTTGACGTTGAGCCTGGGATTATTTCTGCTGCTCATCCTGCGCTCGCGCGGCACTGCCGCATCAAGCCCCCTTGGCGGAAATTTCTATACCGTCTTTTCGCATGAGTTTCTCGTGGCCCTGTTCGGAAGCGTGCTGGGTATTGCCCTCCTGGCGCTCACGCTGGGCGTGCGGCGCTTCTGGCGCGACAGTGCCGCAGGCCCCGCCCCGGCCCCGGCGGTGCGCGAGGCGGCATACGATACGCTGGCACTGACTTATCTGGGAGGCGGGCAGGAACAGGGCTGCAACGAAGCGGATGATCGCTTCACCCTGGCACGGCGACGCTTTCATCACCTCACCTTCTATGGCTTTTTACTTTGCCTTGCCGCCACCCTCGTTGCGACCGTGGACCACTATGTGCTGGGCGAGCGGGCGCCCTACCCCCTGCTGAGCGCGCCTGTACTGCTGGGTACTCTGGGCGGGCTTGGGCTGCTGTTTGGCCCCGCAGGTCTGCTATGGCTTAACCTGCGGCGCGACGCTAACGTGGGTGACCCGGCGCAGCGCCCCATGGACCGCGGCTTCATCCTGCTGCTGTTGCTCACCAGCGTCAGTGGGCTATCCTTGCTCGCCTGGCGCGACAGTGCCGCCATGGCTCTGCTATTGGCACTGCACCTTGGTGCGGTACTGGCCCTGTTCATGACACTGCCCTATGGCAAGTTTGCCCACGGTGCCTATCGCAGTGCCGCGCTCCTCAAATGGACCATTGAAAAGCGCCAGAAAGAGACCCTGTCGTGAATAAAATCCGGACCGTGCTGCGCGTAACCAGCGGGAATTTTCTGGAGCAGTTCGATTTTTTCCTTTTTGGTTTCTACGCCACCGCCATCTCCCACGCCTTCTTTCCCGGAGAGAATGAGTTTGCCTCGCTAATGCTCACCTTCACCGTCTTTGGCGTGGGCTTTCTGATGCGCCCCCTGGGCGCCATCGTGCTGGGCGGCTATATTGATCAGGTGGGGCGCCGCCGCGGCCTTATCGTGACGCTCTCCATTATGGCGAGCGGCACCATTCTCATCGCTTTCGTGCCCGGCTATGCCACCATCGGCATGGCCGCCCCCATACTGGTGTTGCTGGGGCGCATCATGCAAGGGTTCTCAGCAGGTGCTGAAATGGGTGGCGTGTCGGTGTATCTCTCCGAGATTGCCACCCCCGGCCACAGGGGCTTCTATACCTCATGGCAATCGGCCAGCCAGCAGATGTCCATCGTGGCGGCTGCGGCCATCGGCTATCTGCTCAACCAGACCCTGGACCCCGCTGCCATGAGCGCTTGGGGCTGGCGCATTCCCTTCGTCCTGGGCAGCGCCATCGTGCCGTTCATTTTTGTCCTGCGCCGCAATCTGCTGGAAACCGAGGCCTTTCTGGCCCGACAACACCACCCCGACGCGCACGAAGTGTTTGCTGCCCTGCTCATCCACTGGAAGACCGTTGGGGTGGGCATGTTGCAGGTGGCCATGACTACCTGCACCTTTTACCTGATCACGGTTTACACTCCCACCTTTGGGCGCAGCGTGCTGCACTTGAGCACCCTGGACAGCCTGCTTGTAACCTTTTGCGTGGGGATTTCCAATTTCCTATGGCTGCCCGTGGGCGGGGCCCTGTCAGATCGCATCGGCCGCAAACCCATTCTCTTGACCATCAGCCTGATGACCATGTTGACCGCGTATCCCACCCTGTCCTGGCTTGCCGCCGCACCCAGCTTTGAACGGATGCTCACCGTGCTATTGTGTTTCTCTTTTTATTTTGGGGTCTATAACGGAGCCATGATGGCAGCGCTGACCGAGATCATGCCCTCCCATGTGCGCGTCATGGGGTTTTCGCTGGCCTTCAGCCTTGCCACCGCAATTTTTGGTGGCTTCACCCCTGCCATCTCCACCTATCTCATCAACCTCACCGGCGATAAAGCAGCCCCGGGGTACTGGCTTAGTTTTGCCGCATGCTGCGGCTTCACGGCCACCTGGTGGATGTACCGGCAGCGCGGCGCGAATCGGGAAGTGTCGCATGAATCTTGATATCCACACCGTCCTGGTGATGTTTGCGATGTTGTCTTTCATGCTGACCGGCCTTCTGGCACTGGCCGGGCTGCATGCGGGACTCATCGGCAGCGGTGTGCGTCAGTGGGCGCTGGCAAGCCTCTGCATCAGCCTGGGAATGCTCCCTGCATTCTTCTTCCGCACACCCGCTCCCGGCTATGATTGGGCCATGGTGCTGGGCAGCATGCTGGTCGCAGCGGGCATCGGTCTGCAATACACCGGTATCCGCACCTTCAGGGGCAAGTCCCGCCGCCTGGATCTGGCTGCCATGCTGGTATTTGTGGCCTTGTTGCAAAACCTCTGGTGGGACGTACTTCACCCCGACGTGGGTGCGCGCGCCATCGCCAATTCACTGCTGTTTGGCGCAGGCTACGTCTTCTGTGCGCGTTCGCTGCTGATCAAGATCGAAGCCCCGCTCAGGACGGCCTACTGGTTTACTGGCTTGGCCTTTGCCGTAATGACTGCAACATTGTGGGTACGGGCCATCGTGATCGGGCTAGCTCCTGCAGGAGCCTATAACCTTCACAGCAACACCCTCCTGAATTCAACATCGTTTTTCATCAGCAGCGTAGTGCAGTTATGCGTCACCTTTGGCTTTGTGTTGATGCTCAACTACAAGTTGATGTCGGACATCCAGAGTATTGCCTCTCGCGATGCACTCACTGGTGCCTTTACGCGCCGGCGACTGGAGGAGGAAGCGTTGCGTTTGCTGGCACACTGCCAGCGTACAGGCGACGTGCTGTCCTTGATGATGATCGACGTGGACCATTTCAAGTCGGTCAACGACCGCTACGGCCATCTGGTGGGAGACACGGTATTGCGGCACCTTGCTGCCATAGCGCATCACGCCACCCGGACGGACGACTACTTTGCGCGCTATGGTGGCGAAGAGTTTTGCATTCTGCTCTTGTCCACTCCCGAACAGGAAGCCATGATGCTGGCTGAGCGCCTGCGCGAGGCCTTCGCAGACCTGACCCTGGAAGCGGGTCTTGAGACCCTGAGGTGTACCATCAGCATCGGCGTGGCTGACACCGCCCGAGCAGGACTCGAA
>DAICZS010000029.1 GCA_027311025.1 Ferrovaceae bacterium
CTACCCGCCACAAGCCAACACCCTCGTGCCCCATGGTGCCAGACTGGAGGCAACGCCAGCCGAGAAGATTCCCGTAGCGCTGCTCAAGGCCCCAGCAGGTTTCAAGGTGGAACTGTGGGCCACCGGCCTGCCTAACGGACGCTCCATGACCATCTCGCCCGCGGGTACCGTATTCGTGGGCTCGCGTTTTGTCGGTAAGGTGTATGCCGTAATCGACCGGGGCGACCATCGTGAGGTCAAGGTCATCGCCAGTGACTTGCATCGCCCCAACGGCGTGACCTTTCGCGATGGCACCCTGTATGTTGCCGAGGTATCGCGGATCCTGCGCTTTGACCATATCGAGGAACAGCTCGACCATCCGCCAGCACCGGTCGTGATCTACGATGCATTGCCCAAGGATGAACCCCATGGCTGGAAGTTTCTGACCATCAGCCCCGATGGCCGCTACCTCTACTTTGGCATCGGTTCACCAGGCAACATTCTCCTGCCGCCGCCAACGCACGCCACCATCAATCGCCTGGATCTCAAGACCAATACGCTTGAAGTGGTGGCCCACGGCGTTCGTAATACGGTCGGGATGGCTTTTCACCCGGTCACCCATGAACTCTGGTTTACGCACCTCGCCCGGGATTGGTTGAGCGATGACCTGCCCAACGACACGCTCAACCGTTTGAGCGAAAACGGCCAGGACTTCGGATTTCCATACTGCCACCAGGGCAACCTGCCCGACCCGCAATTCGGGGTGGGGCATTCCTGCGCCGGGTACGCGCAACCCGTGCTCAATCTCGGGCCCCATGTGGCTTCTCTGGGCATGCGTTTTTACACCGGAACGCAGTTTCCGGCGCAATATCGCAACAACATCTTCATTGCCGATCATGGCTCATGGAACCGGTCTCAGAAAACCGGTTTTGACGTCACCCGCGTCGTCCTCGATGACCAGGGTCACGCGCTGGCGCTGGAACCCTTTGTCACGGGATGGCTGCAAGGTGACAACACGTTCTGGGGCCGCCCGGCTGACGTGGAAGTGTATAAGGATGGTTCACTACTGGTTTCCGACGACTGGAATGGCGCCATTTTTCGCGTCTCCACCACCCAACCCTGACCGGAGGATTTTTTCATGATCAAGACACGCCAACTCATTACCCTGACCGCACTCCTGCTGTCCCTGCCCCTGATGCCGGCACGCGCAGCCAACCCTCTGGATAACATCCCGGAAAAAATGCCCTTTGACATTCCCTATGGCGCACCGATTTCCCTGGCGCTGGCACAGCAGGCCCTGAACGCCGCCGCTGCAGAGGCCGCCTCACACCACTGGAAGCTCAACATCGCCGTGGTGGACTCGGGTGGCAATCTGGTGGCCTTCGAACGCATGGATGACGCCCAACTCGCATCCATCAGCATCTCCGAGCACAAGGCCCGGGCCGCAGCCTCGTTTCGCCGGGAGACCAAGGCGTTCGAGAATGCCATCCAACTCAACGGCAGCGCCTATGTTGCCACCCTGGACGGCGTCATTGCTTCACGTGGCGGCATTCCCATTGTGAAAGACGGAAAACTGATTGGTGCCATCGGATGTTCGGGTGGAACGGGTTCTCAGGATGAAGTGGCGTGCGCAGCTGGCGTGGCAAGCTTGAGCCACTGAGACCAGGGAGAAGACGGCTGACGGATCAGCGACTGATGTGCTTCCAGCGAATGGAGTAGGACGCCACCATCACTTCCGTCAGCAGCAACACCAGCGCCAGCAGGAACGAACCTATACCGCTCACGAAGGTGCTGAGCACCACATGGTTGAGTTGCAATTTGCCTGAACTGGTTTCGGCCAGAAAGAGCTCCAGCACGGTCAGTCCAATCATGACCCCGCAGATCACCACAAAGGCCATGGAAATGTTGATCAGCCAGCCCCGCGTGGCGAGTTGCCGCAATTCGGTCTCAAAGGCAGCCAGCTGGGAGACCGTATGACCATCCACCTCTTGCAGTCTATCCTGTAGAAAGCGCGAGCGATCCACCACGCGCGACAGGCGTTGCGTCAGGGCAGACACCAGGTTGGCCACGGCGGTCAATAGAAACACAGGCGCCAGCGCAAGCTGGATGCCCTGGGTCAGCAAGGAGGTATCCATGGTCACAGGGAAAAATCAGAAAGTGGGAATATAACCTGCCAGCAGCGGGATGGCTACGGCGCCCAGAATGCCATGCAATCCCATGGCAAGGCTGGCATAGGTTCCGGCTTCGGGATGCACGCTGAAGGCGCGGGAGGTGCCCAGGCCATGGGCCGCAACCCCGATGGCAAAACCACGTTGCCACCAGACCTTCATCCCCAACCCGTCCAGCACGAAGCGCGCCAGGATGGCGCCAAGGATTCCGGTAATGACCGCAAATACTGCGGTCAGGGTGGGCGAATACCCCAGGCGCTCGGCAATGCCCATGGCAATGGGGGCCGTCACCGACTTGGAAACCATGGCCCCCACAATGGCGTGATCCGCGCCCAGCCAATGCGCAATGCCCACGGCGCTGAAAATGGAGGTAAGGCCTCCGGCCACCAGGGCCAGCAAGAGTGGAAACACCCGCCCCCGCAGTCCACTCAAGCCGCGGTAAATGGGAATGGCCAGCGATACCGTGGCCGTCCCCAGCAGGAAGTGCACGAACTGGGCCCCTTCGAAATATTTGGCATAGGGCATGTCCAGTATCTCCAGACAGACCGCCACGAGCAACACGGCAATGGCCACCGGATTGACGAGGGGATTGCGCTGGCTGCGCATGTATAGGGCATAGCCGATCTGGTAGGCCGTCAAGGTCAGGATCAGCGCCAATAACGGGCTGCCCGACAGGTAAACCCAGATTTCCTGGATCGGCAGCCTTTTATTCACCTTCACCCCCAGGGCCGACCAGCTTCAACACCAGAGCGGTGACGGCCACGGTCAACAGTACACTGACCAACAGGGCCACGATCACGGCCAGGGCATGTTGCCTTAACTGGGGAAGAAACAGGATGACGCCGGTGGCGGCGGGCACGAACAACAGGCCCAGATGCTGGCTGAAGGCGTCCGATACCAGGGCCATGGAATCCGGCACCCTGTCGCGCACTGCAAGAAAACACAGTAATAAAACGAGCCCCACCACCGGCCCTGGAATATGCGGCAGGAAAAAGTGGGAAACCAGTTCCCCTCCTCCCTGCCATAACAGGATCTGAACCAGCCCCGGGATCATGTCTCCAGCAGGGCTCGCAACATCCAGGCCGTTTTTTCGTGAATATCCATGCGCTGCGTCAGCAAATCAGCCGTAGGCTGGTCATCAGCAGCATCGGCCAGCTTGAACACCTCGCGGGCGGTTGCCGCGACCCGTTCATGGCCAGTGGCCAGCATTTCCACCATGCGCTGGGCCTTGGGGGGTGTTGCCGGTGCGTCAGGAAGCACGCTCAGCTTGCCAAAAGCCGCGTAAGAACCAGGGGCCGGAAAACCAAGTGCACGAATCCGTTCCGCAATCGGATCCACGGCATTCCAGAGTTCGGTGTATTGCCCCATGAACATGGTATGCAGGGTATTGAACTGGGGCCCTGTCACATTCCAGTGAAAATTATGGGTGGTGAGATACAAGGTATAGGTATCGGCCAGCAAGCGGCTCAATCCCTGCGAAATGGCCTTGCGATCTGCCTCAGAAATGCCGATCTGGAGCGGCTTCGATTTTTTAGCCATGATGCCAACCTCCTGCGTGATTTAGGTCCAGTCCGAGCCCGAATCTCCGCCTCCCGAATCCCAGGAGCCTGAGTCGGAAACCCCAAAATCCTGGCCGCCCATGTCGCTGTTGCCCATGTCGTTGCCGCCCATGGGGCCTTGCGGGCGATCCATGGCACCGCGCTCCGGACCATCTACCAGCCGGTGTGCCAGCGCTTCACCCGCCACCATGCCGGCACCCAATGCGGCACCTGTGGCCAGTGTGCCCATCAACCCTGATCCGCCACCCCCCATCGGCGCCATGGGTTGGCCCCCCATGGGCATGCCTGCCTGCGGATAATTGCCAGGGGGCTGACCGTACAGCATGGCCGCATTTTGCTGGGACTGGCGCCGCGCCAGCATGATGACCAATAACAGCGCCAAACCTCCCAGGCCGATGATCCAGCCCCAGGGAATGGTGCCACCGGATTCATGGCTCATCGGCGCGCCGCCTGAGCGGCCGGTGGCCAGTTGCTGGCGCAACTCCTGCACTGCCTGTGGTTTGGCAAAGGGCAACCCAGGCTCGAGCTTTTCGGCCACGGCCAGTTCGTTGCGAGCAGCCTCGATATCCCCTGAACGCACCAGCACTTCGGAATTCACATAATGGGCCTTGGCGCTATTGGGATGCTGGCTGACCACTTCCTGCATCATGCTGCGTGCTTCAGCGAGCCGACCGCTGCGGGCTGCGGCATAAACCTCGTCCATGGTCGGTTCGGCAGCTGTGGCAGCCAGCGATACCTGGCCGATGACCAGGAGCGCAAAACAAAGTCGTAACCAGAATTTCATGCTGTCCTCCAACACAATCAAAAATGAAAAATCAAAACGCCGACCCCTGAAGAGCCTCCATCATGCCACACCCCCGGTAGATGGGGATTCAGACTGTAATTTCAAGGTGTTGCAAAAAAGCCCGAGAAACATTTTATTACAGGTTGCCCAGCCTGATTCTCGTAACACTTTGATGCATATCAAACCCGAAGCACCCGTGACTGGTTAGATTCTCCGGTGGATTCGCCTCAACTATAAAACTCAAGGAGTTTTGTCATGCCATTACACCGGATTATCATGAAATTTTATGCGGGGTCTGCCATGCTTGCCGTGCTGCTGGCCCTCATTCCCACCAGTGCTTCCGCAATACCCCTGTATGCACGGCAAACTGGCCAGGGCTGCATTTCCTGCCATTTGGGGGGGATGTACCCGCAGCTGACTACCTACGGAAGACTGTTCAAGCTTACCGGATACACCATGGGCACCCGTCCGGACCTGAGCGAGCTTGAGGTGCAAAAGGATGCGCCGCCCATCAGTATCTGGCTTCAAAGTGCGCGGCAGTATTACACCAATGTGCCCAACGGCAGCGGCCCCGCTCCGGGATCGTCCATGAACGTCCAGGCCGTCAGCCTGTTTGCGGGTGGTAAGATCACGGACAATATCGGTGCATTCCTGCAGTGGACGGGAGCCAACGCTTCCGGCGCCTTCAATTCCAGCGTCGACAATTCGGAGATCCGCTACGCCGACCGCATCATGCAGGCGGACAGTGATCTCATCTACGGCTTCTATATCAACAACCACCCCACCGTATCTGACGTATGGAACTCCACCGTCAACTGGTCCGGTAATTTCATGGGGTTTTTCAATGGGGGAACGGCGCCGGTACAGTCCCCGTTCATCGACAGCTATTCTCCGGGCAGTTCCGTCGGTGCGGGTGCTTACCTGTACAAGGACAACACCTGGTACGCGGAAGCCGGCGTGTATAAATCCATCACCCATGGTGCCGGTTCGGTCTATCTGACCTCGGGTGCTTCCGGCACGACGCTGATCGATCCCTCGCCCTATTATCGCCTGGCTTATACGAAAGACCTGGGACCGCATAGTTTTGAACTGGGCCTGCATGGCATGGTGAGCTACGCCCACAACGCCACTGCAGCATCCGGAGGGGTCTCCGACTGGGGCGGCACGATCAACACCTATCGTGACGTCGGCATTGACGGTCAATACCAGTACAACCTCGACCCCCACTACTTTTCCGTCCATGGACGATTCGTGCATGAAAGTGCCAGCTTTGCAGGTGATCAGGTTGGCGTGCTGACAACCAACCCCAGCAATACGCTCAATGAAACCTATCTCGATGCCTCTTATGTCTATCGGGCCAAATATGGCGCCATGCTGATCTACAGGGCAACCACAGGCAGCACGGACGCAACGCTTTATGCCACTAACACGGCCTCGGGAAGCCCTGACTGGAAATCGTGGACCCCTGAAATCTTCTGGACACCCTGGTCCAACGTGAGGGTGGGCTACCAATACGTCATTTATACGCAGATGGCAGGTGCTACCGGGACCATTCCCGGGCAGGCCCTCAGTCCGCATGACTTCAATACCTCCATGCTGTATGCCAGCTTCATTTACTAATCATAGGGGACGAACATGACACGTATGACAAAAATTCTGACCCTTTCCGCGCTGGCTTTGGCGTTGGGTGCATGCTCCAACATCGAGCGCAGCCGGAATCTGGGAAATCCGCAAGTTTCAGGCTATACCCTGGCGCAACAGGTGTGCTCCACCTGTCACGGGGGTAATGGCATCACCGCCAATGGCACGTCCATCAACCCCACTTATCCCAACCTTGCCGGACAACAGGCCATTTACCTGGAAACCGAGCTGCAGGAATTTCATGACCATACCCGCAAGGACCCTGCAGCCCGGGACATGATGTGGGGACTGGCCAGTCAGCTCACACCGGAACAGATCAAGGGGTTATCGGAGTTTTACGCGCACCAGAAGCCCATGCCCAATCCAGCCCACAGTGATCCGGCAATGGTGGCCGCTGGAGAAAAGCTGTTCGTTGCAGGCGTACCCGAGAAATCCGTTCCTGCCTGCGCGTCTTGTCATGGCGCCAGTGCTGAAGGCAACGGGCCCATTCCGCGTCTCGCCGGCCAACACGCCGACTACCTTTACAAGCAAATGGTGAGCTTCAATTCCGATGCGGGACGGGAAACCCATCCCGAGGCCCTGGAACGACCGCATGCCGTCGTCATGGATGCCATCTCGCACGGGTTATCCAATGAGCAGCAACTTCAGGTTGCGGCATACCTGCAGTCCCTTCAATAACGGAAACACGCTGCAATGAAAACGCCCTGCCTTGTGCAGGGCGTTTTCATTCATCGAGGAAATCAATGACGGCGTGCTGGAATTGCTGGCGCCCTTTCTGGAACATCATCATGTGACCGGCTTCCGGAATGATGACATAACGCTTGTCAGGGTTGGGCAATGCCTGGAAGAAGGGAAGCAGCCCCACGGTGTCAGCAACGTCATCATGCTCCCCATGGATCAACATGATGGAGGCATTCATGAGACGCGGATTGAGCATGGGCATGATGGAAACCATATCCAGCTGCGGGCCTGTAGGCGTTTTTTTCTCTGTCTCAGCGGCCGCCCTGGCATAGGCATCAACAATGGCCGGAATGTTGTCCGATGCGGGGGTCATGGAATAGAAGCGGGGCTTCCATCCCGCTTCAGCTATCTCTACATAGGCATGGGCTTTGTAATCACCGATTTTCTGGCGACGCTTTGCCAGGTCCGGGCTGTCCAGGTGCATTTGGGCATAGGCGATGTATTTCCTGACTTTTTCCGGGTGCGCCATCACGAACATGCCGCCATATTGGGTTCCCCAGGACCACGCGAGTAAATCAACCCTTTCCAGGGCGCGCAGGTGCAGGACATAGTCGACCACGGCATTGAGATCCGAACTGGCTTGTGCCGTGGTCATGTGCGCTTCAGGATGCGTCGATCGCCCAAAACCCCGAGTATCCAGGGCAAAGACATCAAAACCGGCCCTGGCGAGGACATCCATCAGGCTGACGTCAGCATATCCGGGAACCTGCAAATCAAAGCTTTCCTTACCGGCAGTAGCCGATCCGTGGGCGAGGACAATGACTTTCCTGTTGTGTACGGCGCCGGAACGCTTCTCCCAGACATAAATCCTGACATCGCCATTTTGTACCCAGTGCTCGGCACTGACGATGGCGTCTTCGGAAGCCATGGCAGAATGACCTGCAACGGCTAGCAGCGCAGCGGCGATCATACGGAAGCAGGCCTTTCTCATGGGGTCTCCAAATGGATTTGTCTGGAATGCGTCAGGGTAAGTGATGGGGCGATTGTTTGGCAATCATCATGAAAAACCGGAAAATGTGACGGGAAGTTGGAACCAGGAAGCATTTGGCGCATCCTATGCATGTGACCTGTCGATCCATCGAGGTTAATGCTCATGAACTTCTTCAGAATGGTGCTCCAAACCTCATTGCTGCTGGCCGTGACCTTGTCCATTGCTGCCTGCACGACATCGCCTCCCAGAACGGAACAGCAAACCGAGGCCGACCATAACATCGAACTGGCAGTGACGCAGCAGCTTGAAGCCAACCCGCGCATTTACGCCGCGCACGTCACCGTCACCGTTCGGGACGGGGTTGTGACCCTCTCCGGCTTTGTCTTCGAACCCGACGAGATGAATGAAGCCAAACAATCCGCTGCGCGCGTTCCTGGCGTCAAGGCGATCGTGAACCGTATCGAACTGGAATTGTTCAGCCGATCAAGCCGGGGCAGTGGCTAAGCTGCACCCGTCCAAAAAAATGCCCTGGGATGCAGGGCATTTTTTGCGACAGGAAGTTGGTGGGTCGTGCTGGACTCGAACCAGCGACCAAGGGATTATGAGTCCCCTGCTCTAACCAACTGAGCTAACGACCCGCGACAGAAATCAGTTTTCGTTGTTGTCGATGAAACTGCGCAGGCGTTCAGAACGCGAAGGATGGCGCAACTTGCGCAGTGCCTTGGCTTCAATCTGGCGAATGCGTTCGCGGGTGACGTCAAACTGTTTGCCCACTTCTTCCAGCGTGTGATCCGTATTCATCTCGATGCCAAAACGCATGCGCAGCACCTTGGCTTCACGTTGGGTGAGCGAATCCAGAACATCCTTGGTTGCATCGCGCAGGCTGGCATAGAGTGCCGAATCTGCCGGAGCCACCGTGGTGGTGTCTTCGATGAAATCACCCAGGTGGGAATCATCGTCGTCGCCAATGGGCGTCTCCATGGAAATGGGCTCTTTGGAAATTTTGAGAATCTTGCGAATCTTTTCCTCGGGCATTTCCATCTTTTTGGCCAGCTCTGCGGGATCGGGCTCCTGGCCGGTTTCCTGCAGGATCTGGCGCGAGATGCGATTCATCTTGTTGATGGTTTCGATCATGTGCACCGGAATCCGGATGGTGCGCGCCTGGTCTGCGATGGAACGGGTAATGGCCTGACGAATCCACCAGGTGGCATACGTGGAGAATTTGTAGCCGCGACGATATTCAAACTTGTCCACGGCCTTCATCAAGCCGATGTTGCCTTCCTGAATGAGGTCAAGGAACTGCAGGCCGCGGTTGGTGTATTTCTTGGCAATGGAGATCACGAGGCGCAGGTTGGCCTCAATCATCTCGCGTTTGGCGCGTCGGGCACGGGCCTCGCCGGTGGACATCTGACGCGCGATTTCCTTGAGGTCCTTGATTGGAATGCCCACTTCCTTTTGCAGGGCAATGAGGTTTTCCTGCTGCTCGATGATGGCGTGCTTGAAGCGGCCCAGCGTGCTGCTGTAGCCCTTGCGGGTCGCCATTTCTTCGACCACCCACTTCACGTTGATTTCATTGCCCGGGAAAGACTTGATGAAGTGCGCACGCGGCATGCCGGCAGAAGTCACGCACAGGTTCATGATGCCGCGCTCGTAGCTGCGCACCCGGTCCACCAGACGGCGTAACCCGTTGCACAAGGCCTCCACCTGCTTGGCGGAAAAACGGATGGTCATCAGTTCGGCAGAAATGCTTTCCTGCAAGTCCTTGTAAGCGCGGCTACGTGACCCCTTTTCAGCCAGGGCCTTGCGCATGCGCTTGTTGAGGCGACGGATGGCATTGAAACGCACCAGCGCATCCTGCTTCAATAGCTCCAGGTTGGCGCTGGCAATGGCGCCGTCTTCATCCTCTTCGGTTTCTTCCTCAAGCTCGACTTCTTCTTCCTCCTGCGCCATCTCGGCTTCGACGGCTTCTTCTTCGCCGTCGCCGTCAATCAGGCCATCGATGACTTCATCGATGCGCATTTCGTCCCGCTCGACCTTGTCGGCCAGGAACAGGATTTCGTCGATGGTGGTGGGGCAGGAAGAAATGGCCTGGATCATGTGTTTCAGGCCATCTTCAATGCGCTTGGCAATTTCAATTTCACCCTCGCGGGTCAGCAGTTCGACGGTGCCCATCTCGCGCATGTACATGCGCACGGGGTCCGTGGTCCGGCCAAAATCCGAATCCACGGTGGACAAGGCTGCCTCGGCTTCTTCCACCACATCTTCGTCGGCTACGGGGGGCGGGGCCTCGGACATGAGCAGCTGCTCGCTGTCTGGCGCTTCATCATAAACGGCAATGCCCATGTCATTGATCATGCCAATCACCGATTCGATCTGCTCGGCATCGAGCATGTCGTCGGGAATGTGATCATTGATTTCGGCGTAAGTCAGGAACCCGCGTTCCTTGCCCAGGACGATGAGGTTTTTGAGGCGCGCACGTTGGGCTTCGACATCGTTTTGCCGAGCGTCAGATCTGGAGTTTTCTGCAGCCATATTCAGTCGCACCCCTTAGAAGACACGAATTGCGTTGAAAAACCGTAGATTATATCAGAAAAGCAGAAATAATCCTTCACTTTCCTTGCCTTGACATCGTAAGTTCTTGAAGTAATTGCTTTTCTTCACCTGTAAGCGCTTGGGCCCTGGCGCGGGCCAGCAAAGCATCGATGGTTCGGGTTCGGGACGCCCTGTTCAACCGCGCCAGCCCTTCCTGGAACAACAAGGTCAGTTGATCGGTTGGACTGGATTCAATGGCAGAAAATTCCCTGCGCAGTGCTTCCTGAATGAACGGCTCTTCGGGTTGCCCCCGAAAATGTTCCAGGATGACGGCCAGATTGACGCTACCCTCGTGGTGCCGGACAAATTCTGCCACGGCCAGAAAGGCATGCTCATCGGGTAACACCGCCTCATTTTCGGGCAAACCTTCGGTCTTCACCAGTTCGGGCTGGTGCAGTACGCATGCCAGCAGGCGTGCTGCCAGCGAACTGGGGGCCGAGCGCTGTACGCGTCGGGCGGGAGCCGCGGATGCTGCAACCGGCGCGCGCCCCATCAATGATTCCACATCCTGGCGTTCCAACTGGGCCAGTGCCGCAATCCGGTTGCGCAACAGCAGCGACAGGGCGGGTGCCGTGATTTGCGCCAGACTGCCTTTGGCTGCCTGCAGAAACTGTGCCCGCCCCTCGGTGGACGTCATGTCCACCCCACGCGTCAGGGTTTCCAGCAAAAACTCCGACAGCGGCGTGGCCCGGGAGAGCAATCGCTCAAAGGCCTCTCGCCCCTGCTGGCGCACATAGCTGTCCGGATCTTCGGCCTCAGGCAAAAACAGGAACAACACCTGCTTGCCATCCACCAGGTGGGGCAACGCCACTTCCATGGCACGCTGTGCCGCATTGCGGCCAGCCTGATCCCCATCAAAGGCAAAAATGACCTGATCGGCCATGCGCAAGAGTTTCTGCACATGGACCGCCGAGGTTGCCGTGCCCAGCGTGGCCACCGCGTATTCCACGCCCGCCTGTGCCAGGGCCACCACATCCATGTAGCCTTCCACCACGATGACGCGATGCTGGTCGCGAATGGCGCGGCGCGCCTGGGTCAGGCCGTATAACTCACGGCCTTTTTCAAACAGCGGCGTTTCTGGCGAATTGAGATACTTGGGTTCGCCCGCGCCAATCACCCGCCCGCCAAAGCCGATGACTTCACCCCGGCTGTCCAGAATCGGGAACATCACGCGCCCCCTGAACCGGTCGTAACGCTTGCCTTCATCATTGTCGATGACGAGCCCGGCCTCCACCAACTGACGCGCTTCGTAATCTGGAAAGGCGGCAGCAAGGCTGCGCCAGCCCTCTGGGGCGTAACCCAGCCCGAAGCGGGCGGCAATGGCACCGGTGAGGCCGCGGCGCTTGAGGTACTGGATGGCGGGTTCGGAATCCTTGAGCTGCGCCCGATAAAAGGCAGCAGCACGCTGCAATACGGCCCCCAGGTCCAGACGCGCTTCAGTGCGCGCCACCTGTGCGGGATTGTGCTCCTCGGGAACGTCTAGCCCTACCTGCTGCGCCAATTCATGGACGGCATCCACGAAATTGGCACCGGTATATTCCATGATGAACCCCAGTGCCGTGCCACTGGCGCCGCAACCAAAGCAATAGTAAAACTGCTTGGCGGGATTGACGGAGAACGAAGGAGTTTTTTCCGAGTGAAAGGGACAACGGGCCACAAAGTTGGAACCCGTCTTTTTAAGGGGAACATAGCGTTCGACGGTGTCGACGATGTCGACCCGGCCAAGCAGTGTCTGAATGAAATCGCGTGGAATCATCCGCCCGTGTCAAACTTGAAAAGTCCCCACAGGGACTCAAACCGCCCGAAGATGCGCCTAGCGCGTCCCCAGACGGGCCTTGACCAGACCCGAGACCTGCCCCATATCCGCACGCCCTGCCAGCTGAGGTTTGACCAGCGCCATCACCTTTGCCATGTCCTGCATTCCGGCAGCGCCGGAATCCTGGATGGCCTGATCGACGATGGCCGCCACTGCTTCGGCAGATAACGCCTGGGGCATGTACTGCTGCAATACCGTGACTTCAAAGTGTTCCTGCTGGGCCAGATCCTGCCGACCCGCTGCTTCGAACTGCGCAATGGAATCCCTGCGCTGTTTGAGCATCTTGTCGAGGATGACGAGAACGGCTGCGTCATCCAGCGCGATGCGTTCATCCACTTCTTTTTGCTTGAGTGCCGCCAAAATCAGCCGAATGGCGTTAAGCCGCCCGGTTTCGCGGGCGCGCATGGCGGACTTCATGTCTTCTGTGATGCGTGCTTTCAGATTCATGTGCCAAGGGAAGCGTTAGCGCCTCCCGTGTCCATGCCAGAAATCAATACAGCTTGGGCGGCAGCATCTGACTGCGCAGGCGCTTGTAACGGCGCTTGATGGCTGCAGCCAGCTTGCGTTTACGTTCAGCGGTGGGCTTTTCGTAGAATTCGCGAGCACGCAGCTCGGTCAGCAGGCCGGTTTTTTCCACTGCACGCTTGAAGCGGCGCAGGGCGACATCAAAAGGCTCGTTTTCTTTTACGCGGATGTTTGGCATTCAAACCTCTAAATCGACAACAGGGTCGTCTCGGAAAAGTCGTGGATTATAGCAGGAACTCTGTCCGTTTGTCACTGGGCTGCTAGAATAGCACTCCCCCGACCGAGGAGCCCTCAAGAATGCTGGTATTGGGTATCGAATCTTCCTGCGATGAGACGGGCGTTGCCCTCTACGACACCCGCGGCGGCCTGCTGGCCGACGCCCTGCATTCCCAGATTGCCCTGCATGAAGCGTATGGCGGGGTAGTCCCCGAACTGGCTTCGCGTGATCACATCCGTCGGGTGGTGCCGCTGATCCGGCAAACCCTGAAACAAGCCGACAAAACGCTGACCGATCTCGATGCCGTGGCCTATACGGCCGGGCCGGGGCTTGCCGGCGCCCTGCTGGTGGGCGCTTCAGTGGCCGAAGCGCTGGCTTTGGCCCTCGACGTACCGGCGGTAGGCGTGCATCACCTGGAAGGCCACCTGCTCTCCCCGCTGCTGGGTGACCCGCCTCCCACCTTCCCCTTCGTGGCATTGCTGGTTTCGGGTGGCCATAGCCAGTTCATGGCCGTGCGCGACGTGGGCCAGTACGCATTGCTGGGAGAGACAGTGGACGATGCCGCAGGAGAGGCATTCGACAAGACCGCCCAACTGTTGGGGCTGTCCTATCCCGGTGGCCCTGCCCTGTCGCGTCTGGCCGAAACAGGCAATCCCCAGCGTTTTGCCCTGCCGCGCCCCATGATGCACAGTGGCGACCTCAACCTGAGCTTTAGCGGCTTGAAAACCGCCGTTTCGATGCTGGTGAAGGCTCATCAGCCGGAGGACTACCCCGACATCGCCGCAAGTTTTGAAGCTGCCGTGGTGGATGTGCTGTGCCACAAAGCGCGAGAGGCCCTGGCGCAGACTGGCATGAAACAACTGGTGGTAGCCGGAGGGGTGGGGGCCAACCGCCGCCTGCGCGCCGCCCTCACCCTGCAAGTGGAAAAGCAGGGGGGGCAGGTGGCGTTTCCGCCGTTGCGCCTGTGCACTGATAATGGGGCCATGATTGCCTACGCGGGGGCCTTGCACCTGCAACGGCAAATCCACAGAACCCCTTCGGACGGAACCTTCGCCGTCCACCCGCGCTGGAATCTGCAGGAATACGCTAAGGCGCTGTAGCGCTTGCGCCGCACACCTTGCAGCCGGGATCGCGCGGCAAACGGATTTGCTGCCATTCCATGGAAAGGGCGTTCAGGATCAACAGCCGCCCCGCGAGGGACTGCCCCATACCCACCACCAGCTTGAGCGCCTCGGCGGCCTGGGTGGCGCCCACAATGCCAACCAACGGTGAAAATACGCCCATGACCGCACAGCGCACTTCCTCGTCCACGGCGTTTTCCGGATACAGGCATTCATAACAGGGGCTGTCTGCGGCGCGCGGGTCAAACACGGTGATCTGGGCGTCGAAACGGATGGCCGCTCCCGACACCAGCGGCTTGCGATGCAGGACACAGGCCCGGTTGACGGCATGGCGCGTGGCAAAATTGTCGCTGCAATCCAGCACCACATCGGCCATGGCAATCTGGCTGGACAAGGCCTCTCCGGACAGGCGTTCGGCAAGCGTCACGACGTCGACATCGGGGTTGATGGCCAGCAGGGAGTCGCGTGTGGCCAGCGCCTTGTTGCGCCCCAAATCAGACAGGCGCAGCGCAATCTGGCGCTGCAGATTGGTGAGGTCCACGGCATCTCCGTCGCACAGTGTGATGCGCCCCACGCCACTGGCTGCCAGGTAGAGCGATGCCGGAGAGCCCAACCCCCCTGCCCCGATCAGGAGCACATGGGCCTTGCGGATTTTTTCCTGCCCCTCCACACCCAGCTCGTCGAGCAGGATGTGGCGGCTATAGCGCAACAGTTCGGAATCGTCCATGCGCCTTGCTCAGTTAGCCTTGGGCTGCTTCCCCTTGAGATAGGCAATGGCCTGGTCCAACTGGTAGTCAGGCTTTTCCTTGCCGTCTTCCAGCTTGGCCTGGGGCTTATGCGCAGGCTTGGCTGTCGCTTCCTGACCAGCGGCGGCAGCAGGTTTGCTTGCCGGCTTCACCGCTTCACCCTTCTTGTCCGTGGGGTTGGAGAGATGGCCTTCCAGATCGGCTTCGCGAATGCCCAGCATGGATTCGACGGCATCGGCATCCTCTTGCACCACCACGTCCGGGACGATGCCCTTGGCCTGGATGGAACGACCATTGGGCGTAAAGTAGCGCGCCGTGGTCAGTTTCAGTGCGGTGTTGTTGGATAGGGGCAGGATGGTTTGGACCGAGCCCTTGCCAAAAGTCTGAACCCCCATGATGGTAGCCCGATGGTGGTCCTGCAGGGCTCCCGCAACGATTTCGGAAGCTGAAGCCGAACCGCCGTTGACCAGTACCACCATCGGCACTTTCTTCACCAGCGCAGGCAGTGCGGCGGCATAATCCGTATCGGCCGGGCCACGCAAATAGTTTTCAGGCGTAGCGGTCAGGCGCATCTTGGCGTCGGCCACGCGGCCCTCGGTATAGACCACCAGCGCATCCCGTGGCAGGAAGGACGCAGAAACGCCCACGGCTGCATTCAGCAGGCCGCCTGGATCATTGCGCAGATCCAGTACCAGCCCCTTGATGGCGCCGTTGTTATCCTTGTAAAACTTTTCGATGGCCGCAGCCAGGTCTTCTCCGGTGTGCTCCTGGAACTGGCTGACACGAATCGAGGCGTAACCGGGTTCGATTTCCTTGAGCTTCACGCTCTTCATCTTGATGACGGCACGCGTCAGGGTCACCACCAGCGGTTTGGGTTCGTTCTTGCGCAGCAAGGTCAGGGTGATCTGCGTATCGGGCTTGCCCCGCATGCGCTTGACCGCGTCATTGAGCGTCATGCCCTTGACCGCCGCATCATCGAGCTTGATGATGAGGTCGCCCGGTTTGATGCCAGCACGGGCTGCCGGCGTATCGTCGATGGGAGAAACCACCTTCACCAGGCCGTCTTCCATGCTGACTTCGATGCCCAGGCCGCCAAATTCGCCTTGTGTTCCGGCCTGCAATTCCTTGTAGGCATCCTGGTCCAGATAGGCGGAGTGCGGATCGAGGCCTGCCACCATACCCGTGATGGCTTCCTTGATGAGTTTCTTGTCGTCTACCGGTTCAACATAATCGGACTTGATGCGCCCGAACACTTCGCTGAACGTGCGTAATTCCTCAATGGGCAACGGCGCGGGCGCCTGTGCCTGCGGGCGCTCTGCCACGGCAGAAAGGTTGAGCGTCAGCGCAAACCCGATGACTGCTCCCATCACCACCAGCCCCAATTTTTTCAGTTGCCCACCCATTCCGTATATCCTTCTCTCGTTTCCTATGGACGACCCACCCAGCTCATGGGGTCGAATGGTTTGCTTTGATAGCGAAGCTCGAAGTATAGCCCCGATTCACTATTTCCACCGGTGCTTCCTGCCGTGGCCACCGTCGCGCCGCCCTGAACAGTCTCACCCACCTGGGCAAACAGGCTTTGTGCCCCGCCATAAAGACTCATGTAGCTGCCGCCGTGATCAATGATGAGCAGGTTGCCAAACCCCCGCAGCCAATCCGAAAAAACCACACGACCGGAAGCCACCGCCTTCACTTCGCGCCCTTCCGGAGCGCGGATGAACAACCCGCGCCAGCTCAAACCGGTGTCTGAACGTGGACTGCCAAAACGGTTGATCAGTTCCCCGGCCACTGGCAAACGCAAATGCCCTTTCATGCGGGCAAAGCCTTCACTGTCGTAACCCGGCTCGGGCACCTTGTCGATCATGGCCACCGCCGGAGGCGGTGCAGCACCGTCCGCAACCGGCTTGTCCGCACCCTTCTTCTGCAGTCTGGCGCGCCGATCCTGATCACGACGCGCCAACATGCGGGCAATGTCTTCCACCAGTTTGGTCAGGCGCTTTTCGTCCTTGCGCAAGGATTCCAGGCTGCGCTTCTGCTTTTTCATCTTGCTGGAGAGGCTTGCCACCACCTTGGCCCGCGCTTCGGTTTCAGCCTGCAGGCGCTTGCGCTGCGACGCCTGTTGCGCCTGGACCGCGGCCAGCTGCTTCAACTTCTGTTCGCGCGCCGTGGTGACCTGCGCCAGGGCCTGCAAGTTGTTGCGCAACGCGTGCATGGTTTGGGCCTGGGATCGCGCCAGGATTTCGAGATATTCCATCTGACGCGCAATATCATCTGGATCCTCGCCCGAGAGCAGCAACGGCACCATGTCAGGCACACCCTGTTCATAGCGCTGCTTGAGCAGCCGAGCTAGCGCTCCCTGGCTCTGGCCGATTTCTTCCCGGGTTTGCGTGGAGCGCTGATGCAGATTGTCGAGTTCGGATTGCAATGCCCGCTGCTGCTGCTCGAGGTCGCGCAGGGTGCGATTGGTTTCGCTGATGGCATGCTCGGATTTGCGCAACGCATCGACGGCCTCGTTCTTGGAGCCCTCGGTCGTGGACAGATCCTGCTGCAGTTGATGAATACGCCCGCGCAGATCTTCCAGGTCATTGGCCGGGCCTGCCAAGGCAGCGCTGCAACATAAACCGAGCAACAGACCAATGAAGAAGGGACGCGCCACCTGGCCGACTCAGGACTCGATTCGACCCTGGTTGGCGACGGCTTCGGACATCCGCGCAATTTCGTCGGGATCGCCCAGGTAATAGCTGTTGAGGGCACGCAAGTCTTCATCGAGTTCATACACCATGGGCATGCCCGTGGGAATGTTGACGCCCACGATGGCATCGTCAGCGATGTTGCCCAGATATTTGACCAGGGCACGCAATGAATTGCCATGGGCCACGATCAGCACCTGGCGGCCATCGCGCACGGCGGGCGCTATGACGTTTGTCCAATAGGGGATAACCCGATCCACCGTATCCTTGAGACTTTCGCCCCGCGGAAATTCTTCGACCGTCAAATGACGGTAACGCGGATCGGCAATCTCGCAACGCGGATCGTCCAGCGCAAGCGGCGGTGGCGCAATGTCGTAACTGCGGCGCCATTGGTACACTTGGGCCTCGCCGTAGCGTGCCGAGGTTTCGATCTTGTTGTGTCCCTGCAGGTCGCCGTAGTGGCGTTCGTTGAGATGCCAGTCCGAAATCACGGGGACCCACATCCGGTTCATGTTCTCAAGCCCCAACCAGAGGGTCTTGATCGCCCGTTGCAGGACCGAGGTGAATGCGAGGTCAATTTCAAAACCTGAAGAAGCCAGTAATTTTCCTGCAGCGATGGCCTCCTGTTTGCCACGTTCAGTCAAGCCGATATCGACCCAACCCGTGAACCGGTTTTGTTCGTTCCAGAGACTCTGACCGTGGCGAAGCAACACGATTTTCTTCATGGGGGCCATTCGCTAACAATAAATAGAGGCATTTTAGCAAAGAAAACGACCTCGGGCGGCTTAAAGATGGATACGACCCTTTGCTTCAGCTTCGCGCGCTGACCCCATGGTAGAATACAGGCCCTATTTTCGATCGATGGAGCGCCTCCTTTGGACTTTCTACTGCAACATCTTGGCCTCGTTGTCCTGGTTGTCGCCAGCGGTATCATGCTGGCCTGGCCTGAAATCCAGAAATTCATGGGTCCCCAGTCCTCCATCGGCACCCTGGAAGCCACCCAGCTGATCAACCAGAAGCATGCCATCATCATCGACCTGCGGCGCCAACAGGACTTCACCCTGGGCCATCTGCCCAATGCACGGCACATCCCTGCGGACGAGTTGGTGACCCGTTTTGAAGAAATTTCCCGATTCAAGTCGCGCCCAGCCATCCTGGTGAGTACCGGACAAAGCGGCGCCAAGGCGGTCAAAACCCTGAAAGAGCAAGGCTTTACCGACGTATTCGTATTGCAGGGCGGCGTCTCGGCCTGGATTGAAGCCAACCTGCCCATCGAAACTGCCAGCGGCAAAGTATAAAAGACTTCTCATGGCACACCAGATCACCATGTACACCACCGGCGTATGCCCCTACTGCGTCATGGCCGAGCGTTATCTCAAGGGCAAAGGGGTGACCGAATTACACAAGATTCGCGTGGATCTCGATCCCTCCCAACGGGAGACCATGATCCACCGCACCGGGCGACGCACGGTGCCACAAATTTTCATCAATGAAACCCATGTTGGCGGGTATGACGATCTGGTCGCGCTGGACCGCGCGGGCGGCCTCGCCCCCCTGCTTGCAAACCTCACCTCAGGACAATGACCTCATGACTCAGGACGCACAACAGGAAACACAAATGGATCAGACCCCCGTTTTCGCCATCGAAAAAATCTATCTCAAGGATGCCTCGCTGGAGATTCCGCATGCGCCCCAGATTTTCCTGGAACGCGATACGCCAGAAATTTCGGTGCAGTTGAACAACGGCAGCGTGGCCATTGATAACGGGGTATTCCAGATCACGCTATCGGTGACGGTCACCGCCACGATGAAGGACAAGACAATGTTTCTGGTGGAAGTGGTTGAAGCGGGCATTTTCCGGCTGATGAACATTCCGGCCCCAGACATGCCCTTCGTTCTGGACGTGACCTGCCCCAACATCCTGTTTCCTTACGCGCGCGAAACCGTCTCCAACCTCGTCACGCGTGCCGGATTTCCGCCGGTCATGCTCAATCCGGTCAATTTTGAAGTCCTGCACCAGCAGCGTCTGCAACAGGCCGAAGCCCAGGCAGCCCCTGCGCCAGCGGTGTCGCAGTAACCCATGAAGATCGCGATCCTCGGTGCCGGAGCCTGGGGAACCGCATTAGCCCTGACCCTGTCCGGGCGTCATCGGGTATCCCTCTGGGGGCGCGATGTCGAAGCCATGGACAGGATCAGTGCCACCCGAATCAACGAACGCTACCTGCCCGGGCATCCGCTGCCAGCGCACATGGAGCTGACCTCCCGGTTTTCCCAGGCCGTCGAGGATGCTGATCTTGCCCTCCTGACAGTACCCGTGGCGGGACTGCGCGAAACCCTGCGCACCCTCCTCCACCATCGTCCCGACCTGCCCATCCTCTGGGCCTGCAAGGGATTCGAGCAGGGCAGCGACTTCATGCCGCACCAGGTTGTGGCCGAAACACTGCAAAGCGGCGTTCCCAGCGGGGTGCTGTCCGGCCCCAGCTTTGCCGAAGAAATTGCCAATGGCCTGCCTGCCGCCATTACGCTGGCCTCCCTGCAGCCCGATTTTTCCCGCAATATCTCGCGCACCCTGCATGGCCATCGTCTGCGGCTTTATTCCAGCACGGATGTGGTGGGCGTGGAACTGGCGGGTGCACTGAAAAATGTCGTGGCCATCGCCTCGGGGCTCTCAGATGAACTGGGCCTGGGACTCAATGCACGGGCTGCGCTCATCACGCGCGGCCTTGCTGAAATTGCACGGCTGGGCGTAGCCCTGGGAGGGCGTTCGGAAACCTTCATGGGACTGTCTGGCCTGGGCGACCTGGTGTTGACCTGCACCGGTGCGCTCTCGCGCAACTATCGCGTGGGACAGGGATTGGCGCGTGGGCAAACGCTGGAGGAGATCCTGGCGCAACTGGGCCATGTGGCCGAAGGGGTCACTTCAGCCCTTGCTGCCACACGCCTGGCCCATCACCATCACGTGGAAATGCCCATTACCACTGCCGTACAAGGGGTGCTCTCCGGCGCCTTGAACGCCCACGAAGCCGTGGAACTGTTGCTGGCGCGAGAACCTCGCTCCGAGTAGCCCTGCGCGCTCACACCGCTGCTTCAAACCCCTGCTGCCGCCAGGCTTCAAACACCATTACTGCCGCCGCATTGCCCAGATTGAGGCTGCGGCTTCCCGCCACCATGGGCAGTCGCAACCGCGCCTCCTCGTCAAATTCTGCCAGGATCCCTTCGGGCAGGCCCCGGGTTTCGGGCCCCAACACGAACACATCCCCGGGACGATAGCTTGCGTTTGTATAAAACCGCGAAGCCCGGGTGGTCAGCGCAAACCAGCGACGCCCAGGCAGGGCCTCGCGACAGGCCTGCCAATGGGGATGCACCCGCATCACGGCGCTTTCGTGATAATCCAGCCCGGCGCGCCGCAACTGGCGATCTGAAATGTCAAAGCCCAAGGGTTCTATCAAATGCAGCGTGGCCCCCGTGTTGGCACAAAGCCGGATGATGTTTCCGGTGTTGGGGGGAATTTCGGGCTGGTACAGGACAACTTCAAACATGATGCGCTTCCTTAAAAGTCGGGTGATGGCGTGCGCGCCACAACCCAGGCACTGACACGACGCGCCCCATGCGCCTTGAGCACCTGAGCCAGGGCATCCATGGTAGCCCCGCTGGTCATGACGTCATCGACGACGGCGACGTGAAGGCCTGCCACGGCAGCGCCACACGCGAAAGCTCCCGCCATGTTGTCGCGCCGCTGGGTAAAGTTCAAACCGGCCTGGGCCTCGGTATCGCGGATGCGCCGCACGCCAGCCAGCAACGGACGCTCGAAATGCCGGGCGAGGCGTACGGCAATCTCGTGGGCCTGATTGTAACCGCGACGACGGCGTCGACGCGGCGACAGGGGCATGGCCAGCAGCACATCCGGCCGCCCGTGCCGTGCAGCTGTCCGCATCAGGCCTTCAGCCAGGGGTTTTGCCAGATACAACGCGCCACCATACTTGAAATGCCGCACCAGCACATCGAGCGGATAGCGGTAGGCAAATGCGGCAACGGTTTCATCCACGGCCAGGGGTGCACTGGCGCAACGCCGACACAGCAGCACCGGCGCAGGACGCTCGAGCGGTTCGCCGCAGCAGCGGCACGCGGGAGTCTCCTTGGCGGGAAGCCCTGCCTCACAGGGCGCGCACAGCAGCCGATCATGCTGCAACGGCTGTCCACAGAGAAAACAGCTGCGCGGCAGCTGCCATAAAAATGCATCGCGATTTGACAAGAGGGGGGCCCGTCCTTGATCATCGCACCCATGAACATGCATTCTACTGCGCCGCACGCTGTTGCCCCCGTTCCTTCAGCTCCGAAAAACGCAACGACTTGGTCCATCGAAGCCATCGAAGCGCTATTCGAACTGCCTTTCAATGACCTGATCTGGCGGGCGCAATCTGCGCATCGGGCCCACTTCGACCCCAACGGGATCCAGCTCTCCACGCTGCTGTCGGTCAAGACGGGCGGGTGCCCGGAGGACTGCGGTTATTGCCCGCAATCGGTGCGTCATCCCACTGCCGTGGCAGCCCAGGCCATTCTCTCCACCGAAGCAGTGCTGGCAGCAGCGCAGGCGGCCAAAGCTGCCGGGGCTTCACGTTTCTGCATGGGTGCCGCCTGGCGCAGCCCCAAGGATCGCGACCTCAACGCCGTCATCGACATGATCGAGGGCGTTCGCGCCCTGGGCCTTGAAACCTGTGCCACGCTGGGCATGCTGAAGCCAGAGCAAGCCGAACGCCTGAAGCAGTCAGGCCTCGACTACTACAATCACAACCTCGACACGGCGCGCGAGTTTTACGGCGAAGTCATTCATACCCGGGAATACCAGGACCGCCTGGACACGCTCGCAGCCGTCCGCGATGCCGGCATGCACGTCTGCTGCGGCGGGATTGTGGGCATGGGCGAAACCCGCCGCATGCGTGCCGGATTGCTGTTTGAACTGGCCAGCCTGGATCCGGTACCGGAGTCGGTGCCCATCAACCTTCTGGTGCAGGTGGAGGGCACACCCCTGCATGGCACCGAGGCGCTCGACCCGTTTGAATTTGTGCGCACCATCGCGTGCGCGCGCATCACCATGCCCGCCTCGCGCGTCAGGCTCTCTGCAGGGCGCGAATCCCTGTCCGACGAAATGCAGGCGCTGTGTTTTCTGGCAGGCGCCAATTCCATCTTTTACGGCGAAAAACTGCTCACCACCGGCAATCCCGACGTGCAGCGCGACCAACGCCTGTTTGAACGACTGGGTCTGCACGCCGAGTGACGCTCGAGAAATCCCGGGTTCGTCGCAATTTCAATCGAAGCGCTGCTTTCTACGCCGACCGGGCCTTTCTGGCCCAGGAAGTGGGCGGACGGCTACTGGAACATTTTGAGTTCCTGAAAATCCAGCCCACCCGCATCCTGGATCTGGGCGCGGGCACGGGATTTGCCGGTGATGGCCTGCACCACCGGTTTCCCCAGGCAGCCCTTTTTTCACTCGATATTGCCGATGCCCTGTTGCGGGCCAACCCCTGGCGACCCCGTCCCTGGTGGCGCCTCCTCGCACCACCAGACACCCGCTTTGCACTCTGCGCCGACGCTGAACGCATGCCCCTTCGCGCCGCCAGCATGGATCTTGTCTGGTCCAACCTGATGCTGCCCTGGACGTCGCTCGAGATGACCTTGAAGGAAATTCATCGTGTGCTGGGCCCCGAGGGCCTGTTCATGTTCAGCACGCTGGGCCCGGATACCCTGAAGGAGTTGCGCGCGGCTTTTGCCGAATTGGGCAATGAACAGGACCACGTGCAGCAGTTTATGGACATGCATGACGTGGGGGATGCGCTGGTGCATGCCGGTTTTTCCAACCCGGTCATGGATCGCGAAAACCTGCAGGTCACCTATACCGATCTTGCAGCCCTGCTGCAGGACCTGCGCCTTGCCGGCGGGGCAAACGCCCTTCCTGGCCGCCCGCGTGGGCTGATGGGGCGACAGCGCTGGCAAGCCCTGACGAAGGCTTACGAACGGCTGCGCCACGCGGGATTGCTTCCGGCCACCTTTGAAATCGTCTATGGCCATGCCTGGAAGCCCGCTCCCCGCAAGACTCCGGACGGTCGTCCGGTTATCGAGGTGCGGACCGCCTGATCAGTACATGGGTTTCTTTTTGGCGTGGTTAAAATTCTCGATGCCCGCCAGGATTTCTGCCTTGGCTTCTTCCTGCCCTACCCAACCCTCGATCTTGACCCACTTGCCCGGTTCCAGATCCTTGTAATGTTCAAAGAAGTGGGCAATCTGGCTCAACGAGATTTCAGGCAGATCACGCGGGCTCTGGATGGTGCGGTAGAGGTTGCACAGCTTGTCCACCGGTACCGCCAACAGCTTGGCATCGCCACCCGCCTCATCCGTCATCTTGAGCATGCCCACGGGGCGACAGCGTACCACCACCCCGGTAATCAGGGGAATGGGGGTCAACACCAGTACGTCCACGGGATCGCCGTCGTCGGAGAGGGTTTTGGGAATGTACCCATAGTTGCAGGGGTAGTGCATGGCCGTGGACATGAACCGATCCACGAACATGGCTCCGGTTTCCTTGTCCAGTTCATACTTGATGGGCTCGCCATTCATGGGAATTTCGATGATGACGTTAAAATCGTTGGGAATGTCCCGCCCGGCTGGTACTCGATCAAGATTCATATACTGCGTCCTGTGAAAAAAATGCACTGCCCGCAATTATAGCGCCGCCCAGTGTTTCTGGCTTCTGCTAAACTGGGAGTGGCCTTAATTTTGACTGTGGCCCTCTGGGAAATCCGAAGGAATTGTGTTCATGCATGTCGTCGTCCTGGGCGCCGGGATTCTGGGTGTCAGCAGTGCCTGGTACTTGCGCGAGGCAGGACATCAGGTCACCGTCATCGAACGTCAGGCCGAAGCCGCCATGGAAACCAGCTTTGCCAATGGCGGCCAGCTTTCTGCCGGCCACGTGGAGCCCTGGGCCAGTCCCGAAACATTTCCCCAATTGCTGAAATGGGGGTTTCGGGAAGACGCGCCCCTGCTATTCCGCCTGCGCGCCGACCCGCAACAATGGCTTTGGATCCTGCGGTTTCTGCGCGAATGCTGGCCCCAGCGCAGCCATCGCAACCTGCTGGCGTTGCTCAATCTCGGACTGTATAGCCGCGCTGCACAGCTGGCCCTGCACAAACAAACCGGCATTGCCTACCAGGCCCAGGACCGGGGCATTCTCAACCTCTACCCTACCTTTGCCGACTGGAATCGCGGTTGTCGTGCCGCCGCCCTCATCACGCGTCACGGGTACCCGCGCACGCGGGTAAGCCAGGCAGAAGCGCTGGTCCTGGAACCCGCCCTGGAGGCCTCGCGGTCACTTTGGGTTGGGGCCACCTACACCCCAGGTGACGGCTCGGGCGATGCCAAAGTCTGGACGCAGGCCCTGGCAAGGTTGTGCGAGGCGCATGACGTCAGCTTTCGCTTCAACCAGACCGTGCAGGGTTTGGCGACGGATGGCCGGCGCATCACGGGAATTGCGCTGGCCGGACAAACGGCCTTGCTGGAAGCCGATGCGGTGGTCGTTGCGCTGGGAAGCTATAGCGCCCCGCTGTTGCGCCCCCTGGGCCTCAACATTCCCGTGTACCCCGTCAAGGGCTACTCCGCCACGGTGCCCATCCTTGACCCTGCCGCGGTCCCCCAGGTCAGCATCACGGATGATGCCCACAAGATGGTGTTTACCCGGCTGGGAGATGCGTTCCGCATTGCCGTAACGGCAGAATTCAACGGCTACGACACCTCGCTCAACAC
>DAICZS010000002.1 GCA_027311025.1 Ferrovaceae bacterium
CGCATGACCGAAATCGCCAGGCGTGATCTGCCCGTGCACCGCGAGCTTATGCCTCGCGACGAGGCCGTGGCCTATTTCAAGGGGATTGGCGAGGCGTATAAGGCAGAAATCATTGCCAGCATCCCGGCCAACGAGGCCATTTCCCTTTATCGCCAGGACAATTTTGTCGATTTGTGTCGCGGCCCCCATGTTCCCTCTACGGGCAAGCTCAAGGTGTTCAAGTTGATGCGGGTGGCAGGAGCCTACTGGCGCGGTGATTCGCGCAACGAGATGCTGACGCGAATTTATGGCACGGCCTGGGCCAGGAAAGAGGATCAGGACGCCTACCTCACGCGTCTTGAAGAGGCTGAAAAACGCGATCACCGTCGTCTGGGCAAGCAGCTGGATCTGTTCCACCTGCAGGATGAGGCACCGGGGATGATCTTCTGGCACCCCAAGGGCTGGGCCCTGTGGCAGGAAATCGAACAATACATGCGCCGGGTTTACCGGGATAACGGCTACCAGGAGGTGCGGTGCCCGCAGATTCTCGATCGTACGCTGTGGGAAAAATCAGGACATTGGGCCAATTTCCACAAGAACATGTTCACCACGGAGTCTGAATCGCGTGACTTTGCCATCAAGCCCATGAACTGCCCGGGGCATGTCCAAATCTTCAACCAAGGCATTAAGAGTTATAGAGATCTTCCTGTTAGATATGGAGAATTTGGTTCTTGCCATCGTAATGAACCATCGGGTGCCTTGCATGGGGTAATGCGTGTTCGCGGATTTACGCAGGACGATGGACATATTTTCTGCACCGAGGCCCAGATCCAGTCAGAAGTGGCTGATTTCATCGAATTGCTGCGACGGGTCTATCGGGACTTCGGTTTTACGGACATTCAGTACAAACTCGCAACGCGCCCTGAGCAGCGTGTGGGTTCGGACGACATCTGGGACAAATCGGAAGCCGCACTGCGCATAGCCCTGGAACAGGCAGGTGTTGATTTCGAGACGTTGCCCGGGGAAGGGGCCTTTTACGGCCCGAAGATCGAGTTTCACTTGCGCGACAGCATCGGACGCACCTGGCAATGCGGCACGATCCAGGCGGACTTTTCCATGCCCGGACGCCTGGATGCCAGCTATGTGGCTGAAGACAACACCCGACAGACGCCAGTGATGTTGCACCGGGCCATCCTGGGTTCGCTCGAGCGATTCATCGGCATCCTCATCGAGCATTACGCCGGGGCCATGCCGTTGTGGCTGGCGCCAGTGCAGGCTGTGGTGATGAATATCTCGGAAGGACAGGCCGAATATGCCACTTCTGTTGTAAAAACCCTGAAAGATCAAGGGTTCCGGGTAGAGCTGGACTTGCGGAATGAGAAAATAAACTATAAAATCCGAGAGCATAGTCTTCAAAAGCTTCCTTTTCAGCTGATTATTGGCGATAAGGAGGCCCAGTCGAAGCAGGTGGCGGTCAGAAGTCGGGGTGGGGAAGACTTGGGGCAAATGTCCCTCGAGACGCTCATCTCCCGATTCAAGGCTGAAGCAGCGGCCCTCTCGGGTGCTGCCGAATAACCGCAAGCAGGTGCAACCCGCCCGGTGGTTGAGGGATTGGGTGCATATTTGATTTTAATTGTCAGGAGGTTGTTGCTATCGCTCAATCGAAGGAAGTCCGGATCAACGGAGAGATCACTGCATCCGAGATTCGTCTGGTCGGGGTGGAAAGTGAACAGTTAGGCGTTGTAAAGCTGTCCGAAGCCCTGCGTATGGCCGAGGAGGCCGAAGTGGATCTGGTGGAAATCGCGCCCATGGCGGTGCCCCCGGTATGTCGTTTGATGGACTACGGCAAGTTCAAATACCGCGAGAGCAAGCGCCAGCATGAAGCCAAGGTCAAGCAGAAGCAGATCCAGGTCAAGGAAATCAAGTTTCGTCCCGGTACTGACGAAGGCGACTACGCCATCAAGGTGCGAAACCTGATCAAGTTCCTCAATGAAGGGGATAAGACCAAGGTCACGCTACGCTTCCGCGGCCGCGAGATGACGCACCAGGAACTGGGATACAACCTCCTCAAGCGTGTTGAAGCCGACCTCCTGCCGTATGGCGTGGTAGAACAGTTTCCAAAAATGGAAGGGCGCCAGATGGTGATGGTACTGGCCCCGAAAAAGAAAGCAGAACCCGGCAAGGAGGCCAAGCCCTCCAAGCCCAAGGCTGAAGCTGCGCCAGCCACAGCATCATAGTCGCAGCAAGCAGGACCACAAGGCGTGTTCGGGTCAACAAGCCATGGGATTTCCCAGGCACCCGACGCGGTTTAAAACAAAGGAGCAATCATGCCCAAAATGAAGACCAAGAGCGGGGCTGCCAAGCGCTTTAAAGTGCGCGGTAGCGGCAGTGTCAAACGCTCGCAGGCGTTCAAGCGCCACATCCTCACCAAGAAGACGACCAAGAACAAGCGTCAGCTTCGCGGTACTGCAGAAATCCATTCCACCAACATGGGCTCGATTAAAGCCATGTTGCCCTACGCGTAAGGAGGCCGGACATGCCAAGAGTTAAACGCGGCGTTACGGCGCACGCACGCCACAAAAAAATCCTCGATCAGGCCAAGGGTTACCGCGGCCGTCGCAAGAATGTCTACCGGATTGCCAAAGAAGCGGTGATGAAGGCCGGGCAGTATGCTTATCGGGATCGTCGTCGTCGCAAGCGCGATTTTCGTGTGCTCTGGATTGCCCGTATCAATGCAGCAGCCCGTTCATGCGGCATGACCTACAGTGTGTTCATGAATGGTCTGAAAAAAGCAGACATTCAAGTGGACCGCAAGGTTCTGGCGGATATTGCTGTCTTTGACAAGGCTGCTTTCGCCAAAATGGTCGATACCGCCCGCGCCACGCTGGCAGCCTGACCTATACCGGCCCCCGGTTGTCATAGGGGGCCGGTTTTCCCAAGAAGATCCCGATGCAAGATCTCCAATCCATTCTGGACAGTGCGCTGGAAGCGCTGTCTGCCATCGACAATCCGGCATTGCTGGAAGAAGTCAAAGCCCGATACCTGGGCAAGTCGGGTCTCCTGACCGAACGGCTCAAAGGCCTGGGCAAACTCTCGGCCGAAGAGCGCCCTGCAGCGGGCGCCGAGATCAACCGGGTGAAGGTGGCGGTGGAAGCAGCCTTGCAGTCCCGTCGTGACCACATTGCCGCCCAACAGCTGGAACGACAGCTGTCTGCGCAGGCGCTGGACGTTTCCCTTCCGGGCCGGGGCTCTGCCAATGGCGGCCTGCACCCCGTCACCCGTACGTTGGCCCGCATTCGCGAGTTGTTTCATTCGCTGGGTTTTGATGTAGCCGATGGTCCCGAAATCGAGACGGACGCCTACAACTTCACTGCGCTCAACATTCCGCAGGACCACCCGGCACGGGCGATGCACGATACGTTCTACCTCGATGCCAGCCATGTCCTGCGCACCCACACTTCGCCCATGCAGGTGCGGTATCTTGAAGCGCGCAAGCCACCGGTCAAGGTGATCGTGCCAGGCCGTGTCTACCGTTGTGACTCCGACATGACCCATACACCCATGTTTCACCAGGTGGAAGGGCTGTGGGTGGACGAGGCCGTCACGTTCAGCGGCCTGAAGGGCGTGCTGATCGATTTCATGCGCCAGTTTTTTGAGCAGGACCAGTTGAAGGCGCGTTTTCGACCTTCTTTTTTTCCGTTCACCGAACCCTCGGCAGAAATGGATATTGGCTGCGTGATCTGTGCGGGGAAGGGCTGTCGCGTATGTAGCCATACCGGCTGGCTGGAAGTGCTGGGTTGTGGCATGGTTCACCCCAACGTGTTCACCCCGTTGGGCATCGACAGCGAACGTCATGTGGGTTTTGCGTTTGGCATGGGTGTTGAACGCCTTGCCATGTTGCGCTATGGCGTCAATGACTTACGGCTGTTTTTCGATAATGATTTGCGATTCCTTGAACAGTTCCGCTAAATGAAATTTTCAGAATCCTGGCTTCGCACATGGGTCAATCCACCGCTTGACCGTACTGCAATCGCCCATGCCCTGACCATGGCAGGTCTGGAGGTGGAGGCACTGGAACCCGTCGCCCCGATGTTTGACCGGGTCGTGGTGGGCGAGGTCATCACGGCCGAAAAACATCCACAGGCGGATCGCCTCAAATTGCTGACCGTGGATGTGGGCCAGGGCGCCCCGCTGCAAATCGTGTGCGGCGCCGGCAATGTAACCGTGGGCATGAAGGCGCCTTGTGCGCTGGTGGGCGCGAGGCTTCCCGGCGGGCTGGAAATCAAGGCTGCCAAGGTGCGTGGCGTTGAATCCTTCGGCATGATGTGTTCCGAAACGGAACTGGGTCTTTGTGAGAGCAGCGATGGATTGCTGGTTCTGGCACCCGAGGCCTCACCAGGACAGAACATTCGCCAATGGCTGGATCTGGACGACCACCTGTTTACACTGAAGCTCACCCCCAATCGCGCTGACTGCCTGAGTATTCAGGGCGTTGCCCGCGAGCTTGCTGCCATTACCCATCTGCCTTTTGTACCGCTGTCCGTCACACCGGCAGCGGTCTCGGGGCCCACAGAACGCAGGGTGGCAGTGCTGGACGACGCAGCATGCCCGCGCTATCTGGGCCGCTCGCTTCGCCTGGACCACCCCGAAACACCCACGCCGGAGTGGATGACGCGGCGTCTGCTGCGTTCAGGCCTGCGTCCCAAGTGCGTTGTGGTGGATGTGACCAACTATGTGCTGCTGGAACTGGGCCAGCCGCTGCACGCATTTGATGAAGATCGCCTGCAAGGGACACTGAATGTGCGTTGGGCCCAACCCGGCGAAACACTGGTCCTGCTCAACGAACAGCAAGTAACCCTGCAGCCTGACATGCTGGTGATTGCCGATCAGACGGGCGCCATTGCGCTGGCGGGTGTCATGGGTGGGCAAAGCACCGCGGTGACCCCAACCAGTGTTCATATCTTCCTGGAGAGCGCCTTTTTTGCGCCTGAAGCCATTGCTGGCCGCGCACGTCGCCTGGCGCTGAGCTCGGATTCGGCATACCGCTTTGAACGGGGTGTGGATTTTTCGGGTACCCGGCTTGCGCTTGAGCGGGCCACGAACCTGCTGCTGGAAATATGTGGGGGAGAGGCCTGCTCGGTAGTGGAGGTGACGGGACACCTGCCGCAGCGGCTGCCCGTGCTGGTCCGCCCTGAGCGCGTGCGCCGTGTACTGGGCCTGGATCTTTCGGATGCAGTCATGGCCGGCCTGCTGGAGGGCTTGGGGTTAGCTCTTGAGAAGCGCACAGACGGTTTTGAGGTGACACCGTCCAGCCACCGCTTCGATCTCGCCATTGAAGCTGATTTCATTGAAGAAATTGCCCGACTTCACGGCTATGACCAGATACCGGCTGTGCCGCCACCGGGACATCTCACGATGCTGCCCAGCCCGGAAGCCGTCCGATCCGAGCTGGATTTGGCCTGGCAGCTGGTCCACCGTGGCTATCAGGAGATAGTGACCTACAGTTTCGTCGACGCCAGGGATGAAGCGACACTGTCTGCGCGGCCATCCGACGTGACCCTGCTCAACCCCATAGCCAGCCAGATGTCGGTCATGCGCTCAACGCTGGCCGTGGGCCTCATCAATACCCTGCAAACCAATCTCAGCCGCAAGCAGGAACGGATCAGGATCTTCGAAATGGGGCGGTGTTTTGCCCGTAGGGGACAGGGCTTTGACCAGTATAAAACGCTGGGCGGTCTGATTTATGGCACGCGTGAACCCGAACAATGGGGAGCGGTAGCGGTACCGGCGGATTTCTTTGACCTCAAGCAGGATGTCGAACTTCTGTTGGGAAATGGCCCCGCGCAATTTACAGTGGCCAAACACCCTGCGTTGCACCCCGGTCGTTCCGCTGAAGTCAGTTTGAATGGAATATCAGTGGGTTGGCTTGGGGAGTTGCATCCCCGTGTTACTGCGGCGTACGGATTTCCAAAGGCCCCGTTACTCTTTGAACTGGCGTTGCAACCCTTGCTGGCGCGTGCCGTGCCCCAATACCGCGAAACCTCGCGATTTCAACCCATTCGACGTGACCTGGCCGTACTCGTAGCGGATTCAGTTCCTGCAGCAGCAGTATTGGAGGCGCTTCAATCCGCAGCAGTCCCGGGGGTTTCCGAACTGGCTTTGTTTGACCTTTATCAGGGGCAAGGTGTCGCCGACGGTAAAAAAAGCCTTGCTTTTCGTATAGTTATGCACGATACTGAAAGAACATTGACCGAAGCGGAGATTGAGTCCAGCGTTGCCGCGCTCCTTCATGTCCTGCAATCCCGGTTTAATGCTGCGCTGAGATAACGGAGCATCCATGACACTCACCAAAGCTGAACTTTCTGACCTGCTCTTTGAAAAAGTAGGGCTCAACAAACGAGAGGCCAAAGATCTCGTGGATACTTTTTTCGAAGAGATTCGGACTGCGCTCGAAAAGGGAGACAGCGTCAAATTATCAGGCTTTGGCAATTTTCAGCTCCGGACCAAACCCCAGCGGCCTGGTCGCAACCCCAAAACAGGGGAAGAAATCCCCATCACTGCTCGCCGCGTCGTCACTTTTCATGCCAGCCAGAAACTGAAGACTTTGGTGGAAAAACGCAGTGTCAACGCTGAACCTGCCTGAAGGCGGGCTTCCCCCCATTCCCTCGAAGCGGTACTTCACTATTGGTGAGGTGGGCGAGCTCTGTGCGGTCAAACCACATGTGCTGCGTTATTGGGAACAAGAATTTACCCAGCTCAAACCAGTCAAGAGACGGGGCAATCGGCGTTACTATCAGCCGCATGAGGTCATGCTGATTCGCCATATCCGCAGCCTGCTCTATGATCGTGGATTCACCATCAACGGCGCGCGCCATGTGCTCTCTTCGCCAGAAGAAAAGGCAGCAATCCGGCAATTGACCGAACCCACGGTCAAATCCGTTCAGAAAGTCCCTGATGCATTCAAAAAGGAACTGCAATCCATCATCTCATTGCTGTCTAGATGAATTTTTTCTGGCATAATTCACAGTTCGGGGCGTAGCGCAGCCTGGTAGCGTACCTGCATGGGGTGCAGGTGGTCGGAGGTTCGAATCCTCTCGCCCCGACCAATTCCTTCCAAAGCATCAAAGCACCTCTTTCAGACCATTCCCTGTATCAGCAAGACCGTAGATTTGGCTTTCTGGACCACGGAAATTCGCTACATTGCGGATAATGGCGTTTTGTATGCCGTGATTCGAGCCTTGAATCTCACCCTGTTGTCCAATCAGGAATTACTGAGGCTGCTACTGGGCACCCAGGCGGATTACCGTGCCTACGCTGCCTCACTCCATCCCCTGTTTTCGGCATCGAATGGTGCCTTGCAAAAACGCTGCGCTGCGGCGCGTGAGCTTGTGATGCGCTGGCTTCAGGAAGATCTTCATCACCGCAGTTTGCTGGGGCGTCCGGCTGCCGTTGAATCGTATCTCAGGCTGTATTTCAGTGGTCGGGAACACGAATCCTTTGTTGTTCTGTTTCTCGATGCGCAAAATCAGCTGATCAGTGCAGAAGAGTTGTTTCGTGGCACATTGACCCAGACTGCGGTCTATCCACGCGAAATCCTGAAAGCGGCCTTACGGCACAATGCAGCCGGGGTGATCTTTGCTCACAACCATCCCTCCGGCCTGGCAGAACCCAGCAATGCAGACCGGCGCTTGACAGAAACCTTGCAGAAGGTGCTGGTTCTGGTGGATATCAAGGTTCTGGATCACTTCATCGTGGCTGGCAGCAATGCGCTCAGCTTTGCTGAGCATGGATGGCTGTGAGGATGGCCTGGCGCAATTCCGGTTCCTCGATGCGCCCCAGTTTCCTGAGAACGATCTCACCGTTTCGTCCAAACACCAGGGTGAAGGGAATGCCCTCCTGGGCGTTGCCGTAGGGCCCGGTCATGGTCAGGGTGTCGTGATTGCCCACCAGCATTGGATAATTCATGGGGTGCTGCTTGAGGTAAGCGCGAAGCGCTTCGCGATCATCGATGCCAATGCCGACAAAACGCACCTGATCTGTGGGCCATGCCCCCTGAGCCTGCTTGAGCATCGGCATTTCGTCCTTGCAAGGTTCGCACCAGGCCGCCCAGAAATTGACCACCAACACGCGTCCCTGCCATTGGTGCAGGGCCTGGTTCCGCTCTTCGAGATCAGGCAATGTCAGGGCCAGGATGGGTGAGGCCGCTGTCTGCCCAGGCTCCGCGCGCGAATCGTCATGCTTCCAGTAATTCAGGCTATGGTAGATGGCAATGCCTTCCCATAGGGCAAAAGCCAGGACGATGAGGATGATCAGTTTGAGAAGTGGTCGATTCATGGATTTCAGTCATTAAAAGAACTTATGGTAAAAAACGCCGGCATGCCACTGATGCTGGCATGATAAACTTTCCCGCCGGGTTTCGTATTGGACGGATTGATCCCGTCCAGGACGCAACCTTACCAGACAACCGCTGCCAACTGCCGCGAACTGCTTGCTCCTACAGGGGAAATAAGTATGGCTACAGAAGTCAAAGTCCCGGATATTGGGGACTTCAAGAATATCCCGGTCATCGAAGTGATGGTCAAGGCGGGCGATACCGTTCGCGCCGAAGACCCTCTGGTGACTCTCGAATCGGACAAGGCGACCATGGAAATTCCGGCACCGGTTGCCGGTGTTGTCAAGGAAGTGCTGCTCAAGTTGGGAGATCGGGTTTCAGAAGGATCGGTGGTGCTTTTGCTTGAAACGGCTGATGCCGCGCCCCAGCCCGTGGCTGCTGCTCCTGCTTCAGCACCTGCGTCTTCGGCAAGCGCAAGTCCGGCACCTGTGGCTGCGCCGGCTCCGGCTCCGGCGCCCGCCGCCCCGGCAGTGGCCGCACCCCAGGTGCAAGCACCCGTCACCGCGCCGCAGCCTGCTGCAGCTGTGCAGGATCATGAGGGTTTTCTCAAGGCGCACGCAAGCCCCGCCATTCGCCATTTCGCTCGTGAACTGGGCGTGGACCTCACCAAGGTCAAAGGCAGCGGTCCCAAGGGGCGCGTGTTGCGGGAGGATGTCCAGGGGTTTGTGAAATCCGTGTTGCAAAGCTCTTCAGGAGCGGCTCCTGGCGCCGCTGCGGGTATCGGGCTGGGGTTATTGCCCTGGCCGCAGGTGGATTTTGCCAAGTACGGGCCGATCGAAGTGCAGCCCTTGAGCCGTATCAAGAAGCTTTCTGGCGCCAATCTGCATCGCAACTGGGTGATGATTCCCCATGTCACCAACAACGATGATGCCGACATCACGCAACTTGAAGCGTTCCGCCTGCAACTCAACCAGGAAAACGCCAAATCTGGCGCCAAGGTTACCCTGCTGGCTTTCATCATCAAAGCCGTGTGCAATGCCTTGCGCAAGTTTCCTGAGTTCAATGCATCACTCGATGGCGACACCCTGGTCCTCAAGCGTTACTACCATATCGGTTTTGCTGCAGACACTCCCAACGGCCTGGTAGTGCCTGTCATCAAGGATGCTGACAAGAAAGGCGTCATGCAAATTGCCGAAGAGGCCAGCGCCATGGCAGCCAAGGCCCGTGAAGGAAAGCTCGGTCCTGCCGACATGCAGGGTGGAACCTTTTCCATTTCCAGTCTGGGCGGCATTGGTGGCACCTATTTCACGCCCATCATCAATGCTCCCGAGGTGGCCATTCTGGGCGTCTGCCGCGCTTCCATTCGGCCGGTCTGGGTGGATAACGCTTTCCAGCCCAGGTTGATTGCGCCGCTTTCCCTGTCTTATGACCACCGGGTCATCGATGGCGCTGCAGCAGCGCGCTTCAATACCTATCTGGTGGGTTTGCTGGGCGACATGCGCCGCGCCACACTTTAAGGAACTGTTTCATGTCAGATCAACAAGCGAAGGAATTTGACCTGCTGGTTTTGGGTGCAGGCCCGGGAGGGTACTCTGCAGCCTTTCGTGCCGCAGACCTCGGCATGAAAACCGTATTGGTGGAGCGCTATCCCACCCTGGGAGGCGTCTGCCTCAATGTGGGCTGCATCCCCTCCAAGGCACTGCTGCATGTTGCCTCGGTGACCGAGGAGGCCCAGGCGCTTGCGGCGCACGGCGTCACTTTCGGTGCTCCCCAGATTGATCTGGACGCTTTGCGCCAGTGGAAAATGAATGTGGTGGGCAAACTCACAGGCGGCCTGGCCATGATGGCCAAGGCACGCAAAGTCACCGTGGTGCAGGGGGTGGGACGCTTCGTGGACCCCCATCATCTGGAAGTCCTCAATGGCGCCAACGAACGGCAGCTCATCCGATTTGGCAAGGCCATCATTGCCGCAGGCTCGCAAGCGGTCCAGCTGCCCTTCATTCCCGAGGATCCGCGCATTGTGGATTCCACAGGTGCCCTTGAGTTACGGCAGGTCCCCAAACGCATGCTGGTGATCGGTGGTGGCATCATTGGTCTCGAGATGGCCACCGTCTACGCCACCCTTGGCGCGCGCATTGACGTGGTTGAAATGCTCGATGGCCTGATGGCAGGGGCAGATCGCGATCTGGTCAAGGTATGGGAAAAACGTAACGCCAAGCGCTTCAACAGCATCATGCTCAAGACCAAAACAGTGGCCGTGGAAGCACGCAAGGAAGGCATCTACGTCACTTTCGAGGGCGACAAGGCCCCCGCAGCGCCTGAATGCTACGATCTGGTGCTGGTCGCCGTGGGGCGCCGTCCCAATGGATTGAACATAGGCGCCGATCTTGCCGGCGTGGCCGTGGATGCTCGTGGATTCATTCCCGTAGACAAGCAGCAGCGCACCAATGTGCCCCATATTTATGCCATCGGCGACATCGTGGGCCAACCCATGCTGGCCCACAAGGCCGTGCACGAAGGTCATGTGGCTGCCGAGGCCGCAGACGGGCAGCGCAGTTACATGGACGCCCGGCAAATTCCGTCGGTAGCGTATACCGATCCTGAAGTGGCCTGGGCCGGAGTCACCGAAGAACAGGCGCGTGCCCAGGGCCTGCGTTATGGCAAGGCCGTGTTTCCGTGGGCGGCATCAGGTCGTGCAATTGCCAATGGGCGTGACGAAGGCTTTACCAAGCTGTTGTTCGACGAAGAGACCCACCGTATCATCGGTGGGGGCATTGTCGGTACCAACGCCGGCGATCTCATCAGTGAGGTCTGCCTTGCCATCGAAATGGGATGCGAGGCCGGCGACATCGGAAAAACCATCCATCCCCACCCCACGCTGGGTGAATCGATTGGCATGGCTGCCGAATTGTTTGAAGGTGTCTGTACCGACCTGCCTCCCAAGAGATGAGTGAATAGGCAACGCATGCACATATTGTTGAGCAACGACGATGGTTATTTTTCCAGCGGACTGGCCGCGCTTGCCGCAGCCATGGCGTCATTGGGCACGGTCACTGTGGTGGCCCCCGACGCTGAAAAAAGCGGTGCCAGCAATTCACTGACCCTGGATAGACCTTTGATGGTGCGTCGTGCTCCCAACGGCTTCTACCATGTCAATGGCACGCCCACCGATTGCGTCCATATGGCGGTGACCGGCATGCTCGATGTCACGCCCGACGTCATCGTCTCGGGGATCAATCACGGCGCCAATATGGGTGACGACACGATTTACTCGGGAACGGTGGCTGCGGCCACTGAGGGCTACCTGCTGGGCATTCCTTCCATCGCTGTTTCGCTGGTGACGCAACAGCAGGGAACGGGGCACTTTGCTACGGCGGCGCAGGTTGTGGCGCAGCTGGTACGACAGATTCAACGCAAGCCCCTGACGCAGCCCACGTTGCTCAATGTGAACGTGCCCGATGTCCCCCACGATCAGATCAAGGGCATGAAAATCACCCGATTGGGGCGGCGTCATAAGGCTGAGCCCGTCATCAAGTCCCTCAATCCGCGAGGAGAAGTGGTGTTTTGGGTGGGTGCTGCAGGTCCGGCCGCCGATGCGGGCGAAGGGACTGATTTTGACGCGGTGGCCCAGGGTTGGGTCTCCCTCACCCCGCTGCAAGTGGACCTGACCCATTTCCAGCAACTGGATCCCTTGCGACAATGGCTGGAAGCGTGAAAGCGGTGGTTGCGCCCGGAATCGGCATGACTTCCGACCGCACCCGGGCGCGCATGGTTGAACGCCTGCGCGCATCGGGCATTGCCGATCAAAAGGTGTTGGCCGCCATGCTCGCCGTGCCTCGTCATGCCTTTGTGGATGAAGCCATTGCCAGCCGCGCCTACGACGACTCGGCACTTCCCATCGGTTGGGGACAGACCATATCGGCGCCCTATATCGTGGCACGCATGATCGAGTTGCTGCGAAATGGCAGGAAGCTTGGCAAGGTGCTGGAGGTCGGCACGGGTTGTGGCTACCAGGCGGCCGTGCTGGCACGCGTTGCCCATGAGGTGTACTCCGTGGAGCGGATTGGCCAGTTGCTCGAAAAAACCAGGGCACGCCTGTGGCCACTCAAGATAAGGAACCTGAGGCTCAAGCATACGGACGGCAGCCTTGGGTTGCCAGAAGCCGCACCCTATGACGGCATTATCGTGGCGGCGGCAGCGGCGGCGATTCCCCAGGCGCTGTTGGACCAGTTGGCTCCTGGCGGCCGTCTGGTGATCCCTGTGGGGGTTGATGAGCAGCAGTTGATGGTCGTGGAAAGACGCGAGGATGAATTGATGAAATCGGTGATTGAATCCGTTCGTTTCGTGCCGCTTCTGGAGGATACCGCATGATCCCCCGTCTGCTGGCATTACTGGTTTTTGTCCTGATCGGTGCAGGCTGTGCGGCAACGCAACCTGCGCCAATCTCCAGTCGCTCCGGACAGATTTCATCGTCATCGGACAATGCGCCCCGCGCTGCAGCTGCTGAGCATCATCCGGCCCAAAACGCAGACAAGCCAGCAGCACCTGAGGCAGAGGCGCCCGTGCAGTGGTCCTGGCCACTGAAGCGCCGTCCTGCCGTGTTTTCCCCCATCGCCAAGGGTATCGATTATACCGCCAGGGCCGGTCAACCCGTGATGGCTGCGGCCGACGGCGTAGTGACCTATGTGGGCAACAGCATCAAAAGTTACGGTGAGATGGTCGTGATCAAACACACGACAAATTACCTCAGTGTCTATGCCAATAACGGCAAGGTCCTTGTCAAGGAAGGACAGACGGTCAAGCGTGGCGAACCCATTGCTGAAATGGGCGATCCCGCCAATGGCAAGTGGCACTTCGAAATCCGCCACCAGGGCAAGCCCGTGGATCCTGCCAGTCTGCTGCCTTCAACCAAGCCCTGAGCCGGGTAATGCCTGCGCTGGCGACAGCGGCGCGCTGACCATGCGTATGGCGGGGTCTTCAGGGGAAGTTCTGGAGGTAAATCCCAGCGAGGCCATCAAATGGAGCATGTTGGGATTGGCTCCCAATACCTCGCCTTCCATGATCTTGAGCCCCCTGTTGCCGGCAATTTCCATCAGATACCGCATCAGGGTTTTTCCCAGGCCCTTTCCCTGCCATGCGTCTGCAATCACTACGGCAAATTCGCAGGATTCGCCGTCAGGGTTGGTGGTGTAACGCGCCACGGCGATTTGTTGCTCCGCATCGCCGGTGCCGGTGAGGGCGATGATGGCCATTTCGCGCTGGTAGTCCAGTTGGGTGAAGCGCACCAGCAAGGATCTGGGTAGTTCGCGCAGCGCATCCATGAAACGGAAGTAGCGCGTGTCCTCAGACAGGGATTTGACGAAGGCCTGTTCCATTTCGGCATCTTCGGGGCGAATGGGGCGCAAGGTGATCTCGCTGCCGTCCTTGAGCGTAATGTGCCGTATCAGATCCACCGGATACGGGTGAACGGCCATATGCCCATACCGATGTTTGGGGGGGGCCTCGTCCGTCAGGCGCACTTCGGCATGCGTGATCAACACGGGCTCGTCCGGAGTCAGCCAGGCATCGAGACGGATTTCGCTCACCTCAGGCAACTCGCAGGCCATTTCTGAAAGTCGCAGCAGCAGGGCGATCAGGCCCTCGTGAGGGATGGCCCTGGAGGCACCCCTTTCGGCAAGCAGGGGGGCCACAGTGCTGCGTTCAATCAGTTCCTGGGCCAGGAAACCATTGAGTGGCGGTAACGCGTAGGTCATGGCCCTGGGCAGTTCGGCAGCAATTCCGGCAGGACCCAAAAACAGGGCAGGGCCCAAGGTGGGGTCGCGAACCAGGCCCATGCTGACCGGGCGTTGATCGATGGTGCGCCCCAACAGCAGTGGCGGACGGATACCGGCACGGTAGGGCAGGTGAAACGCTGCAAACAGCTTCTCGACGTTGCCCTCTGACAGGGACAGCGTGCCCGTGGCCAGGGTTTGCTGCATGATGGCTTTCGCCTGGGACAGCTGGGGTGATTGTTCATCGGTCGAGGGCGGTGGCGTTTGAAACAGCATCTGCTGGTTGCGGTGATACAGGGCCACGTAGTGCATGGCGTCCACCGCTGATTCAGGCGTGCGGAAATTGGGCACCTGTGCTGCCGAGAGCAGGGTTCGTCCGCGCACCACGTTGCGGTCCCCCATCCAGCAGGCCATGAGGGGCTTGCTGGTGGTTCGTGCCAGCTGCGCCAGTTGCTCTGCAGTTTCAGTGGCTTCTGCGCGTATCTGGGGGCAGAGCATGACCAGCACGCAGTCCACGCCCTGATCCGCCAGGACGGCCTGGACCACGTCGCGGTACTGGAGCGCCCCGGCCGTATTGCCAAGATCCAGGGGATTGCTGCCATCCCACCGCGCCGGCATGAGGCTGGTCAGATGGGTCAGCGTGTCGGTGGACAGGTGCGCCAGCGGAATGCGATTGTCGTATGCATGGTCGGCGGCCAGTGCCCCCGGGCCTTGTCCATTGGAGATGATGGCAAGGCGCGGTCCGCTCTTGCGGTAGCGCACGGAACAGGCGCGCGCAGCGGAGAATAATTGTGTCATGCTGCGAACCCGCACCACCCCCGCGCGGCGCAGGGCCGCATCGAAAATGGCATCGCTTTGTTCGGGCAGCGTTGGCCGATTTGGGGACAGACCCCCCATTGGGGTCTGTCCCCAAATCTGGCCCCAGCGATCGGCTTTCAGTACGATGACGGGTTTGACGCGTGCGGCCTCGCGCAGGGTGCTCATGAAGTGGCGCGGATCGCGTATGGTCTCGATGAACATCAGGATGCTTTGGGTCTGGATGTCGGATACCAGAAAATCGATGATTTCAGCAAAATCGATGTCTGCCGAGTTGCCCACCGAGACCACGGTGGAGAAGCCGATTTCATTGCCGGAGGCCCAGTCCAGGATGCCGCTTGTGAGTGCGGTGGATTGGGATACCAGGGCGACCCCACCAGCTTTGACGAAAGGAAGGGTGAGGCCGATGGCGGGACGCATGACGCCAAGGCAGTTGGGTCCGAGAATGCGAATGTGATGCTGGCGCGCACGCGCCAGCATGGCAGCTTCCAGCTGGGCCCCTACGGGACCGGATTCGCTGAACCCGGTGGAGAGCACGATGACCGAACCCAATCCCAGTGCGCCGCATTGGTCTACCAGGTCGGGTATGGTGGCCGCCGGGGTGGCCAACATCACGAGGTCAACTGCAACTCCAATATCTGACAGCCTGGAATAGGCGCGCAGCCCCTGAATCTGGGCATCGTGCAGGTTGACCGGATAGAGGGCGCCACGATATCCGCTGGCGAGGAGGTTGCGCAGTACCTGTCCGCCCACGGAGTCGGAGTGATTACTGGCGCCGACGATGGCAATGGATTGCGGTGCGAAGAAGGGCGACAGATAATGGGGCTTCATGGAGGCGTCAGTTTAGAACGATAAGCATGAGAGATCAGCAAAATGGTACACACGGCGTTCATCACCCACAATGATTGTGTCAAACACGACATGGGGGAATTTCATCCGGAAAGCCCGGCGCGTCTTGGCGCGATCAATGATCGTCTGATTGCGGGCGGGCTGATGCCCTATCTTCAACATGTTGAGGCTTCTCCGGCGCTGCGTCAGCACCTGGAACGGGTGCATTCTGCAACCCACGTGGAAAATCTGTTTGCCGCGGCCCCCAAACGCGGCATTGTGCATCTGGATCCGGATACGGCCATGAATCCCTACACGCTGTCTGCGGCGCTGGGCGCCGTGGGGGCGGCCGTCCTGGGGGTGGATCTCGTCATGCAGGGCAAGGCACAAAATGCCTTTTGTGGCGTTCGCCCGCCTGGCCATCACGCCGAGCGCGACCGGCCGATGGGATTCTGTTTTTTCAACACGATCGCGGCCGCGGCAGCGCATGCCATCGAGCGTTACGGACTGGAGCGGGTGGCCATCCTGGACTTTGACGTCCATCATGGCAATGGTACGGAAAACATTTTCAAGAACGAGCCACGCGTGCTGTTTTGCTCCACTTTTCAGCATCCATTCTATCCCTACCAGGGAGCGGATACCGTCAGTGATCATATCATCAACATTCCATTGCGCGCCGGTACGGACGGTTCAGGGTTTCGGGAAGCCATCAGTACGCGTTGCATTCCGGCTTTCGACGCCTTTGCGCCGCAGTTGATCCTGATTTCTGCTGGCTTTGATGCGCACCGGGAAGACCCGTTGGCACATTTGCGTCTGGTGGAAGCAGATTATGCCTGGGTGACCCAGCAAATGATGGCGCTGGCCCAGCGCCATTGTGGCGGAGCGCTGGTCTCCACGCTGGAAGGGGGTTACAACACCGACGCGCTGGGGCGCAGTGTCACCGAGCACCTGCGAGTACTGGCCGAGATTTAGGGGATCAACAGGGCAGCGACCACGCGCCGTCCTTCGCTTGCCAAAACGGTGTAGGTGCGACAGGCCGCCTGCGTATCCATGACTTCGACGCCGATGCCGGCATCCACGAGGCTGCGGGTGAGTATGGGATGGGGAAAGCGGAACACGGTGCCGGTGCCCAGCAGGACCAGCTCAGGCCTCAGGATGAGCAGTTGCTCGAAATGGTTTTCCGTCAGGGCGGAAAAGTCGGGAGCCCATTCCCGCAGAACATGCTCTGGAGCCACCACGATACTGCGTTCGATGCGCTGGCCGTTGAGCAAAACGAATCCAGGCCCATGCCCCGTCAGGGCGTTGGTGACATCGGGGATGTGATTGATGAGTTTCAAGGGGCGCTCCAATCGAGTAGAATTATGCCTTTTGCCCGGTCGCCATACAACGTCGTCATGCCCGAATTTCCAAGAATCAAGCGTTTGCCACCTTATGTGTTCAATATTACCGGTGAACTCAAGGCTGCCGCGCGCCGTCGAGGCGAGGATATCATCGATTTCGGCATGGGCAATCCCGATCAGCCCACGCCGCAGCATATCGTGGACAAGCTCGTCGAGGCGGCCCAGCGCAACGACACGCACGGCTACTCCCTTTCCAAGGGGATTCCGCGGGTCCGCAAGGCCATCTGCAACTGGTATCAAAACCGCTACGGTGTCGAGCTCGACCCTGAAACCGAGGCCATATTCACCATCGGGTCCAAGGAGGGGATTGCTCACCTGATGCTGGCGGTGCTGGACACGGGTGACATGGTCCTGGTCCCCAATCCCAGCTATCCCATCCATATTTATGGCCCGGTCATTGCCGGTGCCGACATTCGCCACGTCAGCATGACGCCGGGCGTGGACTTTTTTGAAGAACTCGAGCAGGGATTGCGAGGGTCCTATCCGCGCCCCAAGATGCTGATTCTCAATTTTCCCAGCAATCCCACCACCCAATGCGTGGACCTGGCTTTTTTTGAGAGGGTGGTGGCCATTGCGAAGGAATATGGCATCTATGTGGTCCATGACCTCGCCTATGCCGATATTGTCTATGATGGTTACAAGGCCCCATCGATCCTTCAGGTACCTGGTGCCAAGGACGTTGCCGTGGAGTTCTTTACGCTCTCCAAGAGCTACAGCATGGCGGGCTGGCGCGTGGGCTTCATGGTCGGCAACCGCGACCTGGTGGCTGCGCTGGGGCGCATGAAGAGCTATCACGATTACGGCACTTTCACACCCATCCAGGTGGCGTCCATCGTGGCACTGGAAGGGCCCCAGGAATGCGTGGAAACGATTCGCGCCACCTACGAGCGCCGCCGCGATGTCATGGTGCAGGGGCTGCACAATATTGGCTGGATGGTGGATAACCCCAGGGCCACCATGTATGTCTGGGCCAAAATTCCGGATCAGTACAAAAAGATGGGGTCGCTTGAATTTGCAAAGAAACTCTTGCAGGACGCCAAAACAGCCGTTTCTCCCGGCGTCGGGTTTGGTGAGCTGGGCGACGACCATGTGCGGTTTTCGCTGATTGAAAATGAAGCCCGGACGCGCCAGGCGATTCGGGGAATTCGGGACATGTTTCGCAAGGACGGATTGATATGAAACCCATACGCGTGGGATTGTTGGGGCTGGGTGTGGTGGGTGGCGGTACCTATGCCATTCTGGAACGCAACCGTGAAGAGATTGCACGCCGGGCTGGACGCGAGATTCGGGTCACCATGGCAGCCATTCGGGAAAGCGACCTTGCAGTGGCGCAAAAAAAGACCGGTGGCACCATCACGCTGATCCACGACCCCATGGCCGTTGTCAATTCGCCTGATGTGGACATTGTTGCCGAATTGATGGGGGGCATCCACCCCGCCAAGGAACTGGTCTTGCAGGCCATTGCCCAGGGCAAACACGTGGTCACGGCCAACAAGGCTCTGTTGGCGTTGCATGGCAACGAGATTTTCAAGGCAGCCCACGCCAAGGGTGTGATGGTGGCCTTCGAGGCCGCCGTCGCTGGTGGCATTCCCATCATCAAGGCGCTGCGCGAAGGGCTTACGGCCAACCGTATCGAATGGATCGCCGGCATCATCAATGGCACGAGCAATTTCATCCTCACCAGCATGCGCGAGCATGGCGCAAGTTTTGAAGACGCCCTCAAGCAGGCGCAGGCCCTGGGCTACGCCGAGGCTGATCCTACCTTCGACATCGAAGGTATCGACGCGGCCCACAAGCTCACCATCATGGCCGCCATTGCTTTCGGCATCCCCATGCAGTTTGATCGTGCCTATACGGAAGGCATCTCGAAACTGACGTCCAAGGACATCCAGTATGCTGAAGAGTTTGGTTACCGCATCAAATTGCTCGGCATCACACGGCGCACGGCCAGAGGGATCGAATTGCGCGTCCATCCCACATTGATTCCGGCAAAGCGCCTGATCGCCAATGTGGAAAGCGTCATGAACGCCATCCTCGTCAAGGGCGATGCCGTGGGGGCCACGCTGTATTACGGCGCCGGTGCCGGTGCCGAACCTACGGGCTCATCTGTGGTGGCCGATCTGGTGGACATCACCCGCATGGCCACATCAGATCCAGGTAACCGCGTGCCACACCTGGCTTTCCAGCCCGATCAAATGCATGACGACGTCGTTCTGCCCGTCACTGAAATCGAAACTTCCTACTATTTGCGCATGCGTGCCTTCGACCGCCCCGGCGTGTTGGCCGAGGTGACCCGGATCCTCGCGGATCTGGGCATTTCCATCGAAGCCATGCTGCAACGCGAACCTGAAGCCGGTGAAGAACGTGTGGACGTCATCATGTTGACACACCAGACCATCGAAAGGCAGATCGACCAGGCCATTGCCAAAATCGAAGCCCTCGACAGCATCTCCGGCCCCGTGACCCGCATTCGACTGGAGCCCCTAGGGCCCGCCTAAAGGACGCCACCATGGCACATTATCAAGGTTTGATTCACCGTTACCGTGACCGCTTGCCGGTTAGCGACAGCACGCCAATCATTACGCTCAATGAGGGCAACACGCCCCTGATCGAACTCGTCAATTTGCCCAGAAAGCTGGGGCATGATGGACGCATCTTCGCCAAATTCGAGGGCCTCAACCCCACCGGCTCCTTCAAGGACCGTGGCATGACCATGGCCGTGACCAAGGCCGTTGAAGCTGGCTCCAAAGCGATCATCTGTGCTTCCACCGGAAATACTTCTGCGGCTGCGGCAGCCTATGCCGCCCGTGCAGGAATCACGAGCTTCGTCCTGATTCCCGACGGCAAGATTGCCCTGGGAAAACTTGCCCAGGCCATGATGCACGGCTCAGTCGTCATCCAGATCCAGGGCAACTTCGATGACGGAATGCGCCTGGTCCAGGAAATCTCGGCGGATCTGCCCATTGCCCTCGTCAATTCAGTCAACCCCTACCGACTGCAGGGGCAAAAGACCATCGCGTTCGAGGTCATCGATGCGCTGGGTGATGCCCCTGACTATCATGTGTTGCCTGTAGGCAATGCCGGGAACATCAGTGCGCATTGGATGGGTTACAGTGAATCCGTTTGTCAGCAGACCGAAGCCTGTGGCTTGTGTCACGGCCAATGCCCCTACCATGGCAAGGCAACGGCAACCCGGCGTCCCACCATGCTGGGCTATCAGGCTGCAGGTTCAGCCCCCTTCATGCGTGGCGGCCCCGTGGCCCATCCCGAAACCATCGCCACGGCCATCCGCATCGGCAACCCCATGTCATGGGGTCTTGCCTGGGCTGCCGTGAAGGAATCCGGTGGCTGGTTTGATGAGTGCACCGATGCTGAAATTCTGGAAGCGCAAAAGCTGTTGGCGCAGTCGGAAGGCGTGTTTTGTGAGCCTTCATCGGCTACTTCACTGGCCGGGCTCATGAAGGACCTAAAGCGCGGTAAAATCAGGGCAGGAGCCACCATCGTGGCGACCCTTACGGGCCATGGCCTGAAGGATCCTGATACGGCCATTGCCCAGAGCGAGCAGCCCCACAGGGTCAGCGCGGACCGACAGGCCATTGGCAATCTCATTCAACGTTATTTGTAGTCATTCTTCTGGAGCCTCTATGGAAATTGTCCGCATTACCGATACGCAAGGCCACCTGATCAACGCCGATTTACTGGCTCGTGCCGAAACCATCCATCGTCACCTGCGCCCGCAGATTCCTGCCCCTTACTTGGAACGCATGAAGGAGGTTTTCGCAACCGGTGCAGAGATGGCCGTGGCGGTGGAGGCGGGCGAACCTTGCGGTGTCGTGGTTTTTCGCGTGACGATCAATACCATGGTTGGGAAAAAGATTTATAGCGAGGATCTGGTGGCAGACCCCAATACCAGCGTCAAAGGTGTGGGCCGCTTCCTCATGGACTTTCTCAAACAGGAAGGGCGCGAGCGTGGTTGCGCCAGTCTCGAGCTTGAATCAGGTACCCAGCGTGAACAGGCGCACAAGTTCTACTATCGGGAAGGCTTTGCCATCAAGGCATTCGGTTTCAAGCAGCCCCTCGTGTAACAGGGCATGCGTGGCCATAAAAAAGGGAGCCCTGGCTCCCTTTTTTATTGGATGGTTGGCGTTATTGATCGTCGTCCGGTGTGGGAGGCGGGTTGCCGTCATAGATCATGTTGCGACGGCGTTGCAGGTAGGCATCGCGCACAAAGGCGTAAGGGTCCAGCGCGGCAGTCTCCAACACATTGCTTGCTGCCAGCAGGTTGGCGCGGGTATTGACGGTCTCGAAGGCAAAGATTTCTGCAAGCTTGGTGTTGGTGGTGTGGAGGTTGGTGTACAACCCCAGCGGCGTGTCTCCCACCAGGCCCAGCGTGTCGCGGACCGTACTGGGGCCCAGCAGGGGCAGGACCAGATAGGTGCTGTTGTCCCATCCCCAAACGGCCAGTGTCTGGCCAAAATCCTCGCGATGGTGAGGCAAGCCCGCAGGTGTGGCAACGTCCAGCAAGCCCAGCAGGCCCACGGTGGTATTCAATACGAAGCGGCCCCCGTCTTCCAGTCCCTGCCCGGGTTTTCCTTGTAGAAAGTCGTTCACAAAAACGGCAAGGTCAGAAATGTTACCGAAGAAATTGCTAACCCCGGTTCGCAGGAAGTCAGGGGTGATTGCCACATAGCCGCGTGCTACGGGTTGCAGGAGGTTACGATCCAGCGTGTCGTTGAAACCGTACACGGCCCGGTTATAGGGTTCCAGCGGATCACGCTCCGATGCCACAGAGCCTGGCGGCAGGGTGGCACAACCGGTCATAAAGAGGGAAGCGCATAAAAGCACTAGAATGGGCAAGCGAGCATTATGTTTCATGGGCTGGGATTATAACTGAGCTCGTCAGGGAAGGCTTGAATTGCTTCAAGGATGCCCCCATCTTCAGAAACATCCCATTCATATTTCACGGACATTGATCATGCGCTTTGACAAGATGACCACCAAGTTTCAGGAGGCCTTTGCGGATGCCCAGAGCCTGGCCCTGGCCCATGACAACGGTCTCATCGAGCCGCCGCACCTCCTGTCGGCCCTGCTGGCCCAATCCGATGGTTCCACGGCATCCCTGCTAACCCGCGCGGATGTGCAGGTGCAGCCGCTCAAGCAGGCCCTGGGCACAGCCCTGGAACGCCTGCCCAAGGTGGAGGGTGGCGGCGGTGAAATCACCGTATCGCGGGATCTCAACAATTTGCTCAACTTGACGGAACGCGAGGCTCAGAAGCGTGGTGACCAGTTCATCGCGTCCGAGCTCTTTTTACTGGCCCTTTGTGACGACAAGGGGGATACCGGCCGGCTATTCAAGCAACAGGGCGCCCAAAGGGCCCGCCTGGAAACCGCCATCACGGCCATGCGGGGTGGTGAGTCCGTGGGCAGCCAGGCGGGCGAGGCCCAACGTGAAGCGCTTAAAAAGTACACCCTGGACCTGACGGAACGGGCCCGCCTGGGCAAGCTTGACCCCGTCATTGGCCGCGACGACGAGATCCGGCGCGTTATCCAGATCCTGCAAAGACGCACCAAGAACAATCCGGTGCTGATCGGTGAACCCGGAGTGGGCAAGACCGCCATCGTGGAGGGCCTGGCTCAACGGATCGTGAACGACGAGGTACCGGAGAGCCTGCGCAACAAACGCGTCCTCTCCCTGGACATGGCGGCCCTCCTGGCCGGCGCAAAGTTTCGGGGTGAGTTCGAGGAACGCCTGAAATCAGTTCTGAAGGAGCTGGCGCAGGACGAAGGCCAGACCATCGTGTTCATCGATGAACTGCACACCATGGTGGGGGCCGGCAAGGCCGAAGGCGCCATGGACGCCGGCAACATGCTCAAGCCGGCCCTGGCGCGGGGCGAGCTGCACTGCGTGGGAGCCACCACGCTGGACGAGTATCGCAAGTACATTGAAAAGGATGCGGCGCTGGAGCGGCGTTTTCAGAAGGTGCAGGTGGGCGAACCGACGGTCGAGGACACCATCGCCATCCTCCGCGGACTTCAGGAAAAATACGAGCTGCACCATGGCGTGGAGATTACGGACCCGGCCATTGTGGCCGCTGCCGAGCTGTCCCATCGTTACATTACGGATCGATTTCTGCCGGACAAGGCCATCGACCTGATGGATGAGGCGGCCTCACGCATCAAAATGGAAATCGATTCCAAGCCCGAATCCATGGACAAGCTGTACCGTCGGCTGATTCAACTCAAGATCGAACGAGAGGCCGTGCGCAAGGAAACCGATGAGGCTTCCCAGAAGCGCCTCGCCCTGCTGGAAGGGGAAATTCGCAAGCTGGAAGTGGAATACGCCGATCTTGAAGAAATCTGGAAGGCCGAAAAGGCCCAGGTTCAGGGGACACAGCACGTCAAGGAAGAACTGGACCGCGCCAAGGCCGAGATGGAAGCGGCACAACGACAGGGCGACCTGCAGAAAGCCTCTGAACTCAAGTACAGCAAAATCCCCCAACTGGAAGCCCAGTTGCGCCAAAGCGATGACCAGGCCGCTTCCCATCAGCCCCTCCGCCTGCTGCGCACCCAGGTGGGCGCTGAGGAAATTGCCGAGGTGGTGTCCCGGGCCACTGGCATTCCGGTATCCAAGATGATGCAGGGCGAGCGCGACAAGCTATTGCATATGGAAGACCAGTTGCACCAGCGCGTGGTGGGTCAGGACGAGGCCGTGCGTCTGGTGTCGGACGCAATTCGACGATCCCGCTCAGGCCTGAGTGACCCCGACAAGCCGTATGGCTCGTTTCTCTTCCTGGGGCCTACCGGTGTGGGCAAGACCGAGCTGTGCAAGGCGCTGGCGGGGTTTTTGTTCGATTCGGAAGAGCATCTGATTCGCATCGACATGTCCGAGTTCATGGAAAAGCATTCCGTGGCGCGCCTCATAGGAGCACCTCCGGGATATGTGGGCTATGAGGAGGGCGGATATCTGACCGAAGCAGTGCGGCGCAAACCCTATGCCGTGATCCTCCTCGACGAAGTGGAAAAGGCTCATCCGGACGTGTTCAATGTATTGCTGCAGGTGCTGGATGACGGACGCATGACCGATGGACAGGGGCGGACCGTGGACTTCAAGAACACGGTCATCGTGATGACGTCCAATCTGGGCTCGCAGATGATCCAGCAGATGTCAGGCGATGATTATGCCGTGGTCAAGCTTGCGGTGATGGCGGAAGTCAAAACCCACTTCCGTCCTGAGTTCGTCAACCGCATCGATGAAATCGTGGTGTTTCATGCGCTGGGCGCCCAGCAGGTCAAGGCCATCGCGGCAATTCAGCTGCGCTATCTCAAGCATCGTCTCGAGAAGATGGACCTGGGCCTCGAGGTGTCGGATGCGGCACTGGAAAAACTGGCTGATACGGGCTTTGACCCTGTATATGGCGCGCGCCCGCTCAAGCGTGCCATACAGGCTGAGCTCGAAAATCCGCTGGCCAAACTGATCCTGCAGGGTCAGTTCAAGCCTAAAGATACGATCCGAGTCGGGATATCGGGCGGGAAAATCAGTTTTTCTGGCTGACGAGGAGGATTTCGGGTTGACAGGCCCTGCGGGGCGGGCGGAAAATTGCGGTCTTTATGGCACTTGAGGGTGATCCATCTTGGATTGTTCCAGTCAACGCAACACGATAGATACTGCCGGTCAACTCGGAATCCCTTTGTCATGACGTTGTAATCGTTCCATGACTCAATTCCGGGTTACGGAATTGAGGTTTTATGGCGAAAATCACCGAATTTGTCTCCCGGCTAGCCAGCCGTCGCCCTCTGTCTGAGGCCATCAGCACCAAGGTTTCCGGTTTGCTTCTTGAGGTTTCCGGGTCAGATGCAGAAATTGCCCTGCGGCGCCTGGACAGCTCTGCCGAGGGGCTGCTGGACCGCGAAGTGGAAGATCGCCTGCTGGTCTATGGTCCCAACGCCATCGTCCATGAACAGCACAAAAGCCCGGTGCGCCAGCTGCTGTCCTATTTCAAGAACCCGCTCAATATCCTGTTGCTGGCCCTGTCGGCCCTGTCATTCTATCTGGGGGACAATGAGGCGGGCACCATCATCGCCATCATGGTGGCGCTCAGCATCATCCTCACCTTCGTGCAGGAGTACCGATCCAGCAATGCGGCCGAGCGCTTGCGTGCCATGGTCAGCACCACGGCCACGGTGTTGCGCAAGGATCGCCGCAGCGGCGTTCCGGATGAGGTCAACCGCTATTTCAATATTCATCTGACACCCCATGGGCCGCAACGTCGTGAAGTGCCCATTGACACCCTGGTTCCGGGCGACGTCATCCAGCTCTCTGCCGGCGACATGATCCCTGCCGATGTCCGGCTGCTGACGGCGAAGGATTTGTTCATCAATCAATCCTCCCTGACGGGTGAAGCGCTTCCCGTTGAAAAGTTTGCCAGCACGGAGCTGGTTGAGGGCAAGGACCCACTGCAACTGGGTAACGTGTGCTTCATGGGGACCAACGTGGTCAGCGGCACAGCTACGGCTGTGGTCGTTCTGACGGGTTCGAATACGTATTTCGGAGCGCTGGCGCAGATGGTCAGCGGCGAGCGGCAGCTCACCAGTTTTGATCGTGGCATCAACCAGTTTACCTGGCTGATGATCCGTTTCATCATGATCATGACGCCTTTGGTGTTTCTGATCAACGGCTTTACCAAAGGCGACTGGATGGAGGCTTTCCTCTTCTCCGTGGCCGTGGCCGTGGGGCTGACGCCAGAAATGCTACCCATGATCGTGACCGTCAATCTGGGCAAGGGGGCGCTGGCCATGTCCCGTAAAAAGGTCATCGTCAAACGTCTCAACTCCATCCAGAATTTTGGCGCCATGGATGTATTGTGTACCGACAAGACGGGTACGCTCACACAGGACAAGATCATTCTCGAGCGTCATGTGGACATCTACGGCCATGAAAATGAAGATGTCCTGGAATACGCCTATCTCAACAGTTTTCACCAGTCAGGATTGAAAAATCTTCTGGACGTGGCCGTTCTCGAGTATGCCGGCCTGAATGATCAATTGCGTGCCGGCGCCAACTATCGCAAGGTGGACGAAATCCCCTTTGACTTTCAACGGCGCCGCATGTCTGTGGTGGTGGAAGGGAAGGGGCGGCATCTGCTGATCTGCAAAGGTGCCGTGGAAGAGGTCTTTGCCTGCTGTACTGCCGCCGAAGTCAATGGCCAGTCGGTGGCGCTTGATCCTTCCCACCTCGAAAAGCTGGTCCGGGTGACGCGCGACCTCAATGAAGACGGTTTCCGCGTCATTGCCATTGCCTACAAGGAAACACCTGCGACTACCACTACTTACAGCGTCAAGGATGAATCCGGTCTGGTGCTGGTGGGCTACATTGCTTTTCTCGATCCGCCCAAGGACAGCGCACGCGAGGCCATCGCGGCATTGCATCGACACGGTGTGGAGGTCAAGATCCTCACGGGCGACAATGAAGTTGTGACGCGCAAGGTTTGCCACGACGTAGGGCTCAAGGTGGACAAGATTCTGCTGGGATCTGATCTCGAAACCATGACGGATGAGCAACTGGCCACCACCGCCGAAAATGTCGTGGTGTTTGCCAAGCTGTCCCCAGCCCAGAAGGCGCGCGTGATCAGGGCGTTGCACCTGCGCGGACACGTGGTGGGGTTTATGGGAGACGGCATCAATGATGGTCCTGCCCTGAAAACCGCCGATGTGGGTATTTCAGTGGACACTGCCGTGGACATTGCCAAGGAATCTGCAGACATCATCCTGCTGGAAAAGAGCCTCATGGTGCTGGAAGAAGGAGTGATTGAGGGGCGTAAGGTGTTTGGCAATATCGTCAAATACATCAAGATGGGGGCCAGTTCCAATTTTGGAAACATGTTCAGCGTTTTGGGTGCCAGTGCATGGCTGCCCTTTTTACCCATGCAGGCCATCCAGGTGCTGACCAATAACCTGCTTTATGATTTTTCCCAGACTGCCATTCCCACGGATCATGTGGACGAGGAATACATTGCAAAGCCTCGTCGCTGGGATATTGCCAACATCACGCGATTCATGTTGATGGTGGGTCCTATCAGCTCCATTTTTGACTACATCACCTTTGTCCTCCTGTATTTTGTCTTCAAGGCCAATACGGAAGCAGGCTCCTCTCTCTTTCAGACCGGTTGGTTTGTGGAGTCGCTGCTGTCGCAAACACTGATCATCCACATCATTCGCACGGGGCGCATTCCTTTTGTCCAAAGTCGCGCCAGTTTGCCGTTGACCCTGACAAGCCTTGTCATCTGCACGGTTGGCATCTGGCTGCCTTATTCTCCCTTTGCGCATGCGTTGGGTTTTACGCCGCTGCCGATACAGTTCTGGCCTTATCTGATTGCCATTTTGGTGGGCTATCTCACCCTCGCACATTTGATGAAAACGTGGTTCATTCGCCGTTACGGGTTAAACTGACGCAATGAATGACATGACACGGATCTTTGGCGACGCCGGGCCGCTCGCCAGATCCCTGCCGGCATATCGAGTCCGACCTGGACAAATCGACCTCGCGCAGGCCATCCATGACGCCATCCAGGCCAACCGCTCCCTGATTGCAGAGGCCGGCACGGGGACCGGCAAAACTTTCGCCTACCTGGTTCCAGCGCTTCTCTCTGGTGGCAAGGTCATCGTATCCACGGGAACCAAGACCCTCCAGGACCAGCTGTTCAACAGGGACATTCCCACCTTGCGTGCCGCATTAAAGGTGCCGGTTACCGTGGCCTTGCTGAAGGGGCGTTCCAACTACATCTGCCACTACCATCTGGAGCAGACGTTGCGGGAAGTGCGGTTGCGGGATCGCGCCGAAGTCCTGCATCTGCACCAGGTAGCTGCCTTTGCACAGTCCAGCACGCGTGGCGACATCGCCGAGTTGACGACGGTTCCTGAAAACTCCGGATTATGGCCGCAAGTCACGTCCACCCGCGACAACTGTCTGGGCCAGGAATGTCCCCACCACGCCAAATGCTTTGTCCTGGCTGCGCGCAAGGATGCCCAGCAGGCAGATGTCGTCGTTGTGAACCATCACCTCTTCTTTGCGGACGTGATGCTGCGTGATGAAGGTGCAGGAGAATTATTGCCGCAGGCCCAGACGGTCATCCTCGATGAAGCCCATCAACTTCCCGAGACGGCCACGGTTTTTTTCGGGCGTTCGCTGTCCACCTCCCTGCTGGTGGATCTGGCTCGCGATGCCGTCAGTGAAGCGCTCAATGTGAGCGTCGAGTTTCGTGACATTCCGGATGCGGCGCTGGCATTGGAGCGCGCATCGAAGGATCTGCGACTGTCCATTCCCCTCAAGGAGGGCCGGCTCGCCTACGAGCAGGTCTTGCGCTACGGGCAATTCCCGGAAGCACTCAACCAGGTCGTGGCAAGACTGGAGTCGTTGCACGCACTTGTCGCGCATCAGGCAGAGCGCTCGGAGGGACTGCAGGCAATTACAGCCCGGGCGCAAGAACTTTTGGGCCAGGCCCAATCATGGCAGGGGGAGGACAATCATGATCAGATTCGCTGGATGGAATGCTTCAGCCAGACTCTGCACCTCAATGTCACGCCTCTATCCCTCGCCGAAACTTTCAAGTCGCAGTGGAATGCCATCCCGAAATCCTGGATCTTCACTTCAGCCACGCTCTCGGTGAATGGCGACTTCAGGCATTATCAGCAGGAAATGGGCTTGACTGAAACCGAAGCGCTCACCTGGGCCAGCCCCTTCGATTACGCGGCCCAGTCGCTGCTGTATGTGCCTGCCGGGTTGCCCCAGCCCAATACGCCAGACTATACGATGGCTGTGGTGGAAGCTGCCCTGCCGGTACTTCAGGCCAGCGCTGGTCGTGCATTCATGCTGTTCACCAGTCATCGCGCCTTGAAGGAAGCCCATGCGATGCTCAAGGCGCGCTTTGAAACCCTGGGGTTGTCCTTCCCCTTGCTGATTCAGGGTGAAACCAGCCGGTCAGAACTGCTCAACAGGTTTCGTCAGGCAGACAATGCGGTACTGCTTGGATCCAGCTCATTTTGGGAAGGTGTGGACGTCAAGGGCGAAGCCCTGTCCGTGGTCATCATCGACAAGCTTCCCTTTGCCCCTCCCGATGATCCTGTTCTGGCCGCACGCATTGAAGAAATCACGCGCCAGGGTCGCAATGCATTCATGGAATACCAGTTGCCGCGAGCGGTGATTGCCCTCAAACAGGGTGCCGGGAGATTGATTCGGGATGAACAGGATCGGGGCGTGCTCATGCTCTGTGACCCGAGGTTACTGGGAAAGCCCTATGGCAGGCGGATCTGGATGAGCTTGCCGGCGATGCGCCGGACCCGTGATCTGGCAGACGTTCAGGATTTCTTTGGCGGAGGCGGTGCCAGTGGCAGCTCAATACGCGCCTCCAACCCACCACCCTGACGCGGTAACAGCTTGAATACGCCATGGTGCATGCGAATGACGCGGTCCACGATGGCAAGCCCCAGTCCGGCGCCCGGATGACCGCTGCGCGAAGATTCCAGCCGGGTGAAGGGCTGGATGACGCGCATCACCTCTTGTGGCGGAATGCCAACGCCCCGATCCAGAACGGACAATCGAACATGGTCCGGAAAAGTCTGCGTGCGAATCGTGATGGGTGGCGCACCATAGCGCAGCGCATTTTCCACCAGATTCGTGATCACGCGTTCAATGGCGCGCTCGTTGATCAGGATGTCCGGCGTATCCTGCAATTCAATGGTGACCGGGTAGTTCCGTGCCAAAAACCTTTCCTGATTGACCCGAACCACCTCGTTGACATTGCCAAAATTGAGCCAGTGGTGTGGATTGTCTCGCGCAAAATCCAGAAACTGATTGATGATCCGATCAATTTCTTCAAGATCCTGCACCATGGGTTCCAGGGTGATGGCATCCTGGGGATCCAGCATTTCAAGGGCAAGGCGCAAGCGCGAGAGGGGTGTGCGCAAGTCATGTGAGACACCGGCAAGCATGATGGTGCGATTGGATTCGAATTCTCGCAACGCTTTTTGCATGGAGTTGAAAGCCTCGCTCAGGGAGCGAATTTCACGAGGGCCTCCCGACTCGGCAACCAGGGCTGGGGTCTGGCCTTCGGCGATGCTGTGCGCTGCCCGGGTGAGAGCACGCAAGGGTTTGTTGATGCGCCGAACACCAAGGTAGACGCCAACGACGGACACAAAGACCACCAGCATCAGCATGATGCCCCATTTGACTGGAAAGCCGGAGTCAAAACGTTGCCGCTGCGTGACGTACCAGTATTCTCCGCTGGGCGTTTCCAGCGAAATCCAGATTTCCGGAGCATCACTGCGATCCGAGACCAGGATGTGGGATGCAGGTGAGATCAGCTTGTGCAGCCGATCTTCAAGCAGGGCAAGTCTCGAACCGGGGTCGGGAGGGCTTCCTGTGTGGGCATTGGGCAGGAAAGGCTGGATTCTGGCACCCTCGCTATCCTCGAAATCCCTGATGAATGTGGCGCGTTGTTCATTGGACAACAAGGCCATGGTAGCGACGATGGTCTGGATGTGGTTTGCCCGATCATCCAGGGCACGTTCCAGCAGGGGCTTCACGTAAAACTGGCGAATGACGAAAGTGGTCGCCAGTTGTGTGAGGATCACCGTCAGGACGATGATCAGGACCGTACGGCCCAGTAACGACCGTGGAAAAAATGTCATGGAGTGTCGTCTGGGACGAACACATATCCAAAACCCCATACGGTCTGGATATAACGTGGCTTGCCGGAGTCTTCCTCGATCAGGCGACGCAACCTGGAAATCTGCACATCAATGCTGCGATCAAAAACCTCGTGTTCACGTCCCCTGGCCATGTCCATGAGTTTTTCGCGTGAAAGCGGGTCTCGGGGGTGGCTGACCAGAACGCGCAAGAGTGCGTATTCGCCGCTGGTTAAATTGATGGGCTCCCCATTTTTTGTCAGGGTGCGGTTGGCCAGATTGAATTCAAAGGGGCCGAAGCGGATCAGGGACTGGCCGTCATGCAGGGTTCCTGGGGCGCCGGGCAGGGTGGATGCGGGCTGGCGTCGGAGTACGGCGTGAATTCTTGCCAGAAGTTCTCGTGGATTGAAAGGTTTTGAGATGTAATCATCCGCGCCCATTTCAAGACCCATGATGCGATCCACATCGTCTCCCATGGCCGTGAGCATGACGATGGGGATGTTGTTTGAGCTGGCTCGAATGCGTCGACAGATGCTCAGGCCATCTTCACCCGGAAGCATCAGATCCAATACCAGCAGATCAAAGCGCTCGCGTGCCATGAGGCGGCCCAGCGCGGCCGCATCGGGTACGGCATCGACAGAAAAGCCCTGTTCTGTCAGATAGCGTTTGAGAAGCTCCCGAAGACGCATGTCGTCATCCAGGACCAGAATTTTTTGGGGTCGTTTTTCCATCGTGTTGATGTTATCGGGGTTCTAGGACCATGCGGTTTCAATTTGTAACCACGGCCTGTAGCACAGACGTGGCATTTTAACCGATCCTGCACACCAACCCCCGGGTTTTGTTGAATCCCTGTGGGCGACAGTGCAGCATCCGGGGATGTATCATGCCGGTTTGATTCTGCTTTCCCGGTCGGGAGGGCGCTACATGGAGTGGGAAGTTGAAACTGCTTGCACTGGAATCGGCCACGGAACATTGTTCTGTAGCGTTATGGATTGACGGCACGCTCTCCTCGCTTCAGGGTGTGGCGCATCAGGCGCACTCTGAAACGTTGCTGCCCATGGTACGAAACCTGCTCTCAGAAGCCGGGGTGACTTCGTCGCAGCTGGATGCCATCGCCTTTGAAATGGGTCCGGGGGCTTTTACAGGCTTGCGCATGGCCTGTGGTGTGGCCCAAGGCATGGCTCTGGGTCTGGATATCCCGGTCGTTCCCATTCCCACCCTGATGGCCCTGGCAGAAGGGTCTGGTCATGAACGGGTCGTTGCCGCGCTTGATGCGCGCATGAACCAGATCTATGTGGCAGTATACGAATCCATCGCCGGGCAATGGACCACTCATGTCGCGCCTTGTCTGTGCGATCCGGACCTGCTGCCAGAAATTCCTGAAGGCATTTGGCTTCCTGTGGGAAGCGGGGCCGAGATCTGCATGACGGCCATGATACAGGCCTGGCCGGGACGGTTACTCCCGGTCATACAAGGCCTGATTCCTCAAGCCACTCACGTGGCCACGCTGGGAGCCAAGGCTTTCCATTCAGGCCTTGCAGTACCGCCAGAGTTGGCTGTACCACTCTACCTCAGGGACAAGGTGGCTTTGACCCGCGCGGAGCGCACCAGCAAATGAAGCCTGATGCTGCAAGCCTCCCGGTGATATCGGATCTGGCAGTGGATGATCTTGATGCCCTGCTGGCCATTGAACAGCGCGCCTATGCGATTCCCTGGTCGCGCGGCAATCTCGCCGACTCCATGCAACAGGGCCACATCGGTCTTTCCTGCAGACTGGATGGGCAATTGCTGGGTTACGCTTTCATGATGCAAGTCATCGACGAAATGCACCTGCTCAATCTGACGATCGATCCGCTCTGGCAGGGGCGCGGGTGGGGAAAACGCCTGCTCGAAGCGGTCAAGGACCGTGCGCGCGTTCTGGGTTGCACCCAGCTTTTCCTGGAAGTGCGGCACGGCAATACGCGTGCCCTCAAGCTCTACCGTGAAGCCGGATTCACACAAATTGGCGTACGCCAGCAATATTATCCTGCACTGCATGGCAGGGAGGATGCGGTTGTGATGCGGAGCCCACTGTGAACCCATTGGAAGCGCGCTGGCGCGAGCTGGGCCTTTGGCCACAATGGCAAGCGCGTCATCAGACCCTTGAAGGTGCCGAACCCTCGGAGACGCCAGCAAGCATCCCTGCTGCTAATCCGCCATCGGCTTCCATGACCGATGAGATGGGCTGGACACCGTTGCGTGAGCAGGTTGCACAGTGTCAGCGCTGCCACCTTCATCAGGGACGGCGTCAGGCCGTATTTGGTGTGGGGGACGAACAGGCACGCTGGCTTTTTGTCGGAGAGGCCCCGGGTGCCGAGGAAGATCAACGCGGAGAACCTTTTGTTGGGGCTGCAGGGCAGCTGTTGGATCAGATGCTGCGATCCCTTGGGTTGAAGCGGGGAGAAGATGTCTACATCGCCAATGTGGTGAAGTGCAGGCCGCCCCAGAATCGCACGCCCACTGATGAAGAATGTGCCGCCTGCCTGCCGTACCTGACCCGACAGATTGCCCTGATCCAACCCGCGGTGATTGTGGCGATGGGCAGGGTAGCCGCCCGCGCCCTGTTGAAAACGGACGGCACGCTGGGTGCACTACGGCTGCAACAGCACCATTTCGGGGATATTCCGCTTGTCGTGACCTGGCATCCTGCCTATCTTTTGCGGACGCCAGCTGACAAGGCCAAGGCTTGGGAAGACTTGTGTCGGGCCCGTCGACTGATGGTCAGTCGGTGTACTCCACATGACGGTAACGACGGTACAGCAGCAGCATGAGGCCGCTGATGAACAGGCCCAGCAGGACGACACTGGCATAGAAAGCAGCTTCCGTGGCCGCCAGGGGCCGCCCCATCAGGGTCTCAATTCCGATTTTGTGCATCATGGCATGCAGTGGCAAATCAGCACGAATCACCAGGGCATACGCGCCCAACATGGCGAGAATGCTGATGTTTTCATTAAAATTCTGTACGGCAATGCTATGTCCTGCACCCATCAATTGATGTCCCCGATGCTGCAGTAGCGCATTCATGGGGACCACGAAAAATCCCCCCATGGCACCGGCAATGACGAGCAGGACGATGGCGACGGACCATTGGGTCACGAACAACATGCCCAGAATGGCGGCTCCCATGGCGATGCCAACGGGCAGTACCTTGAGCGAACTTTCCAGTTTGACCCATTTGGCTGCCGCAATGGAGCCCAGCGCTATACCCACTGCTGATACGGCTGTGAGCTGCGTGGATTTCTCCAGATCGAAGTGAAGCTGCAGGGTGGCCCAGACCAGCACGATGAGGCGCAGTGTCGAGCCCACGCCCCAGAACAGGGTGGTTACCGCCAGGGAAACCTTACCCAGCGGATCTCGCCAGAGCATCATGAAGGAAGCGGCAAAGTCCTTGACCACATACCAGGGATTCTTGCGTGGCAAGCTGTGGTCACGATGAACTTTTGGAATGTACAGATTGACGACGGCCGCAGCGACGTACAGCAGCAACACCATCAGGATGGCAAACTGGGGCGTTGTGAGGGTGGACATGCCGAGGCCCGACATGCCCTTTATTGCCAACAGGTAGACGGGTAGTCCGGGTTTGAGCAGCAAGCCGCCCATCACGGCGCCCAAAATGATGGCCACCACGGTCAATCCCTCCATCCAGCTATTGGCCAGCACGAGCTGGTTGGGAGGAAGGTATTCGGTCAGGATGCCGTACTTGGCTGGTGAATAGGCTGCAGCACCCAGCCCGACCAAGGCATACGCGTAAAGCGGATTGACCCCTGCAAGCATGGCAAGGCAACCCGCCAGCTTGATGAGGTTGCTGATGAACATGACGCGACCTTTGGGCAACGCATCGGAAAACGCACCCACGAAGGGGGCCAGAACGATGTAGGAGACCACGAAGAACTGCTGCAGGATGGGAACGTATTCAGGCGGGGCGGACAACTCCTTGAGCAGGGCGATGGCCGCAAACAGAAGCGAGTTGTCGGCCAGCGCCGAAAGAAACTGTGCCAACAGTATGGTGTAAAAACCGAGTGCCATCAGAGCCTGGGCTTACAGCACTTCGGCAGCGTAGTCTGCCAGGCGCGAGCGTTCACCGCGTTGCAAGGTCACATGACCGCTGTGCCGCCAACCCTTGAAGCGGTCCACCACATAGGTCAATCCGGAGCTGCCTTCAGTAAGGTAGGGCGTGTCAATCTGGGCGATGTTGCCCAGGCAAACCACTTTGGTTCCTGGCCCTGCGCGGGTGATCAGGGTTTTCATCTGCTTGGGCGTGAGATTCTGCGCCTCGTCAATGATCAGGTATTTGTTGAGAAAGGTGCGCCCGCGCATGAAGTTGAGTGATTTGATCTTGATGCGGGAGCGGATCAGATCGCGGGTGGCTGCCCGCCCCCAATCACCGGCCTCGTCATCGCTTTTATTGAGTACGTCGAGATTGTCTTCGAGCGCACCCATCCATGGGGTCATTTTTTCTTCTTCAGTGCCTGGTAAAAATCCAATGTCTTCACCCACCGGGACGGTGACGCGCGTCATGATGATTTCAGAATAGGTTTTATGTTCCAGGGTTTGCATCAAACCGGCAGCCAGGGTCAGCAGTGTTTTGCCTGTTCCCGCCTGGCCCAGCAAGGTGACAAAGTCCAGTTCAGGGTCCATGAGCAGGTTCAGCGCAAAGTTCTGCTCGCGATTGGCAGCGACGATGCCCCAGGTGTTATGGCGTTGCGAAGCATAGTCGCGGATGGTTTGCAAAACGGCAGATTGCCCATCGCGTTCCTTGACGATGGCATAAAACGGTTTGTCTTCATGGTCCTGGTAAACGAATTCATTGAGCAGGAATCCCGGCACCAGGGGCCCTTTGACGCGGTACAGGGTACGCCCGTGTTCCTGCCAGGATTGCATGTCCTTGCCGTGCGTTTCCCAGAAGTCGAGAGGCAATTCGCTGGCACCGGTATAGAGCAGGTCTGAATCTTCCAGCACCTTGTCATTGAAGTAGTCTTCGGCATCGACGCCCAAGGCACGCGCCTTGATGCGCATGTTGATGTCTTTGCTGACCAGGATGACGCTGCGCGTGGTGTGCGCGCGCTTGAGTTCAAGGGCAACCCCCAGAATCTGGTTATCCGCCTTGTCGCCAGAGAGCGAAGTGGGGATGGCCGAACCATTGAGCGTTTGCAGGAACAGGGTGCCCGAAGGGGTTTTGTCGTGCGCGCGCGCCAGGGGAATGCCTGCGCTGATATCGCCCTTTTTTGCTCCCCTGATGATTTCGTCCAGGAACCTGCTGACTTGACGGGCATTGCGCGCCACTTCGGTCATGCCCTTCTTGTTGTTGTCGAGTTCCTCGATCGTCACCATGGGCAAATACACATCATGTTCCTCGAACTGGAACAGGCTGGTGGGATCGTGGAGCAATACGTTGGTATCAAGAACGAAAAGCTTGGGCGATTCTGCAGATTTACGAGCCATTTAGCAGTGCTTCCGGGTTGAATTCAAGGCTCACAGTATCAAAGTGACCTGACGAAGTCGAGTACTTCCTGAGCATGCCCGGGTACGGAAACGCCACGCCATTCACGGCGCAGGCGTCCCTCTGCGTCAATGACAAAGGTGCTGCGTTCGATGCCGCGAACCTGCTTGCCGTACATGTTTTTCAGTTTCATGACGCCGAACAGGGCGCAGGCCGTTTCGTTTTCGTCGCTCAGCAGGTCAAAGGGGAACTCCATCTTGGCTTTGAAGCGGTCGTGCGAGGCGACGCTGTCACGGGACAGGCCCAGGACCGTGCACTTCAATTGACGAAACTGATCGTACAGTCCCTTGAACTGAAGTCCCTCGTCGGTACAACCCGGTGTGGCATCCTTGGGGTAGAAATACAGCACGAGCGGGGCGCCGCGCATGGCGTTCAGCTGAAAACGCTGCGCTCCGGTGGCGGGCAATTCAAAATCCGGGACGATTTCCATGAGTTGCATGATGGTTTTCCTGTGTGATGATGAAACAAGTTTAAACGGAGTCTCCCTGCAACGTCAGCAAGCCTGAACGGCCCGGAATGACGCCTTGGACGACATGGCAATGGGGCAGTGTGGCACGGTCGAGCGTTTGCGCCATCTCTCCCAGAGATACGAGACGGTAGCCCTGTTGCTTCCAGCCGCGTATCAGTTGATCCAGCACGGTGACGAGACGCATTCCTTCCAGTTCGGCATGCAAGGTGAAGACATGGCCGCAGGGCGGTGCCTGCTCAGTCAAATGCAGCAAGTGACGGGCGACGGTGTTCCTGTCCAGACCATCGAGCCCGATCAGCTCGTCAAGGGTAGGCAGGGTAGTGGGCAATTGCGGACAGGCCAGGGTCTGTCCAGCGATGACCGGGAGAAAGGGGGCAGTGCCCCGACAGTCCGAGGCCCAGCGGATCCCGGCCTGATCCAGGTGCAAAAACGCCTGGTCGTTCATTTGCCAGCCCGCGGCGCCATGAACCAGGGCCCTGGTACCGAAAATGTCCAGAAACCGCTGCTCGGCACGCGCCATCTGTTCATCCGTCCACTGCGCCGAGGCGCGGGCGACCCCGTCCTGCCAGGCCACATGGTCCCAGGTGTGGATGCCCACCTCGAATCCCGATTGAAGGACGGCCTGCATGATGTTTCCGGCCAGGAGACCTATGTCTGGCCCGGGCAGGAGCGTGCCATACAGCAATGTCTTCAAACCGTAATGTTCCAGCACGGATGTTCGCTGGACTTTACCCAAAAAACCCTTGCGGAATACCCGCTTGATGGCGCGTCCCGTATGGTCTGGTCCCAGGCTGAACAAAAAAGTAGCCTGGACGGCCTGTGCCTGCAGCAAGGAGAGCAGCTGCGGAACGCCCTCCCGGGTGCCGCGCAACGTATCTACGTCGATTTTGAGTGCCAGCTGTTTCATCCTGCGACTATCGCCAATTTTTAAAGTCGAAGCAACCCCTTTGGCGTGATAGAATGGAGAGCTTGAATTTAACCCGGTTAAACCTCCATGGCCCGTCAGCTTCGCAACATTGCAATCATTGCCCACGTCGATCACGGCAAGACCACGCTCGTCGATAAACTTTTACAGCAGTCCGGTACTTTCGCCGCGCACCAGCAGGTTTCCGAGCGCGTCATGGACAGCAACGATCTTGAGAAGGAACGGGGCATCACCATTCTGGCCAAGAACTGCGCGGTCAATTACGAGGGCACGCACATCAACATCGTGGATACGCCGGGGCACGCTGATTTCGGTGGCGAAGTCGAGCGGGTGTTGTCCATGGTGGACGGGGTGCTTTTGCTGGTGGATGCCGTTGAAGGACCCATGCCGCAAACCCGCTTCGTCACACGCAAGGCATTGGCGCTGGGATTGAAACCCATCGTGGTTGTCAACAAGATCGACAGGCCTGGAGCCCGACCTGACTGGGTGGTCAACCACACGTTTGATTTATTCGACAAACTGGGCGCCACTGAAGCACAACTGGACTTTCCGGTGGTTTATGCCTCGGCATTGCAAGGGTACGCCTCGCTTGATCCGACGCAGCCAGGTGACAGCTTGCGTCCGCTTTTTGAAGCCATTGTGAGGCATGTCCCAGAACGGGCCGGCGACCCCGAAGCCCCGCTTCAGTTGCAGATCATCTCCCTTGACTATTCCAGTTTCGTGGGCCGTATCGGCATTGGCCGCATTCGCCGCGGGCGCCTGCACCCCGGCCAGGAAGTGGCGGTGTTGCGCGGTCCTGGAAGTACCGTCAAAAAGGCACGCGTCAATCAGGTGCTGGGTTTCAAGGGGCTGGAACGGGTTCAGTTTGAAAGCGCTGAAGCGGGTGACATCGTGCTGATCAATGGCATCGAGGACATCGGCATTGGCGTGACGATTGCCGATCCCGAACGCCCCGAGGCGCTTCCCATGCTGGCTGTGGATGAGCCCACGTTGACCATGAACTTTCAGGTCAATACCTCGCCCTTTGCAGGCCAGGAGGGCAAGTTCGTGACCAGCCGCCAGGTCCGCGAACGTCTTGATCGTGAGCTGATGAGCAACGTGGCGCTGCGCGTGCAGGAAACCGAGGATACGGATGTGTTTCTCGTATCCGGTCGTGGAGAGCTGCACCTCACCATCCTGCTGGAAAATATGCGCCGCGAAGGCTACGAAATGGCGGTTTCCCGTCCTCGCGTGCTGCTCAAGGAAGTGGATGGCCAGAAATGTGAGCCCTTCGAAATGTTGACCGTGGACGTAGAGGAATCCCATCAGGGGCCCGTCATGCAGGCCCTGGGAGAGCGTCGTGGTGATCTGCAGGACATGCAGTCAGACAGTCGCGGCAGAGTCCGCCTGGATTATCGCATTCCAGCGCGTGGGTTGATCGGTTTCCAGTCCGAGTTTCTGACGTTGACTCGGGGTACCGGATTACTCAGCCACGTGTTTGACGAATATGCGCCCATGAAACCGGAAATTGCATCCCGTCGCAATGGCGTGCTGATCTCCGCCGAAGCGGGCGAAGCCGTGGCTTATGCCCTCTGGAAGCTGCAAGAGCGGGGACGCATGTTCGTGGTTCCTGGCGATCGCGTCTATGAAGGCATGATCATTGGCATCCACAGCCGTGACAATGATCTGGTCGTCAATCCCATCAAGGGCAAACAGCTCACCAACGTGCGCGCCTCTGGAAAGGACGAGGCCGTTGTGCTGACCCCTCCCGTTGCCTTGACCCTGGAGTCGGCCATCGAGTTCATCAATGACGATGAGTTGGTGGAAATCACACCAAAAAACATTCGCATCCGCAAGCGTCATCTTCTCGAGCATGAACGCAAGCGCGCAGCGCGCAGTGATGTGGCCACAGCGGTTTGAGGTAGTGGATGCTGCCTGAACTACTCCTGATCCTCTTTGTTGTTTTGGCCCTGGTTTGGGGGCTGTATGCCCTGCACAGGCGCCTGGATCAGTTGGGGCACCAGTTGGGAGAAGATTCTCCCGGGTTGATCAGCCTGCTTGAAGCACGTCATCGCGAACTGCAAGTCGAAGTTCAGGATGGATTGGTGCGTCAGGGCGACCGCCTTTCCAGTAACCAGTCCGAAGCCGCCGACCGACTGCGCGAAGCCGTCACGCGCGAGCTGACCATGACCCGCGAGCAGATCGAAAAGTTGCGGGTGGACATGCTGGAGCGCTTGATGGAAAAGAGCGAGTCCCTGTTGAGACGTGTGGATGAGCGGCTCGACCAGATATCCGGCAAGGTCACTGAACGCCTCGATGAGGGTTTCAAAAAAACCAACGAGACGTTTATTTCCGTCATGCAACGGCTTTCCACCATCGATGAAGCCCAGAAGAAGATCGATGGGCTTGCAACCAACGTAGTCAGCCTCCAGTCCCTGTTGGGAGACAAACGCGCTCGCGGGGCGATCGGCGAAGTACAGCTGGAAGACATCGTGCGCAATATCCTGCCGCCCAATGCCTATCAGTTTCAAAGTGTTCTCTCCACGGGAGTGCGCGTGGACTGTCTGTTACGCCTGCCAGAGCCTACAGGAAGCATCGGAGTGGATTCCAAGTTCCCCCTGGAAAATTATGCCCGCCTGGTGCAGGCCGACCAGTACCCTGCGGCACGAGAAGCCGCACTGCGCCAGTTTCGCAATGACGTAAAAGCCCATGTGGACGCCATCGCAGACAAGTACATCATCCCGGGCGAAACCAGTGATGGTGCGCTATTGTTCGTACCTGCCGAGGCGATCTTTGCAGAGATTCATGGAAGCCATCCCGACGTAGTGGAATACGCCATGAAACGTCGTGTCTGGATTGTTTCACCCACGACGCTGATGGCCATTCTGAATACGGTCCACACGGTGTTGAAAAACGTGGAAACGCGCAAGCAGGTGCACATCATCCAGGAGGCCCTGGGCAACCTTGCCGTTGATTTCGGCCGTTTTGAAGAGCGCATGAAAAAGCTTGCCAACCATATCAAGCAGGCTTCCAACGATGTGGATGAAGTGCACATTTCCAGCCAGAAAATATCCAGGCGTTTTGGGCAGATCCATAGGGTTGAACTGCAGACCATGGCGCAGGATGAATTCCTCCAGCCGGGTACGATGAGCGCTGAACGCCTGCTTGAGGAAGAGGGCGATTCCGAGCAGGAGAAATCATGAGTGCAGTCATCGGTTTTGCGGGCTATTCGGGCTCAGGAAAAACCACGCTGATCGAACAGGTCATTGCCTTGCTCGTCTCATGGGGTGTAAAGGTATCCCTGATCAAGCACGCGCATCACCATTTTGATGTAGACGTGCCTGGCAAGGATTCCTGGCGACACCGCCAGGCGGGAGCCACAGAAGTCATGGTGGCATCCGACCAACGATGGGCCCTGATGCACGAGCTTCGGGGGGCGCCCGAACCCTCGCTGGATGCGCTTCTTGAACGCCTGTCACCATGCGATCTGGTGATCGTGGAAGGGTTCAAGAAGGACACCATACCAAAGCTGGAAGTGTGGCGCCGCGAGCAAGGGTCGCCCCGATTGAATGCCGATGATCCCTGGATCATCGCCCTGGTTACGGACGAGCAACAACCTGGTTTGCTTCCATGCCTGGATATCAACGACCCCGAGGCCGTCGCGCATTTCATCGTGCGTCGCTTTGACCTTGCCGTTTCGCAGCATCGTCGCGCATCCCTGGCGGTAAAAGTGCGCTATTTTGCGCGCCTGCGTGAGGCCCTTGAGTGCGATTCGGAGACGGTACAGCTCGATTCGGCGGCCACGGTTTCAGACCTTGCGATCAAGTTGCGTGCTCGCGGCAATACCTGGGCTGAAGCGCTCTCGGATCAACGCACCCTCAAGGTGGCGGTCAACCAGGAGCTCGTCACTTTTGACACCGTGCTGCACAATGAAGACGAAGTGGCATTTTTTCCACCGGTGACCGGGGGTTGAGATAACATGAGCGTGCGCGTGCAGCAGGAAGTCTTCGACTTGGGCCACGAAACCCTGAAGTTGCGGGGTGACGATCCTCAAGTCGGCGCGCTTGTCAGTTTTGTCGGACTGGTTCGCGATCTCAACGATGAGCAGACCGTCAGTCAGATGACCCTAGAACATTACCCGGGCATGACGGAAAAGGCGCTTTCCTCGCTTGAAAATGAAGCGCGTCAGCGATGGAAGATTATTGACGCATTGATCATTCATCGCGTAGGAAAATTGCTGCCTGGCGACCCCATCGTTCTGGTTGCTGTCACCAGTGCGCATCGTAGGGACGCTTTTGATGCATGCCAATTTTTGATGGATGCCTTGAAAACGAGTGCCCCATTCTGGAAAAAGGAAACGACGCCGGACGGAGATCGTTGGGTGGATGCGCGTGAATCCGATGATGAGTCGCTGGCACGGTGGAAGATATCGAATGAAACGCACTGACCGTTTATCCGCGCTCCTGGTCTTGCCGGGAATTCTGCTTGCAGGCTGCACCATGGTGGGACCCGATTTCACCAGACCGGCTGCTCCTGGCGTGACTCAATATACTGAAGGTGGGCATCCTGCCCCTGCCGACAACCAGACCGTGCAGGCCGATTGGTGGAAGCTGTTTCACTCCACCGCGCTCAACGAACTGATTGAAGCAGGCCTCAAGAACAATCCGTCGATCGCTGCAGCTGAAGCTGCTTTGATCAATGCCCGCGAATCGGCCAATGCTGAGCGCAGCAACCTGCTGGTTCCTGCAATCAATGCACAGGCTGGAGAAACCCGACAACGCCTGTCACCCGAGGCCTTTGGTTTTCCCGGCAGTCCCAACACGTTCAGCCTGACCAATGCTTCGGTGGGCGTCTCTTATACCCTCGATTTCTTTGGCGCCAATCGCCGACAGGTTGAGAGCATGGAAGCGCAGGTGGACGCCGAGCGTTACCTGCTACAGGCTGCACGCGTCACCCTTGCGGCCAACATCGTCACAACAGCAATTCGCGAGGCTGCCCTGCGTGAGCAATTACGCGCCACGGATGGTGTTGAACAGCTTGAAAGCAAAACCTTGAGCATTCTCGAGACCAGGGAAAAGCTGGGCGCCATTTCGCAAACCGAGGTGCAACTGCAACGTGCCACGCTGGCCCAGACACATGCCACGATACCGGCCCTGCAAAAGCAGCTGGACCAGACGCGCCATCAACTGGCGGTCTATGTGGGTAAATTTCCAGGTGAAGCTGGTTTGCCCCGTTTCGAGCTCAAGGACCTCACGCTGCCGCGGCAACTCCCCGTCTCGGTACCTTCGGCGTTGGTGCGCCAACGACCGGATATCCTGGTCAGCGAAGCCCTGTTGCACCAGGCCACGGCCAATCTGGGGTTGACGATAGCAGGTGCCTATCCCAACGTGACGCTCTCTGCCAGTTTTGGATCCATCGCAACGCGCCCCGGGGATTTGTTCAACACGGGGTCCACAATCTGGAGCCTTGGGGGCAATCTCGTACAGCCTCTGTTTCGTGGAGGTGCCCTCCAGGCTGAGCAGCGCGCCGCCCAGGCGGCGCTGGATCAATCGGCGGCCCAATACCGCCAGACCGTACTCAATGCCTTCCAGAATGTGGCTGACGTGTTGCGCGCGCTTGAAACCGATGCTACCGCTTTGTCCGCCCAGACCGATGCGGCAGCAGCCACGCGACGCAGCCTGACCCTGGCCCAGGCACAATACGCCAGCGGCGGCATCAGTTTTTTGACGTTGTTGAGTGCACAAGAGCGTGACACCCAAACCCAGCTGGCGTTGATCCAGGCCCAGGCAACGCGTCTTGCCGACTCGGCTGCACTGTTTCTCGCCATGGGCGGAGGCTGGTGGAACGACAGTGGCGCGACTCCTTAAACTCAAAGCTGCAGGAAGCGATTTCTCTTAATGAGCGAAAAAATGCAATCAGCCCCTTCCCTTAAAAAACGCATGATCATCATGCTGATCCTTGTGGCCGTGCTGGTCGGCGGGGTCATCGCATTCAACCTTTTCAAAGGCAGCATGATGCGCAAGTTCATGGCTGCCTCCGGCGAACCACCGCAAACGGTGACCACACTGGTGGCAAACCGTTCGGAATGGATTCCTGAATTGCAGGCCGTAGGGACGCTGCGTGCGGTCAGAGGCGTGGATATCAGTCCTGAAGTGGCAGGTACGGTCCGCCACCTGTCCTTCGTATCAGGGCAAAACGTCAAGGCTGGAGACGTCCTTGTGGAGTTTGTGAATGATGCTGAAAAGGCGCAATTGAAGTCGCTCGAGGCCAGCGTCCAGCTGGCGCGAATAACCCTGGAGCGGGACCGCGCCCAGCTTGCTGCACAGGCCATCAGCCAGGCACAGGTGGACACGGACACTGCCGATCTGCAGGGCAAGGAGGCGCAGTGGGCGCAACAAAGCGCCCTGCTGGCCAAAAAGTACCTGGTTGCGCCATTTGGCGGAAAGCTGGGGATTTCCACCATCAACCCCGGGCAGTTTCTCAATCCTGGCGACAAGATCGTGACCTTGCAAGAAATCACGCCGATTCTGGTGGATTTTAACGTTCCCCAGCAACAGGTCGGTCAGCTCGGCGTGGGCAGGACGGTGACTTTGAGCGTTGATGCCTGGCCCAACAAGGTTTTCAGCGGAAAAATTTCTGCGATCAGCCCGCTGGTCGATGCCGGCACGCGCAACATTGCCGTCGAAGCACAGGTCGAAAACCCAAAGCAGGAACTGTTGCCCGGCATGTTTGGAAGAGTGCGCCTGGCGCACGGTGAAAAGCAATCGTTCATCACCTTGCCGCAATCCGCAGTCACCTTCAACCCCTATGGGGCCACCGTGTTTGTGGTCAAGTCGGCACCCAAGCCTGCAACAACCGAAGCAGGTCACCCTGCCGGTACGGGATTGGTGGCAGAACAGGTTTTTGTGACTACAGGGGCCACGCGTGGCGACCAAGTGGCCATCATTTCAGGGCTGGAGGCTGGTACGACAGTGGTTACCAGCGGGCAGATCAAGTTGAAAACGGGAACGCCACTCATTGTCAACAATCAGCAATCCCCGCCGAATGATCCGGCGCCGACGCCGCAGGAAAAGTGAGCCGGGCCCACCCATGAATTTTACTGATCTCTTCATTCGCCGGCCGGTATTGTCGGTTGTCATCAGCTTGCTGATTCTGGTTTTGGGATTGCGTGCCGTATTCGGCCTGCCCGTCAATCAGTATCCACGCACCCAGAATGCCGTCGTCACCATCACCACCAACTATTATGGTGCTGACGCCCAGACCGTGGCCGGGTTCATTACGCAACCGCTGGAATCCGCCATCGCCCAGGCGCAAGGAATCGACTACCTGTCCTCCAACAGCCTGATGGGCGTTTCCATCATCACGGCCACGTTGCGTCTTAACTACGATGCCAACAAGGCCCTGACGGAGATTAATACCCAGGTTAGCTCGGTCCGCAACCAGCTGCCCGCTCAGGCCCAGCAGCCCGTATTGACGGTGCAGATAGGCCAGACGATCGACTCCATGTACATGGGGTTCTATAGCAAGGTGCTCCCCACCAACAACGTGACCGACTTCCTGCTGCGCGAAGTCAAGCCCAAGCTGGATTCTCTGGATGGTGTGCAAACTGCCGAAATCCTCGGGGCGCGCAATTTTGCCCTGCGTGCCTGGCTTGATGAAGCCCGGATGGCCGCGCATGGCGTGACGGCCGCGGACGTGAGCAACGCGCTTGCTGCCAACAACTATCTCGCAGGTATTGGTTCCAGCAAGGGGCAGGCCGTCAGCGTGGACCTCACCTCAGGAACCGATCTGCACAGCGTGGCCGAGTTCAAGCAACTGGTGGTCCGTCAGAAAGGTAATACGCTGGTGCGCCTGGAGGATGTGGCCAACGTCACGCTGGGCGCCGAAAGTTACGATTTCAACGTGGCTTTTGATGGACAGAAGTCTGTTTTCATCGGCATCAAGGTGGCACCTGGGGCCAACGTCCTGGAGGTGGCAGATCGTGTCCGTGCCGCTTTTCCCTCCTTGCAGGCAAAATTACCCACCGGATTGACGGGGCAAATCGTCTACGACTCCACGGAGTACATCAATTCCTCCATCAAGGAAGTGGCCAAGACGCTGCTGGAAGCCCTGATCATCGTTACCGTGGTGATATTCCTGTTCCTGGGCAGCCTGCGCGCCGTGATCGTGCCCGTGATTGCCATGCCGTTGTCGCTGATCGGCACCTTCCTCATCATGCTGATGCTGGGCTACTCCATCAACCTCCTGACCTTGTTGGCACTGGTGCTTGCCATTGGTCTCGTTGTGGACGATGCCATCATCGTGGTGGAAAACGTGGATCGCCACATGAAGGAGGAGGGCAAGTCTCCTCTGGAAGCAGCGCTGCTGGCTGCGCGTGAACTGGGCGGTCCCATCCTTGCCATGACCGTGGTCCTGATCGCCGTTTACATCCCCATCGGTTTTCAAGGGGGGCTTACGGGAGCCCTCTTTACCGAATTCGCATTTACCCTGGCTGGCGCCGTTACGGTTTCTGGCGTCGTTGCGCTCACGCTCTCTCCCATGATGTGCGCGCGATTTTTCAAGGCCGACGAGCACGAACACGCTTTTGTGGCGTTTCTGGACCGCACTTTCGACGCACTCCATCGCCGTTATCAAAAGACTTTGACCAGCGCCCTGCAAACAGGCACGGTACTGGTGGTGATGGGCGGTTTGCTGTTGCTCACCACCGTATACCTGTTCATGACTTCCGCGAAGGAGCTTGCCCCGCCTGAAGACCAGGGCATTGTGCTCTATTCGATGACGGGTCCAGCCAATGCGACAGCAGATGAAATGCAATCCTATGCGCAAACGCTGTATTCCATTGCCAAATCCGAGCCGGAATATGCGCAGATGTTCCAGATTACCGGTTCGCCAGTGCTCAATCAGGGCCTGGGCGGAACCGTTTTCAAACCCTGGGAACAGCGCCACCGTTCTGCAGACGAGCTGCAGAAAGACCTGCAGATCAAATGGGCAGCGTTGCCTGGTGCGCGTGTGGCAGCTTTCCAGTTCCCGCCGTTGCCGGGAACCCAGGGACTGCCGGTGCAGTTTGTCATCAACACGACCGAGCCCTTTCAAAACCTCAACGAGGTGACCCAGAAAGTTCTGGATAAGGCCCGGCGCAGTGGCATGTTCTTCTTCGTGGACGCTGATCTCAAAATCGACAAGCCACAAACCACTGTCAAGGTGGATCGCGACATGGCCGGTGTCATGGGGATGACGCAACAGGACATCGGCACCACGCTAAGCGGCGCGCTTGGCGGGGGATATGTCAACTATTTCTCCATGGGCGGCCGGTCCTACAAGGTCATTCCGCAAGTGCAGCAGGTGGATCGTCTCAATCCTGATCAGGTACTGGATTATCACCTCAAAACGCCTTCAGGCGCGCTCATGACCGCAGGTACGGTCAGCAGCCTCGAGCAGCGCGTGGTTCCTGAAACCGTGAGCCACTTCCAGCAACTCAATGCCACGACCATAGCCGGGGTGGCAACACCTCTGGTGTCCCAGGCCGACGTCCTGGAGTATCTGAAGAAGACCACAGAGGAAATTGCCCCCGTGGGATATGGCATCGATTATTCTGGTGCTTCCCGACAATACATGAAAGAGTCGGGAGGGTTTGTGGTGACCCTGCTGTTCGCCGTATTGATGGTGTTTCTGGTACTGGCTGCGTTGTTCGAAAGCTTCCGTGATCCTGTGGTGATATTGGTATCCGTACCCATGGCGCTCTTCGGTGCGCTGATCTTCATCAATCTGGGAGTGGCGACGCTCAACATTTACACGCAGGTCGGGCTTGTAACCCTGATGGGCCTGATCAGCAAACACGGCATCCTGATCGTGCAATTTGCCAACCAGCTGCAACTTGCCGGGAAGTCGCGGCTTGATGCGGTGGTGGAGGCAGCCTCCGTTCGCTTGCGACCCATCCTGATGACGACTGCGGCCATGGTTCTGGGCGTGTTGCCACTGGTGCTGGCATCGGGTGCTGGTGCTGCGGGTCGACGTTCCATGGGGGTGGTGATCTTTACCGGATTATCCATCGGCACCCTGTTTACCCTGTTCGTGGTGCCAGCCATGTACGCTGCCATGGGCGGCAAACGCTCGGTAGCGCCGTCACCGACGCTGCCCGAGGAGAATGCAGAATAGGCGTGGCGTTTATTTCTCGACGAAAGCGCGTTCGATGACGTAGTCGCCAGGCTCTCCCACACCGCCTGAAATTTTGAAGCCGCGCGCGTCGAGCAGGGCGGAGATATCTTTCAGCATGCCGGGGCTACCGCAGATCATGGCACGGTCCACGGCAGGATCCAGGGGCTGGAGCCCGATGTCTGAGAACAATTGCCCGCTATCGATCAGCGTGGTGATCCGCCCGGTGGTTTCAAATTCCTCGCGGGTCACCGTGGGATAATAAATCAGCTTTTGTCTGACCTCATCGCCAAAATATTCGTTGTTGGGCAACTCATGCTGGATGAATTCCCTGTAGGCCAGTTCTGAGACCTGCCTCACGCCATGCACCAGAATCACTTTTTCAAACTTTTCGTAGGTTTCAGGATCCTTGATGATGCTCATGAAAGGGGCTAGCCCGGTACCTGTGGCAAACAGGTACACGTGCTTTCCCGGCAGCAAGTCGTGGGTGACCAGCGTCCCGACGGGCTTGCGGCTGACCAGTATGTCGTCACCCACCTGGATGTGCTGAAGGCGGGATGTGAGCGGGCCGTTCTGAACTTTGATGCTGAGAAATTCAAGGTGCTCTTCATAATTGGCGCTGGCAATGCTGTATGCGCGCATCAAGGGTTTGCCCTCAGCTTCAAGACCGATCATGACAAAATGACCGTTTTCAAAGCGCAGACCCGGATCGCGCGTCGTGGTGAAACTGAACAGGGTTTCATTCCAGTGATGGACTGAAAGCACTTTTTCCGTACCGATGGCTGCCATGGTGTCGTACCGACCGCTTGTGATCTAAAACCCGAAATTATAGTCTTTGCTGCCCCGCCGCAAAAGACCGCATGGTTATAATCTTGTAATGAACACCTTCGATGACAAATTGCGTGCGCTTCGCGAACAAGGCCTGTTGCGACAACGACGCACCGTAGAGGGGCCCCAGGAAGCGGTTTTGACCGTCAATGGCCAGAAAATGCTGGCCTTTGCCTCCAACGACTATCTGGGTCTTGCCAACCACCCCGACCTTGTTCTGGCAGCTCATGAGGCCCTGGACCAGTTTGGCCTTGGTGCCGGGGCTTCTGCCCTGATCAGCGGTCACAGCGAACGGGTGGCCGCCCTGGAAACCGAGTTGGCGCAGTGGCTGGGTTACGAGCGCGTCTTGCACTTTTCTACCGGTTACATGGCCAATCTTGGCATTATTCCGGCATTGGTGGGTTCAGACGCCGCCGTGTTCTCCGATGCCCTGAATCATGCCTGCCTGATTGATGGCATCCGGCTTTCGCGCGCGGATGCCGTCAACATCTATGCGCATGGGGACATGGCCCAGCTGGAAGATGCATTGATGCATGCTCAGGCTTCTGAAAAATGGATCATCACCGATGCCGTGTTCAGCATGGACGGTGATTTGGCCCCCCTAAAGGCCATCGTCGCCCTGGCCGAGCAGTACGATGCCCAGGTTCTTGTGGATGACGCACATGGGTTTGGCGTGCTGGGAGAGGAGGGGCGGGGGACCCTGTCCCATTTGGGCATTCGCTCCCCGAGAGTGATCTACATGGCAACTTTGGGCAAGGCCGCTGGCGTCTATGGTGCTTTCGTTGCGGCTTCAACCCATGTCATTGAATGGTTGATGCAGCGTGCACGCACCTACATTTTCACAACCGGGACGCCTCCTGTGCTGGCAGCAGCTTGTCTCGCGAGCCTCAGGCGTATTCGGAAGGATGAGTATCGACGTCAACGGTTACGCGAGTTGGGTGTGCGTCTGCAGGTAGGCCTGAAGGGTTTGCCCTGGGTGGCCCTGCCTTCGGTAAGCGCCATCCACCCGCTTGTCCTGGGTGACAATTTCAGCGTCACGCGAATGGCTGACGCGCTGCGTGATCGCGGCATCTGGGTGCCAGCCATCCGTCCGCCGACGGTTCCGGAGGGCGCAGCCCGTTTGCGGATTTCTCTCTCAGCCAACCATAGCGAGGAACAAGTGGACGAACTGCTGGCGGCCTTGAGGATCCTGGCATGAACAATCAGGATCTGCTCCAACGCAGTCACGCCGCCGTCTGGCACCCCTGTACCCAAATGAAATGGCATGAGTCCTTTCCGATCATTCCCATTCAGAGAGGTGAGGGGGTGTGGCTGTATGACTATGATGGCCGACGATATCTTGATGGCGTCAGCTCCTGGTGGGTCAACCTGTTCGGCCACCTGAATCCCCGTATCGTCGCAGCGCTGCATGCCCAGCTTGGCCAACTGGAACATGTGATGCTGGCCGGATTCACGCATGAACCGGTGGTGCGCCTTTCAGAACGCCTCTCGGCATTGACGAAACGTCGGTTGGGCCACTGTTTTTATGGTTCTGACGGGGCCTCCGCCACCGAAATGGCCCTCAAGATGAGTGCGCATTTCTGGCGCAATCAAGGGCAACCCGCCAAAACCGGATTCATCGCCCTGGCCAACAGTTACCATGGTGAAACCATGGGAGCCCTGGGTGTCACGGACGTGCCCCTGTTTCGTGAGGCCTATGCCCCCCTTATCAAAAACAGTGTCATCCTGCCCAGTCCTGATTCGCGCCTGGGAGCTGACGCAGCACGCTTCAGTCTGGAAGCCTTGCAGCGCCATCTGCAAGGGCACCATGAGCAGACTGCAGCGCTCATCGTCGAGCCCTTGATACAGGCTGCGGCAGGGATGGTTTTCCATGATGCGGAATTCTTGCACCAAGCGCATCGGTTGTGCCAGGAATATAGTGTCCATTTGATTGCAGATGAAATTGCCGTGGGTTTTGGACGCACTGGGACATTCTTTGCGCATGAGCAGGCAGCCCTGACGCCCGACTTCCTGTGTCTTTCAAAGGGCATCACAGGCGGTTTCCTGCCTCTTTCGCTAGTCATGACCACCGATGAGGTTTACCAGGCCTTTTACGATGACCAGTTCGGGCGTGGATTCCTGCATTCCCACTCCTACACAGGCAATACCTTGGCCTGCAGTGCTGCAATGGCGGTTCTGGACATCTTTGAGGAAGATCGCGTCATAGAGGTCAACCGGTCACGCCAGTCCCATTTTGCCGTCGCGACTGCCGCCTTGCGGGCGCATCCCGCAGTCCTGAATTTTCGTCAGCGCGGCATGATCTGGGCTTTTGAGGTTGCCTGTGAACGGGCTGATTTTTCACGAGCCTTTCATCAGGCTGCATTGCGCCACGAGCTGCTGCTGCGCCCCATAGGCACCACGGTGTATTTCATGCCGCCCTATACCATCAGCGATGCTGAATTTCAGCATTTGGTGGACGCCACGTTGGGAAGTTTGGACATTTGTCTGCCAGAATCCTGAAGCTCGGGTTATGAAAAACTACGCGTAGAGATAACGCTTACCTGGAGAATACGTGTTTGTCTGACAGACAATTACTTCATTTGGAGAAGCGTTATGGCACAAGACGCAAAAAGTCAGAGAAAAAACCTTAACACAGTTGACAAGTGAGTAGTGTCAGAATGACACTGTTCCTCTCAAAATCGTGGTGCCGTTTGGTGCTTAGTCAACTATGCAGTAACCCGAGGGATTGATAATGAAAGCAACCTCACTGACGAACCGTGTAGTCCATGCCAAACCTGGCGCTGCATTAAGCGGCTGGATTATGGCTGTTTTGATCACTTCCGTCCCCGCTGTTCAAGCAGCCCCAATCGGGGGGCAAATCGTTTCCGGTATAGGCACCATTTCACAGTCCGGATCCACGACCACAATACACCAATCAAGTTCGAACCTGTCGTTAAGCTGGCAAGGTTTCAACATTGCGCCACAGGAGATAGTGAATTTCCTGCAACCTTCCAATAGCGCAATTGCAGTCAACCGTATTTTCGATACTAATGGAACACAGATACTAGGACAGCTCAGTGCTAATGGCCAAGTCTATCTAATCAATCCAAATGGCATTATTTTTGGGCAAGGTGCTCAGGTTAATGTCGGTGGGTTGGTGGCTTCTACACTGGAATTCAACGAAGCAAACTTGAACAGTACTGCAAAAATCTTTAGCGGTAATGGCACGGGTAGCATCGTCAATCAGGGTACTCTCAATGCGGCCAACGGTGGCTATGTGGCGCTGGTTGGTAACCATGTCAGCAATCAGGGTTTGATAACTGCCCAACTAGGAACGGTAGCGCTTGCTGCAGGGAGCGCCGTTACACTGACTTTTAGTGGTAGCAGCCTTGTGCATTTGCAGGTGGATCAAAGTACCCTGAACAATCTTGTCGAGAACCATATGCTTCTCCGAGCCGATGGTGGGCAAGTGATCATGACTGCTGGAGCCAAGGATGCATTGCTGAATAGTGTAGTCAACAATACAGGCGTAATTGAAGCGCATACTGTTGAGAACCATAACGGTACAATTACCTTGCTGGGAGGCATGACTGCTGGGACAGTCAAGGTCGGCGGTACACTGGATGCGAGTGCCCCCAGTGGCGGAAACGGAGGGTTTATCGAAACTTCTGCCGCCAGTGTCAAGGTGATGACTGATGCTCAGATCACCACTCAAGCCGCCAAAGGCAAAACGGGTACTTGGTTGGTTGATCCCCAGGATTACACAGTGGCAGCAACTGGCGGAGACGCCAGTGGGGCTACACTTTCTTCCAATCTTGGAACTACCAATGTGATACTGCAAAGCAGTAGCGGTAGCGGTGGCGGGTCTGGTAATGTAAATATCAATGATCCAGTCTCGTGGAGCGCCAACACTGTCCTGACACTTGTAGCCTCCAATAATGTCAATGTCAATGCCAATATTGCAGCGACAGGAAATACGGCAGGTCTCGTGATCAATCCAAATACAGCAAATGGTACGGAAGTTGCTAGCGGTGTTGGCAAATTTATACTCAGCAATGGCTCCAGCATTACATTATCAGGTACAAATCCTAGCCTATCTATAGGAGGCACAACTTATACCGTGATCAATAGTCTGGGCATTTCCGATAGTACTAGTGGGACAGATTTGCAGGGGATGGAGGCCAATCTTTCAGGTCATTATGCGCTTGGTAGCAATATTGATGCTACCGCAACGTCTATTTGGAACGGCGGTGCAGGGTTTTCGCCTATCGGTAATTCGAATAACATCTTTACAGGTACTTTCAACGGGCTGGGAAACTTAATCACTAATCTCACCATTAATAGACCCTCAGAAGCTTATATCGGACTTTTTGGATACACCAGTAAGAATTCAGTGGTGCAGAACGTGAGTCTTACCGGAGGCAGCGTAACCGGGGGATCCTATGTCGGTGCATTGGTGGGTTATAACGGTGGATTGCTGAGCAATGTTGTTGTTACAGGTGATGTAACCGGAGGAGGTAACGCATCAGTTCAAGTCAGTAGTCAATCTGGCAGTTGTGGTAACACCGATTCACACAGTGTTTCCGCAGGTTCTTACATCGGTGGTCTGGTAGGTTTCAATGGTGGAATGATTGGTGACAACAACTTCGCTTCAGGTATTGTGACAGGCTCTGGCAGCAACATCGGTGGACTGGTGGGATACAATAGCGGAACAATTGGCAACAATAGTTTTGCATCGGGTAATGTAAGCGGCTCCGGAATTAATGGTGCCTCTAGTGTCAAGCCAAGTAGTGGTAAGGAATCCGAAGATGGCGGTGGTCACTATGACAATGCAGGCAATTCGAATAGCAGCAGTGTAAAGAATGCAGGCAGCAACGTTGGCGGTCTTGTAGGGTATAACAGCGGCTCGATTGGAGATAATAGTTTCACTTCAGGCAATGTGAATGGTTCTGGCAGCAGCATTGGGGGAGTGGTAGGTTACAACAAGGGGGCTATTGGTAGTAATAGTTATGCCTCTGGCAATGTTAACGGATCCGGTAGCAACATTGGCGGATTGGTGGGATTCAACAGCGGTTCGGTTGGAAACAATAGCTACTCTTCAGGCAACGTGACTGGTTCTGGCAACAACATTGGGGGACTGGTTGGGTACAACAGCGGGACGATCGGTAGTAATAGTTTTGTTTCGGGTAATGTTACCGGAACGGGAACCGCCACAACCAACAGTTCTGCTCAAGGGGGCAGCAGATCGGATGATGGTGGCAACCACCAGCAAGGTGATTCCAGTGATACCAGTATAGGCAACGCAGGTAGTTCATCTGGTAATAACATTGGCGGTCTGGTGGGCTATAACGGCGGATCGATAGGCACTAACAGTTATGCCTCAGGTATCGTGACAGGGAACTCGTATGTTGGCGGATTGATTGGTTACAACTCTGGTGCAGTTACAAGCGGAATTGCAACCGGCAGCGTAACAGGCGCTGGAACCAATATTGTCGCCAGTAGCTGGAGCAACAATCGAGCTGAGGATGACGGTCAATCTGGAAGCTGTAGCAACGGCAACACAGGAAGTTTTGGCAATGTGGTTGGAGGCTCCTACATTGGCGGTCTAATTGGCTACAATTCTGGAACAGTGAGCAATAGTTTTGCCGGAACCACTACTACCACAGTCACCGGCAGTGGCAACTATGTTGGAGGGTTGGTTGGGTATAACAGCAACAGTGGCACAATCAGTAATAGTTCTGCTACTCAAAATTCCGTGACTGGAAGTAATTTTGTGGGTGGACTTGTAGGTAACAATAGTAACGCAAACGTCGCATGGATTGACACCACTAGCGCAGCTGCAACATCGATTACTGTCACTGCAACCAATGGTTCCAATGTGGGGACACAGATAGGTTATGACGTTGTGACCGGAACAAGTCGTTGAGTCCATGGGGTTTTGGTGGAAACCAGTAGCATTGATTGTTACCCTTGTTCCAAGCGCCGCATATTCGATTGGGGCTGCAGCGCCAGGAGCTGGAACAATTCTGCAACAGATACAATCAGCCCCAGTTCCTGCTCAACCATCTGGTGGGACGGGGTTGACTATTGAGCAGGACCTTAGTGGAAAATCAGCACCAAGTGCACCTTTCCTGGTTAAGTCCATCCATATATCAGGAAACACCTTATTTGATTCAGAAACCTTGCATGCACTGGTAATCAATGCGGAAGGCAAAACTCTAAATCTTTCGCAGTTGAGTGAATTGGCCGGTCGCATTACGGACTACTACCGTAGTCACGGATATCCACTTGCAAGGGCCATCATTCCAGCACAGGTCATCCAGCACGGTGAGGTTGTCATAGAAGTCATCGAAGCATGCTATGGCAAAATCAATCTCAATAACCGTAGCCAGATAAATGCGCTGTTACTTGATGCAACGCTTTCGCCATTAAGTAGCGGTAAAAATATCAATCAGGACGATCTTGATAGTACGCTATTGCTGCTATCAGATATCCCAGGAATCATTGTAAATGCGACTTTGAAGCCTGGTGAGTCCGTGGGGCTATCCGATCTTTTTTTAGAGACAACATCAGGCCCTGCGGTAACAGGGAACATATCATTGGATAACTATGGTTACCGCTATACAGGCATCATGCGAATCGGTGGGTCCATAAATTTGGTAGAGCCACTTCAACATGGCGATGTATTGAGTGCGAATGGCCTGGATTCAGGAAGTGGAATGAATTATGGCCGGTTTTCTTATGAATCGCTGATCAATGGACAAGGTACCCGCGTAGGAGCATCATACTCCGCGTTACATTATATGCTTGGCGATGCCCTTGCACCGCTTGACGCACACGGCATCGCCGAAGTAGGAAGCCTATGGATAAAACACCCGTTTGTGCGCAGTCTCGATTTCAATTTTTATGGTCAAATGCAATTTGATGCGCTGCAATTGAGTGACCGAATTGATTCCAGCGCTATCCGGACAGATCGTAATCTTGCAAACAGCACCATGAGCATTACTGGAGACGAGCGAGACACGTATTTATCAGGCGGCGTTAACACATGGTATTTTGGATGGACTGCAGGCCGTGTCGATTTTGAAAACAATGCTGCTCAATTGGCTGACGCCACGACAGCAAGAACGCAGGGCGAGTTCTCAAAATTGAACATAAACATTGCTCGCCTGCAAAGACTAAATTCCCAAAACAGCCTCTATCTTGCCATCTCTGGTCAATGGGCCAACACCAACCTGGACCAGTCTCAGAAAATGATTGCGGGTGGTCCCTATACGGTTCGTGCCTATGACATGGGCGTACTGTCAGGCGATATGGGTTATTTGGGAACTGCCGAATTTCGACGGGACTTGGGATCTGCGTGGGACGGTCAATGGCAGGCTGTGACCTTCATTGACAGCGAGCATATCATTGTCAATAAGACGACTTGGGTTTCTGGCATGAACAGTGCCGTACTTAGTGGTGCTGGAGTGGGGCTGAACTGGGCCGGCCCCAATCAATGGATGGCCAAGAGCTATGTTGCCACCCGTATCGGGCCGCTCCCAATTCTGGCTTCAATAAGCGCATCAGCGCACGCATGGCTTGAAATCAGCAAAAATTTCTGAGTTGTACCTCATTCGCTTGTGGCGTGATCACTTTCTTTCAATATTTCGAGAGAGTTATGCTTGTTATTCAATGGTCTGGGATAAATGATTTGATTCAGGTGTTGTCGTGACCCGTGCTTGGTTTGTTACAGGAACGGATACTGCCATTGGAAAAACCGTGGTCGCATCGGCATTGCTGAGTGGATTGAGCCGCATGGACAGGCCCGCAATCGGCATGAAACCAGTAGCCAGTGGTTGTCATTCCGAAAATGGGCTTTGGATCAATGAGGACGTCCAACAATTGGTCCGTCACTCCTCGCTTCCAGTGCTCCGTGGCTTGGGTAGCGTTGTGCGCGGTTTGGGTGCTGTCCCTTGGAAACTTGTTAATCCTTATGCGTTTGAGCCTGCTATTGCACCCCATATCGCAGCAGATCAAGCAGGAGTTGAAATCCGGTTCAAGCTGATCATGGATGCCCTAGCTGAACTACGTGCCTGCGCAGATGTGGTAATTGAAGGTGCAGGAGGATTTAGAGTCCCTCTGGGGCCGGATGGAGACATGGCAGACCTTTGCCAGACGCTTGCTGTACCGGTTATTCTGGTAGTTGGGATGCGCTTGGGCTGCATTAATCACGCACTCCTGACCGTGGAATCCATCCTGGCACGACATTTGTTTCTGGCTGGATGGGTGGCTAATCAGATTGATCCGCATATGCCCGCTTTCGAATCCAACCTATCATTGTTAAAAGCACAAATTCCTGCACCCTGTCTTGGCGTTATTCCGTTTCAGCAACCTCTGCAAATCAATGAGATACAGCTTTCTGTCAAGGATATTGTGTAGCCAACTGGAAGCGTAACCCGTTAGAATTCCCCAACTTCATGCAGGATATCAGCCATGCTGTTATGGTTTGTCATTACCTACTGGATCATTTCCGTGGCCATCGGCCTGTGGGTGGCACTAAGGGTGCACAATACTGCTGACTACGCAGCAGCCGGCCATAGCATGCCGTTATATGTGGTCACGGCTACTGTTTTCGCTACTTGGTTTGGTTCTGAAACGGTCCTTGGCATTCCTGCCACTTTTCTAAAGGAAGGCCTTCATGGAGTTGTAGCAGACCCATTCGGCTCATCGCTCTGTCTGATTCTGGTGGGTTTGTTTTTTGCTGTGCCTCTATACCGCAGGAAACTTCTCACAATTGGTGATTTCTACCGCCATCAGTATGGGCGTACTGTGGAAATTCTAGTCACCATATGCATTGTCATCTCTTACTTGGGATGGGTTGCTGCCCAGATTAAAGCCTTGGGTCTGGTTTTCAATGTTGTATCCGACGACATGATTTCTAAGGAAACGGGGATGCTGGTGGGGGCTGCCACGGTCATGGTCTATACTTTGTTTGGCGGCATGCTCTCTGTAGCAATTACAGACTTCATCCAGATGATCATTATTATGCTGGGAATGGTCTATATCGCTTGGGATCTTAGCGGAACAGCAGGTGGCGTTGGAGTTGTAATTCAGCATGCGGCCGCAGCAGGAAAGTTTAATTTCTGGCCTGAATGGCATTTGAGCGAGGTGATCGGATTCTTTGCAGCGTGGATCACGATGATGTTAGGTTCAATTCCACAGCAAGACGTTTTTCAGCGTGTAACTTCATCTAATAATGAAAAGACTGCGCGGAATGCATCCGTGTTGGGCGGCAGTCTGTATTTTATGTTTGCCTTCATCCCGATGTTTCTTGCATACTCTGCAACCCTGATTGATCCAGGCTTGGTTCGCCAGTATCTGGAATCCGATTCCCAGTTGATCCTGCCCAAGTTGATACTGACGCATTCTCCACTATTCGCTCAGGTCATGTTCTTCGGAGCTCTACTTTCAGCCATCAAGAGCTGTGCTTCTGCAACTTTGCTTGCACCATCGGTGACTTTTGCAGAGAACGTGGTACGTGGTTTCTACAGGCACATGTCTGATGATCAGCTTCTTAAGGTCATGCGCATAGTGGTGCTGGTCTTTACAGGACTTGTCACTTTCATTGCCTTTCGTTCCGAAATGTCGATTTTCAAAATGGTTGAAAGCGCTTATAAGATCACGTTGGTGGCAGCCTTTGTACCACTGGTTTTTGGCCTTTATTGGAGAAGGGCTACCCCATTGGGGGGACTACTATCGGTCGTCTTTGGGGCCGGATTATGGATCATTTGCGAACTGCTGACGCCCGATGCCATTATCCCCCCGCAACTGGCTGGGCTGATTGCAAGTTTGTTGGGTATGGTTGGCGGATCGCTGGTAGCAAATCGCAAGCAATTAAAGCCAGCCTGATTACCGTGTCAACCAGAAGCGCAAAAGCATGACCAAACTCATGACAACGATCATGGGTCTAATCAGGCGGCTTCCACCGCGCAACATGAGGTGAGATGCCAATGTGGCTCCCAGCATTTGTCCAAGCATCATTGTAAGTCCCGTCAGCCAAAGTACATGACCTCCAAAAGCAAATACGGCTACTGATGCCAGATTACTCATGAAGTTGAATGCCTTTGCGCGTATCGTGGCCTGAAGCAGGGTTTGTCCGCGTAATGTGACCCCTACAAGAGTGAAAAATGAGCCTGTCCCAGGACCGATCAGACCATCATAAAATGCGATTATGGGAATTACTACAACTTGGTAGAGGCGTTGTCCCAAACGGGGGTGAGACTCCATCTGACCTGCTGCGGGCACAATCAGAAAGTAGACTGCGATGAGCATCAAAACAATTGGAATGGCATAACTCAACAGCTGCGATGGTAGGAAATGCACCATGGCAGTGCCGCATCCGGCCGCGAGAAAAGAGAGCAACAGAGGAAAACGGATTTCGGTTGGATTGAGAACTCCTTTGTGCATAAGCACCAGGGTGGCCGTCAAGGTCCCTATGCTGCCTTGTATCTTGTTGGTAGCTAACGCATTGATCGGTGGCAAACCTGCCAGCAGGAGGGCTGGGACGGTCAGCAACCCACCACCACCAGCTAAGGTGTCAATGAAGCCAGCAAGAACTGATACTAGAGGCAGGAGTAAGGTAAAAGAAAATGAAAATTCGTTCATAAGGGCAACACAGTGTTTCTAATTCGTAAGTGGCCTCATTATCACTCATCGAGTCCGCGTAGATCGATGCCAGCACTTTGTAGAAACCTTCGACCGGTGTACAGTAATGACGATTTTTCCTGTTTGCAAATCAATAACGATATTGTGAGGAGAATGTCATGGATAACAGCCGTCGGGATTTCTTTCAAAAGTCTACTATTGCAGCTGCTGGTATGATAAGCCTGACTTCTGGCGTCTCAAAGGCCGAACCCCAGGACCCTGACCACATGGCACTGGGACCGCACGAAATGGTGAAGGGTTTGACACTGCTATCCATTCGTCAAAAGGATGGCGAGGAGACTTTGGGGGTTAAAACACCTGAAGGAATTCTGGATGTTCGTGCAGCCTCTAAGGCACTAAAAAAATCAGCGCCCTTAACGCTGGATGACTTGCTTCAGGGTGGCAAGGCTGCTGAATTGAATATTTTGATTGCGGGTACTCGAGGAAAGGGGACCAGGTTTCTAGTTGACGAATCTCAGATCACTTACGGTCGGCTGTTTCAAAAACCGGGGAAAATTGTCTGTGTGGGCTTGAACTATCGCAATCACGCCAAGGAAATCGGGATGCCATTTCCCAGGGTTCCTCCACTATTTAATAAGTATAACAATGCGCTTGCTGCCCATCGCTGCAATATTCCCGTGCCACCTCGTGACATCTCATACAAACTGGACTACGAGACCGAGTTGTTGGTTGTTATGGGAAAAACGGCACGCAACTTATCTGAAGCTGATGCACTAAATTATGTGGCAGGTTACTGCACCGGACATGATTTTTCGGCGCGCGATCTGCAACTTGAGTTGCCAAACGGGCAATGGATGATTGGCAAAACACTGGACAACTTCGCTCCAATCGGACCTTACTTTGTTTCAGCAGACTTGGTGGGCAACCCCAATGAGCTGAAGCTCGAAACGCGAGTCAACGGCGAATTGCGCCAATCTTCTAATACCTCCGACTTCATCTTTAATACCCAGCAGATGATTTCCTATATCAGCAAACATTTTCCATTACAACCTGGCGACATCATTTTTACAGGAACTCCAGAAGGCGTAATCTTGGGAAAACCAAAGGACAAGCAGGTGTGGCTGAAGGCTGGCGATCACATCGAATCCACAATTGAAAAATTGGGAACGTTGCAATTTTCTCTGGCCCTACTGAACCAAGGTGATAGTGCTTTGTGATGTGTTTGAAGAACCATATGTATTCGTAACGCTAAGAGAGTCATTACCGGTAAAGGTGACTGTCGAAGCCACAATCGAACCTACCGGAATGTTTGAAGAGCTGTTTCCCGTAAACGTTAATACATTATTAGGAAAGTACATGTTCCCGGCAAAATTGGAGCCCGAGTTGCCGGTGATGAAAGCGGCCTGCGTATTAGACGGATCTTGAAAAAACAGCATTCCAGCATAATTACCGCTGGTTGGGGCAGACAAATCTAACGCGGCATTGCCTGTCAGGTGTAATGCTCCATAGGGGTATGTAGAACCATTACCAGTGTTATATATAGTTACTCCTGAACCGCTCATCGATATGTTACCGGCAAGCGTAATTCCACCTCCATAAATTACATATAGTCCTGGGTTGAGGGTTACTGAGAAATTGCCCGTAAGAGAAATTCCGCCACAGTATGTTCCAGGATTCAGAGTGAGTGTGCCATTTCCAAATTTTGAGTAGGGGTTTGGATTGGTACAAGTGGAGGAGGGCCTGGCCATACTGGCAAACGGATCTGCTTCAGGAGCAACACCAGTAGTTACCGTGCTTATTGATCCATTACCAACCTTGCTAAAGCTATTACCTACAACGTCAATTGGATTTCCAGTTACCGTGGCATTTCCAGTAACACTAAGCCCTGAACCGCTATTTGAATTGACATAAATACCGCAATTAACTGCATCAATTGATCCATTGCCATTGAAATTCAAGCTATTCCCGGTTTTTGCGAGCGTCAAAATGCAAGGTTTGCTTCCAGAAGGTCCAGCAACTGCTGCAACACTGATTGGAATGTTGGCAACACCAATGTATCTGGCAAAAAAGGGATTTATAACATGAGAAATGCTGACTTGCATGAAACCGCCCTTTCCAGAAAATGTTCCTGCAGAAGGGGGGGTAGATGCGGTCACGGTGACATTGTTTGTCCCGGTTGTAAACCCATTTGCTGTAGATGCTGCATAAGAAATGCTTTGCGCCGAGTTGACATCCCCCCCCTTAAACATGTTGTTGGCACCTGCCAAGGCAGCCGCATCCGCCGCATTTTGCATTTGATTTCGTACCACAAAGGCATATCCCACATCGATGGCCAAGCTTAGAAATCCGAGCAATACGGGGACAACCACAACTGCAACGATAATGGCAATTGCCCCTTTTTCACGATTTATTCTGTCCCTGATGATCATATTAATCTCCGCATTTCTCATTGGGGGCCAGTACAATTTTGGTAAGTCAGCGATGAAGGAATTTTTGAGCTTCATCCGAGAGGTTTATTCGTAATACATTACTGAAGTAGCTTGAAGTGTCTGGTTTAGTGGCAGTGTAACCAGTGGTCCTAACCCAAGTCCTTGGTAGTGATAGGTGACTTTGACAGTGAGTTGACAAGAAGGCCCCGGTGGGGACGAACAGGAACCCACGTCAGTACCCACAGCGCTCAGGGTCGGGCTGGAACCAAACGTGATCAGGTTATTGCTGCAGTATGATAAAGCCACATTTTGAGCAGTCGTTGTGCCATCAGAGGCTCCGCCGCCCGTCACAGCGACTACACCAGCCCGAGCACCTTCTCTTGCAGCATTTGTTATGATGGCTTGGTCGTACATCATGGTGCCGTACTCCACTGTCCCAAACAGAACAAGGAGTAGCAGAGGAAGAACCAGTGCTAACTCTACAGCGGCGGAGCCAGATTGGTTTTTCATGTTACTTTAACCCTTGACACATTTATGGGAAATTGTAGCATTAGTCGCAGCAGCTCTTAATAAAATTTTAATTTAGATGTTTTAAAAAAAGTGCGTTATTTCATGATTTATATGATATAAATAGCAACAGGGTACTCTACTAGATCGTGTGTAAGGTTAAATCGTAGTAGGCTGTACTCAAATTTCTGACAAAGGAGACTTCAATGAATGCTGCACTTCAAAAAATTAAGCAATTCTGTAAATCTGAAAAAGGCGTTACAGCAATTGAGTATGCTCTGATAGCAGCACTTATTGCTGTGGCGATTATTGCTGGCGTTAAGACTTTGGGTACTGGGATAAGCTCGGAGTTCACCAGCATTGGCACTGTAATTTAAGTCCAACACGGTCTTCGAAATCAGGGCTGGACTGCATCAATCACAACTATATTTCCTTGAGTCTCTTGTTCGCGGTATTGCTCATCGCGGCATACACTGACTTAATGGAGCGTAGAATCCCAAACCAATTGCTGGTGGTTGGTTTGGGCCTTGCTGTTTTGATGTCTTTGTTGATGCGATCCATGCCCTTTTCAGATGTGTTGACGGGATGGCTGGTGGGGCTGCTGGTGTTTTTGCCTTTCTATGTCCTATCTGCAATGGGTGCCGGGGATATAAAGCTGATGTCCGTTGTGGGAGCCTTTGTAGGCGTCAAAGGCGTTTTGTTATGCGCACTCTTCACCGCCTTGACAGGTGGAGTACTCGCCCTGATTTTTGCGTTGTCCCGGACGAGAAGCCAACTACCTTATGCACTAGCTATCCTAGCAGGAGTGGCTGTATTTATTTCTTGCAGCCTCTTCAATCCGGCATTTTTGAATCTTTCACTTCAGGGTCTCTAGTGAAATGGCTAAATACAGAGCTGTTATTTTATTGCTTCTGTCCCTGATTATCAGTGCCGTAGCAGTATGGGCTGCCGTTCAATGGATGAACCGCCAAGTAGAAAACCGCACGGCTACAAAAACTATCAAACTTGTAGTTGCGTCCACAAATATTGCGCCTGGCTTAAGGTTAACTCCTGATCTTCTTAAAGCAGTAGATTGGCCCGCCCAAAGCCTGGTTGCAGGCAGCTTTTCTGAAGTTCAGCCATTACTCAACCGAATATCTAATGTCAGCCTGTCTATGGGCGAACCGATCGTTGAGCAAAAATTAGCTCCTGTAGGAAGCAAAGCTGGTTTATCGGCACTAATTACTCCTGGGATGCGTGCGGTTTCAGTTCGGGTCAATGATGTCGCTGGCGTTTCTGGATTTGCGTTACCCGGCAACCATGTGGACGTCATGGTTAACTTGCAGGATGATCAAAATCGACCTATTTCAAAAATCGTACTCCAGCAAATCATGGTCTTGGCTGTGGCTCAGGATGCTGCTGTAAAGGATGATGTCAAGGCGAAAGTGGTAAACACTGTCACGCTTGAGGTCACGCCGCTACAGGCTGAAAAGCTGGATTTGGCGAGAAGCATAGGGAATTTGAGTCTGGTTCTGCTTAACCAAGTGGACAAAACCTCGGTATCCACCCCCGGGGTTCATAAACTAGAACTGCTTGATCTTCCGAGATCAACACCCTATAAGTCTGCCGGGGGGGGCATAGAAATTATTCGTGGTACTGCTCATGCCACGGCTTCAGCTAATTGAGCGCTATCATGAAAAATCTATTCTCACTGCTATGCCTCTCATTTTTTCTGACAGGACCAGCGAGGTCTGCACAAACGGAAAATGTACTTGGTTCACCTCGCTCGGACATAGTAAACGTCACCCAAGGTAAATCCGTACGCATTCCGACCGAATCTGATTTAGTACGAGTTTCGGTTGGTAATCCAGAGATTGCAGATGTGAGTCTCGTACGAAAAAGGGAAGTGTTCCTGCTCGGAAAAAAAATCGGCAGCACGAACATTTATCTGTGGACCCGAGACAACCATATGATCATGATGGATGCTATTGTCTCCATTGATGTAGTCGGTTTACGTGAAAAACTGACAGAGTTAATGCCTGCCGAAAATGCAATTAAAGTGAGTGCAGCAGGTGAGTCCTACGTTTTAAGCGGACAAGTTGCCGATGCAGTGGCAGTGCGACAGGCCGTAGTGCTGGCGGAACAGTATGGTGGAAAGAAAGTAATCAACATGCTGGCGACTCAGGAAGTAGCCCAGGTGCTTCTTGAGGTCAAGGTTGCTGAAGTCAATAAAACCATAGATGATAAACTTGGGGCAAGTGGGTTATGGAGCGGAGATTCCGGTTCAAATCTTGGCCTAAACAGCGCATTTTCCTCGGGATCTGCTGGAAGTATCACGATGGGGAAATTAGCGAAACGTGGCTCAATGATTCTTGATGCAGAGATTAATGATGGCCGTGCCAAGATTTTGGCCGAGCCCAACATTGTAGCTATCAGTGGTCAAGAGGCATCGTTTCTGGCAGGTGGGAAAATCTATATTCCAATTCCACAGACCACAGGAATTGGACCACCAATGGTGACGCTCCAGGAAGAAGAATTTGGTATCGCACTGAAATTTCTACCCACTGTTCTTAACGGTGGAAAAATTAACCTGCGCGTGAGCCCTGAAGTTTCTGAATTGTCTGCTACAGGAACGACTTTGGGTACAGGGGGTAGTCTCTCCGTGATTCCAACAATTACCACTCGCCGTGCCTCAACAACTGTAGAGCTTAATGATGGCCAGAGCCTTGCCATAGGTGGACTTATTAAAAATAATGTGTCTGAGGCTGCCAAGGCATTTCCTGGCTTAGGAGAAATCCCCATTCTGGGCGCACTATTTCGCAGCAGCGAGTTTCAGAGCGACCGTACAGAGCTTGTTTTTGTCATAACACCCCACATTATCAAGCCATCTGATAACAAATTGCCGCTACCGACGGACAATTTTACGACTCCATCAAGGTCTGAATTCCAGTTGGAAGGTAAAATGGAAGGAGAGAAACGGCAATGAACCCCCTGATAAAGCTGCTTGCGTCAGCCTCGTGCTTTTCGATTGTTTTGGGAGGTTGTACTGCACGCCAATATGACATGGATTCGTCTATGGGTATTGCCGTCCACGAAAATCTCGCTGCACAAATCGCAAACCCGAATGGCACGCCCCCAACAGGTCCGCAAGGTCTTGCTGGCGGTCCTTCCAAGGCAGTCATGGATCGCTATGTCAACTCCTTCATGACGCCCCCACCGCCCGCAAATGCGTTTTCGATCGGTCTGGGATCGGGTGGGGGGCTTGCGACTTCCGCACCTGCATCTTCCGGAACTGCACCGTAGGTGGTGTGTGTCGTGTAAAATTGCCTGATGAAAATCACAGTACTTTCCGGTAATTCCTCCGCCCAGAACCTCAAAAGCATTCTGGATGAAAAGTGCCGCAGTGACCAGGTCGTCGTTCTTGAGCAGGCTGGCAACAAACTCAATATTGATGCCTACGATGTGACACAGGCGGACCTTTTGATCCTGGACTGTCCTGATATCCAACAATTGGATTGGTCAGCAGTGGAAATGTTCAACCTCAGGCACCCGCAGTCCACTACCGTCCTGATTTGCCGTGGAGACCTTGAACAAGTTCTGGTTCAGGCCATGCGCGTTGGGGTACGGGATATTCTCAGCGGCTCTGAGGTACAGGATCGTCTCCCGGAGGTCATTGAGCGAGCGAGAATACGTCTGGCAGCTTCTGCTGGGAATCGTTCGCTTGGAAAGATTCTAATTTTCATTCCCTGCAAGGGCGGTAGCGGCACATCCTTCATAGCCAGCAATCTGGCATATGTCTTGGGTGAAGTTCACCATAAACGAGTGCTTTTAGTCGATCTGGATCTACAGTTTGGCGATGCCTCATTTTACATCACTGATATCGATAACGGCCGTAGTCTTGGAGATGTAGTTCGGAAGACTGATCTCGATGGTCAAATGCTGGAATCCGCTTGTATACAGGTTGGAAAAAATACCTGGTTGTTACGTGCACCTCATAATCCAGAGCAGTCTGTGGGAATTACACCGGATCAGGTAGACAATATTCTGACAATTGCATCCCGACACTTTGATTTCATTTGTGTTGATCTGGAACGAACATTAGACCCGCTTTCATTAAGGGCCATGGATCGTTCTGACCTTATTTTTCCGATCATGCAAACTGTGTTGCCATACGTACGCGGCGCACAGCGCCTTCAAAGAACCTTTCGGGCATTACACTATCCGGTGTCAAAAATTCGTCTGATTGCCAATCGTCAAGGTAAGTCAGATGACTTGGCACTTCCCAAGATTGAGGAAGCGCTGCAGACAAAATTTTATATGCAGTTGCCTAATGATTTCCCCAATGCAAGTGCTTCCATAAATTCCGGTAAGCCGTTGTACGATATCTCCCCTGAAGGTCCATTGACCAATGCATTGATTCAGTGGGCGGATCAACTCCTAGGTGTTTCTAAGTCCAAACTTAATTCAACAACCAGCTCAGTTTGGCAGCGCATTTCGACTATATTTAAATAACCGCTGCTCTTGGCAATCTGCGAGGGAACTATGTCGTTGCGTGAGCTTTTAAACACATCAAATGTACAGTCGGCTGCAGAGCAGAGTGAATCGCTCGTTTCTGACGCAAATCGATTAGATGCTATTGCAATCCGCCTAAAATCTGAAATTCATCTTGAGCTCCTCAAAAAATTTGACTTGTCTATTATGGACAAGATTTCAAGTGAGGAATTACGCCAGAGACTTGCGACGTTTGTCGATGAAGCCATCAAAGAAAAAAATCTTGGCTTGAACGAAAATCAGCGCAAATTATTAATAACTTCAATTCAAAATGAAGTCATGGGGCTTGGTCCTCTTGAGCCGCTTCTGGCTGATAACACGGTCTCCGATATTCTTGTCAACGGGCCTCACGTGGTTTATGTTGAACGGCGAGGGAAGCTGGAACTAACAAATATTCGTTTCACCGATGATGAGCATCTTCTGAGAATAATTGAGAAAATTGTTTCTCGCATTGGAAGACGCGTTGATGAATCAAGTCCAATGGTAGATGCGCGTTTACCTGATGGTTCCCGAGTTAATGCCATTATCGCTCCACTGGCATTGGACGGACCATCTTTGTCGATTCGAAGGTTTTCTGCCGTCCCGCTGGGCGTAGACGAACTTGTGGAATACGGTTCCATGACTCGTGACATGGCAATGATGATAGCGGCCATGGTTAAATCCAAGACGAATCTGATTGTTTCCGGTGGGACAGGAAGTGGAAAAACAACGATGCTCAATCTCATGTCCGGATTCATACCGGATGATGAGCGTATTGTCACAATTGAAGATGCTGCCGAGTTGCGTTTGCAGCAACCACACGTTGTTCGTCTTGAAACGCGGCCACCAAATATCGAAGGCGAAGGCGAAATAAATCAACGTGCACTAATCAAGAACAGCTTGCGCATGAGACCTGACCGAGTGATTGTTGGTGAAGTTCGAGGAGCTGAGGTGCTTGATATGCTTCAAGCTATGAACACTGGCCATGAAGGGTCCATGGCGACAATTCACGCAAATACAGCGAGAGATGCGTTGACGCGTCTTGAAAACATGGTTGGTATTTCTGGATTGAATCTACCGGTTCGCCCACTTCGGCAACAAATTGTTTCGGCGCTTACAGCCATCATTCAGGTATCTCGTTTGAGCGATGGAAAGCGCAAGGTAGTCAGCATTCTTGAAATAACGGGAATGGAGGGGGATATGATTTCTACCCAGGAAATATTCCAATTTCAGCAAACAGGTGTTGGTACTGATGGAACTGTACAGGGCCGTTTCAGGGCGACAGGAATACGTCCAAAATTTGCGGAGAAGCTTGCGGCACGCGGTACACCTTTGCCCGATTATCTGTTCGATCCAAGTCGTCACGCTTGAAGAACTATCATGGATAACTGGGCATATTCGATTCTCATTCTCGCATTTTTGGGATTGTTTGGCTTGATTGAATCTGTCATCATGCTTTGGAACGGTTGGAATAGGACCAACGTCAAAAAGCTTAAACAGCGTTTGCAAATTATTTCCGGGGAAATCCCTGAAATCAAGACCAGACGCCTTAAAAGAGGCGCTTTTAGCGAGAATGCCTCGCTTGACCGTTTCTTGAAAAAGTTTCAGAAACTGGACTCGCTTGATAGGTTATTGCGCCAGGCAGATCAGCCCTATTCAGTTGCGCAAGTTTTATCAGCTTCAGCCGGCTTTTGTTTACTCGCCATGATTTTGACCTCTGCAGCGGACTCAAACCTCATAATGATAATTCTGGCCCCTGTTATTGCTGCGGTTTTACCGTTAATAATTTTACGGGTTCTCAGAAGTTCTAGAATGAAAAAGCTGGAAATTCAATTACCAGACGCACTTGACCTTTTAGGACAATCCATGAGGGCAGGGCATGCATTTTCCAGTGCGCTAAGAATGGTTGGTGTAGAGGGGCCTGAGCCCATTGCCACAGAGTTTCGCATGACTTCAGATGAAATTAGTTTTGGTTCATCCATACGGGAGGGGATCGTAAATCTGGCTAATCGCGTGGATAGTATGGATATGCGCTACTTTGCTTTGGCAGTTCTAATACAAAGTGAAACTGGCGGCAATCTCAGCAATTTGATGCTCGATCTTTCAAAATTGATTCGTGAACGACTGAAATTACGACGTGCTGTAAAGGTTATGGCGGCTGAAGGACGCTTGTCCGGGTGGATCCTTGGCCTACTGCCCTTCGGATTTGCAGGGATGATGGCAATTTTGAATCCTGGGTATCTCAGTTTTTTCTGGATGGATCCTAGTGGTTGGCCTATCGTAAAGGTGATGGCGACGCTGCTGATTACGGGTGTTATCTGGATCAGAAACATTACAAATATTCGGGTATGAGGAAGCATTAAGTCATGCCATCAATTTCATTTTTGCTTTTTCTCGTGATTGGCTTACTCTTAGTCCTTGGTTTTACAGGCTTGATGCTATTCAAATTGTTTATTCCATCCGCAAATCGCAGATTGAAAAAAATGGTGGAGGAGGAGCGTCGTAATTATGGAGACGAGGGCTCATCTTTTGAACAGGCAGGTCAGTATATTACAGGGAAGTTAAAGCCACTTGCTCGCCTTTCTGCTCCTGAAGGACCTTGGGATGTTTCCCCGTTTCGCATGAAACTGATGGCAGCCGGCTACCGCAGCCCATCTGCGGGTATGGCTTATCTAGGACTTAAAACTTTTTTAACTTTTATTTTTCCTATACTTTTTCTTATTCTGTCGGCGATTATTAAATTCTCTCTGGACTCGACAGAAATGGTGCTCTATATACTTGCATGTTCTGCATTTGGCTATCTCTTGCCAAATTTTGTTCTGTCAATTATGGTTTCGAAACGACGCCGTGAACTTTACGAGAATTTCCCTGATGCCTTGGATCTTATGCGAATTTGTATAGAAGCTGGGTTATCACTTGACGTGGCGATTTCCAGAGTAGGGGAGGAGATGCGCATTAGAAGCAAGGCTCTCTCCGATGAGTTCATGCTTGTTGTTCTTGAACAAAGAGCAGGCTCCGCTCGTAGTATGGCACTAAATAACCTAGCAATGAGAGTTGGCATAAAGGATATCGACGCGCTCGTGTCAACATTGGTTCAAGCCGACAAATTTGGCACCAGCATTTTAGACTCCCTAAAAGTGCACTCAGAAAATTTCAGATTATCACGGCGACTCAGAGCTGAAGAGCAGGCTGCAAAAATTCCAACGAAAATCTTATTGCCATTAATTACTTGTATTTTCCCATTGTTGTTCATTTTGATTCTGGGGCCAGCCATAGGCAACATTCGACATGCAATGAATGGAGAGTCTCCCACTCCTGAGAGTGAACAAATCCCCTGAGGGCGACTTCTTGTGTCAATAAAGCGGTATAGCCATTGGCTTAACCCTAGGCGTCTACGCCTCTACACGAGAACCATGGCTTTGGTTTTTACAATCCTCTTATTTGGCCTGATATTTCATTCAAATGTAGTGAGCCCGGATGGTATTTCTCTAGGGTTTGATTTCAGCGTCTTTTGGAGCGCATCTCATCTGGCTTTACTTGGCCATCCTGAAGATGCGTATCAACTAGTAAAATTGCACAGCGTTATTCACACAATCAACCCATCGGTAAAAGAAGGTTCATATGGATGGTTTTACCCCCCGAATTACTTTCTAATCATCGCTCCTCTCGCTTACATTCCTTATCTTGTTTCTTACCTGTTGTTTATCAGCTTAACACTTTTTGCATACCTGTTTGTCGTTCACAGGATATATGCAAATCCCGAGGGCCTATGGTGTCTCGCTGGGTTTTCAGGCTTATGGGATAACCTAGTAACAGGTCAAAATGGTTTTTTGACTGCGGCTATTGCGGGTGGCTCGCTTCTTCTTATAGACAAACGCCCAGTAATAGCCGGCATGTTAATTGGAATTCTCTCCATAAAGCCTCAACTTATCCTTCTTTTCCCAATCGCTTTGGTTGCTTCTAAAGCATGGAAAACACTTATCGTGGCCATCCTTACCAGTGCGCTATCATTAGCCGCCTCAACAATGCTATTTGGCGTGGTAACTCTGGAGTCATGGGTGAGGAGCATTGATCTGGCAAGATCCCTTCTTGAATTTGGTGGAACGCATTTTTGGATGCGAGTGCCAACCGTTTTTTCATTTCTACATTTATTGGGTATACCGCTTCAGTGGGCTTATCTTGCGCACTTCTTTGTCGCTGCTATGGTAGCAACATCAATATGGATAACCTGGAAGAGCACTGTGGAACCTGAATTGCGAAATGCTGCACTCATAACAGGTTCATTGCTGATCAGTCCGTACATTCTGATCTACGATCTGACATGGCTTGCGCTTCCAATTGCCTGGATGTCAAAGATTGGAATAGAGCGGGGTTGGTTGCGCTGGGAGATTGAGACTCTAATCCTTGCCTGGCTGTTGCCCGCAATGATGCTGCTTATCGCGAAGTTTGCGCCATTCCAGGTTGCACCTTGGGTGTTACTGACATTGTTAATCCTGATCCTAAGGCGGACCAGCTCTTACAACAAGCAGATGATTGCATATTCATGAATTCTGGCAATAGCCATTGGCTGAATTTTAAGCGCCTCAGCGTATATCCAATAATTTTTTTTTCTTTATACATAATCATCGGCGTGGGTGCGGTGTGTTATTGGTGGTCTCAAGGATCTCCGCACAACATGATCGTTTCAGACCAAACCGTATTCTGGACGGCAGCACAGATGGCCATATCGGGGCATGCTGCTGAAGCTTATATTCCAGATCAACTACATAAAGCGATGGCCCTGATTGCGCCTGACATAAAAGGTGCTTATGGCTGGTTTTATCCGCCTACGTTCTATCTCCTGATCCTGCCTTTGGGGCTGCTTCCTTATTGGGGTGCATATGGTTGTTTTATGATTGTTTCAGTGACGGCCTATGTTGCTGTATTTAGAAAAATCGCCATAGGAAAAACAGCGATGTGGTTGCTGGCAGCATTCCCTGGAATCTGGATTAATCTACTCACCGGACAGAATGGTTTACTTACAGCAGCACTAGCTGGTGCTGCCCTATTATCATTGGAAAGGAAAGGCATCCAGGCAGGAATATTGATCGGCCTGCTGGTGGTAAAGCCGCACTTGGCACTTTTTTTCCCAGTGGCATTGATAGCCCATAAAGCCTGGAGAATACTGATAATTTCTGTCTTGACTGCCTTGTTATACATGAGCATTAGTGTATTGTATCTGGGGCCTGATTCCCTCGATGCATGGCAACATAGCCTGGATATCGCACGTACCATTATGGAAAATGGCAAGACATCCCCAATGATGCCAACCATATTTTCATTTATGCGACTACTAGGCGCAGCGCCATTGATCTCATATGCGGTACATGGGTTAGTGTCAATATGGGCGGCGACTATCGTTTGGATCGTCTGGCGTTCAGAAGTCACTTGCCCTTTGAAAGCAGCATCGCTGATGACAGCAACTATGCTAGCCAGCCCTTATTTATTTGAATACGATTTGGCATGGCTTGGGTTGCCTATTGCCTGGATCGCAAAAATTAGTATCGAATCGACATGGACGCCTGGAGATAGGGAAGCACTTCTGGCTGCCTGGATCCTTCCTTTGGTTGTGGTTGTGTTTGCATTGCTCACAAAAATTCAGATTGGTCCTTTTGTCTCTGCGGCCTTACTGTGGACAATTACAAGACGTGTTCCAGGATTCAAATACTGGGAGTGGCGAAAAACATGACGGTAGGAGATTATTGGTTAAATTCATCGCGCATCAAATTCTATAGTGGATTGACTCTGGTATTTTTCCTGACGTTTGCCTTTGGATTTATCTGGTTTTCAAATTTTGTCAGCCCCAAAGGTTACGACATTGTTTCTGATCTTACCGTCTTCTGGTCAGCTTCTAACCTTGCATTGAATGGGCATGCCTCAGACGCTTACATCGTTTCAAAGTTACGCGAATTTGTACTGATGTTTTATCCGGATGTTAAGGAAACATTTGGATGGTTTTATCCACCTTCATTTTATTTGCTCATCCTGCCGTTAGGATTGCTTCCTTATGTCCCAGCGTATTTTGCGTTTATTTTACCTACTCTCGCATTTTATACATTGGTCGTTCTGCGCATCGTTAAAAATACTGAAGCCCGTTGGGTGCTGGCATCGTTTTCTGGATTATGGATTAATCTTCTTAGAGGGCAGAATGGTTTTCTGACAGCTGCCATAGGCGGATTGGCACTGCTTCGCTTGGAAAAGCATCCCCTATTTTCGGGTGTAGTGCTGGGATTACTATCAATCAAGCCTCACTTGGCGCTGATGTTTCCAGTTGCCCTGATTGCGATAGGCGCCTGGCGCACACTGATTACAGCATTTTTTTCTGCTCTTGCCATACTGATTGCTGGTATGGCGATACTGGGAGTTGACACATTCCCAGCATGGATTCATAGCCTCAATGTGGCTCGCCAATTCACGGAAAATAATGGTCCTTCATACTGGATCCATATGCCGACCATATTTGCATTTTGCCGTTTGTTTGGTGCCTCCATTGCTGTTTCATACACTGCTCATATCCTTGTAGCTGTTGGAGCAACATCTGCTGTGTGGTGGGTTTGGCATTATTGTCGTGAATATACCCTGCGCGCAGCAACACTAACCACCTCAACACTCTTGGTCAGTCCTTATATCCTGGAATACGATTTGACGTGGCTTGCACTTTCAGTAGCATGGATGAGCTCATTTTCATTGCAACACGGATGGAAAATGGGCGAACGTGAGGTCATGATTCTGGTCTGGGCACTCCCACTGCTATGTAGCGTTGTCGCAAAAGCGACCACCATACAGCTCGGACCATTGGGGGTACTATTACTTGAGTGGGTTATCCTGAGACGGGTGTGGCTGTTACGAAATGATGAATCGTGTCAACGCTGTCGATAGATGCTACGAATCTATTAAGCCGGACGAGCAATGATCCATCCACGACGCATGATTGAGAGCAGCAGCAGTAGCAATACCATTGGACCAATCTGAATGTGGGTAAACCAGGCGATTGTGAAAAGTGCAATGGGCAACAACCACGCTGCAATTAATACCTCACGGTCTCCTGGCATCCAGCCTGCTTCAATTCCTGATTTTGCAACCCATGCAATAGCCAAAGCAATCCATGTCAGGTCGTAGAAGTATAGATAGGGGCTGACCAAAAAGGTTGCCGTCATAAGCGCGGCATTTTGCATTGCCTGATTCCTGCTGTATCGCCAGATACGCCATACCATTACTGCAACGATAGCGGCGATCGTGAAGTGCAGGACATAGGCCCAAGCTATAGGAAAACCAACCAACCGTAATGCGGAAAATACTGTAGGCATGACGATTGCGATTGTGTCAGATTCAAGACACATTGCCTTGGCTTGCCCTATGCTTTGCAACCAGGCCATGAAAGTTCCCGGTCCCAATACAGTGACACTCACTCCCATCAGAACGGCTGCTACCATGCCTGCGGTAAAGATTGTGCGCCACGCGCCAATAGCAGATAACGCAACAGGAAACAAAATTGCAAGTTGCGGCTTTATCGAAAGCAAGCCAATAAATATTCCTGACAGGATGGGCCGCTCACGCAAAAAGAGTAGAGCAGCTCCTGCGATCGCAGCCGTTAGAAATGCATTTTGCCCATCCATTATATTGATCCAGACAGCGGAATATCCGGCTAGACCCCATAATGCCAACCGATCCTGAATAATTTGACGAAAAACAGCTACATATCCAGCGAATGTACATGTCATAAAGATGAAATAGGAAGTCAGATACGGAAGCGTAGCCAAAGGAAAAATGACCAAGTAAAAAGTGGGCGGATAAAACCATCCGAAGCGACCCGCTACGACAGATTTGTCCAGTGCTGAAACTGCATTCCATAATTTCGTGGAATTGTAGGCGTCTATTGCGTGACCGGTAATGGCAAGGTGTGATGCCGCCCAAAATATCCGAAAGTCGGATATGAGTGAGATTCCATTTGAAATAACAAAATCCGAGTGAAAGAAAAGAGTACCGAAATATAGCAACAGCATTAACTGCGAAACGCATGAGTAGAGTATGAAGCGTTTCCGGTTCAGCCAATGTGTTGACTTAATCATGCTGTGCCCAATCAAATTCTGTGTGGCATTTGACTTCAACTTTGACCTGAGTGGCTAATTTGTAGCCGTTCAGACTGCGAATCCAACACCGATTTTAGACATTTCCAGCCGTGCCTGGGCCGGCGCTTTATAACTCAAGGCACTGTGCGGTCGTTGATGGTTGTAAAACTGTCGCCAGTTTTCAATCAGCGTCCGCGCTTCCCGCAGATCCCTGAACCATTCCCGATTCAGGCATTCGTCCCTCAACTTTCCATTGAAGCTTTCGACGAACCCGTTATGCCACGGCTTGCCGGGCGGTATGAACGCCGGTCCCACATTCTGGTCGCGCAGCCATTTCATGACACGGCTCGCTGTAAATTCCGCACCCTGGTCAGAACGGATGTATTCCGGCTTTCCATAGAGCCTCATCAGCCTGGTCAGTGTCAGGATCACATCCTGTGAAGTCAGCGAAGTCGCTACTTCAATGGCCAGGCATTCCCTGGTATGTTCATCCAGAACGCACAGCATCCGGAACGTGCGTTTCCCGGCCAGTCGATCATGAACGAAGTCATAGCTCCAGACATGGTTCGGCTTCACCGCACCAAGCAACCGCATGTCGCTGCCACAGCGCCGTCGCCGGGGACGCCGCCTCGGCAAGCTCAGCCCCATCAGCGACCACAGGCGCTTAACCCGATCTTCCCCTTCACCAACCCAGGCGGCACTGCGCCGGTACCCGAAGCGCGGAAACTGCTGGGCGGTTTCCATCAGCCTGGCCCCCAGTTCCTGGTCCTTCTTCGGCTGCCTCAGCTCATAGCCTTCCACCCGGCGACTAAACCCCAAGTAGCGGCAGGATGCCCTTTTGGATACGCCCCGACCGGTCAAACAGGCCATCGCCTCGCGCCGACCTGTCGGGGAACTCATTTTTTTCCGGCAAACTCCTTGAGCCCTTCGATCACCAACAGCTGCTCCGCAACCATGCGCTTGAGCTTGGTGTTCTCGGCTTCCAGATCCTTGAGCTTGCGGGCATCAGACACTTCCATGCTACCGTATTTGCTTCTCCAGCGGAAGAAGGTCTGCTTGGTCACATTGTTCTTCCGGCAAACGTCATCAATCGTGACGCCTGGCTCTTCAGCCTCCCGCAAAATGCGGATGACCTGTTCTTCCGAAAATCGCTTTTTCATCTGTAAACCCCCTGGTAAAAGTTACCATAGGATTCACAGCCTGGCTGGCTACACGTTTGCCACTCAGGTCATGCCCAATCAAATTCTGTGTGGCATTTGACTTCAACTTCACCGGAGCAAATCAAACCTGTATTGCATGCTCATATTGCAGTTCAATCAGGGGTTCGCAGCTGCGAATGGTTGAATTGATTATGTTTCCCCATTGTATTTGGGCTTTTGATTCATTGACCACTGAAACGCCACACTATACATTTGGTCTCAAGAAATCAACACTTGAATAGGCAGTTGGAGGCATCGCAAATGGTTAACAAGATCAGCCCAAAACATCCAGGGGAAATCCTTCGGGATCATGTATTGCCTGCATTGGGGCTCACTGTTACACAAGCCGCATCCCAACTTGGCGTCACACGAGCAGCGCTGTCCAGAGTCTTGAATGGGCACGCGGCGATATCACCTGAAATGGCATTAAGGCTAGAACTTTGGTTGGAAAAAGTACGTGGTGTTCGAGCCGATTTGTGGGTTACGAAACAAGCCTCATATGATTTGTGGCAGGTGCGTAGGAAATTTAAACCTAAGGTAAAAGCTGCAAATGCACTAAAGCTAGCTGCATGAATCCGTCAGGGTTTCGGAACTAAGAGGGTACCAGTATTTTCAACCAAATTGATACATCTGAAGCAAGGAGAAGGAAAATGGAACTGATTTCAGACACAAAAGCCTTGTTAGATACAAAGTACACGCAAATCGCGACTGAATTTAACGCTGAGCACGGAGTGCTTTGGACACAGCTTAAGCAGGATGAAGTTCCATGTGTCACACTCCAATTTCTCAAAGAATTACAGCATCACCATGACTCAATTGAGAATTCTGGAGGACAGCTTTGGATTGATGGAGATATGCATGTCATCCGTTATTCCGTTTCATCATCTTTAACACCCGGCGTATTTAGTTTGGGTGGGCAACTCTCTTTGTTTGGTGAGTTGATCAGAACAAAAAATCGTGATGCTCTGATGCATTACGGTATCGAATGCATCAACATGTTGTTCCCGCGAATGAATCGTTTTTATTTACCGCTTACGACTATAGCACTTGTGCAGGGAGACGCACTTGGAGGCGGGTTTGAAGGGATTCTAGTCAGTGACGTCATCATCGCTGAAAGGGGGAGTCAAATGGGCTTTCCTGAAATCTTGTTTAATCTATTTCCAGGCATGGGTGCTTATAATTTACTTGCTCGCAAAGTTGGTACAGCACTTGCTGAAAAAATGATCCTTGGCGGCAGAATCTATTCGGCCGAAGAGTTGCACGAAATGGGAATCGTAGATGTACTGGCAGAATCTGGTGCAGGAATTCAAGCTGTTTATGATTTTGTGAAGAAGCAAGAACGGCGCGCAAACGGATTTAGGGCAATTCAACAGGTACGGCAACGTTACAATCCAGTAACCTACGAAGAGCTTATGGACGTCATCCGGATTTGGGTTGACGCCGCCCTTCGCCTGAATGAAAAGGATCTAAAGGTGATGGATCGGTTTGTCCGTTCTCAGGAAAGGGCGTATTTAACAAAACAAGAGGAATATCTCACTGCGTAGATGATGGGACTAATGAAACTCTATCAGATTTACTGAGATAGGCAATCAGGGCTGCTTGAGTTGCTTTGAAACGCTGTTGGGCCAAGGCTACCAGAGGCTCGGCATGCTCTGATAGTTCATTCAAATCAAGCTGCATCAAATCTCGGCAAACTAGATGGAGAGATTCTGCGCCAATATTTCCCGCACTGCCTTCGATTGTATGTGCCAATTCCTTCATCGTCTGGTAGTCCTTTCTGGAAATTGCAAAATGCATGGCTTCAAGTAACTTTTCAGTTTCAGAAATAAAACCACGAATGACAATGGGCATAAAATCTTCCTGTCCCTCACCCAGTAATTCAAGATGACGCAGAGTCGATTCCTTCACCAAATTGACGGCTGTTGATGCGGGTTTGTCTTGCAACTGGTCTTTGAATTCTTCATTATTAGTGCTGGAATTTACCGCTGTGAGTCGACTTATTGCATCCAGTAATGTGACAGCATCAACAGGTTTGCTCATGTAAGAATCTGCACCAGCTTCTTCACACTCGCTCATGGCTTCAGTGGTTGCATTTGCTGTAAGCACAATCACTGGAGTCGGAGGTTTTTGTCGTGACATTGCCCGGTGGATTTTGAGTACATCAAGCCCGCTCATCAGAGGCATATTCATATCAAGAATGATAAGCCCATAATTCTTGTTCTCGAGCTTATCTAGGGCCTCTTCGCCATTTTCTGCAAGATCAACCCGATGCCCACCGTATTCTAGAATCTTGGAGATGATTTTTCTACTGGTTCCATTATCTTCTGCCAGCAAAATTGAAATTCCTGTTTTTTCAAGAGCATTTCGTTGATAGTGCTCTCTGAATGAAATTACCCCTTGATGTGGCTGGGGGGTCATGATGCCGTGTAATGCATTGAAAAGCAGTGTTTTGTCCACTGGGACACGCAATAAGCAGGAGTACCCTGCTTCAAGTAGACTCTTTTCACCCATGTTTTGTAGATCAGATGCGACTAAAATCAGAGCGACGTCTCGAGAAGGAATAATGGTGTGCACACGATTAGCAAACTCGACAACGTCCATGCCAAGGTTTTGTGGGGTGCATAGAACAATAGTGTGCTTTTGCAACTCTGATGGAATTTTTTTAAGACGATCAAAAAAATTAGGTATTGAAATTTCGTGATGAAAATGCATTGCCCACCCATTCAAATACATTCCAAGCGAATCACGTTCATTGATTTTCATTCCCAATGTAATGACTCTGAGTTGTCCCAGACATCGAGGGGCCAAATTGACTTTTGTTGTAGTCTGCTTTTCGAAAGGTAGTTCAAACCAGAAGACGCTTCCGACACCCGGTTCACTTTGAAGCCCCATATCCCCACCCATGAGAATGGCTAATTGTCTGGAGATGGTGGTTCCAAGGCCGCTACCTCCATACTGGCGAGAAATATCTGCACTGGCTTGAGTAAAGCTTTCAAATATATCTTTCTGAGCATTTGCTGCAATGCCAATACCAGTATCAATGACTTCGAATCTTATTCTTGTCGTTTCTTCGTTCTGATGAAGCGTGCTAACGCGTAGTTCTACACTTCCCCGATCCGTGAACTTAATGGCGTTACCAACCAAGTTAATAATGATCTGTCGGAGGTGAAGAGTGTCCCCTTTGAGCAAAAAGCACGTGTCTGAGCTAAACCGGACTTCTAAGCGTAATCCTTGAAGCTTTGCCTGCGATTTGAACATCTCAAGCGTGCCTCGAACCAACTGATGCAAATCAAAATCGATAATTTCACTGACCAATTTTCCGCTTTCAATCTTTGAGAAATCAAGCACATTTTCTATGAGTTGTAACAGTGTTTGCGCTGAAATTTTTAATGTATTTACTAAATCAAACTGTTCACCGTTCAGTGGCGTTGTCGTCAATAAATCACTGGTTCCTATGACGCCATTTAATGGAGTACGCATTTCATGACTCATATGAGCAAGAAACCTGCTTTTGGCCATATTGGCTTCTCGAGCTAATTTGATTGCGTTATTGAGTTGCTTGAGGAGTTTCAACAGATATAGCGGAATTAAAGTTAGGGTGAGCATCAAACCGACTGCCAAAAATGGTTGAGAATTCCAGAATGGATTAAGCGTTACAACCATGGCGAATCCAACCAAACTGAGCAGGTAGGAGACAATAAGCGAAGGTATTCCGTATCGAATGCCATTGCCCACAATGACCCACAGGTAAATACCAAACAGTAGAAACCCCATTTCTTGGAGATAAAGCAGTGCATAGGTGATGGCTCCGATATCTGCAATCATCGAAACCCATTGTCGCTTTCTTGAACCTACCTGCTTGAAAAGCAGCAGAAAAAACAAACCGACTGAAATGATTAGATAAATTATTGAAAATACGTATACATTCGACGGGATGACATGCGTTTGGTTAAATAGATTTTCTATTGACATGTAAAGAAAAATCGCCAGAGAATAAACTACCCTGAGCGACACCTGCTCATATTCACCTTCACGTCCTCTAACTTGCTTGATAAAAAAGTGAATCCTTTTTTTCATTGAATCACCCGAATTAGTGGTGTCGTCAATGAGTCCCGAAGCTGTTCCTGAACCAGACTGATCTTACTGAACTGCGCGATAAACGCATCAACACAGGCCGGGTCAAAATGCTTGCTACGATTGGCCGACAGGTAAGCCAGAGCATCGTCATTGGACCATGCCTTTTTATAAGGCCTCACTGAAGTCAGGGCGTCAAAGACATCGGCCACCGCAACAATGCGAGCTTCAAGCGCAATGTCGTTGCCTTTCAGCCCTTGGGGATAGCCGCTCCCATCGTATTTTTCATGATGCCCCAATGCAATTTGAGCTCCCTGAATGAGAATGCTGGAAGGGCTTTCCTTGAGAATCTTGTAACCGATCATCGGGTGGTTCTTCATCACCTCAAACTCATCTGAAGTCAGCCGCCCTGGTTTGAGCAGAATCTGATCCGGAATCCCGATTTTGCCGATATCGTGCATGGGTGCGGCCATCTCGATGAGCTCACAACGCATTTGATTCAAGCCGATGCCCTCGGCAATAAGGCGCGAATAGCGCGCCATTCTGAGGATGTGATTGCCCGTTTCAGCGTCGCGAAATTCACCTGCCTTGGCAAGACAATACAAGGTTTCCTGTTCGCGCTCACGAATCTGCTGGGTAGCCTTGTGCACGGCATGTTCAAGATCCTGGGAGTGCGCCTGAAGATTTTTTTCATGCTGGCGCAAAACCAGAAGGTTGCGACAACGCACGCGGCACTCATAGGGATCGATGGGTTTGGTCATGAAGTCCGTAGCACCGGCATCCAGAGCCCCATAGCGAATACCCAGTTCATCATGCGATGTAATCACGATAATGGGCACGGTTTCCAGTGAGGGAATCTGGCGTATGGCCGTGATGACTTCCAGACCAGACATTTCCTTCATCCGATAATCCACCAGAATCAGGTCAGGCTGATTCCATTGCACCCACTCCAGCGATTGCAACGGCGAGGGGAAGGTGTGCGTGATGATGTCACTTTGGATGCTGCGAACGATTTTGTCGAGAATGACCCGACTGGTGAATTCGTCGTCAATGATGGCGACCACCGGAGGAGCCTGGTGGGCGGCAGTAGGTACTGACTGCTGGAATGGCATGAGATTCCCCTCTCATTGACGCGAAATTGATGGGTTAACGCGTACTTTATCCTTAAATCAGGCTGGCCACAATTCGGGCCTTTGTTCAGAATATTCAGAAAAATCCGGCTCCTTGGGAAAAGTGCGCGCGTAAGAAAAAAGGGTTAGCGACACCATGTTCGCTAACCCTTCAAATTTGGCTCCTCGACCTGGGCTCGAACCAGGGACCTGCGGATTAACAGTCCGTCGCTCTACCGACTGAGCTATCGAGGAATCGGTAAACCGTAGATTTTAAATGCTTAAAGAAGGAGGGTCAAGAGCACCCCCTTCATTATTTCAACTCAATACGCTTGCAATGGCCTCCACGACCGTGTCGATATTGCGGGTATTGAGCGCTGCAACGCAGATCCGCCCGGAATCCACCGCATAGACGGAAAATTCAGATTTGAGGCGTGCCACCTGTGCCTGGCTCAAGCCCGAAAACGAAAACATGCCGTTTTGATGCGCCACAAAGCTGAAGTCCTTGGCGGGCAAACGGGTTTTGAGCTTGGCGACGAAACTTTGGCGCATGGCCTTGATACGATCGCGCATGCCAGACAGTTCTTGTTCCCAAAGCGTTCTGAGTTCCGGCGTGCACAGCACGGTCGCCACAAGCTGGGCGCCGTGGGTAGGTGGGTTGGAATAGTTGGTACGAACCACACGCTTGATCTGGGAGAGTACGCGCTGTGCCTCCTCGCGACTGCTGGCTACCAGGTTGAAGGCGCCGATGCGCTCCCCGTACAGGGAAAACGATTTGGAAAACGAGTTGGAGACCAGCAGGGCGCGCCCGGTGGCCGCAAAACGACGAACTACCGCGCCATCCTCGTCTATGGAACGTGAAAAACCCTGGTAAGCCAGGTCCAGAAATGGCACGAGCTGACGGCGGCCTACCACTTCAATGACCTGATCCCATTGGCTGTCGGTCAAATCAACCCCGCTGGGGTTATGACAGCAGGCATGCAGTACGATGACCGTGCCGGGCTTGGCGCTTTCCAGCGCGTTCAGCAAACCCGTAAAATTGACGCCATGTGTTGCTGCATCGTAGTAGGGGTAAGTTTTAACCACAAAGCCTGCAGATTCAAACAGCGCGCGGTGATTTTCCCAACTGGGGTCAGAAATCCAGACCTCGGCATCAGGGTTGAAACGCTTGAGGAAATCGGCGCCAATCTTGAGCCCGCCTGTGCCGCCCAGCGATTGCACGGTAATGGCCCTACCTTCTGTAACAGCCGGAGAATCAGCCCCAAATACCAGCGTCTGTACCTGTTTATCGTAACTGGCAAGGCCGTCAATGGGCAAATAGCTGCGTGGTGCAGCAGCAGCAGTCAGTTGGGCTTCAGCACGCTTGACACATTCCAGCAAGGGCACTTTGCCATTGTCGTCCGTGTAAACGCCAACCCCCAAATTCACTTTGGCAGGATTGGCATCCGCATTGTAAGCTTCTGTAATCCCCAGGATCGGGTCACGGGGGGCCATTTCAATGGAGCTGAACAAGGATCCGGTCATGATGCACTCTGAATGTTAAAATCGTGGTCCAATAACTCTTCAAACGACCCATTCTAGCAGTGATCGTCACTTTCCCCAACAGCCCCTACCGTCTACACCAGCCCTTTGAGCCTGCCGGCGATCAGCCACAGGCTATCGCACAGTTGGTGGAAGGGCTGTCTGACGGGCTGCAGTTCCAGACCCTGTTGGGCGTTACGGGGTCGGGCAAGACTTTTACCATGGCCAACGTCATTGCCCGACTGGGTCGGCCGGCCATTGTCATGGCGCCCAACAAGACACTGGCAGCTCAGTTGTATGCCGAATTACGGGAATTTCTACCGGAAAATGCGGTGGAATATTTCGTGTCCTATTACGATTACTACCAACCCGAAGCCTACGTTCCCGCACGCGACCTGTACATCGAAAAAGACTCCAGCATCAATGAACATATCGAGCAGATGCGCCTGTCAGCCACCAAATCATTGCTGGAGCGCCCTGATTGCGTCATTGTCGCCACGGTTTCTGCCATTTACGGTATTGGTGAGCTTGCCGAATATCACAGCATGATCCTGCATTTGCGTGACCAGGAGAAAATGGACCAACGCGCCATCGTATCCCGGTTGACGGCCATGCAATACACCCGCAATGAAATGGAATTCAAGCGGGGTGTCTTTCGCGTTCGTGGCGACGTGATTGACATCTTTCCTGCAGAAAACAGCGAATCTGCCCTCCGGGTGACGCTTTTTGACGATGAAGTGGAAAGCCTGATGCTGTTCGACCCGCTCACAGGCAAAACGCTGCAGCGTCTGGGCCGCTTTACCGTATTCCCCTCAAGCCATTACGTTACGCCACGCGACACCGTGCTTCGGGCGATTGATTCCATCAAAATCGAGTTGCATGAACGCATTGAGTTTTTTGCCAGGGAGCACAAGCTGGTCGAGATGCAGCGTATCGAACAGCGAACGCGGTACGATCTTGAAATGCTCAATGAAATCGGATTTTGCAAGGGCATCGAAAACTATTCGCGTCATCTGTCCCGGCGTGCAGCGGGCGAGCCCCCACCCACCTTGATCGAGTATCTGCCAAAGAATGCCTTGATGTTCGTCGATGAATCCCATGTCACCATTCCTCAAGTGGGTGGCATGTACAAAGGCGACCGGGCGCGGAAGGAAAACCTCGTGAATTATGGCTTTCGCCTGCCTTCGGCATTGGACAACCGTCCGCTGCGGTTTGATGAGTTCGAGCATCTTATGCCTCAATGCATTTTCATTTCGGCCACACCTTCAACATACGAAGATAACCATGCCGGCCAGGTGGTAGAACAATTGGTCAGGCCCACGGGCTTGGTCGACCCCGTCCTGGAGGTACGACCGGCGCGCTCCCAGGTGGATGACCTACTGTCTGAATGCACCCTCAGGGTTGCCGCAGGCGAGCGCGTCCTGGTCACCACGTTGACCAAGCGCATGGCAGAAGACCTGACGGAGTATCTCGATGAGCATGGCATCAAGGTTCGCTACCTTCATTCCGACATTGATACCGTAGAGCGTGTGGAGATCATTCGCGATCTGCGCATGGGGGTTTTCGATGTACTGGTGGGGATCAATCTGCTTCGGGAAGGTCTCGACATCCCCGAAGTTTCGCTGGTGGCCATTCTGGATGCTGACAAGGAAGGGTTTCTGCGTTCCGAAAGATCCCTCATCCAGACCATCGGCAGGGCTGCCCGCCATCTCAACGGTAAAGCCATTCTGTATGGCGACAAAGTCACGGACTCCATGCAGGCAGCCATGCGTGAGACCGAGCGCCGGCGGCGTTATCAGATGGATTACAACGAGACGCACCACATCACACCACGTGGCGTCAGCAAGCGCATCAAGGACATCATTGAAGGCATTTATGATCCTGAATTCGCTTCTCAGGAACTGTCCAAAATATCGGCAGCAGAACACCTGGATGAATTATCTGAAAAACAGCTGACTGCCTTGCTCAAACGCCTGGAAAAGGAAATGCTGGAGGCTGCCAAAAACCTGGAGTTTGAACTTGCGGCAAATAAGCGGGATGAACTCAAACGCGTTCGGGATTTTCTGTTGCTGTCATGATGCTCACGCAAGGATGGTTTGGATGAAAAGAATACTCTGGGGAGGAATCCTGATGCTGACGCTTGCAGGGTGTGCCGAATTGCCCGTGCAGCCCGCTCAATCCGGGGTGGATTCGCAGTGGATGGATGCCTCGGTACGACCACAAGATGATTTGTACCGGCATGTCTCCGGAAAATGGCTGGAAACCGTGACGATTCCACCCGACCGCGCGCGATTCGGCGCTTTTGACCAATTGAGAGACCTGTCAGAAAGCCATCTACGTACCCTTATCGAGGGGCTCGTCGCCCAACCTGACGCTGAACCCGGGTCCGGGGCGTGGAAAATGGCCCGACTCTACCGCGACTTCATGGACGAGCCCGCCCTTGAAGCAGCAGGCATGACGCCACTGGCAGCTGAACTGGCACGCGTTGACGACGTGAAGACCCACGACGACCTGGTGGCACTAATGGCGCATCTCGCTGCTCAGGACGTGGGCGTGCCCATGGAACCTTCGGTGGCGCCCGATGCGCGTGAGACCACGCGTTATGCGGTGTATGTCAGTCAGGGTGGATTGGGGATGCCGGACCGCGAATACTACCTCAACACGTCCGACCAGCGACTCATCCAGGTCCGCGAAGCCTATCAGCGCTATCTTGAAACACTGTTTACTCTGGCGCATGAGCAGAACCCGCAGCGTTCAGCCCAACAAGCCCTTGCGCTGGAAACCTCGTTGGCGGAAGCACAGTGGACCAAAGTGGAGAATCGAGACAGCATCAAGACCTACAACAAGATTGCGCTCTCCGATCTCGACATGCAAATTTCGTCAGATTGGGCCTGGACCGTATGGCAGAAAGCCATGGGCATAGACGGACGCATCGAGGCCCTGATCCTACGCCAACCCAGTTATTTCAAGACACTCTCGGTGCTCAGCCGCAATGCGCCACTGGATCAATGGAAGTCCTATTTGAAGGCGCGACTGCTCGATGCCTATTCGCCTTTTCTCAGCGCTGAATTTGTAAACGCCCAGTTCAAGTTTCATGGTGCCACGGTGCGAGGCATTCCTGAAAACCGTCCGCGCTGGAAGCGCGGGGTTGCCATAGTGGAGTCCAGCATGGGCGAGGCCTTGGGCCACTTATACGTGGATGCGTACTTCCCTGAATCGAGCAAGCAGCGTATGCAGACTTTGGTGCGTCACCTGCTGGAAGCTTATCGTCAGAGCATCGAAACATTGCCCTGGATGGGGCAGAGCACACGCGAAGAAGCCTTGCGCAAGCTCGCAGCGCTCAATACCAAGATTGGTTATCCTTCGCGCTGGCTTGATTACGGCACTCTGACCATCCTGCCGGGTGATTTATTGGGCAATCTGAAACGCGCCAGGCTGTTTGAAACGCAACGCCAGATCAACAAGCTGGGGCAACCCATTGATCGCGAAGAATGGGGCATGACGCCGCAAACCGTCAATGCCTACTACAGCGCCAGAATGAATGAAATCGTCTTTCCTGCCGCAATCCTGCAACCGCCTTTCTTCAATCCGGAAGCAGACGATGCTGTGAATTATGGCGCAATTGGTGCGGTCATCGGTCATGAGATCAGCCATGCCTTCGATGATCAGGGCAGCCAATCAGACGGGCAGGGCAATTTGCGCAACTGGTGGACCGATGCAGACCGCCAGCAGTTTTCACAGCGTGCACAAGCCCTGGTGGAGCAGTACAACGCATACAGTCCACTACCAGGCTATTTCGTGAACGGATCATTGACCCTGGGGGAAAACATCGCTGATAACGCAGGCCTGGCCATAGCGTTCAAGGCTTATCACCTGGCCCTGGAAAACGAACCTGCACCCATCATTGACGGTTTGAGCGGAGATCAGCGATTTTATTGCGGATGGGTACAGGCATGGCGCAGCCGGGTCAGGGATGCCGAGACCGTTCGTTTGCTCAAGGTGGACCCTCATGCGCCAGCGGCCATTCGGGCTGATGGGGCCCTGGTCAACCAGCCCGGGTATCAGGCGGCTTTTGACACGCACCCGGGCGACCGATTATACCGGGCGGCCGAACAGCAAGTCATCATTTGGTAGTGCGAAAGATCTTGCCGGGATTCATCAATCCCAGGGGATCCAGCGTGTGCTTGATGCGTTTCATCAATTCGAGTTCAACGGGATTTTTGTAACGCACCAGTTCGTCCACCTTCAATTGGCCTATGCCATGTTCTGCGCTGATGCTGCCTCCCAGTCGATCCACCGTATCATGCACGATGCGGTTGACGGCAAGGGTTTGCTCGATGAATGCTGCATTATCCAGAAGGTTGGGCTTGGACAGGTTGTAGTGCAGGTTTCCATCGCCTACATGACCAAAGCACAGCAGACGGATTCCGGGATATTGTGCTTCCAGTCGTGCAGTAGCTTCTTCGATCAAATCCGGTATCCTGCTGACGGGGACACTGATGTCGTGCTTGATGCTGATGCCTTCCAGTTTTTGCGCTTCGGAAATCTGTTCGCGCAAGGCCCACAGCGTATCCGCTTGCGCCTCGCTTTGGGCCAATGCGGCATCAATGATCATGCCGGAACGCAAGGCTTCAGCCAGGCTGCTCTCAAGTACGCCATGCGGGTCTGACCCCGGGTCCGTATCATCCATTTCCACCAGGACATACCAGGGCGAGGGTTGGCTCAAGGGATCATGACTGCCCGGAATGTGGAGGAGCACCATCTGCAGGGCAGACCGCGAAACCAGCTCAAACCCCGTAACGCGGTCACCACTTCGGGTTTTCAGATAACCCAGCAGCGCCACGGCATCGCGCGGCGAATCGAGGGCCACCCAGGCGGTAGCACGCACGTGCGGCAAGGAAAACAGGCGCAGCACAGCGGCTGTGATGATGCCCAGGGTGCCTTCGGCACCGATGAACCATTGCTTGAGGTCATAACCGGTATTGTCCTTGCGCAACCCCCGCAACCCATTCCAAATCTGCCCATCGGGCAAGACCACTTCAAGACCCAGAACGAGGCTGCGCATGTTGCCGTAACGCAGCACTGCCGTGCCGCCGGCATTGGTGGAGATGATCCCGCCAATCTCCGCACTGCCCTCTGAGGCAATGCTCAGTGGAAACAGATGACCGCCCTGACGGGCGACGTTTTGCACCGTAGCCAGAACCGTTCCTGCCTCGCAGGTCAGGGTGTCGTTATCCCAGTCGGTAGCCAGAATGCGATTCATGCGCGACAGGTTGAGAATGATTTCCCCGTGTCCCAGGCGAGGAATGGATGCGCCACACTGGCTGGTGTTGCCACCTTGGGGCACGACTGCAATCCTGTGGTCGTGGCAGGCCCGAACCACAGCTGCCACTTCGGCTGTGCTGGCTGGTTTGACCACGACGGCAGCATCGCCATGGTAGCGCCCGCGCCAATCCGTGTTATACGGAGCAAGGTCGCTGGGATCGGTAATCAGTCCGGCAGGCCCCACGATTTCTGCAAGGTCTTCAATGAAGGGCATGATGACGGGATTTCATAAGTAAAAGGGTGGCTTCAATGAGTTGGCGGGCGATGCTGACGGGGTGGGGAAGCAAGGGTAGCGCCTCGCTTGAAAACCAGCGCGCGTCTTCGATTTCTCCGGGCTGGGGTGAGATCAATCCGGAGTGGTACTGGCAAGTGAAGGCAACCATCAAGGAGTGCGGAAAGGGCCAGGACTGGCTTTTAAAGTACTGAATATCCCTGACCTCCAGCCCCACCTCCTCGCGAATTTCTCGCATCAATGCCATCTCAAGGCTTTCACCCGGCTCACAATATCCGGCAATGGCACTATAGACGCCAGGCGCAAAATGAGGACTGCGTGCCAACAGCAACTCGTCTCCGCGCATGATGAGGCCCATGACTACAGGCGCGATGCGCGGATAAACCACCAGCTGGCACGCGGGGCAGAAACGGGCGCGCTCATGTGTGCGCAACTCGGTAGGCGTACCGCAACGCCCGCAGTATAAATGGGTGCGATCCCAGTCGATGATCTGCAACGCACGCCCTGCCAGCGCCAGAAGCACTTCGTCGGCGCGTCCGAACAACGAACGCAAACCTGAAAATGTGTAACCAGCAGGTGGCAGCGCATGTGAGTCCACTTCAAGGCCGTGACAGATACTGCCTTTCAGTTGACCGATGACATGTCGACGCACAATGCCTGTAGCAAGCTGTGCCAGGACGGCATCGTCGGGCAGTTTGACAGGGCCTTCGGACTGGGTGACCAACAGCTGAGACCCCTGGAAAATAAACCAGAGCGGTTCGCCTGTGGACTGTTTGGGCACTTCCAGGAGCGGTTGGAAATCCATCAGATGTTCTTTTTGCCGGGTTCCTGTTCAGGCACGGAGTCCAGCGCTTGCAACCATACCGTTGCCACAGCATCACTGGGTGCGCGCCAGTCCCCGCGAGGCGACAATGAACCACCCGATCCTACCTTGGGCGCATTGGCAATGCAGGAACGCTTGAACTGACTGTCCTGAAAAAAACGTTTTACAAATACCTGTAACCAGCGCCGAATGTCCGCAATTCCGTACTCAGCCCGCTTCTCTTCAGGAATGTGTGGCCACTCGCCGCGCCTTTTGTCGCTCCAGGAGCACCACGCCATGAAAGCCACCCTGGCAGGGTCGAAGCCAAAACGAAGTATGTGGTACAGGTTGAAATCCTGGAGGGCATAGGGTCCTACAGTGTCTTCGGTTCGTTGAACGGCTTCGGGATGACTGGCAGGTATCAGCTCGGGAGAGATATCGCTAGCCAGCACCGTGCCCAGCACACCAGATACTTCGCGACCCATCTTGTCGCCATCCATGATCCAGCGTATGAGGTACTGGATCAGTGTTTTTGGCACGCTCGCATTGACATGATAGTGGGCCATGTGATCGCCCACGCCATAGGTGGACCACCCCAAAGCCAATTCGCTGAGATCGCTCGTGCCAACCACAAGGCCGGCATGCTGGTTGGCCAGACGGAACAAATGACTGGTGCGCTCTCCAGCCTGAACGTTTTCGAATGTAATGTCGTACACCGGGTGCCCTTCATGGAACGGATGCCCGATATCCTTGAGCATTTGCAGGCAGCTGGGTCGTATGTCGATCTCGGCAGCGCTCACATCCAGTGACTGCATGAGTTGGCGCGCAATCCCCAGAGATTTACTGGACGTGCCAAACCCGGGCATGGTGTAGGCCAGCAGGTTTTTTCGGGGCAGTTTCAGGTTGTCCAGTACCGCAACGGCAACCAGCAATGCATGGGTTGAATCGAGGCCACCCGAGATGCCGATAATCAGTTTTTTCAGGCCGGTGGAACGAAGCCGGGTTGTCAGGCCTTGCACCTGAATGTTGAAGACATCGCGGCAGCGCTCGTCTCTCAACAGTGGATCGTTGGGCACATAGGGGTAGCGCAGTGGCGGCACAAGTAACGGCAATTGAAGGCCCTGAGGGAGTGGCAGTTCGAATGGCAGGGTCACCATCGCCGCGACTGCAGTGTTGTGCCGTCTTATCGTTTCATTGAAGGTGTTCTGGCGCATGCGCTCCTGGTGCAGCCGTACCAGATCCACGTCTGCCAGAATGAGTTGGTCCCTGTCTTCAAAACGCACGCTTTCCGCCTTGATTTCGCCGTAGTCGGCAATCAGGCCATGGCCATCCCAGGCCAGGTCTGTCGAGGATTCACCTCGGCCCGACGCGCTGTAGAGATACGCTGCAAGGCAACGGGCCGACTGGTTGGACACCAGCTGGCGCCGGTAGGCCTCTTTGCCGATGGTGGCATTGGAAGCGGAAGGGTTGACGATGAGCGTGGCTCCTGCCAGGGCAGCCACACTGGAGGGCGGGATGGGTACCCAAAGATCTTCGCAAATTTCCGCAGCAATGGTGAGCAGGGGTTGATTGCTGGCCTGGAACAGCAGGCGCGTTCCGAATGGAATGTCTGCAAACCCTGGCAAATCCAGGGTTTCTGCCGCAATGCAGTCGCCTGAAACAAAATGGCGGGCCTCGTAAAATTCCCGGTAGTTGGGCAGGTAGGTTTTGGGCACGATGCCCAAAATGCGGCCGCCGCAGATCAGCGCTGCGCAATTGAACAACCGCCCCTGGTGCCGGATGGGAAGGCCCACCACTGCCGCAATGGGACATTTACCGCTTTCCTGAACAACCTGAGCCAGTGCCCGCAGGGCTGCATCCAGGAGGGCATCCTGGTGAAACAGGTCTTCGCAGGAGTAGGCCGTAAGGCCCAGTTCAGGAAAAACCACGAGACAGGCCTGTTGCTCTGCGGCCTGACCCATGAGTGCTATCGTACGAGCCGCATTCCAGGCAGGATCGGCAACGCGAACTTCCGGGATGGCCACAGCGACTCGGATAAAACCATGGCTGTAGAGATTGAAAAAAGCTGGTTTGGATTGTTTCATGAGTCCATTATCCCGCTTTTATGCTCAATGTGCGTCATCCCACCCACCACCCAGGGCCACAATCAGTTGTACGCTCGCTGCATACTGGCGGCTGTGCAGGTTCAGCTCGGTCAGCTCACTGTTAAGTAGCGTGGTTTGCGCCGTAATGACGCTGAGATAATTCACAATACCTTCCCGATACTGGCTTGCAGTCAGGGTCAGCGTGCTTTGAGCGGCGCGCACTGCTTCGTTCTGCACCTTGATTTCATGTGCAAGCACCGCCGCTGCCACCAGATTGTCTTCAACATTCTGGAAGGCCTCCAGCACCACTTCCCGGTAATTGGCCACAGATTGGTCGTATGCGGCTACGGCTTGATCTACTCCCGCCGAAAGCAGGCCGGCATTGAATATGGGCAGCAGAAACTGGGGACTTAAACTCCACATGGAATTGGGTTGGTTCACGAGATTATTGTACGCACTGTTTTGGAAACCCATGGTGCCGTTGATGCTCAGTGCCGGAAAAAACGCTGCCTTGGCCACGCCAATCTGCGCACTTGCTGCTGCTGCACTGCGCTCTGCTGACGCGACGTCAGGACGCCGCTCCAGCAACACTGAAGGAACGGTCAGGGGAATTTGGGGAATGTCTGCGCCCAGAGGAGATTCTGGAACATGGAATTCAGAAGCCGGGACACCCGTCAAAACGGCCATCGCATGTTCCAGCTGTGCCCGCTGTATGCCCACATCCAGTAATAGCGCTTCGGTACTACGTAATTGTCCTTCTGCTTGCAGTACATCCGTTTGCGCGGCCACGCCCTGTTCAAAACGGCTTCGGGTCAGATCAAGAAACTTCTGATAGGCATCGACAGTTTCAGCCAATAGCCTTTTTTGCGCATCATCTGCGCGCAACTGAAAATAGTCCACGGCAAGCTGGCTTTGCAGGGAGAGTCGTGAGGCAGCCAATTGGCCTGCACTGGCCTGCATGGAAGCTGTATTCGCCTCAATGGAGCGGCGTATTGAGCCCCATAAGTCAGGTTCCCAACTGGCTTGTGCGGCGAGCAGATAATTGTCGTAAATTCTCCCCTGGGCAAGGCCGATGGCGCCGGCAGAGGCGCGGTTGCGGGTCGTGCCAGCAACCGCATTGAGGGTGGGGAAGAGGCCCGCCTGGGCAATCTGAACCAGCGCCCGTGCCTGGCGCAAGGCCGCTTCCCGCTGCGCCAGAGTCTGGTTAGACTGGCTTACCCGCTGTTCGTAATCTGCAAGAACAGGGTCATTGAACATCTTCCACCAATCCGCAGGAATCTCGGCATCGTGTGGTTCTGCCACCTTCCAGCCCGTTGGTACGTTGAACGATTGCGGCGTAGGCACCGCAGGACGCGTATAGTCCGGGCCAACGGCGCAGCCACCCGTCAGTGCCACAACGAGCATCACCACCATAACGCGGAAAATTTGATTAACGGGATTCATGGAAGGGCCGAAAGGACAGGGTGCGAAATCGTGACAACATGGCAGTACGGAAGCGATCCATATAAATGTACACCACTGGCGTGGTGTACAGGGTCAGAATTTGGCTGACAGCAAGCCCCCCCACTATCGAAATACCCAGTGGCCGACGCAATTCCGAACCGACACCCCAACCCACGGCCAGTGGCAATGCCCCCAGCATGGCGGCGAGTGTCGTCATCATGATCGGCCTGAATCTCAGCTTGCAAGCCTGAATGATGGCTTCCTCGGGTGGAATGCCATTCTGCCGTTCTGCCTGCAAGGCAAAATCGATCATCATGATGGCGTTTTTCTTGACGATACCGATCAGCAAAATCACGCCAATCAATGCCATCAGGCTGAATTCTACACCGGTGGCCATCAATGCCAACAATGCACCTACGCCGGCAGAAGGCAACGTCGACAAAATCGTGAGCGGATGTACCAGGCTTTCGTAGAGAATTCCCAGCACGATGTAGACCGCCAATAATGCTGCCATGATCAGCAGGGGTTGGCTTGATAGGGATGAACGGAACACCTTGGCCGTACCCTGGAAGGCCCCATGGATTGACGCGGGAACGCCCAGTTTCAGAAATGCCCGGTCGATTGCCTGGGTGGCCTGGCCCAGCGAAACACCTTGAGGCAGGTTGAAGGTGATGGTGGTTGCAGGAAACTGTCCCTGATGATTGACCGACAAGGCCGCATTGCCAGAAGCAAAGTGCGCCACTGCCGAGAGCGGAACGATGGATCCATTCTTACCGGAGACATAGGTCTGCTCTAGCGTGGTTGGCGATTGCCAGAAGGCAGGTGCCGCTTCCATCACCACACGATACTGGTTCAATGGGTTGTAAATGTTGGAGATGATGCGTTGCCCGTAAAGATCGTTCAGGGCAAGATCGATGGCGCTTGCAGAAATGCCGAGGCGCCCCGCCGTATCACGATCATAGGTGAGGTAAGTGTCAAGCCCCTTGTCCTGCTGATCCGTATTGACGTCTACCAGTTCCGGGAGCTTGGACAAAGTTGCCAGGATTTTTGGCGCCCATAAACGCAGCTGCTCCAGATCATTCCCTTGCAAGGTGTACTGATACTGGGCATTGCCGGCACGCCCGCCAAAGCGCAAATCCTGGACCACCTGAAAATACAGGTTTGCTCCGGAAACCTGGGAAAGCTTTTTGCGTAGTCGCGCAATAACAGCATCGGAAGACACTTTGCGCTCACCAGGAGGCTTTAAGGTCATGAACACAAGCGCCGTGTTGCGAGCCGAGCCACCCGTGAATCCAATCACGTTTTCGGCGTCGGGGTCGGTCTTGCACAGTGCGATGAATTCAGCAAGCTTGCTGCGCATGGCCTGGAATGAAATGCTTTGGTCAGCCTGAATCTGACCAATCAGGCGACCGGTGTCCTGCTGAGGAAAGAAGCCTTTTGGCACGATGACGTACAGGTAAACATTGAGCCCAATGGTGGCGAACAGCATCAACAAAACCCACCGTTTGTGTGACACCGCCCAGAGCAGTGATCTTTCATAAAATAGATGCAGACGATCCAGATGATCGCGCACCCCATCCAACAAGGACTTCATCCAGCTCATTATCCGGTGCCGTTTCGGTGGGGCTGAGGATTCGGTCTGAGTGACGCTTTTTTTGAGCAGGCGGGCGCACATCATGGGGGTGGTCGTCAGCGATATGAGCAATGAGACCATCACCGCCACAGACAGAACCACGGCGAATTCCTGGAACATACGACCCACCAGTCCGCCCATCAGAAGCAGGGGTACGAAGACCGCAATCAGAGAAAGGCTGATGGATATCACGGTGAAGCTGACTTCTCTTGCCCCCCGCAGGGCTGCATCTAGTGGCGACAGGCCGGCCTCGATATGGCGTGAAATGTTTTCCAGCATCACGATGGCATCATCCACCACGAACCCGGTGGCCACGGTCAACGCCATCAGCGACAGGTTATCCAGGCTGTAGCCGAACAGGTACATCACCCCAAAAGTGCCAATCAATGATACCGGTACGGCCACGCTGGGAATTAATGCCGCATGGGCTTCACGCAAAAAGAGAAATACCACGAGGATGACCAGGGCAGTAGCGATGAGCAGCGTTCTCTCCACGTCATGCAGGGAAGCACGAATGGTGGGGGTGCGGTCCATCACAACGGAGAGGTCGATGGCGCTGGGGATTGAAGCACGCAAATGCGGCACCAGAGCGCGGATGCGGTCGACGGTTTCGATGATGTTTGCATTGGGCTGACGGTTTACGATCAGCAGGATGGCCCGCCGCCCATTGGCGATTCCCAGATTACGCAGATCCTGTACGGAATCCGTGATTTCGGCCACGTCTGTCAGACGAACCGGAGAACCATTGCGCCAGGCTATGATGAGCGGACGAAATTCGTTCGCTTTCATGGCCTGATCATTGTCCTCAATCTGCCAACGACGGGTATCGTCTTCAATGAAACCCTTGGGACGATTGGTATTGGTACTGGCAATGGCAATGCGGGTCTGTTCCAGCCCAACGCCATAGCGGTCAAGCGCCAACGGGCTCAATTCAACCCGGACTGCTGGCAAAGAGCTTCCCCCTACCGTAACCTGGCCTACGCCGTCCACCTGTGACAATCGTTGTGCCAGGATAGTGGAAGCTGCATCATAAATTTCCCCTGCACTCAGGGTAGGGGACGTGAGAGACATGATGAGAATCGGTGCGTCTGCCGGGTTGACTTTGCGGTAGATCGGGTTGAGAGGCAAATTTGCAGGCAGCAACGCGCTGGCTGCATTGATGGCGGCCATCACATCCCGTGCGGCGCCGTTGATGTTGCGCTCGAGGTTGAAGACCAGGCTTAACACGGTCTGCCCGGTTGAACTGGTCGAAGTGATCTCTTCAACACCGGCGATGCGTCCCAAGGTCCGTTCCAGCGGAGTGGCTACTGTGGCTGCCATGGTTTCCGGGCTGGCCCCAGGAAGGCTGACCTGTACGCTTACAGCCGGAAAGTCAATCTGCGGTAGCGGTGCCACGGGAAGCAGCGTGAATGCCACCAGGCCCGACAGCGTTATTGCCGCAGTCAAAAGCGTGGTTGCGATGGGGCGGCGGATGAAAACCCCTGTGATGTTCATGTTGATTTGGCGCGATTGGCGAGACGATCCATGGCCAGATAAATGACCGGCGTGGTGAACAAGGTCAGTAGCTGGCTTGCAAGCAGGCCCCCCACCATGGTTACGCCCAGTGGCTGCCGCAATTCAGCACCAATACCACTACCGAGCATCAGGGGTAGGGCGGCGAAGAGCGCGGAAAGGGTGGTCATCAAAATTGGGCGAAAGCGCAAAAGACAAGCCTGCCTGATCGCCTCAAGTGCAGTTAACCCCTGGTTTCTCTGGGCGTCCAGTGCGAAATCGATCATCATGATCGCATTTTTCTTGACGATGCCGATCAGCAAGATGATCCCGATGATGCCCAGAACTCCAAGATCATTACCGGTGAGAAAGAGCGCCAGCAGTGCACCCACCCCAGCTGAAGGCAGGGTGGAGAGAATCGTGATGGGGTGGATATAGCTTTCGTACAGTACGCCCAGCACGATATACATGGTGACCACCGCGGCCAAAACCAGTAACAACGTGGAAGAAAGGGATTTTTGGTAAGCCCGGGCTGCGCCCTGAAATCTGGTCTCGATACTGTCAGGCAAGTGAATATCCTGCTGCGCGGCGTTAATGGCATCCACAGCCTGGCCAAGCGACACGCCCCGGCTGAGATTGAAAGAAATGGTGGCAGAGGGAAACTGTCCCAGGTGATGAATGGCCAAAGGGCCCATGCGCTCGGATATATGCACCAGCTCGCTCAGTGGAACCTGCACATTCCAGCCACCGGCGGTAGTCACGGGGCCGGACGTGGTAGCAGCACCGGGCGAGTTGGTGGCATTGGGCACGATAGCCGGTCCCAGTCCACCCACGCTCACGGAGCCCGGTAGTGCTCCCGTGACGTAAATGCTGTCGAGCTGCTTCGGATTCTTGCGAAACTCTGGCTGCACTTCCAGAATCACGCGATATTGATTGGATTGCGTAAAAACGGTGGATACGATCCGCTGACCGAAGGCATCATAGAGCGCGTTGTCGATCGCAGCCACGGTAACCCCAAGACGGCCGGCAGTATTGCGATCAATGTCCAGATACACCCTGTTGCCGTCATTCAGGAGATCGCTCGCCACGTCCTTGAGTTGTGGCAGCGCCTGCAAACGGTTGACCAGTTTCGTCGTCCACTCCTGTATTTCCTCTGGCTTGGGCCCCTCGAGGGTCATCTGAAACTGGGTACGGCTCAAAGTGTCTTCAATGGTGAGATCCTGAACAGGTTGCAGGTAAACATGGATGCCTTCCACCCTGGCGAGACTCTGACGCAAGCGCGCCATCACCGCAGTGATGTTGCCGTCTGGCCCGCGCGACTCCAGCGGCTTGAGGCTGATGAGAAGACGACCGCTGTTAATGGTCGTATTAATGCCGTCCACGCCAATGAAGGAAGAAAGACTTTCCACGGCCGGGTCATGCAACAGGGTTTCTGCAACGGCCTGTTGGCGCGTTGCCATGCCTTGAAAAGAGATTGACTGGGGCGCATCCGTAATGGCCTGGAGGATGCCGGTATCCTGTACCGGAAAAAATCCTTTCGGGATGTAGAGGTATAGCAGGGCCGTCAAGGCAAACGTGGCAACAGCCACCCAAAGGGTGCCCTTCTGGTGCTGCAATACCCAGTCCAGGGCCTTGCCATAGGCCGCGATGAGATGATCAAAAGCCGCCTTGGTGCGGGCACCGATGGCGGTGGTGGACTTTTGATCGAGACCCTTGCCGAGGATGCGGGCACACATCATGGGTGTAAGGGTCAAGGACACCACGGCAGAAATCATGATGGCCACGGCCAGGGTGATGGCAAATTCGCGGAACAGCCGGCCAATCACGTCGGACATGAACAAAAGTGGTATCAGAACCGCGATCAGCGAAATGGTCAGTGAAATGATGGTGAATCCAATCTGCCGCGCTCCTTTGAGGGCCGCCTGCATGGGTGACTCACCCTGTTCCAGGTATCGTGAGATGTTCTCGATCATCACGATGGCATCATCCACCACAAATCCGGTGGCAATGGTCAGGGCCATCAGCGTCAGGTTATTGATGCTGAAATTTTCGAGATACATGAATGCCAGCGTGCCCACCAGCGACAGCGGTACTGCCACGCTCGGTATGATGGTTGCAGGCAAATTTCGCAGAAAAAGGAAAATGACCATCACCACCAGGGCGATGGCAAGCAGCATCTCAAACTGGATTTCGTGCACGGAAGCACGAATGGTCGTGGTGCGATCCGTGAGTAACGACACTTCCACTGACTGCGGCAGGGATTGCTGCAGCTGCGGCAGCAGTGCCTTGACGCGATCCGATACCTCGATGACGTTGGCGCCTGGTTGCCGCTGCACATTCACGATGATGGCAGGGGTGCGATCGTGCCAGGCGGCAAGATGCGTATCCTCAGCACCTTCCGTGACGGTGGCCACGTCACCCAGGCGCACGGGAGCGCCATTGAGGTAGGCAACGATGATCTGACGGTAATCCTCAGCCTGGCGTAGCTGATCGCTGGCGTCCACGACGGCAGATCGTTCGGGCCCGTCAAAACTGCCTTTGGGTAAATTGACATTATTGTTGACAATGGCAGTGCGTATGTCTTCAAAACCCAGCTGACGAATGGCGAGAGCGCCCGGGTCGAGTTGCACCCTCACAGCCGGACGCAGGCCACCGCCCATGCTGACCATGCCGACGCCTGGCAATTGTGAAATTTTTTGCACAAGCCGCGTATCAACCCAGTCCTGAAGGCGCGGCAGGGTCATGGCTGGGGAGGAAACTGCCAACGTCAGAATGGGGGCGTCAGCCGGGTTGACCTTGTTATACAAGGGCGGCATGGGCAGATCGGTAGGGAGAAAAGTGCCGGCAGCGTTGATGGCTTCCTGTACTTGCTGTTCGGCCACGTCAAGCGACATGCTCAGTGCAAACTGGAGTGTGATCACCGAGGCGCCGCCCGAACTGGTGGAGCTCATCTGGCTCAACCCCGGCATCTGACCAAACTGACGTTCCAGCGGTGCCGTGATGGCTGACGCAGTCACTTCTGGTCCGGCGCCCGGATAAAGCGTGGTTACCTCGATGGTGGGATAGTCCACCTCGGGCAAGGCAGAGAGCGGTAAAAATCGCCAGGAGATAAATCCGGCAAGCAGCATTGCGACCATGATGAGCGAGGTCGCCACCGGTCGTTCAATGAAAATTTTTGAAATGTTCAAGGTGAAGCCTAGGGCTTGTCGTGATGGGATATTTCGACCGTGCTGCCTTCACGCAAATGGTCTATCCCGTCCGTCACCACTTCATCGCCACTTGCCAACCCTTGCAGGATTGAAACGCGTTCACCATCGCCTGGCCCCACCTTGAGTTTTCGCACCGACACGACGTGTTGCGCATTGACCACGTAAGCATAAGGGCCTTCTGCCCCTTGCTGCACGCCAGCAACGGGAATGACGAGGGCGCCTTTGATGGTGTCCACTTTGAGGCGGGCATTCACGAACTGATTGGGAAAGAGGCTGTAGTCCGCATTCTGGAATTGGGCTCGCAACTTGACCATGCCAGTTGTAACGTCCACTTCGTTATCCACGGTCAGGAGGTAACCTTCGGCAAGCCGGGTGCTGTTGGTTCGATCCCAGGCTTCAACGCGCAACTTGCCCGGTTCTTTCATCCCTTTGAGGATGGCTGGCAAGGCATCTTGTGGCAAGGGGAAAATGACGGTGATGGGTGATAGTTGTGTCAGCGTCACCATGCCATTGGAATCCGTGGCATGAATGATGTTGCCCGGATCCACCTGACGCAGGCCCAGACGGCCCGATACGGGGGCGGTGATCCGTGCATAGACGAGCTGCAGTTTGGCATTGTCCACCTGCGCCAGATCCGACTGGATGGAGGCTTCGTACTGGGCTACCAGAGCGGCCTGCGTGTCCAGTTGCTGCTGGGGTACGGCACCGGTCGCAGCAAGCACCTTGTATCGTTTTAAATCGAGCTGGGCATTCTGCAGCAGGGCACGATCATGGGCGAGCAGGCCCTGGGCTTGCTCCAGCTGGACTTGAAAGGGTCGAGGGTCTATTTCTGCAAGCAACTCGCCTTCCTTGACGATCTGTCCCTCCTTGAAATTGACCCGCATCAGCTGCCCGTCAACCATGGAACGCACCGTGACCGTATAGACGGGAGTGACCGTGCCGAGACCAGTCAGCCACACCGGGAAGTCAATCGTGGTGACCGGAGCGACGCTCACCGGCGCCAATGGCGCCCGGCGAGGCGCGCTGGCGCTCCCTCCGGTTGGCGAAAGGACATAAAATTTGAAGAGCAGTACAACGAGCAGCCCCACAACCAGCACCCCGACCCAGAACCGGGGACGCTTATATTGAAAGAGTGGGCCCAAGGACAATTTCACAATCACCTCTCAACACGGAGAAAACGGAAATCGCTTGCCAGCGAAGGGGCTGGAACCTGAAAGGGCACCGGTCCATCCGGCTCGGCATGAATGAATTGATGCGCATAGGCATCATCAGAATCACTGAGTGTCGTGGGGTCGCCGTGGCTCACGACAACACCCTCTGAGAGTAAAAAGATTTCATCAACCACCTTCAGGGATTCACTGACGTCATAGGTAACGACGATGGATGTGATGCCAATGGCGTCATTTAGTTCACGAATCAGTTTGGCCACGGCATTGAGCGAAATGGGGTCAAGACCAGCAAAGGGTTCGTCGTAAATGGTGACGGTCGGATCCATGGCGATGGCCCGCGCAAGGCAGACACGCCGGTTCATCCCCCCTGAAAGCTCGGCTGGAAACAGGTCGCGCGCACCGCGCAACCCCACGGCCTGGAGCTTCATGAGAACAAGGTCCCGGACCAGTCTTTCTGGCAATCGCGTGTGCTCCCGGATGGGAAAGGCCACGTTGTCGAACACGGTCATGTCGCTAAAAAGTCCGCCCTGCTGGAACATCATGCCCATTTCACGGCGCATTTCGTACAGCTGGCGGTCATTCATCTCGTGCACCACCCGGCCCCTGAAGCGCACGGCGCCACGATCAGGGCGCAACTGCCCCCCCACGAGTTTCAGCAGTGTGGTTTTGCCGCAACCACTGGTTCCCAGGATGGCCGTAATCTTGCCTTCCGCGATGATCATGTTGATGCCCCGCAGCACCTCTCGCGAGCCATAACTGAAATGCAGGTCTTCAAGTTCAAGCAAGGGTGTGCTCATACCATTCCCGGAGATTATAGTAGGGTAGCTCGCAATCCTAGCGGGGGAGTCGCTCCAAGGCAAGGAAAACAGCCGATCGAGGCAAAAACATGGCAAAAAATCAGGGCCTTGGCATAAGGCCATTGAAGCCGTAGAATCTTTAGCTTCGTCTGTACCCATAACTTTTTTGAATCAGATTCGGACACCAGATGGTGATGAGCCCTGTAGCGAGAAGCCCCCTGGCCGAGGTGGAGCAAAACAAACCGGTGTTTGCGCCACACCTGCTGGAACTGTTGCAATTGGTGTCGCTGGCCTATGTCCCGATTACCAAGGGACAGCTGCTGCAATGCCTTGAATCCGCGCAGTGCCGCGACGCGGAAGGACTGCCCTGGGTGCTGGCTTCGATCAACCCTGTGGTGGAATCCCTGGTTGCCGAAGGCGCCCTGGTGGCCCAAGGCCCCCGAATCACCTGTGAGCCCACGCTCGCCGAGCAACTGGCACGCCAGCTTGCACTCACAGCGCGCTGCACCACGATGGTCGAGGCCATCCGCACAGTCTTCAAGATCGCTGATTATCGTTATGGCTATTTCGTGCGCCAGTTTGGAGAGGGCGTGCGTGACTTGCGCCTTGCCCTGTATGCGGGACGGTTTGACGATTTTACCCGGCTGGCGCAAACCATCCAAAGCTATTTTTCAGCTGAGTGGCGCAGCAAAAATCCCTATGTGGCCATTTTCGACAACCCTTTCCAGCCAGAGCAATTTGACAGTTTGCCACCAGAGATCAGCCTGCCCGTTGCCGCAACCCTGTTGATGGTCCGGCTCAACCGGATGGAATCCTGCTCCGGCCCCATGTCCTGGTTGCGGGACCGTGCCAAGACGGCCCGGGATGAGCAGAAGGGCTGGTTTGCCACAGTCTTGTGCGAACCCATGGTCATGCGGGGCCACATCGACGACGCCGTTCTGCTGTCGCGTGGCAAGAGTGGCAATGCCACAACCCCCATTGCCGGGCTTGCCTGCGTCCTGCGTGGTCAGATGGAAGAAGGCCTGAAAATCTTCGAGGCCATTCTCAAGGACGGCAAAAAGGTACAGGATTTGCGCAAGGCAGGCATGGCGGGCTTGAGCGGCGTGGCGTATGTCATCGCCCTGATTTCCACCGGCGATCCCAAACGCCTGGAAAAAGCTTCAAGCCATATTGCGGCGGTCATCAAGGGCGGCTCATCCATGCTCTCTGTGTTCGCCTGTCTGGGCCATGTTTCACGCGCTACCCAGTCGGTGGATGTGTTGGCTTCAGAAGACCGTACTGAAACGTCTGACCGTGATCCCCTGGGCACCCTGTTTCGCGCTTTGGCCAGTTGGTGGGTGGATGGCGCTGGTGAGCGCATCGATCGGGACCGCTTGCGCGATCTTGCTGCCAAGGCCGAATCCCAGGGCTATCGATGGATTGCGGCAGAGGCGCTGGGACTGCTGGGGCGCATGGACAACCCCACCTCGGCAGAACGCGCCGAAAAACTTCATTACGAACTGGGCACGGTCACGCTGGCTGAAGCCATTCGACGGCAACCCTTGTGGGAGCGAGCCCTGGGTGCGCTGGACCGTCTGGGCAACGAATTTTCCAGCACCACACCACCGCCGCGAAACGTGCGCTTTGCATGGTACCTCACCCACATCCCCGAGACAGGGCAATGCCTGATCGAAGCACGCGAACAGCGCCGTACCCAAGGCAACGCCTGGGGACAGGGAAAGGCTGTCACCATCAACCGCATGCTCACCGCCCAGCAGGATCTGGAGGGCCTGACGGAACAGGACCGTGCGGTGATCGCCATGCTACGCCACGCCGACATCGCCAAGAAGGGCAGCGAAAAGCGCATCGACAGCATGCCGGCACTGGCGCTGCTGATAGACCATCCCTTGCTGTTTTGGGCACAAAATCCGGATCAGCCGGTGCAGCTGGTGCGCGGCCAGCCTGAAATCGTGGTCCAGCGCGAACGCAACCAGTTGCGTCTTGCCATGACGCCCGTCCTGCCGGAAGAGTCGCGATATTTTCTGATGCGCGAAACCCGCAACCGCTTGCGCATGATCGAAATGACGACGGATCAGGAACGCGCCCTGGGCGTCATCGGACGGGATGGGCTGGTGCTTCCAAAATCCGCAGAGGAACGCCTGACCAAGTCCATTGAAGGCTTGAACCTGCGTTTTCGCGTCAGGTCGGACATCGGTGGCGGAAATACGGAAATCGTTCCGGCAGACCCCCAGATATATGCCTTGCTGTCCCCTTCGCCCACGGGATTGCAGGTGGAGCTCATGGTGTATCCCGAAGGGGATCGCGGTGAAGCGTACACGCCAGGAGCAGGCCAGGAATGCGTAGGCTACGCGGCGCCCGACGAACCGGTACAGCGTGAATCGTTACGTCAATTGCGACAGGAACGGACAGCCGCAGACAGGATTTTTGAGATTTGCCGCCCCTGGATCAAGCCTTCCGAATACGACTATCACGGCCATAGCATCAACCCGGCCACCGCTTGTGAATTGCTGCTTGCCCTGCGAGAACTGGGCGATGACGTGAAATTGCGCTGGCCCGAGGGCGAAACACTGAAGATTCGCGGGGAGGTGGATGCCAGCCAGCTGAGTTTGCAAGTTTCCTCACAAGGCGATTGGCTGGGGGTCTCGGGCAGCCTCACGGTGGACAGCAATACCGTGGTCGAACTCAAGGCGCTGCTGGAAGCAGCATCAACCCCAGGCACCCGGTTTGTGGCACTCAAGGACGGACAATACCTGGCCTTGAGCGAACAACTGCTCAAGCGCGTGCGCGAACTGGGCGGATTATCCGAGCAGCACGCCGATTTGCTGCGCATCCATGCACTGGCAGCATCGCAGTTGTCCAGCGTCGTGGACGAGGTTGCCGAGACTCACAGTGATCCGGGCTGGCGCGCCCTGCTGGAACGTCGCGAAGCCTTGTCCGTATGGCAGCCCGAATTGCCCGAGGGACTGAAGGCCGAGTTGCGGGATTACCAGAAAGTCGGGTTCGAGTGGCTGGCACGCCACGCGCATTCGGGCGCAGGCGCTTGTCTTGCTGACGACATGGGACTGGGGAAAACCCTGCAAACCCTGGCCTTGCTGTTGCATCGCGCCTCGCAGGGCCCGGCATTGGTGGTAGCCCCCACATCGGTTTGCGGCAACTGGGACAGCGAGGCCAAACGGTTTGCGCCCTCCCTCAAGATCCGCTGGCTGGGCAATGGCCCACGCGACCGGAATTTTGCGGATGCGGGTCCGGGCGAACTGATCATCATGAGCTATACCCTGTTCCAGCAGGAAACCGAAGCCCTGGCCACCAAGGAATGGGCCACGGTGGTGCTGGACGAAGCCCAGGCCATCAAAAACTCTGGCACCAAACGCTCACAGGCGGCGATGAAGCTGAAATCCAGGTTTCGCCTCATCACCACCGGCACTCCCATCGAAAATCACCTGGGGGAGTTGTGGAATCTATTCCGCTTCATCAATCCGGGACTGCTGGGTTCACTCGATTCGTTCACGGATCGCTTTGCCGTCCCCATCGAAAAGAACAACGATGCAGAAGCCCGCGAACGCCTGCGCCGCCTGATTCAACCCTTCGTGTTACGCCGCACGAAATCCCAGGTGCTCTCCGAACTGCCTCCCCGCACTGAAGTGACCTTGACGCTGGACATGAGCCCGGATGAGAGGGCCATGTACGAAGCCGTTCGACAGCAAGCCCTGGAAAGCGTCACCGTGGAAGGCGAAGACCAGCCCAACAGAATTCGTGTTTTGGCGGGCATCATGAAATTGCGCCGGGCCTGTTGCCACGGATCCCTGGTAATACCCGACCGGGAATGGGCCTCGGGCAAGGTGGCAGCCCTCATGGAAATCGTCGAGGAATTACGGGAGAGCGGCCACCGTGCTTTGATTTTCAGCCAGTTTGTGGATTATCTGGAAATCATCCGCGAAGCCGTGAGCGAACGCGGCGTGTCCTTCCATTACCTGGATGGCTCGACCCCTTCGATGGAACGCGTGCGACGCGTCAAGGCCTTTCAGGAGGGGGAGGGCGATCTGTTTTTGATCAGCCTCAAGGCTGGGGGAGTGGGACTCAATCTTACGGGTGCTGATTACGTCATCCACATGGACCCCTGGTGGAATCCGGCAGTGGAAGACCAGGCATCTGACCGCGCCCATCGCATTGGACAGACGCGTCCGGTGACTGTTTACCGGTTGATTTCGAGAGACACCATCGAAGAAAAGATCGTGGCGCTGCATGAACGCAAGCGCCACCTGGCGGACAGTTTGCTGGAAGGGGCAGGGGAGACCAGCGCCATCTCCACCGAGGAGCTGATTGGCCTGTTGCAGGAAGAATCCGGCCTCGCCAGCGCCGCCATCAAGCCCGCAACGCCTTGAATCGAATGCGCTTGGGTCGAGCCCCTTCTTCACCCAGGCGTATCTTTTTGTACGCCTCGTATTCCTGATAGTTTCCGGCAAAGAACACCACCTGGGATTCCCCCTCGAAGGCCATGATGTGGGTGGCGATTCGGTCCAGGAACCAGCGGTCGTGAGAAATCACCATCACGCAGCCTGCAAATTCCAGAAGGGCATCTTCCAGGGCACGCAGGGTTTCCACATCCAGGTCATTTGAAGGCTCATCCAGAAGCAGGACATTGCCGCCCTGGATCAGGGTTTTTGCAAGATGCAGGCGACCCCGCTCACCCCCTGAGAGGTTGCCGACAATCTTCTGCTGGTCTGCTCCCTTGAAATTGAAGCGACCAATATATGCACGGGAAGGCGTCTCGAATTTACCTACGGTGAGGATGTCTGCACCGCCAGAAATTTCTTCCCACACGGTTTTCTTGTTGTCCAATGCATCGCGTGACTGGTCCACGAAGGACAACTTGACCGTAGAGCCTATCTTGACGACGCCAGAATCGGGCTTATCCTGGCCTGTGATCATGCGAAAGAGTGTGGATTTGCCTGCACCGTTGGGACCGATGATCCCCACGATGGCCCCGGGTGGAATCGAGAAGCTGGTGTGATCCAGCAGCAGCCTGTCGCCAAAACCCTTGCTGACGTCATTGAATTCGATGACGGTGTCACCAAGGCGCTCTCCCACTGGAATGAAAATTTCCTGGGTTTCGTTGCGCTTCTGGTATTCCTGCGAGTTCAGTTCTTCAAAGCGCGCGAGACGGGATTTGGACTTGGCCTGGCGTCCCTTGGGGTTTTGCCGCACCCATTCAAGTTCTTTATGGATGGCCTTCTGTCGGGCAGACTCCTGCGACTCTTCCTGCTTGAGGCGGTCTTCCTTCTGCTCAAGCCAGGAGGTGTAGTTGCCCTTCCAGGGAATGCCATGTCCGCGATCGAGCTCAAGGATCCATTCGGCTGCATTATCGAGAAAATACCGATCGTGGGTGACGGCCACCACCGTGCCCGGAAAGCGCTGCAAAAACTGCTCGAGCCAGTCTACGCTTTCAGCATCAAGGTGATTGGTGGGTTCGTCCAGCAACAGCATGTCAGGCTTCGAGATCAACAGCCGACAAAGGGCTACCCGGCGCTTTTCGCCACCGGACAACTGGCCAATTTTGGCGTCCCACGGTGGCAGCCGCAGTGCATCTGCGGCAACTTCCATCTGCAGCTCGGCGGTGTGGCCGTCCGAGGCGTTGATAATGGCTTCCAGGCGGGCTTGTTCTGCGGCAAGGACGTCAAAATCCGCATCCGGTTCAGCATAGGCGGCATAAACTGCCTCCAGTGCCTTCTGGGCTGACAGCACTTCACCCAGGCCCTGTTCCACTGCTTCGCGCACAGTGATCTCGGGGTCGATTCGCGGCTCCTGGGGCAAATAGCCAATATTGAGGTTGGGCATGGGCGTGGCTTCGCCCTCGATTTCAGTGTCGATTCCCGCCATGATGCGAAGCAGGGTGGACTTGCCCGATCCGTTCAGACCCAAAACACCGATCTTGGCGCCGGGAAAGAAACTCAGAGAAATATCCTTGAGGATCTGGCGCTTCGGGGGGACAATCTTGCTGACCCTGTTCATGGTAAATACGTACTGTGCCATCGTGCAACTTCCGTCAGTCTGAAAACAGCGAGGGTACCAGAGCCACCGAGTGGCAGTGCATGAATTTGCGCAACATCATCGTCCACGGGAACCTGCTTGAAGCGTTGCATTCAAATGCAGTGAATTCGGACCAGAGCACTGCCATACCGGGTGCCTGTCTCTTGAATCATTTTTTGATATAATAATTACTGCCTGATATACAAAGCGTTACAAAATTATCTTGGAGACTTACATGAGAACAAAATCCGCTGTCGTTTTGACCATGACTGCGCTTGCCCTGGCAGCGTTATCAGGTTGCACCACCCCCGGCATTGGGGGCTCGGACTATACCTACAGCCAGGTACGCGGTGAACAATCGGTGCGCCTGGGCGTGATTGAAAGCATTCGCAAAGTCCGGATCCAGTCCGGCGAACCAGGTGCGGTGGGCATGCTTGCAGGTGCCGTGGGCGGTGCTGCGCTGGGTCATACCATGGGGCAGGGTAACGGTAATGCAGCTTCTACGATTCTGGGAACGATTGCGGGTGCGGCAGCAGGGGATGCCTTGCAGAATACAGCCGATACGCAGGAGGGACTGGAAATCACGGTACGCCTGGATTCCGGGTACGTCATTGCTGTAACCCAGGGTGCTGATGAGGCCTTCCGTGTGGGAGACCGCGTACAGGTGCTGGGTGGTGGCGGTGCAACTCGTGTCACCCGTCTTGATCCCGCTTCTTCGCTGAACAATGCCCGTCCCATGGGGCCGCCTCCAGCGCCGTCAGGCAGCATGCCCCCACGTAACGCTCCGCCGCCTGCACCACCAGCCAATAGTGCTCCTGGCGGCGGTAATGATCAGATCATGTACTTCTGTCCAGACAGCAACGCCTATTATCCCGCGGTGCCATCCTGCAAGTCGACCTGGATGAAGGTGCTCAAGTAATACGGCCAGCAGGGGGTAGCCCCTGCGCTTCTGAAACCCCGCGCATCGGCGGGGTTTCCTTCGCGCCCTTTACTTAACATAATATACATTATACGCACTGGCGCAGACGGTCAACAGGGCAGCCAGGCATCGCTGCACCCAACCGAACCTGATAAAATGCACGACTTCCATCCTCCCCAGACAACTACACCCAAAGCATTATGATCATCGTCACTGGTGGCGCCGGATTCATTGGATCCAACTTCGTGCTTGACTGGCTGGCATCCTGCGATGAACCCGTGGTGACGCTGGACAAGCTGACCTATGCCGGCAATCCGGACAATCTTGCCAGCATCGAGCATGGCCGTTTGCATCACCTCGTCAAGGGCGACATCGGTGACCCGGGGCTTGTCAGAAGTCTGCTGCGTACCCATAAACCCCGAGCCATCATCAATTTTGCTGCAGAAAGCCATGTAGACCGTTCAATCCACGGCCCTGCGGATTTCATTGAAACCAATGTGGTCGGCACGTTCCGCCTGCTGGAAACGGTACGCGCTTACTGGAACGAACTCGATAGTGCCGCGCAATCCGCCTTTCGTTTCCTGCATGTGTCCACAGACGAGGTGTACGGGTCTCTTGGCGCCACCGATCCTGCCTTTTCAGAAACCACCCCGTATGCGCCCAACAGCCCCTATTCAGCATCGAAGGCTGCCTCGGATCATCTGGTGCGTGCCTGGCATCACACCTATGGACTGCCCGTACTCACCACCAATTGTTCCAACAACTACGGCCCCTACCAGTTTCCTGAAAAGCTGATACCGCTCATGATCCACAACGCCATGCATGGCAAGCCATTGCCCGTTTATGGTGATGGCAGGAACGTGCGCGACTGGCTGTACGTCACGGACCATTGCAGCGCCATTCGACGCGTCCTCGAGGCAGGACGCCTGGGCGAAACCTACAACATTGGCGGCAACAGCGAGCGCACCAACCTGGAGGTGGTCCATGCCCTCTGCGCCACGCTCGGCCGCCTGCATCCCAACGCCATGCCAGGCGGTTATGAATCCCTGATCCAGTTCGTCAAGGATCGACCCGGGCATGACCGGCGCTATGCCATCGACGCCCGCAAAATCCGCAGTGAACTGGGGTGGATGCCAGCTGAGACTTTTGAATCCGGGCTGGAAAAAACCGTTCAGTGGTACCTGCACCATCCGGAATGGACCCAACGCATCACGAGCGGTGCCTATCGTGAGTGGATCGAAAAGAATTACGCGGAGCGGACATCTTCATGAGAAAAGGCATCATTCTGGCCGGGGGCTCAGGCACCCGCCTCTATCCGGTTACCCAGGCGGTATCGAAACAGCTGCTACCGGTCTACGACAAACCCATGATCTATTACCCGCTCAGCACCCTCATGCTGGCAGGAATCCGTGACATCCTTGTGATCTCGACGCCACAGGACACGCCCCGATTCCAGCAACTGCTGGGCGATGGCACGCAATGGGGCATTTCCATTCAATATGCGGTCCAGCCCAACCCCGAGGGGCTGGCCCAGGCCTTCATCATCGGCAAGGACTTCATTGGTCAGGACCCCAGCGCCCTGGTGCTGGGCGACAACATATTTTATGGGCACGACTTTTCGGGCATGCTGGACCGTGCCCAGCAACACACGGATGGCGCAACCATCTTTGCCTACGCCGTCACCGACCCGGAACGCTATGGTGTTGCAGAATTCGATGCCAGTGGCCGCGTCATCAGCCTGGAAGAAAAGCCCAAAAACCCGCGCTCACGGTATGCCGTCACGGGCCTCTATTTCTACGACAACCAGGTGTGTGAGCTGGCCCAAAACCTCAAGCCTTCCACGCGTGGTGAACTGGAAATCACCGACCTCAACAGGTGTTACCTGAACCAGCGCCAGCTGCACGTTGAGCTGATGGGGCGCGGCTTCGCCTGGCTGGACACCGGCACCCACGAATCCTTGCTGGAGGCCGCGCAGTACATTCAAACCGTGGAAAAAAGGCAGGGGCTCAAAATTGCCTGCCCCGAGGAAATTGCCTATCGAAAGGGCATGATTTCTGCCGCGGACGTGGAAGCCCTTGCAGCGCGCATGAAGAACAACGGTTATGGGCAGTATTTGTACCAGATTCTGAACGAACAGCTGTTTTAAGCCGTCAGGACCAGCGTATCGGCTCAACAACGCTGCCAAGGCAATACCCCTGCCCTCGTATGGATTTGATCAGGCTTTCGCCAGGGTGAAACCTGCGCAATTTGCAGCGCAGTCCTGACACCATGACGTCCACCGAGCGATCCAGTGCACTCCATGCGCGGCCGCATACCAGGTTGGCGATGACGTCCCGACCAATGACCCGATTGCCACTTTCGGTCAGGCAAACCAGCAGGTCAAATTCACGACTGGTCAGGAGGATGGGTTCACCCTCGCAGGTGCACAGGTTGCGGCGCTGTTTGTCCAGGATGAATCCGGAAAACCGCACCAGTCCCTCGTTACCCGATGGGGCCCTGGCCTGCAATCGTTGCACCAGCCGTCGCGCCCTTACCACCAGTTCGCGCATGTCCGTGGGCTTGCCCAGGTAATCGTCTGCGCCCATCAGAATGCCCAGAATCCGGTCCTGCGTGGTGGATTTTCCGCTGATGACCATGATGCCCATTTCAGGATGGGATTCCCGGGCGTAACGGACGAAATCTAGGCCGTTATCTTCGGGACCCAGCATTACGTCCACCAACGCCAGCTCAAATCGCGACTGGTGGATCAGGGCTTTGGCGTGGCTCACAGCCTTGCAGTGAATGATTTCAAATCCCTCGCGACTGAAAATATGCCGAAACAGGCGCGCCAGTTGCAGATCATCTTCCAGAATCAATACGGATGTAGTCATTTGTCCAGATCCGAATTACGCTGATCAATGCATTACAAGTTCAATCAAGCCACTCGGCGCTGATATTAAAAGATACGAAAATGTTTTTGTTTATGTTTTTGTCAGGATTTGTGATGTGCCATTCATGACGGGCTTGTGACAAAACGCGCAGCGACGCATACTTGCGGCTGATGATGATCCAACCCCTTTCTGGAGCTGTTTTCTGAAAACTTTCGACGCCATCGTGATCGGTAGCGGACTGGCCGGCGCCACGGCGGCGTTGCGCCTTGCCGGGCATTGCAAGGTGGCAGTGCTCACCAAGCGCACGCTGGAAGATGGCGCCAGCGGTTGGGCGCAGGGAGGCATTGCCGCGGTGATCGGAACGGGCGACAGTTTTGACTCCCACATTGAAGACACGCTCAATGCCGGTGCCGGCCTGTGTGATCCGGCTGCCACGCGCTTTATCGTAGAACACGCCCCGGCAGCCATTGAATGGCTGAGCGAGCAGGGAGTACCCTTCACCCACGAGGAAGGACACCTGCACCTGACCCGTGAGGGTGGCCACACCCACCGGCGCATCGTGCACGCTGCCGATGCCACGGGGGCCGCAGTCCAGAATCAGCTCTACCCCAAAATGAAGGCGCACCCGAACATCACCCTGTTCGATCATTACATGCTGGTGGACCTCATTACTACGGGCAAGCTGAAGCAGATTGGCAGGCGCTGCCTGGGGCTTTATGCACTCAACGAACTGACCGGTGAAGTGGAGACCTTCTCGGCAGGGCATATCCTGCTGGCCACCGGCGGGGCAGGCAAGGTTTATCTCTATACCACCAACCCGGACACCGCCACGGGTGATGGCATTGCCGCCGCCTGGCGGGCTGGTTGCCGGGTGGGCAACATGGAATTCATCCAGTTTCACCCCACCTGCCTGTACCACCCCCACGCCAAGTCGTTTCTCATTTCCGAAGCGGTTCGTGGCGAAGGTGGCATCCTGTGCCTACCCGACGGCACGCGTTTCATGCCAGACCACGACCCACGCGCCGAACTTGCCCCGCGGGACATCGTGGCGCGCGCCATCGACTTTGAAATGAAGCGGCATGGCATCGATTGCGTCTATCTCGACATCACCCAAAAAGGCGAGGCGTTCATTCGCGAGCATTTCCCAACCATTTACCAACGCTGCATGGACTTGGGCATCGACATGGCGCGCGAGCCCATACCGGTGGTGCCCGCCGCCCATTACACCTGCGGCGGCGTGGTGACGGACCTTGCAGGACGAACCGATCTGGACTGCCTGTATGCCATCGGAGAGACGGCCTACACCGGCTTGCACGGCGCCAACCGGCTGGCCAGCAACTCCCTGCTGGAATGTGTGGTCATGGCGACGGCAGCAAGCCAGGACGTCCTGAAGCACCCCTCCTTTCCTGCCTCGCAATTGCCTGCATGGGACAGCAGCCAGGTGACGGATGCCGATGAGGAAGTCGTGATTTCCCATAACTGGGATGAGTTGCGGCGCTTCATGTGGGACTATGTCGGCATCGTACGCACCGACAAGCGTCTCGAACGCGCAGCCCACCGCTTGAAATTGTTGTCCGAAGAAATCCGTGAGTTTTACGCCAACTTCCACGTCAGCCGCGATCTGCTGGAGCTGCGCAATCTCGTCATGGTGTCAGACCTGATCGTTCGCTCTGCCCAATCACGCCACGAAAGCCGCGGCCTGCACTTCAGCCGCGATTATCCCTTCACCCTGGACAAGGCACAGCCCACCTTCTGCCCGGGCATGCCCAACGCAGAACCCTGATCTTCTGATTGCCTGCGTAGCCCCATGCAGGGCAGCATGATTTGTTACGCTTTCCCGAAAGCAACGACATTCCGTTGGGGTATAGTCCGCTTTATTGCCATGACGACTTCAGAACCTTTCCAGGCGCCCCCAGCGGCCACCTCGGCAACAACCAGGCTGGCCGAGCTGCAATCCCGCGCCGATGTTGGGCTGTCGCACAAAGAGGCCGCATTGCGGCTGCAACGCGATGGCCCCAACGAAATTCCGGAAAAAAAACGGCATCCCCTGCAGCAGTTTGCCAAAAAATTCTGGAACCTCTCCGCATGGATGATCGAGCTCATCGCCATCCTCTCCTTCGTGATTCACAAAAGCCTCGACATGTGGATAGCCCTGGTATTGCTGGTGGTCAATGCGATACTGGGGTTTGCCCAGGAACAGCGCGCCAACGCCGCTGTCGCGGCCCTACGAAGCCAGCTGCAGGTGATGACCCGGGTGCTGCGCGAAGGTTCATGGCAAACCCTTTCGGCGCAACAGCTGGTGAAGGGCGATGTGGTCCGGATCCGGGCCGGGGATTTCGTGCCTGCCGACCTGCAGATCATCGAGGGGGTTTTGCAGGTGGATCAGTCCGCCTTGACCGGCGAATCCCATGAGGTGGAACAGCGGGCGGACGGCGATCTCTACTCCGGATCCGTCGTGCGCCTGGGTGAGGCCACGGGCGTGGTCATTGCCACGGGAACGGCCACCTGGTTTGGACGCACCACGCAGCTTGTGGAAACGGCCCACCCGAAATTGCACGTGGAAAAGGTCATTGCCCGGGTGGTGCGCTGGCTTGTGATCCTGGTCAGCCTGCTGGTAGGGCTGACGCTCCTTGCCGCATTTTTCGAGGGAATGCCCCTGCTGCGGGTCTTGCCGGTTGCCTTGGCCATTCTGATGAACGCCGTGCCCGTGGCTCTGCCGGTCATGTTTACCGTCAGCATGGCCCTGGGCTCTCTGGATTTGACGCGTCAGGGCGTATTGATCACGCAGCTCAGTGCCGTGGAAGATGCTGCCACCATGGATGTCCTCTGTGCCGATAAAACAGGCACCCTGACCTGCAACCGACTCACCGTGGCACAAGTGTTGCCGCAGCCCGGAATCTCCGAAACGACGCTATTGCAGGCCAGTCGCTGGGCCTCGAACGAGGCCAATAACGACCCCATCGACCTGGCGATCCTGCAAGCCGCCAAAGCGCGTGCCCTGCCCTCCCCGCCGTTTCGCATACTGTCCTTTTCGCCATTCTCGGCAGCAACGCGCCGCACTGAGGCCGTCATTGAAGTGGATGGCCAGCAACTGCGCTGCATCAAGGGGGCACTGCGCACGGTGGGTGCAGCTGCAGGGCTGGATGAACCCGCCCTTGCGGCACTGGAGTTGCAGGCAGACCAGGAAGCCGCGCAAGGCCGGCGTGCCCTGGCGGTGGCCTGTGCCACGAATGGTGCGGCCCTCAAGCTGCTGGGCCTGATAACGCTGTACGATCCCCCACGCCCCGATTCGCGCCAGCTCATCGCGCAACTGCGCGAAATGGGTATCCGCGTCAAAATGCTCACTGGCGACGCCCTGCCCGTCGCCAGCGAAGTGGCGCGCCAGCTGGGTCTTGCACAGATCCTGCGTGCGCCGGAATTGCGCGCGTTGCAAAGCCGTGCAGCTGCACAGGCCACCGCCCTGACCGAATCGGTCGATGGTTTTGCCGAGGTGTTTCCCGAAGACAAGTTTCTGGTGGTCAAAAACCTGCAAAATGCCGGACATATCGTGGGCATGACGGGGGATGGCGTCAACGACGCACCGGCACTGCGCCAGTCCGAGGTCGGGATCGCCGTGAGTGGTGCCACGGACGTGGCCAAGGGGTCGGCCAGTGCGGTGCTGACCACCGAGGGGCTGTCCAACATCATCGCGCTCGTCAAAACCGGTCGTGCCATCTACCAGCGGGTGCTGACCTGGATTCTGTACAAGGTGGCCCAAACCCTGCTCAAGGCTGGTTTTGTGGTGGTGTCTTTCCTGGTACTTGGCAAATTTGCCATTTCATTGCTGGGCATCGTCCTGCTGGTGTTCATGAACGATTTCATGATGATCTCCCTTGCCACCGATCATGTGCGGCCATCACCCATGCCCGAAACCTGGAATATCGGCCCACAAATCAAGGTGGCCGCCGTTCTGGGCCTGCTGATGCTGGCCGAGGGACTGGGATTGCTCGGCTACGGCTGGATTCATTTTGGCCTGGAGGGCGCGCGCGGCCCCTTGTTGACCTACGGATTTGAAATTCTGGGGGCATTTGCGCTCTTTTCGGTATTTTCCTTGAGAGAGCGCACCGCCTTCTGGCATTCACGGCCCAGCGGTGTGCTGTTTGTGGCGGTGCTCTTCGATGCCCTGCTTGCTGCCGGCATCGGACTGACGGGCCTGGCCGAGATGGAGGCCTTGCCTGCCGGTGACATTGCCTTCATTTTTGTCATGACGGGCCTGCTGGCCCTCGGGCCCAATGACTGGGTCAAGACGCGCCTGATGGCAAGGGCGTTGTCTTCAGGCCGCGCCAATCCCGGGCACAATTCCTGACGCCCCTGCGCGTGAAGCCGTGAAATCCAGCATGCGCTGGATGGGAATGCGTGCCTTCGCGGCCAGTTCAGGTGAAACCTCGATGCACTGATGGCCGCGCTGCAAGACCTCCAGCAGGTTTTCAAGGCCGTTCATGGCCATCCAGGGACAATGGGCACAACTGCGACAGGTGGCGCTTGAGCCTGCAGTGGGCGCTTCCAGGAAAGTCTTTCCCGGATTCTGCTGGCGCAGCTTGTGCATCATGCCATTGTCCGTGGCCACGATAAACGAGGGTGCAGCCAGCGTGCTGGCCGCTTTCAGAATGGCCGAGGTGGACCCGACCACATCGGCCAATGCCACCACCGCAGCGGGCGATTCAGGGTGAACCAGCACTTTGGCCTCGGGATGCTGGCGCATGAGGTCCTGCAGTTCGCTGGTCTTGAACTCGTCATGGACCACACAGGAGCCTCGCCATAGCAGCATGTCAGCCCCGGTTTGGGACTGCACATATTCACCCAGATGCTTGTCAGGAGCCCAGAGAATCTTTTTTCCCTGGCCATGCAGATGACGGACGATATCCACGGCGCAGCTTGAAGTGACCACCCAATCTGCGCGGGCCTTCACCGCGGCGCTCGTATTGGCATAGACCACGACCGTTCGGTCGGGATGCTGGTCGCAAAAAGCTGTGAATGCATCGACTGGGCAGCCCAGATCGAGCGAACATTCTGCCTCGAGGGTGGGCATCAACACGGTTTTGTCGTTGGAGAGAATTTTGGCGGTTTCGCCCATGAAGCGCACCCCGGCCACCACCAGCGTGCTGGCCGCATGGTTTTTTCCAAAGCGGGCCATTTCCAGCGAATCGGCAACCAGTCCGCCCGTGGCTTCGGCAAGGTCCTGTAAATCCGGGTGCACATAGTAGTGGGACACCAGGACGGCGTTTTTAAGCAGGAGCTGGTCACGAACCTGTTTCAGCAGTTCCTGGCGGCGCGCTGCGCCAGGTTCTTCTGGCACATTGGCCCAGACATGACGGGTATCGCACGTGGCCGGACGCTCATACTCAACATCAATAATCTTATTCATCTAATTGAAATCTCATAGAAAAATCTACCGCTTTAATGTCCTTTGTCAACCCCCCAACGGAGATGCGGTCCACCCCGGTGAGGGCGATGCCGCGCACTGACTCCAACGTGACACCTCCTGAGACTTCCAGGATGGCCCGATTCCTGGTCAGTTGCACCGCTTGATGTTGCTGGGCCAGGGTCATGTTGTCCAGCAGGATCATCGGCGCCCCCGCTTCAAGGGCCTCTTCAAGCTGTGCCAGGGTCTCCACCTCCACCTCGACGAAGACGTCAGGAGGCGCTGCCGCAAGGGCCTGTCTTATTGCGGCAGTAAGACTGCCTGCTGCCGCAAGATGGTTTTCCTTGATCAGGATGCCGTCATACAGGCCCAGGCGGTGATTGGTTCCACCACCGATACGCACGGCGTATTTTTCGGCAAGGCGCAATCCAGGCAGCGTCTTTCGGGTATCCACGATCCGCGCCCGGCAACCCGCTATGGCTTCGACAAAGCGATGGGTTTGGGTGGCTACGGCCGAGAGGGTCTGCAGAAAATTCAGCGCAGTACGCTCTCCCGTCAACAGCGCTCGTGCAGGGCCTCGCAGGGTTGCCACCAGGCTGTCGGGCGCCGCCATCGCGCCTTCATCCACATGCCACACGATCTCGACCGACGCAGCGAGCTGTGCAAAAACGGTTTCAACCCAGGGTTGCCCACACAAAACGGCTGCTTCGCGCACCCGGATGGTGGCACTGGCCCACCGTCCTTCGGCAATCAGTGCGGCTGTCCGGTCCCCGCTGCCCACATCCTCGGCCAGGGCGAGGGCCACCTGCTCGCCAATACCCGATGGAAGTGGTGAATGATTGTGCAAAATCATATAAACCTTTTCTTATTGAAGCAGTCCAAAATCCTGATAATATTGCGTTCTGCTGCAATGCAATAATGGTGGCGCGGACCGGCGCATTTGCGTAAACTGCCTCACCTTGCAACAGAACTGTGATGAACTTACCTGGATAAAGGGCCCATGCAACGGACAATGCTTAAAGCCAAACTTCATCGTGTCACCGTTACTCAGTCTGAATTGGGTTACGAAGGTTCCTGTGCCATCGACGAAGACTTGCTGGATGCTGCCGACATTCGCGAATATCAGCAAATAGACATTTACAACGTCAACAATGGCGACCGTTTTACCACCTATGCCATCCGCGGCCAGCGCGGCTCCGGCATGATTTCTGTCAACGGAGCGGCCGCACGCAAGGCGCAAGTGGGTGACATCCTGATCATCGCCACCTACGCCGCCTACACCGAAGCCGAGCTCGAAACGTTTGAACCCCGGCTGGTATACGTGGATGCCAACAACCGCATCAAACGGCAAGGGTTCAAGATTCCGCTGCAATCCGTCTGAAGCGCCTTACAATGCCGACGTCAACGCCGGCACCACCTGATTGAGATCTCCCACCAGGCCGTAATCTGCAACTGCAAAAATCGGGGCGTCAGGATCCTTGTTGATGGCCACGATGACCCGGGATGCCTTCATCCCGGCCAGATGCTGAATGGCCCCCGAAATACCCACGGCAATGTAGAGGTCGGGAGCCACGATCTTCCCCGTCTGCCCCACCTGATAATCGTTGGGCACATAACCCGAATCCACGGCGGCCCGTGAAGCGCCCAGCGCCGCATTCAGTTTGTCCGCCAGGGGTTCCAGCAACGCGCTGAAACGCTCGGCACTGCCCAGGCCACGCCCTCCAGAAACCACAACCCGCGCCGACTCCAGTTCGGGACGGGAGGAATCATTCAATGCAAGGTGGATGCGCCGGGACAGCCCGGTGTCGGGCGCGGCATCCACTTTTTCCAGGCGTGCCGAACCGCCCGTTTCCGCCACGGCTTCAAAAGCCGTAGCGCGCACGGTGATGACCTTGATGGCATCTTCAGAATGCACGGTGGCCCAAACGCTGCCGGCATAAATGGGGCGGGTGAATGTGTCTGGTGCGTCCACACGAACGATGTCAGAGACCTGCGCCACATCCAGCAAGGCGGCAACGCGCGGCATCCAGTTCTTGCCAGAGGCGCTTGCTGCAGCAAGCAGGTGCGTGTAATTGCGCGCAAGGCTGAGCACCAGGTCTGCCATGCATTCAGCACCTGCGCTGTCCAGGACATCGCTTTCAGCCAGCAGCACGCACCCGACGCCCGACAGGGCACGTGCCGATTCGGCAACGGCTGCGCAATGTTGTCCTGCCACCAGCAGGTGGATCTCTCCCCCGATGGCCTGGGCTGCGGCCAGGACATGGCGCGTGGCAGCCTTGAGATGCTGGTTGTCGTGTTCAGCAACGACGAGAATGGTCATGGGTTATTCCTCAAATGACTTTGGCTTCGTTTTTCAGTTTGTCCAACAGCTCTGCCACATCGTTGACCTTGATGCCACCCTGTCGTGCAGGGGGTTCGGCCACCTTGAGCAGCGTGAGACGCGAGGTGACATCCACACCCAAGTCAGCCGGCGTCAGGGTTTCGAGGGGCTTCTTCTTGGCTTTCATGATGTTGGGCAGCGTGGCATAACGCGGCTCATTCAGGCGCAAGTCGGTGGTGATGACTGCCGGCAGTGTGATGGACAGCGTCTCAAGGCCCCCATCAATTTCACGCGTGACGCTGGCTCGGTCCGATCCCAGTTCAATCCGTGACGCAAAGGTGGCCTGGGCCCATCCCAGCAAGGCAGCCAGCATCTGTCCGGTCTGGTTGGCATCATCATCAATGGCCTGTTTGCCGCAGATCACCAGTCCGGGTTGTTCACGCAGCACCAGCACCTTCAATAACTTGGCCACAGCCAGCGGCTGCAGGGCTTCATCGGTTTCCACCAGGATGGCGCGATCCGCCCCCAGGGCGAGCGCCGTTCGCAGGGTTTCCTGGCAGGCCTGGGTGCCGCAGGAAATGGCGATGATCTCACTGGCCTGCCCGGCCTCCTTGAAGCGAATGGCCGCTTCCATGGCGATTTCATCGAAGGGGTTCATGGACATCTTGAGGCCTGACAGCTCCACCCCAGAACCATCAGCCTTGGGACGCGCCTTGATGTTGTAGTCCAGCACACGCTTGACGGGAACCAATACTTTCATGAATCAGACTTCCTCATAATTTAGGGAAAACCTCAACGGGTAACCGTGCATCATACCCGTTCGAAAAGCGCGGCAGCACCCTGCCCCATGCCCACGCACAGCGTCACCATCCCATAACGACCGCCGGTACGCTGTAATCCATGGATCAGGGTGGCCGCCCGAATGGCGCCACTTGCACCCAGCGGATGACCCAAGGCGATGGCGCCGCCGACGGGGTTGAGCCGCTCAGGATCAAAGCCGAGCGTTTTCTGCACAGCAAGCACCTGGGCTGCGAAGGCTTCATTCAGCTCAATCCAGTCCAGTTGCTGTTGCGTCAGTCCCGCGCGCTTGAGCAAGGCCGGTACGGCCTCTACCGGACCAATGCCCATGATGGCAGGCGGCACGCCCTTGACTGCAAAACCCACCACACGGGCCAGGGGTTTCAGGGAAAACCGCTGGACGGCAGATTCACTGGCCAGGATGTGGCAGGCGGCACCGTCCGACATCTGGCTGCTGTTGCCTGCCGTTACAGAGCCGTTGGCCTGAAACGCGGGCTTGAGACGCGCCAGGGCCTCCAGCGTCGTATCTGCACGAGGCCCCTCATCCTGGCCCACCACCAGCGACTGAACGGAGACCTCACCCGTATCATCGATGGGCTGCCGTCGTGTCACTGTCACTGGCGTAATCTCGGCACTGAATGCGCCGGCCTGCTGGGCGGCAAGAGCCCGCTGGTGCGATTGCAATGCAAGGGCATCCTGGTCCTGTCGCGAGACGTTCCACCGGTGCGCCACATTTTCCGCGGTAATCCCCATGCCGTAGGCCATCCCCAGATTTTCCGCGGTCTGAAACACGGCGGGATTCACGGAAGGGTGATAGCCGCCCATGGGAATGCGGCTCATGGATTCAACGCCACCAGCCAGCATGACATCGGCTTCGCCCACCCTGATTCGGTCAGCAGCAATCTGGAGTGCTGAAAGGCCTGAGGCGCAGAAACGATTGACCGTCATGCCACCGGCGGCCACAGGCACGCCAGCCAAAAGCGCTGCACTGCGGGCAATGTTGAGGCCCTGTTCCCCCTCTGGCATGGCACAACCCATGATGACGTCTTCAATGGCCTCGGGATCAAGGCCTGGGGCCTGCTTCAGCGCGCCCCGAATCGCTGCGATCAGCAGGTCATCGGCGCGCACGTTTCGAAACACGCCACGCCCGGCACGACCCACGGGGGTTCGCGTGGCTGCAACGATGTAGACGCTGTTCATGTGGCCTCCTGATCAGTTGCGAAACGGTTTGCCCGTATCCAGCAAGGTCTGGATGCGTTCTCGGGATTTGGCGTGGGTCATGAGCTGACAGAAATGCCTGCGCTCCAGGGCCAGTATGGCGCGCTCGCCCAGCATCGTGCCGCCGTCCACATCGCCACCACAGAGCACATCGGCGATGGCCGTGCCGATGACCACATCGTGGTCGGTCAACTGCCCCGCCGCATTGTAGTTGACCAGCAAATTCATCAGGATGGCCTTGCCGTCCCGCCCGGCAACCGGAAAGGGTCGCTCGAGCGGCGGGCTGTACCCGGCATCGGCGAGCGCCCGCACCTCGGATAGCGCAATGAACAGCAGTTCGTCCTGGTGTGGCACGATCACATCACCATCCAGCAGAAGCCCCGACTGGCGCGCCTCCAGGGCGCTGGCGCTGACGTCGGCGCGCATGACCCGGGCAAAGGCATCCTTGAGGTGGCTGATGGCATCAAAAGGTGTTCCTGCCAGCAAGGCGCGCTCGCCGGCGCGTCGCGCCAGCGTGGTTAATCCTCCTGCCCCGGGCAACAAACCCACGTTTACTTCCACCAGCCCCACATTGGTTTCAAAATGGACGACGCGTCGGTCGCAGTGCAGGAATGCTTCGCACCCACCGCCCAGGGCGTAACCCTTGACGGCGGCAACGGTTGGAATTTGGGAAAACCGAAGCTGGCGCATCACGTCCTGGAACATTTTCTGTTCAGCACCGAATCCATTCAGGCCGGCCCGCGCGTAGATGGTGAGAAAACCGTTGAGATCCCCGCCGGCCGAAAATGGTTCGCCCGGCCCCCAGATCACGAGACCGCGAAAACCGGATTCTGCTCGGGTTACGGCCTCACCCAATCCCCGCAAGGCGCCCGTGTTGAAGGTGCGCATCTTGGTCTTGATGGTGGCGATCAAAAACTCGCCTTCAAGTGTCCAGGCGCGCACGAAATCATCTTCAAAAACGGTCGTTCCCGCCGTGCCCGGGTTCTGCCCCGGCCCTGAAACCACCGTCTCAGGAAACAGCTGGCGTCGGTAAACCGGCAGCGTGCTGGGCGGCAAATAGGCTTGTGTCGCAGCACTCCAGGATCCTGCAGCCGTGTGCACGCCCGTACGGCCATCCGTCACCCAGGCTGGCAAAGGTTCGCTGGACAAGGCGTGGCCCGCAGCAATGTCGTCAGCAATCCATTGCGCCACGGTCTGCCACCCTGCTCGCTGCCAGATTTCAAACGGGCCTTCCTGCCAGCCAAAACCCCAACGCAAGGCAAAATCGACATCGCGCGCCGAATGCGCAATATGGGCTAGATGGACCGCGCAGTAATGGAAGGTATCGCGATACAGTGCCCACAGGAACTGGGCCTCGGGGTGAGCCGAAGCCCGCAGCGCCGCCAACCGTTGCGCAGGAGGCAGCTTCAGGAGGGCGGCAACTTCAGGGGCCGCCTTGCCACCGCCAGCCACATAGTCAAAGGTGGCGGGGTCCAGGCGCAGGATGTCGCGCCCCACCTTCTTGTAGAAACCGGCACCGGATTTGGCACCCAGCGAACCTGCCTCGATCAGGCGCGACACCACCGGGGGCGTGGCATAGGCCGCGTGAAAGGAATCATTGGGCAACTGCTCCTGGAGCGTGCGGACCACGTGCAACAAGGTGTCCAGACCAACCACGTCCGCCGTACGATACGTGGCTGAACTGGCGCGTCCCAGTTTCCTGCCGGTGAGGTCATCCACGACATCGCAGGTCAGACCAAATTTTTCAGCTTCAATGAGGGTAAACAGCATGCCGGCCACGCCGACCCGGTTGGCGACGAAGTTGGGCGTATCAAGAGCCCTCACCACGCGTTTGCCCAGACGGGTGGTCACGAAAGTTTCAAGGTCATCGAGGATGAAGCCTGCCGTGGCTGCCGTGGGGATCAATTCCACAAGGCTCATGTAACGCGGCGGGTTGAAGAAATGAATGCCACAGAAACGCGGGCGCAATGCCTCGGGCAACTCCTGCGACAGGGCCGTGATGGACAGCCCGGAGGTATTGGATGCAAGAATCGTCCTTGACCCCACATGCGGCGCAATTCGGTGATACAGCCCGCTTTTCCAGTCCATGCGCTCGCCAATGGCTTCAATGATGAGTTCGCATTCCTGCAACAGTGGCAGATGCTGATCGTAATTGGCGGGCTGGATCAGGGCAGCGTCGGCCGCAAGGCCTAGTGGCGCCGGTCGAAGCTTCTTGAGGCGCTCAATGGCCCTGGTGGCGATGGCGTTCTTGTCACCATCGGCAGCGGCCAGGTCAAACAGCACCACGGGAACGCGCAAATTGATCAGATGGGCGGCAATCTGCGCGCCCATCACCCCGGCTCCCAGCACGGCGACCTTTCGTACGATGAATCGACTCACGCTCTTGGCTCCCTGTGGATTGTTGAATCAAATGGCTGCAGCAATTGCCTTTCCAACCTCAGTCGTGCTGGCAGTACCTCCAAGGTCTGGCGTCCTGGGTCCTTGTACCAGCACTTCCTCGATGGCTTTGACGATGACGTCATGAGCTGCCCGATAGCCAGGACCTTCGCCCAGAAAATCCATCATCAGGGCACCTGACCAGATCATGGCGATGGGATTGGCAATGTTGCGTCCATAAATATCGGGTGCAGAACCATGAACGGGCTCGAACAATGAGGGAAACAGCCGTTCAGGGTTGAGACTGGCTGATGGCGCAAGGCCGATGGTGCCGGTACAGGCAGGTCCGAGGTCCGACAGGATGTCGCCAAACAGGTTGGAAGCGACCACAACGTCAAAGCGCTCGGGACTGAGGACAAAGCGCGCCGTCAGGATGTCGATGTGGTATTTGTCCCAGTGGACGGTGGGGTAATCTCCAGCCACGGCCTCTACCCGTTCGTCCCAGTAGGGCATGCTGATGGAAATGCCGTTGGATTTGGTGGCCGAGGTGAGATGCCGACGCGGACGTTTTTGCGCCAGCTCAAAAGCGTATCGCAAGATGCGGTCCACGCCCTTGCGCGAGAACACCGACTCCTGCACCACGACTTCACGCTCGGTGCCGGCAAACATCCTGCCGCCAATGGAGGAATATTCACCTTCGGTATTTTCGCGTACCACCAGAAAATCGATGTCTCCGGGTTTCTTTCCCGCCAGGGGCGATGGAACGCCAGGCATCAGTCGCACCGGACGCAGGTTGACGTACTGGTCAAACTCGCGCCGGAACTTGATCAGGGAGCCCCAGAGGGACACATGGTCGGGTACCACCTCGGGCCAGCCAACCGCACCGAAATAGATGGCATCAAATCCCTTGAGTTGTTCAAACCAGTCGGCTGGCATCATTTCGCCATGACGCTGCCACCAGGAAGCGCTGGCCCATTCCAGCCAGGTCCATTCCAGAGCGATGCCCATCTTGCGGGCCGCGGCTTCCACGACCCGAACCCCCTCGGGCATGACTTCCATGCCGATGCCATCCCCCGGGATGACTGCAATCCGATGTGCCATCAATTCCTTTTGGGTGCCAGACACCCGAAGCCGATCAACGAGACGGCAATTTTACCGCATTGCCGCGCCACTGAGCAGGAGTAGAATGTCGGGATGCGTTTGGTACTCGATTTTGCCGATCACCCGGGACATGTCATCAGAAGGGTGTTTACTCAACCCAGTGTGGTCCTGAAAGCCTATCACCCGGATGAAGTGAGGCCATTGCTGGACCGGATTGAAGCGGCCACCCGCAATGGGGCTTATGCGGCCGGATACATGAGTTATGAATGCGCCCCGGCATTTGAACCCAGCGCCCGTGTTCATGCCTCCATGGGCCAGCCCATCGCGCAATTTGGCGTGTTCGACGCCCCGCAATCCATGCTGCACCCCGCCCCCTCGACCGAACCGCCGTCCTGCTCACCCTGGACACTGGACGTTTCTCCCGAGGAGTACGCCCGCAACATTCACCTGATTCACGAAGCCATCGAGCGGGGCGACACCTATCAGATCAATTACACGCTGCGGGCCGTATCACGGCTGACAGGATCAAGCAGCGCCTATTACGAGCGGTTACGTCATGCGCAACGCGCAGACTACTGCGCCTGGCTGGACTGCGGCGATTTTCAGATTCTCTCCATTTCTCCCGAACTGTTTTTCGCCAGGACCGGCAACGTCGTCACCACCCGTCCCATGAAAGGGACGGTACGCCGGGGCTTTCAACCCGAGGAAGACGCTGCCCTGGAACGCTGGCTTTCCGAATCGCGCAAAAACCGGGCAGAAAACCTCATGATCGTGGATCTGTTGCGCAATGACCTCTCACGCGTCGCCCGTTCCGGAACGGTCCAGGTCCCTGCCCTGTTTACCATTGAACGCTACCCCACCGTACTGCAGATGACCTCCACGGTGAAAGCCACCTTGCGCGATGAGATCACGTTGTCCGACCTCTTTGCTTCCCTGTTTCCCTGTGGCTCCATCACGGGTGCGCCCAAGCTTAAATCCATGGAACTGATCCACCAGCTGGAGACCAGCCCTCGCGGTCCTTACTGCGGCGCGATTGGCTGGATCAAACCCGGTGGTGACGCCCAGTTCAATGTAGCGATTCGCACCCTCACCCTCGATACGGACAGCGGGGCCATGGTATGTGGCCTGGGCGGTGGCATCACCTGGGATTCTCGCAGTGATGAGGAGTATGCCGAAGTGGTCACCAAGTCAAAATTCCTGGAATTCGAGCCCGGGGATTACGAATTGCTTGAAACCCTGCTGCTGCGGGATGGTCAGTTCTGGCTGGAAGAAGAGCATCTGGCTCGCCTTGCCCGCTCCGCTGCTGCCCTGGGGTTTGCGCAACCCGCGCCGGTGTTGCGCCCAACCCTGGCGCGCTATGCCCAACAGTACCCCTGCGGGGATTATCGCGTCCGTCTGTGCTATGGCCGTGGGGGTACGGTACATCTGGAGGGCTTTCCCATCACGCCCAATCCGGCGCTAACGGTGTCCGTCACCCTGGCGCGCACGCCCGTCTCTTCCCTCAACCCGCTGCTGCAGCATAAGACCACGCAGCGCGACCTCTATGAACACCATGTGCAGGCTGCCCTGCCGGGTCATTATGATGTGCTCTTGTGGAACGAACGCGGTGAAGTCACTGAATTTACGCGCGGCAACCTGGTATTGGAGCAAAATGAAGCTTTCTACACACCGCCCCAGGCATGCGGTCTGCTCCCTGGGGCCTATCGCCAAAGACTGCTCGATGAAGGCCAGCTCGTGGAGCGGGTCATCACCCTGGCGGACCTGGCCACGGCCGAAGCACTGTGGTTCGTGAATAGCGTGCGTGGTTGGGTTGCGGTACAGTTACCCCCCGGCGCCATAGAGCAAGCCATTCTGGATTTTCAATCATGAGGTATGACATGCGTTGGATGCAGGGTTTCCTGATCACGGTAGCGTTATTGGCGATGAGTCCACTTCAGGCCGAGGACGTGGTGCGCCTGGGCAATCTCAAGCTCGCACATTTTGGCGCAGTGGGCTACATCAAGGAAATTGCCCCAAAATGCGGCCTCAAGGTGGAAGAACGCCTGTTTGCCAAAGGTCCGGACATCATGCAGGCCATGATTGCAGATGAACTCGACGTGGGCGCCACCGCTTCAGAAGCGGCCATTTCCGGACGAGCCAATGGCGTGCCCATTGTCATTGTGGCTGGATTTGCCCGCGGCGGCGCCCGCCTGCTCAGCAGAACCGACCTTCACCTCAAAACCATCGAGAGCCTCAAATCCAGAAAAGTGGGCGTGACCCGCGGCGGCATCCAGGAAGTGTTGCTGGTGGCTGAACTTGCCCAGCATAAAATGACCTGGTCCGATCAGCCCGGCAAGGACGTTCAGCTGATCTACCTCGCCTACCCCGACCTCAACCAGGCCCTGATGCAAAAGAACGTCGATGCCATCATGCAAAGCGAGCCCTATTCTTCCCAGGCACTGGCCCAGGGCTGGGGCACGGAGATGATGAAGCCCTACGATACACCCATTGGTGAACCCATTCGCACGCTGGTCATGACGGAAAAGTTTTATGCCAACAAGCCCCTGGCACAAAAGTTCATGCAATGCTTCGTGCTCGCGACCAAGACCTTCATCGACAACCCGCAGCTGGCCGAGAAATATGTGCGCGATGCCATCTTCAAACGCCAGCTCTCGAGCGAGGAATTTCAGGCCGCCATGGCCAATTCGCCTTACTCCTACAACATCACGCCAGAACATATCCAGCGTACTGCAGACACTATGTTCAAATACGGCATCGGCAAGATGTCGGCCCCGCCTGTGGCGCGTGACTTCGTTAAAACTGACCTGCTGGAGGCCGCGAAAAGGGCCCTGGGCGTCAAACCATGACGGAAGGGTCGCAACGCTTCAAGGGCGTTCTGCTCATACTGGCAATACTGGCATTGTGGGAAGCTGTGGGCCTGTTGGGTTGGGTCAATGCCAAAGTGCTTCCACCCCCTCATGCCGTGGCCATCAAATGGTGGGAATACCTCGCGCCGCAACAGCCTTATGATCCTGATTCAGGCAGTCGTCTGGCCTGGTTGCTATCCGGAGAGTTGATCCAGGACGCCATGGGCAGCCTGTATCGGGTTCTGGCAGGTTTTATCGTGGGTACCCTGCTGGCACTGCCCATGGGCCTGCTGATGGGTGCCAGCCGCCAGGTCTACCAGCTGTGCAACCCACTCCTGCAAATCCTGCGCCCCATCCCGCCAATTGCCTATATTCCCCTGTCCATCCTGTGGTTTGGCCTGGGTAATCCACCCGCCATCTTTTTGATTGCCATCGGCGCGTTTTTTCCCGTACTGATGAACACCATCGCAGGCGTGCGGGCAGTGGATGGTATCTTTCTGCGTGCGGCACGAAATCTGGGTGCATCGCGCAGCACCATTTTCCTGCGCGTGATTTTGCCGGCATCTACGCCCTACATCCTGACCGGGATGCGCATTGGCATTGGCACGGCCTTCATCGTGGTCATCGTGGCCGAGATGATTGCCGTCAACAATGGCCTGGGATTTCGCATTCTTGAAGCCCGCGAATATTTCTGGTCCGACAAAATCATTGCCGGCATGCTGACCATCGGCCTCATCGGCCTGGCCATCGATCAGGCCATGAGCCTGCTCAACAACCACCTGCTGCGGTGGCACCGCGGCCTGGAGCACTGAATCCATGGATTCGAGTATCGTCATCTCGGGCGTCAACAAGACTTTCCCGACTCCCCACGGTGTTGTGGTAGCCCTGCAGGACATCAACCTTGAGATCAGGACAGGCGAATTCGTTTGCCTGCTGGGGCCCTCGGGTTGTGGCAAATCCACGCTGCTCAACGCCGTCGCGGGGTTCTCCCTGCCCAGCCAGGGCCTGATCAAGGTCAACGGCCAGGCAGTCACCCAACCAGGGCCGGACCGCGGCATGGTCTTCCAGGAATATGCGCTGTTTCCCTGGATGACCGTGGCACAGAACGTGGGATTTGGTCTTGAGATCAAGAAACTGCCCAAAGCCGACATCCGCAGCAGGGTCGACGCACTCTTGAAACTGCTGAAGCTTTCCGAATTTGCCGAACGCTTTCCCAGGGACCTTTCCGGGGGCATGCGCCAGCGCGTGGCCATTGCCCGGATTCTCGCATTGGATTCACCCATCCTGTTGATGGATGAACCCTTCGGCGCGCTCGATGCGCTCACGCGCCGCTCCTTGCAGGACGAGCTGCTGCGTATCTGGTCTGAATTGGGCAAGACGGTGCTGTTCGTAACCCATAGCATCGAAGAGTCCATTTTCCTCGCTGACCGCATCGTGGTCATGACGTATCGCCCGGGCACGATCAAACAGGACATTCGCGTCACCCTGCCTCGACCACGCGATTCGGCCTCGCCCGAGTTCAACGGGCTCAAACGCGAGTTGTCCGAACTCGTGTCTTCCGAGCAGGCGCGCCATGAAGATGCCGAACGACGCGCCCTCACTACGGACTGAACCATGAGTGCCGCCTGGGAACCGCTGATCCTGACTGTTGCCCCCAACGGGGCCTTCAAAACCCATCAGGATCATCCACAAGTACCCTTGAGTGCCACAGAACTGGCCGAGACGGCAAAATCCTGCCTCAGGGCCGAAGCCAGCATGATCCACCTGCACGTGCGCGATGCCGCTGGCCGCCACCTTCTGGATGCAACGGCATATCGTGAGGCAACGGCAGCCATCCGCAAGGCGGTGGGGGATGAGCTCGTCATCCAGATTACCTCGGAGGCCGCCCGCATTTACTCACCCGAAGTGCAAATGGCCGTGATACGGGAAGTACGCCCCGAGGCGGTTTCTATAGCCATTCGCGAACTCATTCCGGATGAGGCCTCCGAAGTGATGGCCGCGCCATTCTTTGAATGGTTGCACCAGGAAAGCATCATGGCGCAGATCATCCTGTATTCGGCCGATGAACTGGCGCGCTATCAAGCGCTGCGCCAGCGCGGGGTGTTGCCTGCATCCCGGGATTTTTTGCTGTTCGTGCTGGGCCGCTACAGTAGCGGACAGCAAAGCGACCCGCGCGACCTGCTGCCGTTCCTTCAGACGCTCGCCGTGCCATCACCCTGGGCCGTTTGTGCCTTCGGTTCGAAGGAAAGCGCCTGTCTTACGGCCGCCGCGGCACTGTCGGGACATGTGCGCACGGGGTTTGAAAACAACCTGCAGCTACCCGATGGCCGTACGGCACGGGACAACGCCGAACTGGTGTCGCTAGCGGCAGCAAACGCGCGCCGTCTGGGGCGTTCACTTGCCCAGGCACGACAGATCAGGGAAATGTTTGCCTAGTGCATCATGTCGTGGTGCATCGAGCTTCCCATCGGGTCTTCAGCCATGACGGGTTTAACCGGAAGCGCCAGTTCCACCTCGCCGGATCGTTCGAATTTCAGCTTCATGGAAAGCGTCTGGCCTTCCTGCAACGGTTGCTTCAAATCTTCCAGCATCAAGTGCAGCCCTCCCGGCTTCAAGACGATGCGGCCGTGGGCAGGAATTTCCAGACTTGTTTCATGCTGCATGTGGGCCATACCCTGCTCCATCTGGCTGCTATGCAGGACTACCCTGTGCGCTACGGGACTTGAAGCGGACACCAGGCGGTCAGCAGCATCCCCGTTATTCTCGATGCTGAGATAGGCCGCACCCACCGTCTGGCCAGGTACCGTGGCCCGCGCATAAACGCCGTCAATCACCAGCGCTTGCTGCCGTACCGGCCCGGCATGCACGACGCCGGACATGGCCCCGCACAACAGCAATGCCGCGCCTGCCATTACGAAATAGTGCTTCATGAAACCTCTCCTGATGTAATCATGGGTGGGATAACAAGGGGCTGATCGTCTTGTCGAGGGTTGACTCATCGATGCCTGCATCGCCATCCCAGGCGTCGTGGCGCAATATGCCCTTGCGATCGATGACAAAAGTCAGCGGAATGCGCCAGATCCGACCGTAACCCTTGACCTTGGCATCACGAATCCAGGCCCCCGGAAAACTGTAGCCCTTCATGATGTCGCGCGCCTTTTGCAGGTCTTCGGCATCGTCCATGCTGACGGCGATGAGTTCAAGCCCTTCCTGGTGATGCTTTTGATAGTAACGCTCCATGGCCGGCATCTCTTCGCGGCAGGGCACACACCAGCTTGCCCAAAAATGCAGCAGAACCACCTTGCCAGAGCCCTCACCGGCGCCAAAGGCCTGGCCATTGAACAAATGGATTTCGTACCCGGGTGCCGGGGCTCCTTCCTCGATGGCTTGCGCCGGCAAGCAGATCACTGCTGCCAGGCCCAGAACCAGAAGCCAGGCTGATACCCCTTTCATCGCCTTCATTTGCACAGCCTCCCTAAAAACTGTAAGTCAACCCGGCGCTGACGATCTGGTTGGGTACAAGCTGGATGCCGTTGACTTCCCGCACCAGTGGCAAATACAGCAGCGCGTTGACCTGAAGGTTTTTGGTCAGATTGTAGAGTGCCCCAGGCGATAGATACAGGCTTTTCGATCCGCTGTTGAGCGGATCGCTTTGACTGCCCGAATCTGCATTGCGCACCGTGGCATTGAGTTGCAAAAGTGGAATCAGGTCTTCATCGAAGGGATTGGCGTCGTAATGCATGCCCAGAACCAGTTGCAGGCTATTGCCGGGACGATAGCCATCACGTGTGGCCACCGCAGTGCGCAGCATTCCCTGCGCGTACCAGCCCCAGGTGCGCTCCTGTCCCACCTGGTAGCCGCCCAGAAGCAAATCCGTGCTGCCGGTGCCCGGTTGGGTGTCCCGATCAAATCCCGATGCCGTGTAGGTTCCCGTGGGCAGCTTCAGGCCAAAAATCAGCCCGCTGGACATGTCAGGAGAAAACCCGGTGTACATGCCCATGATGCGCACGTCCGAGAGGGTGTTGACCCTGTGGTTGACCACGTCAGGGGCACCGCCGCCAAAATTGGCGTTGGTGTCAAAAGTTCTTTGCCAGTAGGGCACCATGGCCATGACGCCCCATTCATGGTTGAAGGTGTATTGGGCATTCAGATTGAGAAAATTGGTCTGGATCTTCTGGTCCGGACTCTGGCTGAGGGGAATGCGGTGACTCCCCTGCATGGCGCTGTTCTGGTCAAGCAGCGTGTCCTGAATGTTGATGCTGCCACCGGCGGCGCTGGGCAGGCCAAGCCCTGGCATGCCCACGTCAAACATGCCGCAACCGCAGGCACAGGCATGCGACTGCAAGGGCTGGCCCAATGCCAGCAACGCAACAAACATCAAGACGCCGTGAAGCCGGCGATACGCGTATTGCATGTACTACTCCCCCTCGCTTTGGAAACCCATGGGTTGTTTGCTGGGCAAACAAGCTTGACGCGTCGTTCAGGTCAACGCGGGAGGGGCACGCGAAAATGGCAGGAGTGCTGTCTCATGTTCATGTCCGATGCGCGGGCGCTCGGTGATGAAAACGGACCGGGGTTCGGTGCTTGCGACAAACCCGGGCACCGCGGCGGGCAAGTCTACGGCAAGGCACCCGCACAGGGCGCAATGGTCGTGATGTGCAGCAGGAGCACCGGATGCCGGCGCGCTGTCAGCGAGATCCACCCATTGAAGTCCGGAAGCAGAACAAATCTGCACACGGTGAACGTCGGCCCCCTGCTGCAGTCGTGCGAACGCGCCAGAAACCAAAAAGGCCTGGAACAGGACGCACAGCAGCAACCAGCGGGTCATGCGTTGAAATGTCTGGGGACGGACCATGCCCCGAATTCTATCAGATCAGGCGCCGTCCCATGCTTCACCCGTTCCCATGCCCGCCAGGCGCTTGACGCGTCGCACATCGAGCAGACGCACTTCCCCATGGGGCGCGTCGATCAACCCGTTGCGCCTGAACTCGGCAAAAACCCGGCTGACGGTTTCTTCGCTCAATCCCAGCAGCTCGGCAATCTCCAGGCGCGAGAGCACCAGCGGAAAGGCCTCGGAGTGATCCGATCCGATGGGCATCAGGGAGAGGATGAAGGACGCCACCCGCGCGTGGGCGGGCTTGATGCCGAGATTGCGAATCATGATCTGGGCCTGGACCAACTCATCGCGAAACCGTTGAATGACACGCAAGGCCACCGCGGGGTTGTCTTCCAGGACGCGCAACATGTCCTTGTGGGTGATGCAGCAAACATCCACCGGCGTCAAGGCTGTGGCCGTATAGGGGTAAGGCGCTTCCGAGGTTTCAAACCCCACGAGCTGGCCTGCCACGAGCAGGCCCAGGATCTGTTCTCGCCCTACCAGCGGCATCGTGGTGAGTTTGAGCTGTCCGGCACGCAGCACCATCAACTGGGTGCAGGTCGTCCCCTCGCGAAATACCGTTTCGCCGGCTGAATAGCGCCTTCGGCTGAGCAGCCCGCGCAGCTCACAAGCCTGAGTGGCATCGTGTTCTCCGTCCGAGAACAGAGCGCCGCACAGGACACAATCCTCGTTTTTGCAGTGACAGTTCAGCATTTGGACTCTTGAGTGGCCCTGACGCCATGACGCAAATGATGGATTTCAGGTCAATTGTTTTTGGCGCCCTGTGTAACCCATGTCTTGATCGTATCGATGTTTTGCTGCGACATGAGGTTGCGTTGATACGGCATGTGGATGGAACTGTCGGCACGGTTTTCGATCAGCATCACCAGAACGCTGGTCAGGGCGTCACCGGGCTTGACCACGGGTCCAAACTGCGTGCCTTTCATCAGGGTGTCGTAAGAACTCATGTCAAGCTTGCTTTTCTCATACCCGATTCCACCCGGAGTATGGCACTCAAAACAGTTGCCCTTGAGGATGGGGAGCACTTCCTTTTGGTAGCTCACCTCATGCTGTCCACAGGCGGAGAGCAATACGGCGGCCAGGGAAGTTGCCACGGCAGACATCATGCAGACTTTTTTCATGATGAACCTCCTTAACTGGGTTCAGGTTCCCACGGTGACAGAAATCGCGTGATCAACCACAGGACGACAAACGGACAGGTAAACACGATGGCCACGGCCACCAGGCCCTCGTGACTCAAGATCTCGGGGTAATACACCAGCAGCCCTTTCATGGTTTTGGAGAGCTCCTGGCCCCCAATCACCACGTTCCAGCGCATGGCCAGGACGGCAATCATCATTCCGACGCCAGAAATCACGAGGCCTCTGACCAGGGCTTTTCCCTCCACCCTGAAGACGATCAACACGGTCAACAGCGCAAGCACGATGAGTGAGCCACCCCATTGAATCAGCATGCCGTAGCGGATGGGTCCCTCGATGAGGCGCTGCACCATGTCAATGCCCTCCAGCCTCTTGTAAAACATCTCCAGCAACTCCAGGCCTTCAATCACCAGAACCACCAGCAGAAAAGCCCACATGGTACGCGCCAGCCCCTTCATGCAGTCCTGATCCACCGGAACCTTGCGGATGCGTGAATACACCACATACAGCACGATGAGCAGGCCAATGCCGGAAACGATGGCAGAGAGCAGGAAGATGATGGGCATGAGGTCTGAAGACCACCACTCGCGCGCCTTGACGGAGCCGAACAGAAAGCCCACATAACCATGCAAACCCCCAGCAGCAGGGATTCCGATCATGGCCAGCACGGTGGCGAATTTATGATCAAGGGCGAGCGCGCGCGGCGAGACGTCGTCCGAACCCAGGGTCATCAGGCGATAAACGGTGCCCAGCGGACCCCGGGTTGTTTTCGACAGCGCCACGATGTCAGCCCTGAACGCAAACCATATCTCCAGCAGGAGCAGGCAGATATAGAACCCGGCGACATAACTAAACGCCGCCATGGCAGACGTCCAGTGCGGCGTGAGTACGGCATTGAAGGCCCGTTGCGGATTACCCAGATGAAGCAGCAGTGGCGTGGGTACAAAGAACATGAAGCTCACTGCCGTAAGTAGCGCAAATCGGGCTACCGGCTTGTATTGCGCCATGCCAAAGACGTGATACAGGCTGGAGACGATAAAGGCCCCAGCCACCAGTCCGGTGATGTAGGGATAAATAACGATCAACACACTCCAGGGAATGTCAGTTTCGTTGGGGTAGACATATCCGACGTAGGGTGCGGCTTGTGCCATGGTGCCTATCATTTAACAAACCTCCTTATCGATGCCCACATAAAACACGTTGGGCGCATTGCCCGTTTCGGGCTTGAGCACGGAAACGCGGTTATTACGCAGAAATGCGCTGATCGGGCTTTGCGGATCATTGCGGTCGCCAAAAACCCGTGCCTCCACGGGACACACTTCCACGCAGGCAGGCTGCAACCCCTTGGTGATGCGGTGATAGCACCAGGTGCATTTGTCCGTCACACCCAGCACATGATTGAATTCGCGCACGCCGTAAGGGCAAGCCTGCACGCAATACTGGCAACCGATGCAATAGGAATGATCGATCAACACCACGCCATCCTTGGTTTGATAAGTTGCCCCGGTGGGGCAGACCTGAACACAGGCGGGATGGGTACAGTGATTGCACAGCTTGGGGACAAAAAAGGCCTTCTCGATCTTGGCATCCTTGTATCGATTGTCAAAACGGAATTCTTTCTCTGAGCCAGAAGCGGCAATGTTCTGTGCATCGCTTTGGCTATCCACATGGGCCCGCTCGTCGCCTTCGAGATAGACATATCGCTCAACCCAGGTTCGGAAATGATGGGCATCCTGCGTCACGCCGTTTTCTGCCTTGCAAGCCTCGACACATCGCAGACAGCCGATGCAGCGGGTGGCGTCCACACCAAAGGCCCACTTGTGCTTGTTCCAGTCATAATCAGGAATTTTGGGGGCGGCGGCTGCAGCGGTTTCTGCGCTTTGCGCCCTGGCAATCAGGTTTCCTGATCCCACCCAGGTGCCCGCGCAGGCGGTGCCGATGCCCAACATGCGCAGAAAGAAATTGCGTCGCACCAGATTGCTGCCCTTGACTTCGATTTTCTTGTCTTCTTGGGTCATTTTTTCTCTCACTGGATCACTGAATCACTTGCAACTTGTACTGGCGTAATACGCAGTCAGCTGCGCCACGTCGTCAGCACTCAAGGTTTTGGCAATACTGGTCATGACGGGATGGTTGCGCGTACCGTCCTGAAATGACTTGAGCGTGTCTGACAGGTAATCGGGGTTCTGCCCCGCGAGGCTGGGCCAGGCCGTGCTGGGACTGACGCCGTTGGCCCCATGGCAGAGGGCGCAACTGGCTGCCTTTGTCTTACCCAACAGGGCTTTTGCCGGATCTGCGCCAGCAGTCTTGCAACTGGCCTGGGAAAAATATGCGGCCACGTTGTTGATGTCGGCATCACTTAACCCTGCGGCCATGCCACTCATCATGGCATTGGGGCGTGTCCCTGATTTGAAAGCCTGGAGGGCGTTGACCAGATATCCTGCATGCTGGCCCGCAAGATTCGGCCAGGCCGGATTGACGCTGGCCCCTGCGGCCCCGTGACAGGCTGCGCAGGTGGCCGCCAGGACCTTACCGGCAGCAGCATCGCCATGTGGGGCCTTCGCCAGGATGGCAAAGTTGATCTTGGGAGAATGGGGATCGTGGCAGGCGGTACATTGCTCGGTACCTGCGTGTGCGGCCAATACAACCTGGCGCTGCGCAGCAGGCCGGCCAGGCATGGCCTCATGGCACTGGATGCATTTGGTGCGATCCTTGGGGAGCGGCAGTTTGCCGTCAGTCGCAACCGCCGCGACGGGTGCTTTGGAGCCCATTGCAATGCGTTCATCCACACTGAGGGGCGCCTGCGCCGCCGAGGGGTGCTGGCCTACCGGACCGTGGCAGACCTCACATTTGACATGTTTTCCGATAACTGGTTGATTATGCGTGCTTTCCAACCAGGAATCGTACTGTTTGGCATGGCAGGTTTTACAATACTCGTTACCCCGGAAACGCGGCTCATCACTGGCAATTTCTGCCACTGAATCACCCCGGTAGTGCCCATAGGCATAGTACGACTTGTCCGTGAAATAGTGCTTTGCCGTCAAGGCTGCCGTTGCAAGAACAACCACGAGCAGCAACAGGCGTGCGATGTGCTTTGGCATACTCTCTTCCCTCTTTGAGCTTTCGAATAGGGGGAGACTAGGCCGGATTTGGGGTGATTACATTGATAATTCGCAATTTTTGAGTTGATGTTTGGCAACCAAAACAGGATCTGCCGTCATTTCGTGATTCAGGCGGCGCTTTGCAACCCGCCCAGTCGCAATCTTTGGGCAGCGGCATCACGCAATGCCGTGCGCAGCCCCTCCTCCACCACGGGATGGTAGAACGGTAATTTCAGCATTTCCTCGACCGTCGTGTTCCATTGCAGGGCCCAGGCCATCAAGTGTCCCAAATGCTCGGCATCGGGGCCAATCATCTCGGCGCCCAGAAATTTGCCGCTGTTGCGATCAGCATAGACATGCAGCAATCCTTGGTGGCGCAACATCACCCGACTGCGTCCCTGGTCTTCAAAAGAGACGGCGCCCACCACGATGCTGGCCTTGTCGAGGTCTGCCCAGCGCGTGCCCACCGTGGCGATCTGTGGGTCCGAAAAGACGATGCCCAGGGGAGCACGACGCAAGCCTTGCCTCACGAGCGGGTAAGAGGCGGCGTTCTCGCCGGCAATGCGCCCCTCGTCTGCAGCCTCATGCAACAGGGGGACATCATGGTTGGCATCTCCTGCGATGAAAACCGGGCTGTTACCACATTGCAGGGTGTAGCGATCGAAGGCGGGCACGCCGTTGGCCTGCATGGCGAGGCCCAGGTGCTCCAGGCCCAGTCCCGTTACATTGGGTGCACGACCCGTCGCTGCAATCACGGCATCCACCTCGGCGCGTTGCGCCACACCCTGGCCATCCTGCCACTCCAGAATGACGCCATCGTTGTGGCGGCGCGCACCCGTCAGGCGCGCCCCCTCATCGAAAGCCAGCTCCTTGCCAAAAGCCCGAATGGCATAGTCTTTCAAAGCAGGATCGGTGAGCGGCCCAACGGCACCGCCGCGCCCAAACAGGTACACCTGGACTCCCAGACGATGCAGTGCCTGCCCCAATTCCAGGCCGATAACGCCAGTACCGAAAACCGCCACGGAGCGCGGCAAGTCATCCCAGTCAAAAACGTCGTCGTTGATGATGACGCGATCACCCAGACCCTGCAGCAGGGGCGGAATCACCGGAGACGAGCCGGTGGCAATCACGGCCTTTGCAAAACGGATGCGCGTTTTGCCATCCACTTCCAGGGTGTGTTGATCCACGAAACGCGCCTGGCCCACAATGCGCTGTGCCTGTGGGATGGCGGCCACGCCATCCAGTACGAAGCCCACGAAACGATCCCGTTCCCGTTTGACGCGCGCCATCACGGCGCGACCGTCCACCCGAACCTGACCCTCCAGGCGGATGCCGAATGCTTCCCAGCGCGCCACGCCATGAACGGCCTCTGCGGCTGCAATCAGAAGCTTGCTGGGCATGCAGCCCACCCGGGCACAGGTAGTACCGTAGACGCCGCGCTCGATCAGCACGGCTTCCTGCCCTGCGGCCACAAGGGCGCGGTAGGCCGCAAGACCTGCCGTACCCGCACCGATGACCACATTGCTCGTTGAGATCTCGTTCATGATGGGCTCTCGCATTGGGTCCATGGGACTAGGCGGCCCGGGCAGTCCGCGCCACAACCCAGGCTTCCAGGTCATCGGCACCGCCGATATGCTCGCCATTGATGAATACCTGGGGAACAGTGCCCTGGCCCGTAATGGCACCGACGACGCGTGTGCGCGTGGTGGGTGGCAAGGCAATCTCTGCGTAGGCATAACCTTGTGCCGTGAGCAGCGCTTTGGCCCGGGCACAATGGGGACAGCCCTCGCGCGTCAGGATGGCCACCTGATCGGGTATTTTGGCGTTGGGGTTGATGTAGGCCAGGAGGGTGTCGGCATCAGAAACCTCGAAGGGGTCTCCTGGCTGGTTGGGTTCGATGAACTGCTTCACCACAATGCCATCCCTGACCAGCATGGAATAGCGCCAGGAGCGCGATCCGAATCCCAGATCCTGCTTGTCCACCAACATGTTCATCCCGGCCGTGAAGGTGCCGTTGCCATCAGGAATCATGGTGATGTTGTGGGCTTCCTGATCCTTGGCCCATTCATTCATGACGAAAGTATCGTTCACTGAAATGCACAGGATGCGATCCACCCCGTTTGCAAAGAAAGCCGGGGCCAGTTCGTTGTAGCGGGGGAGATGGGTGGACGAACAGGTGGGCGTAAAGGCCCCGGGCAGTGAGAATACGGCAACGGTCTGGCCCTTGAACAGTTCGCGGGTGGTCACCTCCTTCCAGGCGTTGTTTTCGCGGATGTGAAAGGTGACTTCGGGGACTGCTTTGCCTTCATGATTTTCAAACATGGCTGACTCCATTGGTTGGCGATATCAACAGTTTACGCTGCCTCATAAATAAGTCTAATTGATTGTTATTTAT
>DAICZS010000030.1 GCA_027311025.1 Ferrovaceae bacterium
GCCCCGGGTATCAAAACCTCTTATACGGCCCAGTCCAATACGACGACTGGTGCGCTGGGTTCTGGCGATACCTATGTGGGTCTGGCCAACGGCAACTGGGGTTCCATCAAGTTTGGGACCACCTACACCCCGTACAAAAAGTCTACTGACCGCTTGAATCCTTTCTCAGGCATGTTGGGTGACTATGCCGTCGTGATGGGCAATTCCGGTGGCGACAATCGGGTGGAGTTCGGCACGCGCCAGGATCACTCGGTGTGGTGGCAGTCTCCCGTCATGAACGGCTTCAGCATGGACGTGCTGTATTCGCCAGGGCAAAACCGTACCTACGACAACGTGGTCCAGTCTTCCGGATCGCCTGATTGTAACGGTGGCAACGTTCCTGGCAGCGGTAACCTGCCCATGAATTGCGATGATGGTGGCTTCAACAACTCCTTCAGTACCGCACTGAAATACGAAACCCAGCGTTTCTACGCGACAGCGGGGTATGAACTGCACCAGGGTGTAAACCGCAATAGTGACGGGATTGGTTCCAACAACCAGTGGTATAACGCGCCGACCCCGGCCATTGCCAGCCAGATTGACTCCGGCAATCCCCTGTACGGGCCCGGCACCGTGTTTGCAGCAAACGGCGGCACGGCACCTTACCTCAACGACATCGCCAACGAATGGGCGGCCAAGTTGGGTGCCCAGTACAAGTTTGATTTTGGTTTGACCATCAGCGGCATCGTGGAACGCCTGCGTCGTGATGTGGCACCGGTGTATCAGTTCCAGAACGAACGTAGCCGTGACGGCACCTGGCTGGCTTTGACCCAGGCTTTCTCACCCAAGGATGAGTTGAGTGTGGGCTGGGCGCATGCGGGTAACACCCCTGGGGATCCTGGTGGCCAGCATAACTACGATCCAACGCGCGGTTCAGGTTCCGGAACGGCTGACATGTACACCATGGCGTACAAACGCCAGCTGGACAAGCAACTTTTCTGGTACTTCGACGTAGCGACCACGATCAACCATGGTAATGCCCACTATGATCTGGGAGCCGGTGGCCGCGGTATCACCACGGACTGCCACGATGGTACCAATCCGCCAACTGCGGGAAGCCTCGTGAATGATGGAACCAGTAACGGTCCCACCACCTGGGGTGGTTGCCACCTGATGGGTGTCAGCACGGGTCTGCACTACAATTTCTAATCTGAAATTGCGCATCACCTAAAACGCCAACTGCTTGCAGTTGGCGTTTTGTTTTATGGGTGCCGTTGGCAATGCAACACTTGTAAACTAGCTTCACGATGCGACAAACCTTTCGGACGATCCTCCTCCTGACCATGCTGGTGGCATTGCCCTGCGCGCTCCAGGCTGCTCCCTCGACAAAGGAGGGATCATCGCTGGAGACCATCCCCGTAGCCTGGCTCGAGGCCGATTTCCTGCTGCTGGGCGAAGTCCATGACAACAGCGCAGGCCATGCACTTCGCCTGCGCTGGCTGCAGCAGCTGGTCCAGCAGCGCAGGGTGGCCCTGGTTTTTGAACAGTTCGATCTGGAATCGCAACCGGCACTGGATCAGGCCGTGCAGCAATGGCAGTCCGCCAACAAACCTGCGGACGATGTGGCTTCAAAAGCCATCGCCGAGGCAGCCCGCTTCAACTTCAAGGGCTGGAAATGGCCGCTTTATGCACCCGTGGTTACCCTGGCGTTAGGGCATGGTCTTCCCCTGGGGGCCGCCAACCTGTCCCGGGCACAAATGGTTGCCCTGATGAGCGGGAATGGGCCCGTACCCCCTGAACCGGATCATTGGGGAGAACAGCAACGCCTCAATCTGTTGCAGGAGGTGCGGGAGGGGCATTGCAACCTGATGTCCGAAGCGCAGTTGCCCCTGATGGCAGCAGCACAACGCGCGCGCGATGACGGGATGGCGGGGGCCATGGTGGCCATGCACCGGCGTACCGGGCTTCCGGTAGTGTTGCTGGCGGGTAACGGGCATTTGCGTCGGGATCTTGCGGTGCCTGTCTGGCTGCGCCAGCGCGCGCCCCAGGCCAGGGTGGTGAGTGTCGCTGTGCTGGAGCTGGGCACCCCCCAGTCTTTTGATCCCGCGGTCGTTTACGATACCGTGGCATGGGTTCCGGCAGAGCCGCGGCCGGATCCCTGCGAGGCCTTGCGCAAAAGGTTTAGTGGGTCGCCGTCGGGGTCATCCCCAGCAACTCCTTGATGTCGAGAATCAGCACGATTTCTCCGTCACTGGACATGGTGACGCCGGCCACGCCTTTGGGCCGGAAGGTATCCATGGACTTGATGACCACATCATCGTGTCCATCAAATCCGTCTACGGAAAGAATGAAGCTGTGGCTATCCACATGCATCAGCACGCCCACCTCGGGAGTTCCGGATTCTTCCCAGCCAATCATGCTGGCGAGCGAAACCACGGGCAACACTTCACCGCGAACCACCATGTTGGCCTTTCCGCCGACATGTTGCAGGTGCTCGGCCTTGACCGAGATGATTTCGCGAACCATGGACAGCGGCGCTGCAAAGGATTGTTCTCCCAGCCGCACCAGCAACACAGGCAGGATCGCCAGGGTCAGCGGCAGGGATATGGTCAGCTCCGTGCCCTTGCCGGCTGCCGAGCGAATGGTGACGGTGCCATTGAGTTTCTGGATGTTGGTTTTGACCACATCCATGCCCACACCGCGCCCGGACACGCTGGAAATCTGGTCCTTGGTGGAGAATCCCGGGAGGAAAATCAGTTCCAGACACTGGGTTTCATCCAGATTGTTGGCCACCTCGGCCGTGATCAGGCCTTTCTCGATGGCCTTGGCACGAATGGTGTCTGGGTGCATGCCCTTGCCGTCATCGGCAATCACGATGATGATGTGGTCTCCCACCTGGCGCGCCTGCAACTGAACCAGGCTCTTGGCCGTTTTTCCTGCAGCAAGACGCTGTGCCGTGTCCTCGACGCCATGGTCCACCGCATTGCGAATGAGGTGGACCAGAGGATCGTTGAGGTCCTCGATCATGGTCTTGTCGATCTCGGTTTCTTCTCCGGAGAGCACCAGTTCCACTTCCTTGCCCAGCTGGCGCGCCAGATCACGGGCAAGGCGGGGGAACTTCTTGAACAAGCGGCCGATGGGCTGCATGCGGGTTTTCATGACCGAGTTCTGCAGGCTGACTACAAGCATGTCCAACTGATTGACGGCCTCATCCAGGGCGCGTAGGGTACCCGGATCGGTGGTTCCCAGCAGGATTTCGGTGCGCAACTGGTTGAGGCGGTTTTTAGTTAGCCCGATTTCGCCGGATAGGTTCAGCACCTGGTCCAGGCGTTCGGTGTCCACCCGGATGGTGTTTTCCTTGGTGCTCTCAGCGTCCCTTCGGCCTGTGGGCGGGGCACTGCTGCCGGGCATGTCGGAGGCGCGTCGGCCAAAAGCACTGGTTTTGAGCGCGGCCACATCGATTTCTGGCTCGGCAGCTGCAGGGGCGGCCTTTGGGGCCGTGGCGGCAGCGGCTGTCGCCGAATTGTTGGCTGGAGTGCCCGTCAGGGCCTCATAGAGCTGGTTCCAGTCCGGGCCTCCGGACGCTGCGACGGTCTGGGCAGGTTTCGCAGGGCCAGGGGGGACAGAGACTGCAGAGGACTGGCCATTGAGGGCGGCCTGCAGGGCGGCCAGGAGTTCGGGGGGGGCCGCGGCAGGCTGGACACCTTGCGCCAGCGCGCTAAACATATGCCTGATCTCGCTCGTCGCCGCCAGAATGGCATCCATGATTTCAGCATTGAGGCGCAGTTCGGCATTGCGCAGCCGGTCGAACAGGTTTTCTGTGAGATGGCACAGGGACACCAGTTCATTGGCGTTCAAAAAGCCAGCGCCGCCCTTGATGGTGTGAAATCCACGAAAGATGTCATTCAGCAGATGGCTGTCGTTAGGGGACTGCTCCAGAGTCAAAAGCTTGCTATCCACGTCAGACAGCAGGTCTGAGGATTCCTGGAGGAAATCCTGCAACAGCTCTTCCATGCCGGCGAAATCGTTCATGTCAAAACCCCAGGCTTTCCAGCAGATCGTCCACCTGATCCTGGCTGGTGACGACATCAGATCGGTTCTGCGGGTTGATCACAGGCCCATTGAGCAGGCTGGCGGTTTCAATCCTGGCAGAGGGCGGGGCGTTTTCCACTAGCAGGGACACCAGTTGCTGTTCCATCTGCTGGGTGACGTCAACGATCTTTTTGATCACTTGTCCTGTCAGGTCCTGAAAATCCTGGGCCATCATGATTTCCATCAAATAGCCGTTGGTCGCTTTGGTTTGCTTCGGCACTTCCATCAGATAGGCATGGGTTCGCGTCGCCAGGGCCTTGAATTGTTCGACATCCATCTGGCGGTCAAAAAGTTTTTGCCAGTTCAAAGCCAGTTGATGGGCTTCGGTTTCGATCTGGGTGACGATCGGTTGCGCGGCATCGGTGGCATTGAGCACGCGTTCAGCGGCCTGTTCCGTCATGGCGGCCACATAACTCAAGCGGTCGCGCGCATCGGGAATGGAGGAAACCATGGACTCCAGGTTTTTATCGTATCCCAGTTCACGCAGGCTGTCGTGCAAGGTCCGCGTCAATTGCCCCAGCTGGTTGAATACGCGTTCTGCACCATCCGGCGCTGGGTGGTCGGCAACGCCCTCAGCGGGTGCTTGCGTGGAGGCAATGATGCTGTCAAAGAGAGCCTCGAGGCTGTCGTTGTCCTGGTTCTCGGCGGTATTTGAAGTCATGGCCTGGCTCACTTCTGCATGTTCTGGAAAATCTTCTTGAGCTTCTCGTCCAGCGTCGCGGCGGTAAAAGGTTTGACGATATAACCGCTGGCGCCGGCCTGGGCTGCTTCGATGATGTTCTCCCGTTTGGCTTCAGCGGTGACCATCAATACCGGCAGATGCTTCAGTGCCGGATCCGAACTTACTTTTCGCAGCAGTTCAATACCGGTCATGTTGGGCATGTTCCAGTCTGAGACCACAAAATCGAAGTCGCCCGCACTGAGTTTTTGCAGTGCATCAACTCCGTCTTCTGCTTCCTGGACGTTTGTAAAGCCCAATTCTTTCAGCAGGTTGCGGACAATGCGGCGCATGGTGGAAAAATCGTCCACAACCAGGAATTTCATATTCGCATCAACCACTCGAACTCTCCAATCAATGCTTTAGGTCAACAAGGGACGCAGGGTATCAGACAACATGGCTGCGTCAAACTTGGCCACATAATGGTCCACGCCAACCCGGTTGCCCATGGTCCGGTTGGCTTGGGAGGACAGTGACGAGTGCATGACCACCGGGATGCCGTCAAACCGGTGATCGGCCTTGATATGCTGCGTCAGTACATAACCATCCATTTCAGGCATCTCGGCATCCGCCAGAATGACCTGGATCTGGTCATGCAGGGGGATTCCGGCGTTTGCTGCACTGTCAGCAAGTCCCTGTAGCCGCTCCCAGGCTTCCCGTCCATTATTGGCGCGCAGATGCTTTACCCCCATCTTGTCGAGGAGTTCCGATATTGTCTTGCGTGCCACGGAAGAGTCATCCACGAAAAAGACGCACATTTCATGGCCTCTTTCGATTTTAGTGACCGCACCGACCACATCTTCGCCAAACGCATTGGCCAGGACCTGTTCCACGTCCACGATGGAGACGAGGTCGCCGTTGGGCAGTTCCGTGATGGCAGTGATCAGGTTTCCGCCCCCGGCCATAGCGTTTTCCGGGGCATGGACCTTGTCCCAGTCCACCCGGATGATCCGGTTGACGCCCTGGACCAGAAATCCCAAGGTATGCCGGCTGTATTCCGTCACCATCATGGTGGTACGTTCATGCTGGGTGGCATTTTCCAGTTTCATGTAACTCGCGAGGTCCAGAACGGGAATGATGTGCCCGCGCAGGCTGACGATTCCTGCAACGCCCTCGGGCATGTTGGGCGTCCGGGTCACCTTCATGGCGTTGGTCACTTCGCGGACCTTGAAGACATTGATGCCAAAATGTTCCTGGGTACCCAGGGAAAACAACAGGATCTCCATCTTGTTGGAGCCCGCAAGATTGGTGCGGGCGTCCACGGCATCCAGCAGACCGCCGCCTTGCTGGTTTGCCGCGGCGAGATCGTTCATGATGGTGTTCTGGTAATCGGCTAGGCTCATGATCTTTCCTGATTACTTCATCAGCAGGCGCGCCAGTGTTTGCGCCAGTCGATTGGGTTCGAATTTGGAAACATACTCGTCAACGCCCACGGCCTTGCCCAACTGCTGGTTGGAGCTGCCGGACAACGAGGAATGCATCAAAATGGGAATGCCGTCAAAGCGCTTGTCATCCTTGATCTTGCGCGTCAGCATGTAACCGTCCATCTCGGGCATTTCCACATCGGTGAGAATGAGCTGAATCATGTCCTTGACGGGAATGTGTGCGGCATCGGCGTAATCGGCCATTTTTTGCAGCTCCTGCCAGGCCTGGCGCCCGTTGACCGCAGAAATGCCCTTCACCTCCATGGCATCGAGCGTGCGCTCAATCTGCCGACGCGCCACCGAAGAGTCGTCGGCGTAGAACACCCGCCGGTTGGCCAGCCCCAGGGGCTGGACATTCTTGAAAATCAGGTCGTCTTCGCCCGTTTGTGAAGTTTCAGCAAGGACGCGTTCAACATCCAGCATCATCACCAGCCTGCCATCAGCCAGTTCGGTGACGGCAGTGACCAGGCCACCCATGTTGGCGTTCATCATGTCCGGCGGAACTTTCATGGCAGACCAGTCCAACCGGAGAATGGTGTCCACCGACTCCACCAGAAATCCCTGGATGTGACCGTTGTATTCCGTGACGATCATGATTTCGGGCTTGGCCTCGACTTCCACGCGCGCATACTTGGCAAGATCAATGATGGGCACCAGCGCGCCGCGCAGGCTCACCATCCCTTCCACAGCCGGGGGCATGTCAGGTGCCTGGGTAATCGTCGGGGCGCGCAGCACTTCACGCACCTTGAACACGTTGATGCCGAACGTTTCCCGACGCTGGGTATGCCGGTCGGTGCCCAGGGTGAACATCAGGATCTCAAGCTTGTTGGTGCCCGCCAGCTTGGTTCGGGCATCTATGTTGGTGAGGAGTTCAGACATGATTGATCCCGTTATACCTTGAATTGGCCGCCTGCGTCCCTGAGGCTGGAGGCCAGCGTCTCCATCTCCCTGACCGCCTGAACGGTGCTCTGGATGGAGGCCGTGTTGGCTTCGGCCATGGAAGCCATGTGTTCCAGGTTGCGGCTGATATCCTGGCTGGCTACCTTCTGTTGATTTACGGAAGCCGAAATGTCGTCCACGCCCTTGCTGACATTGTTCACCGTCTCGGTGGATTCAGAGAGGACGCTGGCCACGGCTTCCATGTGCGCGCGACTGCTTTGCAGCGAATTCAACCCACTTTGTACGCTGCGGTCCACCTGAGCGCTCTGTCCGCTCAATTGCTGCGTGACCACATCGATCTGGCTGGCAGAGAGCGCTGATTTTTCGGCAAGCTTGCGTACCTCGTCTGCAACCACGGCAAAGCCCCGTCCCTGCTCGCCGGCCCGGGCGGCCTCGATGGCTGCATTGAGGGCCAGCAGGTTGGTCTGTTCGGCGATGTCGCGCACCTGTTGGGTCATGCTGGTGATGGATTGCGTGCTCTTGACGAAATCACCCACGGAGCCGGCCATTTCCTTGACGGTCGCCTCCACATGTTCGATCTCGTTCATCATTTCATGCAGGTTTTGCTGGCCCCGTTGGGCGCGTTGCAGGCTTTCCTGGGAAAGTTTTGCCACATCCAGGGCATTTTCAGCCACTGAGGCAATACTCTGGCTCATGCTTTCCACCAGCCTCGACGCATTCGCGGCTTCCTGGCTTTGCTTGTTGGTGCTGACTTCCACCGCATTGGTATTTTCTGACAACGCCCGCGCCGAGGCTGAAACCCTGTCGGAATAGCCCTGCAGTTGGGTGATGATGCGCTGGAATCCTTCCACGAACGAATTGAAGGCCCTGGCCGTTTGGCCGATTTCATCATTGCTGCGCACAGGGGCCCGACGGGTGAGGTCGCCATCCGCCAGCATGGCATGCATGGTTTGTTGCAATTCACGCGTGGGTCGCGTGATGCGGGTAATGCTCCAGCCAATGATGAAATACAGGATGACCTGCATGCCAATCTGGGCGCCCCAGAGCATGATGCTGCCTTTGCGGATCAGGTTGTACTCTTTCTGCAGATCCAGCGTGATACTGGCGGCACCATTGACGCTCCCCTCCTTGACTGCGTGGCAAAGCAGGCAGTTGGTGCCGCGAAAATTGGTGGAGACGATGAAGGGCACCACCACGCGCAGGGTCATGTTGTCACCAGCGCCCTGAAGCGCGGTCTGGACCTTGGCGGTATCCAGCGCCGCATGATCCATCGCATCCCGCGCCCCTTCCTCGGGCATGCCGGGACCATATTGATCTGAAACCTGCTTGTTGCGGATGACGCGCAGTTCGCTGACGTCGGACGAAGCGCCCATTTTGGTGATGAACAGCTTGCGGTTTTCCTTGTCGCTGATCACCCCGGTTTCCATCATGATATTGAGGCCATTGATGACCCCATCGGCAGAGACGATGGCCTTTTGACGGGATTCGTCCAGGGTGCGCCGCTCAAATTCGTTGAATATCAGGCGTTGCGCGATGATGAGGATGACGAGGATGATCAGCTGGATCGGGATCTGCAGCTTGTTTTTGAGCGATAACCCATTCCACCAATTTGCCATTCCTGCTTTCTCCTGGTCGCCTCGTCTGGCCCCTGTGCCGGGGCGAACATAAGCGCTGCTGTAATATTGTTTCGGCTGATCCGACGGAAACTTTAATGATCAGGAGGCGGTGTTGTGGGTGGGGCCACCGCAGCGGCCTGTGCTGTGGACGGGGTGCTGCTGCCAGAATCGTCTGTGTTGCCCGTATCCACCTCGAGGACGCCACCATCGTGTTGGGCAGATTCCTCCGCCCTTTTGTTCATGACGATGATGCTGATGCGGCGGTTGATGGGATCAAGCGGGTCTTTGGGATTGAGCAGCACGGCTGAGGAGAGGCCTACGACCCTGGCAATTTTGTTGGGGTCCATGCCGCCCGCAATCAATTCCCGACGCGATGCGTTGGCGCGATCCGCAGAAAGATCCCAGTTGTTATAGCCGTTTTTGTCCGCAGCGTAGAGGTGGGCGTCGGTATGTCCGGACAGGCTGATCCGGTTGGGAACCTCGTTGAGCATGTCGCCAATTTCGCGCAGGATATCCTTGGTGTACGGCTCCAGCTGGGAGCTGCCCAGTCGAAACATGGGGCGGTTTTTTTCATCGACGATCTGGATGCGCAGGCCTTCGCTGGTAATGTCGAGCAGGATCTGGTTCTTGAATTTCTTCAACTTGTCGTTGGAGTCCACGGCCTTTTCGATGTTGGCCTTGAGGGCCTTGAGCTTGTTCAGCTCTTTTTCGCGTTCCAGACGCTGAAACTCTTCCTGGGCTGCCTTGAGGTTGATGATGCGCTTTTCGGTGGGCAGGTCACCGCGCTTGACCTGGCCTTCGCTGCGCGTCAAATCCTTGCCGCCTCCCTTCATGACGCTCGAACTGTCACCGCTGCCCGAACCGCCTTCCAGCACCACTTTCAACGGTGTCTTGAAATAATCCTCGATTCCCTGCAGGTCGCCCTTGGTGGTGGAACCCAACAGCCACATCAGCAGGAAAAATGCCATCATGGCCGTCACGAAGTCGGCATAGGCAATCTTCCAGGCGCCGCCGTGGTGCGTTCCCACCACTTTCTTGATGCGCTTGATGACGATGGGGCGCTTGTCGTCATTGGACATGGCTGTACTCTCTCAGGCGGTGTTCAGCGTTTTTGCTTGACATGCTCTTCCAGTTCGCTGAAACCGGGGCGCTCGGTGGAATTGAGCGCCTTGCGTCCAAATTCAACGGCCATGGCAGGCGCGTAGCCATTCAAACTGGCCAGCAAGGTGACCTTGATGGTCTGGAACATCTTAGAGGATTCTTCAGCCTTTTGTTCCAGCAGGGTTCCCAGAGGTCCGATGAAGCCATACGCCAGCAGGATGCCCAGAAAGGTGCCCACCAGGGCATGAGCAATCATGAGTCCCAACTCGGCAGGGGGGGCGCCTACGGATTCCATGGTGTGCACCACGCCCATGACGGCCGCCACGATCCCGAAGGCAGGTAGGCCGTCGCCGATTTTGGCAATGACATGGGCTGGAATCAGGATTTCGTGATGATGGGTTTCTATTTCCACATCCATCAGGTTTTCAATTTCCATGGCATTGAGGTTGCCGCTGACCATGATGCGCAAGTAATCGGTCATGAATTCAATGACATGATGGTCGGCAGTGATTTTTGGGTATTTGGAGAACAAGGGGCTTTCGGTGGGCCTTTCCACATCGGCCTCGATAGACATTAACCCTTCCTTGCGCATTTTTCCCAGCAATTCATACAGCAGGGCCATCAGTTCCATGTAGACGGCCTTGCTGTATTTGGACCCTTTGAAGACGGAGGGAAAGGCCTTGAGCGTGGCCTTGACGGCCTTGGCTGAATTTCCCACAAAAAAGGCGCCCGCTGCGCCGCCGCCGATCATCAACAGTTCCACGGGCTGAAGCAGGGCTGCAAGGTGGCCCCCCGCCAGTGCGAACCCACCAAAAACCGCAGCGGCGACCACCAAATATCCGACCAAGACAAACATGACGAAGGCTCCGAAGGCTGATAACGCAAACCAAGGCGTAAATCACGCCTTCGGGTGTGGTAACGGCAAATTTTCGGGAAACTTTAAGAGACTTTGCAGGGTTCTGCGAGAAGTGTATCGGATCGTGATGCAGACTTGCGCGTTTTTCCGGCGCGTGAGGGAGGACGGCAAACGCCGCAGACATAGTCTTCGTACAAATCGTTGGTGTGGACGACAAATTGGCCGCTGCAAGCCGTGCAGGCGGTCAGTTGCAGCATGTTGGCATCCAGAAATCGGATGAGAAACCACGCACGGGTGATGCTGAGGATGGGTTCTTCCCCGCTGACGCTGATTTGTTCCAGATACAGGCGATAACTTTTGATGAGTAGCTCAAGCCCCGACAGGGCGGCATTTTTTGCCAGGAACTGATAGATTCCCATGAACAGTGATGAGTGGATGTTGGGCTGCCAGCTGATGAACCAGTCCGTGGAATACGGCAGCATGCCTTTTGATGGGGAACGACCGGTGACTTCCTTGTAGAGTTTCAGCAGCCGCTCGCGACTGAGCGAGGTTTCTTCCTGCAACAGCTGCAGTCGGGCGCCCAGTTCAATCATTTCCACGGCAAAATGGATTTGCCGTGCTTCGGCAATGACGCTTTTATTGCGCACTGGGGCTACCATGGGTCAGGGTTGGCGTTTTCAAGCGCCAAGTTGTTCCACAGCCTGACCAGCCACCAGAATGGCCGCATGGGGCTGTGCCATCAGGCGGTCCTTGCTGTAGTCCGTGATCATGTTGAAAAGCAGGTTTTCATCAAACCGGAAACGGCATACCAGCATGTTGGACGCGGCCATCTTGATCAGTTGGGCGGGGCTCAGGGCGGCAATCAGATCGGCAACTTCAGCGCTGATCCCCAGCCTGAACAGGGCCGCAGCCGAATCCTGCTTGATCATGTTCTGGGCCAGCAGCAGGTACGACAGGTTGGTTTCCTTGATTTCTTCGTGCAACTGAACGGCGTTCATAAATCATCCCCCCCGGGTTTGACAGGAACTAAAGTGGCTCCGTGGGTTCCATTGTGCAGGGTGCAAAGGGGAAACAGAATCGGATTTCTTCCGATTCTGTTGTAGGAAAAACACCTACAAGAGGGACGACCAAAATCAATTTTTCGATTGCGCTTTAACCGAAAAATTGCTAAAAATCTAAATTTTTCATGGAGTTGCATCAGGCAACCGCATGCGTATGAATTAAGTATCGGCATCGATCGGAAAAACTTTAGGATTTTTTTAATTTTTTTTTGATTTATTTCTCAGATGCTTCAATATCTCATTTCATGGCAAAACCGACTGAAGGACAAACCACCCCCGGACGGGAGTTTCAATTGACGGTCCAGGATTTCACGCGCATTTGCGACCTGATTCGCAAGCACGCGGGTATTTCCCTGGGCGAGAGCAAGCTCGACCTCGTGTACGGGCGGCTTTCGCGGCGGCTTCGCGCCACCGGCATCCGCACCTTTGCCGAGTACCTGCAGGTTCTGGAAAGGGTGGACCGGCGCGAATGGGAGGCTTTCACCAACGCCCTGACCACCAATCACACGGCCTTTTTCAGGGAACCCCATCACTTCGAACTCCTGGCCGAACAGTTGCGGACGATCAAGGCGCGAGGCCCCATCGTGTTATGGTGCAGCGCAGCATCCACGGGAGAGGAGGCCTACAGCATGGCCATGACCGCCGTGGACGCATTGGGCAGTACCACGCCGGGCGTTGTGATCATTGCCACGGATATCGACACGGAAGTTCTGGAAACAGCGAAGACGGGCTTCTATCCTCTCGAGCGCGTGGCACGCCTGGACCGCGCGCTGGTGCAGCGCCATTTCATTCAGGATCACACCGTCCCGGCAGGCCACGTCAAGGTGAAACCGGAAATTCGCAATCTGGTGACTTTTCGCCAACTCAACCTGCTTCAGGATCCCTGGCCGATCAGGCCACCCCTGGATGCCATTTTTTGCCGTAACGTCATGATCTACTTCGATCGAGACACGCAACTGGGCATTCTGAAAAAATTTGCTCCCCTGCTGCGCCGTGATGGATTGCTCTACGCAGGCCATTCCGAGCGCTTCAATCATGCAGAAGACTACTTCAGGCTGCGCGGCAGGACCGTGTATGAAGTCGTTGCTGCAGCAAGCAGTGAAAAACAGCCTGGTACGGATGGAAAAATCCGCTAGGCGAATAACCCCCTAAATCGGTTGCTTATCTCCGGATTGACTGGACGGCTAATTCGGATAATGGCCATGAGTAGTGGAGTCCCTCATGGCAGAAGACAGCGATCTCGAGAAAACAGAACAACCCTCACAACGGCGCCTGGACCAGGCGCGAGAAGAGGGCCAGGTTGCGCGTTCGCGCGAGCTGTCCACCTTTGCCGTGCTGATGGCAGGCGGCGCCGGGGTGTGGCTGATGGGGTCGCATTTGTCCAGTGGGCTCATGAAGTTGCTCCAGGAGGGGCTGACCCTGAAGGCAGAAGATGCCTTTCAAACCGAACTCTTGGTTCCAAGACTCTACGCCCTGTCGCTTGAAACCCTACTGGCCTTTTTGCCGCTGTTGCTGATGTTGCTGGCTACGGCAGCCTTCTCACCGCTATTGCTCAACGGCTGGATGTTCAGTCTCAAGCCCATCCAGCCCAATTTTTCCCGTCTGGACCCCATGACCGGATTTGGCCGCATGATTTCGGTGCATGGCCTGATCGAGTTGGGCAAGAGTATTGCCAAGGCCGTTGTGGTCGGTGGCGCTGGCGCCTGGGCGGTGTGGCATCACCGGGAAGCTTTCCTGATGCTGGCAGGGCAACCCATTGCCGTTGCTGCCACCGGGATGGGGCAACTGTTGTGGGATGGGTTCCTGGCCATCATGGGCGGTATGTTGCTGATCGTGGCGATCGATGTGCCTTTCCAGCTGTGGGAGCATAGCAAGCGCCTGAAGATGACGCGTGAGGAAGTGCGCCAGGAATCCAAGGAGACCGAGGGCGATCCGCAAATCAAGGCCAAGATTCGCAGCATGCAACGGGAAATGGCACGGCGCCGGATGATGGCGCAAATTCCAAGCGCCGATGTGGTGGTCACCAACCCCACCCACTACGCCGTGGCCCTGCGTTACAGCGAACAATCCATGAGGGCTCCGATCGTGGTGGCCAAGGGCTCGCATTTGCTGGCTGAGCGCATTCGCGCGCTGGCCACGGAGCACCACATCCCGATTCTGGAAGCGCCGCCCTTGGCGCGCGCGCTGTATAAACACGCCGAACTGGAGCAGACGATTCCTGAGCGGCTTTACACCGCAGTGGCTGAAGTGCTTGCCTATGTCTACCAGTTACGGCGCTACCAGATGGGAGGCGGCCATGTCCCTGTCGTTCCGAAAGACCTGATGGTTCCCCCCGAACTCGACCCTGAAACACAGACCCATTAAGACAAGCGATGAATCTACTGAACATTCTGAAGGATTTTTTCAAACAGTCCGGTGTGCGCGGGTTGGCAGGGCCCCTGTTGATCGTGATGGTGCTGGCGATGATGGTGCTGCCACTGCCGCCCTTTCTGCTCGACATCCTGTTCACTTTCAACATTGCGGTCGCCATCATGGTGCTGCTGGTCAGCATGAACACCCTGAAGCCGCTGGATTTTTCGGTGTTTCCCACACTGCTGCTGATCACCACGTTGCTGCGCCTCTCACTCAATGTCGCCTCCACCCGTATCGTGCTACTGGAAGGACATACCGGACCCGATGCGGCAGGCAAGGTCATCGAGGCCTTCGGTCACTTCCTCGTGGGTGGCAACTATGCGGTTGGCATCGTCGTGTTCATGATCCTTGTGGTCATCAACTTCGTGGTGATCACCAAGGGCGCCGGGCGTATTGCCGAGGTGGGCGCGCGCTTCACCCTGGATGCCATGCCGGGCAAACAAATGGCCATCGATGCAGACCTCAATGCCGGGTTGATTGGCGAAGACGAGGCCCGCCGTCGGCGCGCCACCATCGCACAGGAAGCCGATTTCTTTGGTTCGATGGATGGTGCCAGCAAGTTTGTTCGGGGTGATGCGGTCGCCGGCATCGTCATCCTGCTCATCAACATCGTGGGGGGGTTCATCGTAGGCGTGCTGCAGCACAACCTCGACATGGCTACGGCAGCCAAAAATTATACGCTCCTGACCATCGGTGACGGGCTGGTGGCACAAATACCCGCGCTGGTCATTTCCACGGCAGCGGGCGTGGTGGTGAGTCGCGTCACTACCGAGGAGAACATTGGCCAGCAGCTGGTAGGGCAGCTGTTCAGCAAACCCCTGGTGCTGCTGCTGACCGGCATCATCATTGGGGCGCTGGGCCTTGTGCCGGGCATGCCCCATTTCGCCTTCCTGTTGCTGGCTAGTATCCTGGGGGGCGGGGCCTACCTGCTGATGCAACGCGCCAAGGAACGCGAAGCCGTTGCCGAGGTGAGTACGGCCGTCCCTGCCAGCACTGAAGCCCCCGAAGCCAGTTGGGAAGATGTCTCGCAGGTGGATGTGTTGGGTCTGGAAGTCGGTTACCGGCTGATCGCGCTGGTGGACAAGGCTCAGGATGGCGACCTGCTGCGACGCATCAAGGGCATCCGCAAGAAGTTCACCCAGGACATCGGCTTCCTGCCACCGGCCATCCACATTCGCGACAATCTGGACCTGCGGCCCAACGCCTATCGCATCACCCTCAAGGGCGCCGAAATTGGCTCGGGAGAAGCCTTTACCGGCATGTTCCTGGCCATCAACCCGGGTAATGCCACCGGGCCGCTGCAAGGGAATGCCACGAAAGACCCGGCTTTTGGCCTGCCTGCCGTCTGGATCGAGGCCTCCATGCGGGAGTATGCCCAGGCCCAAGGCTACACCGTCGTGGATGTGGGCACCGTCATCGCCACGCATCTCAGCCATCTGATCAACGCCCATTCAGCCGAGCTGCTGGGCCTGCAGGAATTGCAGCAACTCATCGATCATCTGGGCAAGCAGTCGCCTAAGCTGACCGAAGACCTGGTGCCCAAGCTGCTGCCCCTGGCAACGGTGCAAAAGGTATTGCAGAACCTGCTGGATGAGGGCATGCACATCCGTGACATGCGCACCATCCTGGAAACCCTGGCCAAATTTGCCGGGCAAACCCAGGATGCCTATCAGCTCACGGCGCAAGTGCGCGTGGCCCTGGGTCCGGCCATCGTGCAGCAGCTCTACCCCGCCGCACAGGAGCTGCAGGTCATTGGCATGGACAAGGAGCTGGAATATTTGCTGGCGCAGGCCTTGCAGGCAGGGGGCAGCAGCCAGGCCATCGAGCCGGGCCTGGCGGACACCCTGCTGCGGGAAACCCGCATGGCTGCTGAAAATCAGGAAAAGCTGGGGTTGCCCACGGTACTCATGGTGCCCTCCCAGATCAGGGATTTGCTGGCGCGCTTCCTGAAGCGGTCATTACCGCAATTACGTGTGATTTCACAGGACGAGGTCCCCGGATTCAAGACGGTTCGGGTAACTGCCATGGTTGGAGGTAGGGCATGAAGACACAGACGTTTCTGGCGGCAAACTCCCGCGAGGCATTGCGCATGGTGCGTGCCGAGATGGGAGAAGAGGCCATCATTCTTTCCAATCGCAAGGTAGGCGAGCAGGTGGAGATTGTTGCAGCCCATCATGAGGCACTGACCGGTCTCGCGCAGGCGCAGTCCTTACCTGCTGCCAGCCCCCCGGGTTTGCTGGGGGAGATTCGCGCCCTTCACGATAACCTGCTCAACCAGATTTCGGCGATGACGGGGTCTGGCGTACAGCGCAGTGACCCCCAGAAGGCGAGAGTCCAGCGCAGCCTGCTCAAAGTGGGGTTCAGCCAGGGGCTTGCCGACCAGATTCTGGAAAAGATGCCGCCCGGCGCGGGGCTGGACTGGGTGCTCAAGGTGATGGAACGCAACCTGAGGTGCGTGAGCGGATCGGAAGACATCGTGCAACGCGGGGGCACCTATGCGCTGGTGGGGCCCACGGGAGTAGGCAAGACCACAACGGCGGCCAAGCTTGCCGCACGCGCCGTGGTTCGATTCGGGGCCGACAAGGTGGCGCTCATCACCACCGACAGCTACCGGATTGGGGCCTTCGAGCAACTGCGCATCTATGGCCAGATTCTGGGTGTGCCGGTACAAACCGTTCGCGATACGGCTGATTTGCAATTGACCCTGGCATCCCTGAAGCAAAAGCACCTGGTATTGATTGACACCATTGGCATGGGGCAGCGTGACAGCCGCGTTGGGGACCAGGCCGCCATGCTGGATGCCGCAGGGGTACAGCGGTTGCTGTTGCTCAATGCCACCAGCAACCTGCACACCCTGGAGGATGTCGTGCGCGTCTATCGCCATGCAGGTGTCATCGGTTGCATTCCCACCAAGCTGGATGAGGCAGCTTCCATGGGTGGCGTGCTGGACGTGATGATCCGGCACAGGCTGGTCATGCACTACCTGGCCAATGGTCAGAGGGTGCCCGAAGACCTGCAGGAGGTGAGCCTGTCTTATTTGCTGCACTGCACTTTCAACAGCCTCGAAACGGCGGGTCACACTGCCCCCAGCGCACTGGAATTTCCGCAAACATCCCTGGCAGGCCATGCATTCTGAGGGCGGCGTCATGGACCAGGCTTCCGGACTGCGCAACCTGCTGGCACGCAACGCCCTGCGCGTATGGACGGTGGTGGGGGCGCAGTCGGGCCTCGGGGCCACCAGTCTGGTGCTCAATCTGGCAGCACTGATGGCGCGCGCGGGTCAGGAAGTGCTGATTCTGGATGAACACCTGGCGCACAATAATGCGGCCAATACCCTGGCGTTGAAACCGCGTCATGACCTGCTGAATGTGTTGCGCTGCGACAAGATGTTGTCCGATGTCCTCTTGCGCGCCATGCCGGGGTTGCACGTCCTGCCCGTGGCGCGCGTGACCCAGACCATTCAACGGCTTTCCGTCACCGAGCGCCAACGCCTGCTGGACAGCCTGGTGACGGTATCGCGCAGCGTGGATGTGGTGTTGGTGGATGCCACCCGGCAGGAAGGGGGGAGCGTGATGGCCAGTCTCGCCCCCAATCAGCCGCTGGTGCTGGTAACCGATGCCTCGGCTGGTGGGATTACCGCAACCTATGCCCTGATCAAGCGCATGGCGCTCAATGACGGGCTGCGCCAGTTCAGCATTGTGGTCAATCGCGTGACGGAAGCACACGAGGCCCGTGCCATCGTGGATAATATGGCCCGGGTGGCCCAAAACCACCTCAAGGCACAAATTGACTTTTTGGGCCATATTCCAGTTGATGAACAGCTGAATCGTGCGACACAATTACGTCGTTGCGTGGTGGCCGCGTTCCCTGAAGCGCCTGCGTCATTGGCGTTGGCGGAGCTGGAGAGTGCCATGATGCAGTTGCCGTCACCTGGGCAGGGCGAGGATTGGGGGCTTCCCGGCATGATCAAACGCCTGATCGGGCAGCAGACGCGCCCGCCCAACTGGGCTTACAGCACCTGATAACGAGAATATGTACACGCCATCCGGACTCAACGACAAGGAACAATGCCTCAAGGAATTTGCGCCGCTGGTCAAGCGCATTGCGCATCACTTGAAGGCCCGGTTGCCGGGTAGCGTCGAAGTGGACGACATGATCCAGGCGGGCATGATGGGGCTTCTTGAGGCGGCCGGACGTTATGACGAATTACGCGGCGCGCAATTCGAAACCTACGCGGCCCAGCGCATTCGTGGTGCCATGCTGGACGAGTTGCGCCAGTCCGACTGGATGCCCAGAACCATGCGTCGCGACGTGCGGCGCATCGAGAGTGCCATCAGCAAGCTGCAGCAAAAGATGGGCAAGCCGCCAAACGAATCTGAAATTGCCCAGGAGATGGGCCTCTCCCTTCCCGATTACCAGCAGATGCTGTATGAATCGCGCGGGGCGCAACTGATTTATTACGAAGACTTTCATGATCGTGATGAAGAGGACTTCTTCGACCGCCATGAAGTGGAAAGCGAGCCGGATCCCCTGGATTTGCTGCGGGGCAGTCGATTTCGTACGGCCCTGATCCGGGCCATCGAAGAGCTTCCCGAACGCGAGCGCCTTTTAATGGGCATGCACTATGAGCAGGAGATGAACCTGCGTGAAATCGGCGAGGTCATGGGTGTGAGCGAATCGCGCATTTGCCAGCTGCACAGCCAGGCCGTCGCGCGACTGCGCAGCCGGCTGAAGGGCCACTGATGGACAAGCTCAGTCTTGCGGGATTGCTGATCGGTCTGTTGGGGGTGATTGGCGGCCAGTGGCTGGAAGGCGGCGCGATCTCTGCTCTGGTTCAGGGCACTGCCTTCGTCATCGTGTTTGGTGGCACCCTGGGCGCCGTGATGTTGCAAACGCCGTTTCGTATTTTTGTAGCGGCCATTCGCATGGGGCGTTGGGTTTTTGTGACCCCGGACGTGTCGGCATCCGCGTTGCAGGACCGGCTGCTTGAGTGGAGCAACCAAGCGCGTCGCGAGGGGCTGCTGATTCTCGAGGCGCAGGCCGTGAAGTGTGAGGACCCCTTTCTCAAAAAGGGCCTACAGCTGCTGGCTGATGGTTATGCTGCAGAAAAGGTTCGCGAAGTGCTGGCGGTAGACATCCAGTCCTATGAACATTTTCGCTGGTCTGCAGCCCGCGTGTGGGAGGCGGCAGCGGGCTATGCGCCCACCATCGGCATGCTGGGTGCCGTGTTGGGGCTGGTGCACGTGATGGAGCGTTTGGGAGAGCCGGCACAGCTGGGCGCCGGAATCGCCGTGGCGTTCATTTCCACCATCTACGGCGTCGGTTTTGCCAACCTGGTTTTTTTGCCCATCGCCAGCAAATTAAAAATGCAGATCCAGCAGCAAATTGCGTACTATGAAATGGCGGTGGATGGGTTTGAATTGATTGCCAACGGTGAGAATCCCCATTTTGTCAAAGGCAAACTTGAAGGGTATTTATTCTGAGATGGCGCGACGCCCCAAGCGGGCCGATCGTGAAAACCACGATCGCTGGCTGATTTCCTACGCCGATTTCATTACGCTGCTCTTTGCCTTTTTTGTGGTGATGTACGCCATCTCTTCCGTCAACGAAGGGAAGTATCGGGTATTCAGTTCCTCCCTGAACTCGGCTTTCAGCCGCACCCTCATTCCTGCCGATGCCGACCTCCAGTCGCTGGACCAGGATAGCGTGCTGAGGTCACTGCTGGACAAGCGCAACGCACGGTTGGCAAAACAACAGCAAAAACAGCAGGAGTATTTACAGAACCTGGCCAACGACCTCAGCCGGATTCTTTCGCCGCTGGTGAGCAAGGGCCAGGTCAGCGTCATCCAGAGTGGGCGCGGTATCGTCCTGGACATCAACGTCAGGGCCCTGTTTCATGAGGGGGATGCCACCTTGCAGGACAAGGCGACAAAAACCCTGTCAGAGGTCGCCGCCGTTCTGAAGCCCGGCAATCTTGCCATCCAGGTGGAAGGCCATACGGATAATGTGCCGATCAGCACGGCGCAGTTTCCTTCCAACTGGGAACTCTCGTCAGCGCGTGCCAGCAGCGTGGTACGGCTGTTTATCCGGCAAGGGGTGGACGGCAAGCGCCTGACGGCAGCGGGTGTTGCGGATAACCAGCCCCTGGTGCCCAACGATACTCCTGAAAACCGCGCCAGAAACCGTCGCGTGACCGTGACGATCCTCACCCCCCAGGTACAGCAGGAGCAGGGCAACCCCTGACGTGCGGCAGGATTTAGACGCTGCCCAGGGTGCGGCCTGCGACCGGGATGCTGGCCTGCCCGTCCGGGCCGTACAGCGTGGCACTTTGCGCAGCATTGTGCAGGACGTTCAGGGCCTGCTGATTGTGGCGCAGCTTGATCTGGATGAGTTCACCGTTGGTATGGTTGAGCTGTTCGGCGCGCGAGGCCATCTGGCGTATGGCGGTCCAGAGCTGGCGTGAGGCCCCATCTTCCTGGCCCGCAGGGGCCACACCGGGGGCTGTCTGAAGCATTCGGCGTTGTTCGGCAAGCCGGGTGAGCTGCTCCACCAGCCTGGTTTTCTGGTCGGCCAGATCGATCAGGGTTTCGGTTTGCCCGGACAGGAGGGTGCGTTGCTCGTTTTCCAGAACCTCCAGAAAAGATTGCAGCGCGCCATGTTCGGCGCGAAGGCAGGAGGCCCAGTCAGTAGTGATGGCAGGTGACGAGGGCTTGCCCATCAATCAGTGCTGGCGGTTGTTGATCAGGTCGGTTACTGACAAGATCAGGCGGTCTGCGACTGCGCTGGAATTGACCTGGAAGCGGCCTTCACTGATGGCCTGTTTGATTTCAGCCACTTTGGCGGCATCCACCACGGGAGACTGAGCCATGCTGTTCTGCATGCTTTGCAGCTGGGCGGCAGAATCCCCCAGATGGACGCTGGTACTGTTGGGGGCATTGGTGCTGCTGGTTCCCATTCCGGCGGTTCGAGAGGTTTGTGCACGCGCCACGCCATCACGGACGGGCGTGACAGGGGGTGTTTTGCCGGATTTTTCGACTTTCACGAAAATCTCCTGATATCTAGCCTTATAGCACCTGTTTTCGGCAGAAGCTGACAAAACTTTAGGGCGTTGGACAAAATCCATTGTACGCCACCTTTTTAACGGGGGTAAAACACCTTCAATTCATCCGATGGGGTCTGACCCCGGTTTGCAATAATTTCCCTGCTCAAGGTGATTCTCAAATATAGAAGGAAATGCGTCGCATGGCGGTCATCGCGGTATTCAACCAGAAAGGGGGCGTTGGCAAAACCACCACATGCCTCAATCTTGCGGCAGCATTGGCAAGAGCGCGACGGCATCCCATCGCCCTGGACATGGATCCGCAGGCGCACTTGAGCCTGGCTTGCAGGATTCGCGATTCGGCCCTGGGGACGGGCATGATTGCCTTTTTCAAGGACAAGACGCCGCTTTCCCGTTTGCTGCGCGACACCCCATCCGGCTGGAAAATCGTGCCTTCCTCGCTGGAACTCTCCAAAGTGGACGCCCTCTATGGCGGTGATGCCAAGGCGGCGACCCTGCTGCGCCAGGGGCTGAGCGCCGATCTCACCCAAAGCGGTGAACCCATCCTGATTGACTGTTGTCCCATGCTGGGCGTGTTGACGCTCAATGCCCTGCTGGCTTCCGACCGGGTGCTGATACCTGTCTCTGCAGATTTCCTGTCTCTGGAAGGGGTGCATCGGCTGGAGGGGGCGCTCAACGTGCTGGAGAAAAAGCTCGGGAAGGTGTACCGGCGGCGCATCGTGGTGACGCGCTTTGACCCGCGCCGCAAGCTGTCCTACGACATCTACCAGAAGCTCAAGGAGCGTTATGGGGCGCAGGTGTGCAATACGCGCATCTGTGAAAACGTGGCCCTGGCAGCAAGCCCCATGCATGGTCAGGATGTCTTCAGCTACGCCTCGCAAAGTGGTGGTGCTGCAGATTACAAGGCCTTGACCGACGAGTTGCTGGAAAGCGGGTTTTTTGAGACGGCGCGTCAGTAATTCCCCCGTCATCGGGTAAATAACCTGTTGTTTTCAGGGTTATTCCAGCGATGGAATGATGTGCAGCCCTGATATTTTAGGGGGGTCGGGGCTCTGGCTCTACCCTTCGGGAGAAGAACATGGCGGCACATGGAAACACCTTTCGGTTTGATGCGTTGGCCAATGAATACCCTGCCGAGATTGAAAACATCCGCCAGGCGCAAGCCCGCATCGAAGCAGAAACGGCAGCACAATTAGCCGAGCAGGCGCGCATTCGTGCCGAAGCTCAGGCACGTGCCGTCGCGCCTTCCGATCTCAGGGCCTCCCGTGAACAGGATTTGCAGCGTCTCGAGCGCGAGCGCATGCGTGCTGAAAACCAGGCGATTGCCGCCATTGAACGGCGCATGGAAGTGGAATTGCGCGCCATCGAGGCGGACAATGAACGCATCTTGCAGGAAGTCCAGGCTGCCGAGGCTGCAGAAGCCCGGCTGAAGGCCGTCCAGGAGGCGCAGGATGTAGCGCGTGCCCGCATGGATGAAGAAGTGCGGGTGACGGTGCAGGCGCGTCAGCGCATTGCGGCAGAACGGCGTAAGCTGGAGGCGGCGTCAGCTCGCCGGGTGGCGCAGGCCGAACTGGTGGAAGCGTTGCGCGCGCAGGAAGCGCTGGAGCTTCAGATGGCGGCGAGTCAGCGGCAGACCCTGCAGGGGGTGCAAGATACTGTGGAGGTTTTGCAGTTGCAGCGTCGCCTGCGCCGCAGCCTTTGGCTTGGACGGGGGTTTCTCTTTGCCTTGTTGCTGTCCTGGAGCGCCTTCGGAGGCATGGTGGCATTGGTCCTTGCAGACCCCGCCTGGCTGACTCATTTCGGATCGCTGATTTCAACCACTCATTGAACGCCTGATCGCACCCATGGTTTCACCAGAAAAACCTTCAAACCCTGCCGAAATAGCCAGCAAAACCCTGAAATCCCTGGTTGCGCAAAAACTCGCCCCCACCCCGGAGAACTACGCGCGCGTCTACGCCGAAGTCAGCGGCAAGCCCCTGCAAGACCCCGCAACGAAGCATGCTCCAGACGCTGCGTCGCCAGTCCCTGCCCGTCCGGCGTTGGCCTGGGCAGGGTTGATTCGCGACCTGCTGCGCCAACTGGAGGCCAACCACAAGGGCATCACCCTGTCGCGCAAGAAGGACGGGCTGGATACGGTCTTGGTCAAGTTCGCCGCCAATCCGGAAGTGCTCTACGAAAAGCTGCATGGCCTCTTGCGTTCCTGGGCAGGGGCGGGCACACCCACGCCTGCTGCGGCACCCGCGGCCTCGCATGCCACCGAGGCCGTGACAGGGGCAAAGGAGCCCGAATTGGGTGTGTCTTTCTCGTCACCGCTGCTCCCTGCTGGTGGCGGTGGCGTGGTCGGCCAGGAAATGATGAAAGACCTGCAGGAGTTGCTGGCCCAGACCCTGGAGAGCAACAAGGCGCTGGAACCTGGCATGGCGGAAGAAATTACCACGCTGGTGCAACAAGTGCGCACCGTCAAGGAACATGAACAGGTCACCGACCTTGCCAAAAAGCTGCGTCACTTCTGGGTCAAGCTGGAGTTGCGTGGCGGCGACAAGGCCAAAATCCAGGAGGGGTTGGTCCGGCTGTTGCGCCTCCTGGTCGAGAACGTGGGTGAACTGGTGGCCGATGACAAGTGGCTGCATGGGCAGATTGCCATGCTGCAGGACATCATTGCCCAGCCCATGGACAAACGCAGCATTGCCGATGCCGAGCGCAGCCTGCGCGATGCCCTGATCAAGCAGAGCACCCTCAAGAAAAGCCTGGCAGACGCCAAATCCACCCTGAAAAGCTTGATGACCACCTTCATCGATCGCATGGGCGAGCTGACGGAAAGCACCGGGGAGTACCACGCCAAAATCGAAAACTACACGCAGAAAATCGGCCAGGCAGACAACCTCACCGAACTGGGCCATATCCTGGAAGACATCATGCAGGATACGCGGGTTATCCAGGCCAGCGCCCTGCGTTCACGCGAGGAGTTGATCACCGCAAGACGCCAGGCAGACGAGGCCGAAGACCGCATCCGCCAACTGGAGCAGGAGCTGGAGCAGGTCAGCGAGCTGGTGCGCGAAGACCAGTTGACCGGCACACTCAACCGCCGCGGTCTGGACGAGATGCTGGAGCGCGAGAGCATGCGCGCCGATCGCAGTCATGCGCCGGTGAGCATGGCATTGATCGACATCGATAACTTCAAGCTGTTCAATGATCTGTTGGGGCATCAGGCGGGTGACCAGGCCCTGATGCATGTGTCGGAAGTGGTGAAGAACGCACTGCGCCCCACGGACTATGTGGCGCGATACGGTGGCGAGGAGTTCTTGCTGATACTGCCCGGCACGGCGTTGAACGAAGCGCACGAGATTGTCGGTCGGCTGCAGCGGCTGCTAGCCAAAAACCTGTTTGTTTACAACCATGAAGAACTGGTTATCACCTTCAGTGGTGGGGTGGCGGTGCGGGCGGAGGGCGAGCCCACAGAAGACGTCATTGCAAGGGCAGACCGTGCCATGTATCACGCCAAGGCGTCCGGAAAAAACCGCGTGGTGAAGGCAGAATAAGCGATGCGGCAAGGCCTGGCCCAATCGCGCATTCTGAAAAAGCCGCTAAAGTTTCCCCGGGCGCTTCCGATAACTGGACCAAAGGGTTGCTCATTGTGTGCAATCCAGACGCCACCGGCAGTGCGGCAAGCACGCCGTACCAGTCCAGTTTAAAAGGAGCGCAATTACCATGGCAATGTACATCAACACCAACATCGTTTCGCTCAATGCGCAGGCCAACCTAGCCAATTCGCAGAGCACGCTGGCCACCGACATCCAGCGCCTGTCCTCCGGTTTGCGCATCAACAGCGCCGCAGATGACGCAGCCGGTATGGCCATTGCCACCCGCATGGGCAGCCAGATTGCCGGCCAGAATCAGGCCGTGCGCAACGCCAATGACGGCATCTCGCTGGCGCAGACCGCGCAAGGCGCCATGCAGTCCATCGTGGCCAACTTGCAGACCATGCGGGATCTGGCCGTGCAGTCCGCCAACGCTACCTATTCGTCATCCGACCGTGCATCCATGAATGCTGAAGTGC
>DAICZS010000031.1 GCA_027311025.1 Ferrovaceae bacterium
ATAAGGCACGGTTTGTCGTGAAACCATAATGGGGCTTGACTTTAAGCGGGTACTGTACATAATTACAGTATGTCGGAAACGTCCGTAAATACCGCCATTCGCACCCTGCGTTGCCGCGTCAAGGACCGGCACGCCAGGGTGCTGGTCGGTCTCGCGCGCGAAGTGAACATGGTATGGAACTTCGACAACGAATTGTCGCACAAGCATACCCAGCGCACCGGCAAGTTTCTCTCGGCCTATGATCTTCACCAGTACACGGCAGGCGCCACCAAGGAAGGGCTGAGCCTTCATTCCCAGACGGTGCAGGCCGTCAATGAAGCGTTCGTGACGCGGCGCAAGCAGTTCAAAAAGGCCAGGTTGCGCTGGCGCGTGTCCGGCGGTACAAGGCGGTCTCTGGGGTGGATTCCGTTCAAGGCCAGCGCCATTGCCTACAAGGCCGGCAGCATTCGGTACGGCAAGCACATCTTCAACCTGTGGGACAGCTACGGCCTCTCGGACTATGAACTGGGCCCGGGCTCTTTTTCTGAAGATGCCCGGGGCCGCTGGTACGTCAACATGACCGTCAAGATGGCGGTGAAAGCCAACACGGTAGCCACAGAGAGCCTGGGCATCGACCTGGGACTGAGGCAATTCGCCGGTTTTTCGGATGAAGCCCTGGAGAACATCGAGGCCCAGCAGTTTTACCGCGCGTTGGAACCGTCCCTGGCGATTGCGCAGCGCGCCGGCAAGAAGCGTCGCGTCAGGGCAATCCACGCCAAAGTTGCCAACCGCAGGAAGGATCATCTGCATCAATTAAGCACCCAACTGGTCAAACGGTACGGTGCCATCTTCGTAGGCAACGTGAATGCGCAGGCGCTGGCTAAAACCAGCAAAGCCAAGTCGGTGCTGGATGCTGGCTGGGGCGCATTCCGTACCATGCTCAGATACAATGGCGATAGCGCCGGAGTATGGTTCGATGAGGTCAAGGAAGCGTTTTCAACCCAGACCTGTAGCGTGTGTAACAGCCGCACTGGCCCCAAAGGCCAGGAAGGTCTTGGAATAAGAGAGTGGCTCTGTCCGCAGTGCGGCACCTTGCACGACCGGGACCGCAATGCGGCCAGGAACATTCTTGCGCTTGGACATAAGCGTCTTGCAGAAGGAATCATCGCGGCTTCAGCCCGGTGAGGATGTCAGCCAAACACCCTGTTTTCGAATGCCGCAGGAGGGATGGGATGAGCAAAGAGATAACCCTGACCAAAATCGCAGCCGGCACGCAGCAGCAAGTCGCGCTGTCCTGCCGTCTCGATGCCTTCAGCAATGACTCTGAGCCCCAACTCGTGCCCCATCACGATAATGGCTTTGGACAGGGCATGATGCTGAGAGCCGGACACCAGATCGTGAACGAAGGACTGGTCGATCTTGAGATAATCGATGGGAAATCGGTTGATGTAGGATAACGAGGAGTAACCCGTACCAAAATCATCGATGGCCACTTCAATCTCGGCATCGCGAAAGTCGTTGAGCTGCAGATTGACCGTTGGGTTAGCGTCCAGCAGCAGGCCCTCGGTAATTTCAATGACAATGTTTTTTCCAGACAGATTCAATGTCCGCATGTAATCCAGCCATGACCCAAGGCCACTCACCTTGTCATGAAACTGTACTGGTGACATATTGACGCTGACCTTGAATCCGGGCTGTTTATTCGCCCAGCGACTGGCCCAGCGCGAGGCTTCTCTGAAGGCCCAGTCGCCAATTTCCACGATCAGTCCGGTTTCTTCAGCCAGCGGTATGAATTCCGTAGGGCTAACGATACCGCGTTCAGGATGCTTCCATCGAATGAGGGATTCCGCCTTGTTGATTCGGCCAGTGGCCAAATCAACGACCGGCTGAAAGTGCATGACAAATTGGTCTTTTTTGAGCGCCATGCGCAAATCGTTGAGCAGCCTGAGTCGGGATTGAGTCCTTTCCTGCAGCGCATGGGTGAAAAAACTATAGCGATTGCGTCCACCGTTTTTTGCGGCATACATGGCCTGATCAGCATTGCTGATCAGGGACTCAATGTCATTGGCATCCATGGGATACATCGTGATACCAATGCTGGCTGAAATATAAATCTGCCCTTTGTCTTCGGAAAGCATAAACGGGTCTGCCAGACGATCCAGAATAACCTGGACTATTTTTTCCACATGATCCGTACCACGCAACTGAGGCAGGATGACAGTAAACTCATCACCGCCCAGGCGTGCCACGGTATCTGATTTACGCACGCAGGAAACGATGCGACTTGCAGCCTCCATCAGCAGCAAATCGCCAGCCTGATGCCCCATTGTGTCGTTGACTTCCTTGAAGTGGTCGAGATCAATGAACAGAACACAGACGATGGCCCCATCCCGTGCGGCACGCCTGATTTCATGGTTGAGCAAATCATAGAACATATTGCGGTTGGGCAGCTCTGTCAGCTGATCAAAGTTGGCTTGGCGCCAGATCAGTTCACCGGTTCGCTTTTTTTCGGTGATGTCGCGAGCTACCCCCAACAGGGCCGTCACTTCTCCTTTGGCGTTACGCAAAGGCGTGGCGTGGGTCTCCAACCAGCGCTGCGTGCCCCTCTTTCCCACCAGAGAAAACTCCATGGTGCCGCTGCCCCCGGCACAAATACTCCGGTGAAATTCACGAAAAGCCCCCAGATGCTTGGGTTCGATGAATTCTTCCAGCCCTGATTTCTGGGCTTCGCGCAGACTGCTCACTTCCAGCATGGCAAGTCCCGCAGGGTTCATGTGGATCAGTTTACCGGCGGGAGATACCACCTTGACGCATTCGGGTTCGGCCTCGAGGATGGCCTTGAGAAAATCATTCTGGGCCTTGATGGTTTCTGAGGCGCGTTTGCGTGACGCTTCGCGATCAAAAATGTCCAATGCATAAGACACGTCACGCGCCATCTCATTGAACAAGCGTGTGATGGTTTCGTCGAAGGCGCCTGTCTCATCGTGATAGACCGTCAAGACAGCATAGGTTTTCCCCTTGCGCAAGATGGGAAAAGCTCCCATGGACTTCCAGGACCCGGCCTCCGGATTCATTGCGTTGACGATAGCAGCCTCCTGCGAGTGCCAAGCCATAACCGTAGGATGTGTAGCCTCAAAAGGGAGACCATCAGTTGAAATCACACTATTCCTTAGGGTTTCCTGCCCCGCCCCATGGCTTGCCACTGGGGAAATCGTCTTGGCACTTCGCTCCTGGCCAATCCAGGCCAATTTCATTCCGCCAAACTCCACCGCCATGCGACATACTAGGGGGAGCAGTCCCTTCTCATCCACCATGCGCACGATAGCCTGATTGACTTCGCTCAATGCCTTATAGAGTTTGGATTGCCGTTCAAGGCGTTCTTCCACGAGCAGCCGTGAGCTGACATTGCGAACCAGGGCAAAAATGGTTTTTTGACCGTCCTGCATGATGCCAGTGGCATGGATTTCCACCGGAAAGGTAGTACCGTCCCTGCGGCGATGGGTGCCGGTAATAAGGACGGTCTTGCCAAGTTCAATCCCGGCCCAGAGACGTACCGCAGAAGCCAAGTCGTAATCCTGTTCGATGTCCAGCAGGGACATGCCCAGCAGTTCCTGCGCCGTATAGCCCAGACTGGCGCAAGCGTTTCGGTTAGCGTCAGTAATTCTACCCTGCAGATCATGGGCGAAAAATGCGTCTGGTGCCTGCTCCAGAAAAACCCTGAATTTGTCACTGCCTGTCATCTGAATGGTCTCAATGAACCGTCTGGCGCATTGTAATCCAGAATCTGTGCGATCTATCTATTTGATTGGCCGGCAATGTCAGGGTGTTTTTCGCGCACGATCTCGCCGATCAGCCGCATGACCTCAAGGCTGTTGGCTTCCGTGCTTTCCAGAACCGTCATGATCTGGTCTTGCAACAGCTGGTTGGACTGCCAACCTCCGTCCATCAATTGCACCATCTGGTGGACGCTGTCATGGACCTTGCGATGGGGGGCCTCGATGGTCTTGTAGGAACCGAGGTGACCGAACAGTTTCTTACCGGGCCCTTCATACCACTTGCCCAGGCGACAGTTGTGGTGATCCACCCCAACCGCCTGCAGACACTCCTCGTTGGGTTCATTGAGCGTGACATACGCACGCTGCTTGTAGACGACATGATCCACCTTGACCAACGACGAGAAGCTCAGGTCATGTGCATAGTCCGCGTTGGCCCGGGTTTGCGAGGAGGAGAGATGGAACTCGTTGAAGCGCGTTTCCATCTGCGCAATCACCGTTTGCGACGCCGTGGCGCTGGCGCGCATTTCTTCAGACTCCACCTGCATTTGCGACGCTTCGGCCTGCAGCGTTTCCATGATCTTGCCAATGGACTTGGACGCCAGCTTGGTATTCTCGGCCAGCTTGCGCACTTCGTCAGCAACAACGGCAAAACCGCGCCCGGCCTCGCCCGCCCGCGCAGCCTCGATGGCGGCATTCAGTGCTAAGAGATTGGTTTGATCCGCAATGGTATTGATCAATTCCACGGCGCTGCTGATTTCAGCACCGCGCGAATTAAGCTGCGTGATGGTTTCATTGGCACGCACGATGCGCTCCCCGATGCCCGTGAGACGATCCACCACATCATGGACGAGGACCTTTCCCGCCTCTGCATCCTCGCAGGTGCGACTAGCAAGATCCGTCACTACCTGCATCCGGTCTGTGATGACCTTGAGGTCTTCCTGTGTGGATGCGAGGTTCTGCAGCAAATTGGAAGTATTGAGATGGTGGGCGCGCGAGATCAGCCCGTTGTGCATGGCCGCCCGCTTCTGCGCAGCCATGCTCTCCAGCAGCACGTTCTGGTTCTGCAGCCCTTTTTTGAAGCCCCCATGCAAACCCACGTCCATTGTCTGACGATAGAATTTTCCTTCCAAGTTGCTGCGGAAGGTAGTTTCCTGCTCGCGAAAGAAAGCCCCCAATTGATCCAGCATGTCGTTGAGGCTCCAGCACACCCGGCCCAACTCGCCTCGATCAGAGACTTCGGTGATGCGGTTGTTGAACCTCCCCTGCGCCACCTCCTCGATCAGCGCGTGAAGTTTGAGCAAGGGGGCCAACCATCGCCGCACCATGACCTGACCCGCCAGGGCCACTGCAGCCGCGAGCAGGGGAAACGACAGCAGCAGGGGGTTGAAAGGCTGCCAGACCAGGTTGAGGCCCACCAGCAGCAGCGCTGCCAGCGAGCTCAGCCACAGCAACGCAACAATCCTAGATTGAAAGGATGAATTCGTCATAACTCAGGCCTTTCCCGGACAGGGTTTTTTGCAATAGCGCGGTGGATGCAGCGATGGCATCCCGTGCCCCGACCCGCTGCTCTTCAGCCAGCATGGCGCGATACAGTTCGCTAATGGTTTGTACGGCTTGCGCGCGCGGCTTGCGACGCACCGAGAAATAACCTTCAATCACTCCCTTGGGGTCGAACAGCGGGGTGACATTAGCCAACACCCAGTAGAAGCTCCCGTCCTTGGCCAGGTTTTTGACGTAGGCGAAGCATTCGTTGCCGGATTCGATGCGTTCCCAGAGCAGCTTGAACACCGCCCGGGGCATGTCAGGATGGCGTATGATGTTGTGCTGTGCACCCAGCAACTCCTGCTCGCCATATCCTGAAAACTCGATGAAAATGCGATTGCCGTAGGTGAGCCGACCTTTCAGATCCGTGGTGGAAACAATGAAATCATCCTCCCGCATCACCCGCTCGACCGAACTGGGCATGGTTTTGTTTTTCATTACAGGTATCCGTGCAGCGCACCGTTATTCAGACTTATCAAGGTTGATATCGATCAATTTGCGGAATTCTTTAGGTAGAATCTAAGGGTGTTTTCTTAAAACGATCCTCCAAATGGTGTCCTGTCATGTCTGTTCGTACCCTGCGGCGCTTGCGCGCAAGCCTGGTTCTTGTTTTGTCTACACTCTGCGCGGCCCCCTCCTGGGCAGATAACCTGCTCGAAACCTATCGCCAGTCCTTTGCCACGGACCCCACGCTCGCCCAGGCCAGGGCAAGCCTCGACGCCGAGATGCAAAGCCGGCCCCTGGCCCGCTCTGCCCTGTTGCCGCATATGGGGCTGGCCACCGGTTTTGGCGAAAACACTGCCAACATCACTGGCCTTGGCAATCCCATTTCGCAGGGCTACCCCTCCAATAACTTTAGCGTCAACCTGACCCAAACGGTATTCAACGGCCAGGCCTGGAGCGCACTGGCCCAGGCTGACAGCCGCATCCAGGCCAGCGAAGCCGCCCTCGTCTATGCCGAACAGCAACTGGCCCTGAAGGTAGCCACCGCCTATTTTGGCGTTTTGCAGGCCGAGGCCCAGGAACGGGTGGCCGTGGAACAGGAAAAACTGCTGGACAACATCAACCAGCAAACCAGGGCCACCTTGGAAGTCGGCACCGGGGACATCATCGCCGTTCATGAAGCCCAGGCCCGCCTGGACGCCGCACGCTCGGATCTCGTCAAGGCGCACAACGCCGTCACGGTGGCGCGCCGCACCCTGCAACGCCTGACCCATCAGCCGGTGGGCCATCTGGACGACCTGGGCCATTTCGAGGCCATGCCGCCGCAACCGGCCAAGAGCGAGCCCTGGGTGGAAACAGCGCTGGCAAACCAACCCCTCCTCCACCAAAACGAGGCGCAATTGCGCATCGCCCAGGAGCAGGTGGAATACAATCGCCGTGCCCGCTGGCCCGTGGTCAGCCTGCAGGGCGTCTCACAACACTCCCTGGGGTCGCCTTTCCCCAATCTGGACATCAACCAGAAGGGTGCAAGCCTGAATCTCTCCATGCCGATATTTGACGGTGGTCAGATTTCCGCTTCGGTGGACCAGGCCCAAGCCCAGGCCCAGGCCAGCGTTCAGGCCCTGGCGGGGCTGCGCGATGAAGTGACGCTCAACACCCAGACCGCCTTCCTCAACCTGCAGGACAGTGTGGCCCAATTACAGGCAGCCGAGGTGGCGGCCAGCTCGGCCAAAGTCTCGCTGGAGGGGACACGCGCGGGTTTTGAAGTGGGAACCCGTTCCATCATTGACGTGTTAAACGTGGCCACGGATTTCATTCGTGCCGAACAGAACTATAATGTAGCGCTCTATGCCCATGTGGTGTCGCGGGTCAACCTCAAGGCTGCCGCCGGGATCCTGACGGTGGCTGACCTGGAATCCATCAACACGCTGCTCAGCCATGCGGCCCAATGACGATTGTACCTAGCCATCAGGAAGGAGCATGACCGTGGACTTATCCAACATTACCGGGGCCAAGGGCCAGATCCTGAGGGTCTACGGACGCATCATCGACGTGATCGTGGTGTTTCTCATCCTGGTCATGTTGGTCACGCTCGGCGTGGCCTTCGTCGGGGTGCTCTACGACCTGTACGATGCCCTGAGCAACCTACGCCATGAGGTCGCCATCCAGACCCTGGTCATTTCCATCCTGTCGGTCTTCGTCCTCATCGAATTATTCCGCACCTTCACCGACTACCTGGAGTTTCACCGCATTCGCCTGCGCGTATTGACCGAAGTGGCCATCGTGTTCATTCTGCGGGACATTTTCATTGGGCTCTACAGCCGCAGCCTGTCTTGGCAGGACATCGTGGCACTGGCGGTACTGCTGGCCGTGCTGGTGTCCGCGCGCATTGCCTCGGTCTACTTTACCCCCGGCAAGAAGGGTGAGGAATAACTTCCCATGACTTCCTTCCTGTTCCATCTGGTTACCCGCTTTTTTTCCGCCTTGTGGCACCTGCTGGATTCGGGTCGGCGCGTCTTTTCAAACCTGCTGTTCCTGCTGTTTATTGCGGTGGTTGTGGCCGCCCTGATCTACAGCGTGCCCCCGCGCCTGGAAGACAAAACGGCTTTGGTGCTGAACCTCAAGGGAAACCTCGTGGAGCAGCATGCCGCCAACGTGGACGCTCGGTTGCTGGCTGACATGGGTGACGGGTTGGAACAGGGAGACATCCAGCTGCGTGACATCCTGCAAGTACTGGAAGCGGCGGCGCACGACCCCAAAATCACTTCCCTCGTGTTGCTGACTGATGACATGCGTGCGGCCGGACTGCCCATGCTGCGCGAAGTGGCCGCCGCACTGGACCGTTTCAAGGCCAGTGGCAAGCCCGTGGTGGCCTGGGGCTCATCGTATGATCAGCGCCAGTACTTTCTGGCCGCACACGCCAACGACGTGTATCTGGACCCCATGGGCCACATTCTCCTGGAAGGGTTTGGACATTACCGCAACTACTATCGTGACGCCCTCGACAAACTAGGCATTACCGTCAACCTCATGCGCGTGGGCACCTACAAGAGCTTTGCCGAGCCTTTTGTGGGAAACGGGCCTTCTCCGGCTGCGCTCGAGGCAGACCGCACGCTCTACGCTGCCCTGTGGAACGCCTATACCGACGATGTGGAAAAAGCGCGCCATCTGCCTGGCGGAAGCGTGCAACACGCCATAGATTCCCTGCCCCAATCCCTGAGCGCCGTGTCTGGCGATGCTGCAAAACTGGCGCTTTCAACCCATTGGGCGGATGAGCTCAAGACCCGCGACGAACTGCGCCAGCTGATGATTGCCAAGGGCATCGAAGACAGCGAAACTAAAAGCTTCAGGCAAATTTCCTTTGAGGATTATCTGGCGCGCCAGAAAACCAGAACGCGTGGCGATGCCGTGGCCGTCATCGTCGCCGAGGGCGAAATTCGTGATGGCAAGGCGCCTGCGGGTGAGGTGGGCGGGCTTTCCACCGCAAAGTTGATTCGCACGGCCCGCGAAGACGATCAGATCAAGGCCGTGATTCTGCGCGTCAACTCACCCGGCGGTAGCGCCTACGCCTCCGAACTGATCCGTCGCGAACTGGAACTGACACGCGCCGTCGGCAAACCCGTGGTCATTTCCATGAGCAACCTCGCGGCTTCGGGCGGCTACTGGGTGTCGCTCTCGGCGGATGAAGTCATCGCAGACCCCACCACCGTCACGGGCTCGATCGGCGTGTTTGCCCTCTTTCCCACGGCAGACCGGATGATGGGCAAGATCGGCATCCATACCGATGGCGTCACCACCACCTGGCTTGCCGATGCCCAGAACCCGTTGCGTCCGCTCGACCCCCGCTTTGAAGCGCTGGTGCAAAGCAGCGTCAACCATATTTACGACGATTTCACTGCCAAGGCGGCGGCGGCGCGCAAAACCACGCCGCAAAAAATCGATGCCGTGGCGCAGGGGCGCGTATGGACCGGCCAGCAAGCCCTGGAACGTGGCCTGGTGGACCGGGTGGGCAGTTACGGTGATGCGCTGCAGTCCGCCGCAACCCGCGCCAAGCTGGGCCCGGATTATCGCGTCGCCTACCTGGACCCCAAGCCCACGGGCCTGGAACGCTGGACGCAATGGCTGGGGTTTTCCAGGACGCAGCTTGCGCGCCAGGTGCTTCAGGGCCATCTGGACCCGACGGGCATGCTGCCCAACCCGGCCCGGAACATCGTGGATTCCCTGTCCTGGCTCTCGCAACTGGCAGACGGCCACAGCACATTCCTGGCGCTGACCCATTGCCTGTGCCAGGCTCCCTGAGCCGCAAGGCCGACTCACATTACTTCACCAATCCCAACACTTTGGAATGCCAAAACGGATTAAGCTAATCCGCTAATTGTGCGCTTCACCTGCGGAGACCCTGAATGAATGCACTGAAAAAGCTGAATGCCCTGGGCCAATCGCTCTGGCTGGATTATATCGACCGCCAGCTGCTCAGCAGCGGCACATTGCACCGATTGATCTCAGAGGATGACCTCAAGGGATTGACCTCCAATCCCGCCATCTTCGAGAAGGCCGTGGCCACGGATGGCGCCTATGCCGGTGATCTCAAAGCCGGCACTGGCGAGCCCCAGGATGCGGAAAAAATCTTTGAGCGCCTGGCCATCGCCGACATCCAGGCCGCTGCCGACATTCTCTATCCCGTCTATGAGCACACCATCCACCGCGACGGCTATGTCTCGCTGGAGGTTTCTCCCAAACTGGCCTACGACGCCGAGGGCACCATCCTGGAAGCCCGCAGGCTATGGCGGGCCGTGCAACGCGAAAACCTGATGATCAAGGTTCCAGCCACAGCGCAGGGAATTCCTGCAATCACTGCCTTGCTCTCCGAGGGCATTAACATCAACGCCACGTTACTGTTTTCACGAACCATGTATGGCCGGGTGACGGAGGCCTGGCTGTCTGGCCTGGAACAGTTTGCCCTCCAGGGAGGCCGGCTGGACAAACTCGCCAGCGTGGCCAGTTTCTTTGTCAGTCGGGTCGACAGCGCCGTAGACCCCATGATCCTTGCCCGCATCAAGCAAACCGAAGACCCAGCGTTGCAGGCCGCCTTGCACAACCTGCTGGGTCAGGCTGCTATTGCCAATGCCAAGCTGGCCTACCACCAGTACCGGCAAGTGGTGGATGGCGCCCGCTGGCGCGCGCTGGCAAAAAAGGGCGCGCAAACGCAACGCCTGCTATGGGCCAGCACCGGTACCAAAAACCCGGCCTATAGCGACATCCTCTATGTGGAAGCCCTGATTGGCCCGGACACAGTGAATACGGTGCCGCCTGCCACGCTGAAGGCCTTTGCCGACCATGGCGTGGCACATGCCACGCTGGAGGAAGGGCTGGAGCAGGCGCGCGCAACCGAGTCCAGCCTGCAAGACCTTGGCATTTCCATGGAAGAGGTCACCCGCAAATTGCTGACGGAAGGCGTGGAGCTGTTTGCCGACGCCTATGCCAAGCTGCTGAAAGCCATCATGAGCCACACCCAACCATGAAAAAAGACCCGAAGTCTATCAAGTTCCATTATGAAAAGCTGGGGTGCGACGCAACAACGCTGCGGCATTCGCTTTCCAACCGTCTGACCTATACCGTCGGCAAAGACCCGATCACGGCAACCAAACGCGACTGGTTCCATGCGGTGGCTTACATGGTCAGGGATCGTCTGGCCGAACGCTGGATGGAAACTATGCGCGGCTATTATCGAGACGACGCCAAACGCATCTACTATTTTTCACTGGAATTTCTGGTAGGTCGCATGCTGGTCAACAGCCTCTCCAATCTCGGTTTCCATGAAGAATGTCAAAAGTTGATGGACGAGTTGGGCCTGGACCTGGATGAGCTGCGAGAAGTCGAGCAAGACGCCGCCCTGGGCAATGGTGGCTTGGGAAGGCTGGCAGCCTGTTTTCTCGATTCCATGGCGACCCTGGGACTGCATGGCTATGGCTATGGCATTAGGTACGAATATGGGATGTTCAATCAGAGAATCGTGAATGGAGAACAAGTCGAGCATCCGGATAACTGGCTGCGCTACGGCAATCCATGGGAGTTTTCCAGGCCCGAGGTAATCTACCCGGTAAAATTCTTTGGCAAGGTCGTGGAATATAACGACGACACTGGGGACAATCGCCATCACTGGGTGGATACCGAGGAAGTGATGGCCATGGCCTTTGATACACCCGTTCCCGGATATGGCAATGACGTGGTCAATAATCTGCGTCTATGGACGGCCAAGGCCACTCGTGACTTTGAACTGCGCTACTTCAATGAGGGAAACTACCTCAAGGCGGTCGAGGACAAGAACGAATCGGAAAACCTTTCCAAGGTACTCTACCCGGATGACAGCACTCAAATGGGACGAGAGTTGCGTCTCAAACAACAGTTCTTTTTTGTCAGTGCATCGCTGCAGGATATCCTGCACCGCTTTGGCAGGTATCACACGGACTTCGACACCCTGCCGGACAAGGTGGCTATCCAGCTCAACGACACCCACCCCTCCGTGGCTATTCCTGAGCTGATGCGCCTTTTAATGGATGTTCATCATGTGCCGTGGGATAAGGCATGGGGCATCACCCAGCGCGTCTTTTCGTACACCAATCACACCCTGATGCCTGAGGCCCTTGAAACATGGCCGGTCAGCTTGTTTGAACGGATTCTGCCGCGGCATATGCAGATTATTTACGAAATCAATGCCCGCTTCCTGAGGGATGTCATGCATCAAAACCCTGGCGATGGCGACATCCTGCGGCGCATGTCCATTATCAACGAGGATGGGCAACGCCACTTGCGCATGGCCCATCTTGCCATCGTCGGCAGCCATAAGGTCAATGGCGTGTCCCAAATCCACACCGAATTGATGAAACGTTCCATCTTCCGAGACTTTGACCGATACTTTCCGGGCAGGATCATCAATATCACCAACGGGGTGACGCCCCGCCTGTGGTTGAAGCAGGCCAACCCCCATTTTTCCGCCCTGATTTCTTCTAGGATAGGCGAGGACTGGGTGAGCGATCTCAATCAGCTACGCCATCTCGTCCCCCTTGCCGAGGACGCAGAGTTTCGAAACGGGTTCATGACGGCCAAACTTGCCAACAAAAAAAGACTGGCGGGACTCATTCAAGATCGCCTTGGGCTTGCGGTGGATCCGGATTCGTTGTTTGACGTTCAGATCAAGCGCATCCATGAATACAAGCGCCAACTACTCAATGTGCTGCACATCGTGACACGCTATAATAGGATTCGTCAGGGATTGGGCGAACTCACGCCACGGACCGTGATTTTTGGCGGCAAGGCTGCCCCCGGGTACGTCATGGCTAAACGCATCATTCGGCTCATCAACGATGTCGCCGACATCGTCAACAACGATCCCGCAGTCAATCATGTTCTCAAAGTAGCATTCATTCCGAACTACGATGTTTCCACTGCACTCGACATCATTCCGGCCGCAGATCTCTCCGAGCAGATCTCCACTGCAGGAACCGAAGCATCAGGCACCGGAAACATGAAGCTTGCCATGAATGGCGCGTTGACGATCGGCACACTGGATGGTGCCAACATTGAAATTCTGGAAGCCGTGGGCGAAGACAACATGTTCATTTTCGGCCTGGATGCCAGTCAGGTAGAACAATGTCGCCACGATTACAATCCCATGGAGTTTTACCACGCCAACGCAGAGCTAAAAACAACCTTGGATATGATTTCATCCGGATTCTTCTCGCCGGAAGAGCATCATCGCTATCAACCCTTAGTTCACAGCCTGCTGCATCAAGGTGACCCGTACTTCATCCTGGCAGATTACGCGTCATATATCAGCGCTCAGGAAAGCGTGGATCGACATTACCGCGATCGTGACTCCTGGGCACGCAAAGCCATCCTCAATGTGGCCCACATGGGCAACTTTTCGAGCGATCGCACGATCATGCAATATGCAGAAAAAATTTGGCAGTTGAACGGACAATGATGCAGCAACCCTGCGCATCGGGCCTCATTGGCGTAGGATGTGTCCTTTTACGCACAGGGTTTCTCTTTTGAACGAACGCAGTCCTTTTGAAAATGCCCTCACACTACATGCAGCGGGTCGACACGATGAGGCGGAATCGGCATACCGCCACATTCTGGCCCTGGACCCGCAGCATCTCGATGCGCAGCATCATCTGGGCATTCTGCTCCATCAAATGGGACGATCTCAGGACGGGATAGCCCTGATTTTGCGCGGACTGGAAGCGCAGCCCGGCCATGCCGCGCGCTACAACGACATGGGCAACGTACTGACCCAGACGGGAGATCTGGTCCATGCAGCATTGGCATTCAGGATGTCGTTGGACTGCAACGACGCTGACGCCAACGTCTGGAATAACCTGGGTTCGGTGTGGCATCGCCAGCACAACGTTGCCGAAGCCGAGTCTGCCTACCGCCAAGCGCTGCAAATTGCCCCCGATTTTGTGCCTGCACTGAGCAATCTGGCACGCCTGTTGGCTGAAACCGGACGCGACGAGGAATCGTCACTGCTGTCCTGCAAAGCCTTCGTGCAACCGCCACTTACTCAAAAACCCCCGAAGCAGTTGGGCATTGCCTACTATCGCCTGGGACGCCTTGCTGAAGCCGCCGACTGTTACCGTGCGTGGCTGAGAGCCGAGCCCGGAAACCCTGTGGCGCAGCATTATCTTGCGGCCTGCTCTCGGGAGCAGATCCCTGCACGAGCTTCTGACGATTTCATCACGACCATGTTTGACAACATGGCCGAGGCCTTTGACGAAAAGCTTGTGGGCAGCCTAGCTTACCGGGGGCCAGAGATCATCGCGGGCCTGCTGGAGATGCACCTTGAACCGCACCAGGAACTAGACGTTTTGGACGGTGGTTGCGGCACGGGCCTTTGCGCTGCGGTGCTGGCGCCTTACGCACGCCGCATCACTGGAGTGGACCTCTCCGCCGCCATGCTGGCCAAAGCGCACGAGCGAGCGCTCTACACCGAATTGGTGGAAATGGAGCTGACCTCGTATTTACGCAAAAACCCAAACACTTTCGATCTCATCGTCCTGGCTGACATCTTGATTTACTTTGGCGATCTGAGCGAGGTGCTTTCGGCTGCGAAAGAGGCGTTGCGCGCCAACGGCTGGCTTGCCTTCACTGTTGAATGTTCGACGCATGTCGAGGAACATGCACCCTATCACCTCGATGCCAGTGGACGCTTCCGTCACGACACGGCATACGTGAAGAAAGCCCTTGAATCAGCGGGACTGACTGCGTTGGAGCTTCAGGAAGTGGTCTTGCGCAATGAGTTCTGCAAGCCAGTGCAAGGCATGGCGGTTCTGTCGCGTTGCTGAGTAAACCCTGTGGGCATCTTCACGAAAGGGTGGGCCGGCGCGAATGCACCGTCACGCCCAACAGCGCAATCGCACTGAATGCGGCCCCGGCATAAAAAGCCTGCGCCGCACCAAACCTGTCCCAGAGGAAACCCGCAATGAGACTGGCCAGCAGCATGGCCACTCCGCTGATAAGGTTGAAAAAACCGTAAGCCGTGCCACGCAGGTCGGCAGGAGCCGTATCGGCCACCATGGCGGCCAGCAGTCCCTGGGTGATGCCCATGTGCAACCCCCATAGCAAAATGCCGCCCAACACCACCGTCCAGTGATCGTCGTAGGCCAGGATCAGATCTGCTGCGAACAATACCATGAGGCCCAGCATGAGCAACCGGCTGTGGCTCACGCGATCAGAGAGGTGGCCAAAGGGATAGGCTGACGATGCATAGACCAGATTCATGGCCACGATCACCAGAGGCACCAGGGCAAAGGGAACTCCTCCTTGCTGGATGCGCAGGACGAGAAACGCTTCACTGAATCGCGCCAGAGCAAAGAGTGCCCCGATGCCCACCACCCACCAATAGGAGGAATCCAGGCGCAGGAGATTGGCGCGTTGCAGCGGGTTGGTGCGTGCTTCATCGCGTAGATGCGGCGGCTCATGCAGGCCGAAAAAGAGCAGCGCCACGGCCAGCAGTCCGGGGATGACGGCTATCCAGAACACGGCACGAAAATTATCGGACCATAACAACATCAACCCGGCCGCCAGCAACGGTCCGACAAAAGCGCCCACGGTATCCAGGGATTGACGCAATCCGAAAGCCGCCCCGCGCAATTGTGGGGGCGTGATGTCAGCCACCAGGGCATCTCGCGGCGCACCGCGCACGCCTTTGCCGACGCGATCCAGCACACGCGCTGCCAGCACCACGCCGGCGCTGGAAGCCATGGCAAACACCGGTTTGGTCAAGGCGCCCAGCGCATAGCCCAACAGGGCGAGTTCCTTGCGTTTGCCAATGGCATCACTCAGAACCCCGGAGAAAATCTTGACGATCAGCGCGGTGGATTCGGCCAAGCCCTCGATCAAGCCGACCGTCATGGCACTGGCCCCCAAACTGGACACCATGAATAAGGGCAAGAGGCTGTGGATCATCTCCGAAGAAATGTCCATCGTCATGCTGACAAAACCCAGAACCCATACCCCAGCAGGAATCCTGCTCAGGGTGGATCTTTCTTTTTTGTTGCCCATACGAAAAATCGCTTGCCTGAAAAATCGTTAACCGGGAAACGCCAGCCTAGCGCGGTGCTGATTGGGCCAGCGCTTCGCGACGCCTCATTTCTGCGGCCATTTTCATAAACTGCTCTTCCACCTCGTGGTGGACAAAACTGGCGCCAAAGAATCGTCCCAGCAGAGAGTCTGGCACAATCTCTGCGTGGTAGCGCAGTTGCACCGCCTGCTCATTGAAGACCAGGTGGGCCTCGCTATCCATGCGCTTCAGGGTGCCCGACAGGTTGCGCGCGAGAATCTGTTTCATCGGCTCCAGGCGAATTTCACGCTCTGACTCAAAAGGAAAGGAGAGAAAACCATACTTCGCCACACCTTTCTGCCGAATCAGCCAGAGGTTGCCGTGGCGCGACAGCACTTCGCTTGTGGTGAGATTTCCCAGAATCGCGGTCATATGATCAAAGTCGGTTAACACCTCCCAGGCCGTTTCGAGGGACACGGCCACAATCAGGGTTGCATCCACGGTGATGGTCTCGCCCAGCTGGGTGGCATTCACGGTCACTGCGGTTTCGGGCAAACGGGCGGCCTGGCCGATACAAGCCATCAGCAAGGCCAAGGCCAGAAGGATGCGCAACACCCCCTTACCTGCCACGATTGGTAGCAGCCGGAATGATGTGGGTCAATGAAAGTTGCATCTGGCTGGAAGTGCCGCAGGCAACCAGCACCGGGGATGCCGCCAGCAACATCGTGGAACGAAAGCTTCTTGCGAGACTGCACATGATCGATCAACCCAAAGTGCGTTCCGAATATGGAAAGTCCAGACGGTCACCCCGATATTGTAGTCCCCTTTTTTCAGCCACGCGTCATACATCGAAGCGATCGAGGTTCATGACCTTGTTCCACGCGGCAACAAAGTCGTGAACAAACTTCTGCTGCGCATCCCTGCTGCCGTATACCTCGGCAAGGGCCCGCAGTTCGGCGTTCGATCCGAACACGAGGTCCACACGGGTGGCGGTCCACCGGAGCGCACCCGTCTTTCGGTCACGACCTTCAAACTCACCCGTGTCCCCCGGGGCGGGTTTCCATTCCGTATCCATATCGAGCAGGTTGACGAAAAAGTCATGGGTGAGCGTTCCCGGTCGGTCGGTCCACACGCCGTGTCGGGTCTGGCCATGGTTTGTTTCCAGCACGCGCATACCGCCGACGAGCACCGTCATCTCAGGCGCGGACAGGGTCAGCAATTGTGCCCTGTCCACCAGCAGCGCTTCAGCCGGTACCCGGGATCCGGTTTTGACGTAATTGCGGAAACCGTCGGCGAAGGGTTCGAGGGCCGCCACAGAATCGACGTCTGTCTGCTCGATGGATGCATCCATGCGCCCCGGCGTAAAGGGTACGCTGATCGCGACACCCGCATGTTTCGCTGCCTGCTCAACGGCAGCGCAACCCGCCAGGACGATCAGGTCTGCCAGCGACACCCGCTTGCCGCCATGCTGGCCGGCATTGAAGTCTTTCTGGATCATTTCGAGGACAGCCAGCACTCCGGCCAGTTGTGAAGGCTGGTTAACTTCCCAGGATTTCTGCGGTGCCAGTCGAATGCGCGCGCCGTTGGCGCCACCGCGCTTATCCGAGCCCCGGTAAGTCGAGGCCGATGCCCACGCGGTGGTCACGCACTGCGCAATGGAAAGTCCTGAAGCCATGATCCTGGTCTTGAGCATGGCAATATCCCGGTCATCCACCAGCGGATGGTTGACCTCAGGAATCGGGTCCTGCCACTTCAACACTTCTGCAGGAACTTCAGGGCCCAGGTAAAGCGTGCGGTGGCCCATGTCGCGATGCGTCAGTTTAAACCAGGCACGGGCGAAGGCATCGGCAAACGCATCGGGATGTTGGTAAAAATGGCGGGAGATCTTTTCGTAAACCGGATCAAAACGCAGTGCCAGATCAGTGGTGAGCATGGCCGGTGCGTGGCGTTTGTTTGGGTTGTGCGCATCGGGTATCGTTCCGGCACCGCCACCCTGTTTGGCCGTCCACTGCTGGGCGCCGGCAGGGCTGTGGGTAAGTTCCCAATCGTAACCGAACAGGTTTTCAAAAAAATTGTTGCTCCATTGCGTGGGCGTTCGGGTCCAGGTCACTTCAGGGCCTCCGCCAATGGTATCTGCGCCCTTGCCCGTGCCGAAACTGCTGACCCAACCCAGCCCCTGCTGCTCGATACCGGCCGCTTCAGGTTCGGGGCCCACATGGGAGGCAGGACCTGCACCATGACTTTTGCCGAAAGTATGCCCGCCCGCAATCAACGCCACGGTTTCCTCATCGTTCATGGCCATTCGTGCAAAGGTTTCGCGAATGTCCCTGGCCGCAGCAAGCGGATCGGGATTGCCGTTCGGACCTTCAGGGTTGACGTAGATCAGCCCCATTTGCACAGCGGCGAGTGGGTTTTCAAGGGTTCGGTCGCCGGAATGGCGCTGATCATCAAGCCATTTGCCTTCCGGGCCCCAATTCACCGATTCCTCCGGCTCCCAGGCGTCGACACGGCCCCCGGCAAAACCAAAGGTCTTGAATCCCATCGATTCGAGTGCAACGTTGCCGGCCAGGATGATCAGGTCTGCCCAGGAAATCTTATGGCCATATTTTTGCTTGATCGGCCAGATCAGTCGCCGTGCCTTGTCAAGATTGACGTTGTCCGGCCAGCTGTTGAGGGGTGCAAAGCGTTGCTGTCCAGAGCCTGCGCCGCCACGCCCGTCGCTGATGCGGTAGGTTCCGGCACTGTGCCATGCCATGCGGATGAAAAGCGGGCCGTAGTGACCAAAATCTGCCGGCCACCAGTCCTGTGAGTCCGTCATCAGTGCCTTGAGATCCCGTTTGACCGCAGCGAGGTCGAGCGTGCCGAATGCTTTTGCATAGTCAAAATCCCGCCCCATGGGGTTTGACCGCGTGGCGTGCTGACGCAGCACTTTCAGGTTCAGCTGGTTGGGCCACCATTCGCCATTGGACTTGGCGCTCCCCGCTGTGTGGGGGAATGGGCATTTTGATTCGGCTGACATCGTGTTCTCCTCATCAGGTCGGCTGGATATCCCGCTTGGGGGTGACTACATTCAAACCCAAGATTTATACTCTGTCTAATGTTTATTTTCAACGCGCCTGATCCATATTGCTTATGGATTCGCTCCTGTCATGAACCATGGGATCAGGACAAAAATCAGGAGGGTCAGGCCCGCGCTCTCATTGGTCTTCTGAGTCACTCCAGCGATTATCGCGATGTGTTAATATATGGGAAGTTTTCACATATCGTAACAACCAAAACAGCAGCCATGCAATCCATTTTTTATTTCGATGGAGCGAAAGCCCATGACCAATGATGGATTCTCCTTATTCTTGACCGTCATCTACCCCGTATTCATTGTCAGCGGGATCATTTTTCTTTCCTGGACGTCCATTCAAAGACGCCGGAACATTGACAAGTTGATGGAAAACGTCAGCAAGAAACTTGCGGCCCATGTCAATTTGACCGCCAAGGACATTATTCATATTGGCAGGGGGTTTTACCTTTCACCCAAGAGCAGCGGTGAAGTCATCTATAAACTCTATACTGAGGCTAACGACCCCAATTCCTATGCCGCCTTGAAAACCCTGGTCTCCGACCTTGAAAAGGAAGAGGCCTTTGACGATCTTCCAGATGAGGTCAAGCCCTCGATGATGCGGATGGTCAAGCTTGTTGATCAATCCAGTGACCCTGCCGACAGGCATATCCTTCTGCCCATTACGACAACATTGAACAAGTACGTCGAACTGAAGGTCGAACAGGACAAGGCTAAAAAGCAGACCAACAGGGCCTACGTCATCACCATCATCAGTTTCATGGTGGGGGCCATCAGCTTTTACTTTACGCTCAAGTCTCCCTCGGCTGATGACATTAAAAAGACCGTGGAACAGGTATTGCAGGAAAAATCGCCAGAAAGACTTCATTGATGACATGACAGCACGCTCGCGATATTTTTAGAACTACTCTATATTGAGTCCATACACACGAATGATGTTCAAGCAACTCATCGCATTCAAGGCCTTCAGGTAAAACGGGCATGGCGTGACTATTCGACTCCAGCCCCGGCAACGCACTTCGATCATGGAGCCAATTATCTGAATTGCAGCATTGCTTCACACAAGAATGAGAAAGGATAAGGGGGAGTGGCATGGAAACTGGAAGAATTGAGAATGTCAGCGTTGAAAGCCTGGCCCTCAAACATTACAGATCCATTATTGAAGACGCTGACATCGCCATCATTGCCAAAACGCTTGAATGCAATGTCCTCAGCTGGAACCGCGCTGCAGAAACACTGTTTGGTTACTCTGCGTCAGACATGCTGGGGCAGTCCATCCTGAAAATTTTCCCACCGGACAGAATTGAGGAAGAACGCGTATTGCTGGACCGCATCAAGCGGGGCGAGCATATCCGCAACTTCATGACGGTCAGGCGTCACAAGGATGGATTGTTGATCCCTGTTGCCGTGACCCTTTCCCCGCTATACAACGAAGAAAGGGCAATCATTGGCGTTTCAAAGATTGTGCGCGATGTCACTCGTGAAATCAGGCAGGCAACCCTGCAGCGTCAGTATGAGGCAATCATCCAGTCATCGAACGATGCCATCATAGGCAAGAATCTTGATGGCGTCATCACCAGCTGGAACCCTGCCGCAGAACGCATATTAGGTTTTGGAGCGCGGGAGATGGTTGGCAAGTCCATCAATTCAATCATTCCGCCAGAGCTTCAGTATGAAGAGATCGGCATTATCAACAGACTCAAACGCGGCGAGCGCATCGAAGGCTTGCACACAAAGCGATATCACAAGAATGGAAAGCCAATCGATGTGTCCATCACCATATCGCCGATTCGAGATGAAACCGGATTGATCGTTGGCGCATCAAAGATTTTGCGTGATATCACGGCCCTCAAGAATTCTGAAACCCGGATTAATCACCTCACCAATTTGTATAAGGTTTTAAGCGAGGTCAATCAGGCAATCATCCGGATGGAGGATGAATCGAACCTGTTTCCCATGGTGTGCCGGATGGCCGTGAATTTTGGCAAACTCAAACTGGCCGCCATCAGAAGAATCAACCCCGCCAATGCGTTGATTGAAACAGTGGCCAGCCACGGAAGCGGTGAAAGCTATCTGGGCGAAATCGCCATTTCTTCAAATGGCGACATACCTGAAGGCCAAAGTCCATCTGGCGTGGCGTTTCGAGAAAACCGCATTGTGATCGTCAATGACTTTCTGCGAAATAAATTAACAAAGCACAGACTCGAATTTGCCATGCGATTTGGGTGGAGAAGCAGCGGCGCCTTTCCGATTCGTCGCGGCGGAGAGCCTTTTGCCTTACTGGTTGTTTATAGTGAACAGAGCAATTTTTTTAATGAGGAAATCATTGGGCTTTTGAATGAAATGTCGAAGGACGTTTCATTTGCGCTGGACAACTTTGACAGGGAATGCCGTAAACGAAAGGCTGAAGAAGATTTACGCTATAGCGAGCGTCATTTCAGAGCCTACTTTGAGCGTTCAATGGTTGGCATGGCAGCCGTCAGCCCTCAAAAGCGCTGGCTGGAAGTCAACGAAACACTGTGCAGGATGCTTGGATTTACAAGTGGCGAGCTCACCGGCCTGACCTGGGATGCCCTCACGCATCCTGACGACCTGGCAGACCATACCGCTGTTTTTAATACAGTATTGCGTGGAGAATCCAATGAATTTTCCATGGATACCCGTTTCATGCACAAAGACGGCGCCATCGTTCATGTTCACCTTGCAGCACGCGCCCTGCGCAAGCCAGACGGTAGTTTGGAATACCTGGTAACGCTGCTGGAAGATATAACCAAACGCAAGATGGCAGAGACTGAATTGCGCATTGCCGCCACAGCCTTCGAGACGCAGGAAGGCATCATGATCCTTGACAGCAACAGGCGCATTATCCGGGTCAACCACGCATTCACGCAATTAACCGGCTATGGCGCTGACGAAGTACTTGGGAAAAGCCCTTCCATGTTCAGGTCAGGGCTGCATGATGCAACTTTTGCAAATGAAATTAAAAGGGAACTGTTCAACGCACGATATTGGCAGGGAGAAATCCTGAGCCGTCGCAAAAACGGCGTCGTTTATCCCGGCTGGCTGACGATCAGCGTCATTGTCGATTCAAATAACCAGCCCTCACATTATGTTGAAGTCTTTTCGGACATTACCCCGCGCAAGGAAGCTGATGACAGAATCCACTTCCTGGCCTTTTATGATCACCTCACGGGGTTGCCCAACCGTCGCCTGCTGCAGGACAGGCTACAGCAGGCATTGGTCACCAGCGCCCGCAGCCAATCTCATGGCGCGCTACTGTTCCTTGATCTGGATGATTTCAAGATTCTCAATGATACCCGCGGTCATAATATCGGCGATCTCATGTTGCTTGAAGTCTCGAAACGCCTGTTGGATTGCGTACGCAGTTACGATACGGTTTCCCGCATCGGGGGTGATGAGTTCGTCATCCTGCTAAACGATTTGAGCGAAGATCACACAAAAGCATTTGTGGCGGTACAGAATATTGGCGAAAAGATTCTATCTTCCATCGCCAACCCCTTCAATCTTCAAGGGTTTGAATGTCATAGTTCGGCCAGTATGGGCGGATGCCTCTTTCGTGGTGCTGATACAAGTCTGGACAATCTGTTAATGCGTGCAGATATTGCCATGTACCATGCCAAAAGGACCGGTAGAAACGCACTACGATTCTTTGATTCCAAAATGCAGGAAACGGTGACCGCAAGAGCCCGGCTTGAAGGTGAATTGCGAAAAGCGATCGAAAAGCAGCAGTTCCAGTTGCATTATCAAATTCAGATGGATAGTTTTTTGCATCCCATCGGTGCTGAAGCGCTGATCCGCTGGATTCATCCTGAACGAGGATTGGTGCCCCCAGCCGATTTTATTCCTCTGGCGGAAGAAACCGGTCTCATCCTCCCTCTCGGACAGTGGGTACTGGAATCAGCTTGCGCGCAACTCAAATTGTGGCAACAGGTTAAAGAAACCAGTGCCCTCGTGCTGGCGATTAACGTCAGCGCCAGGGAGTTCCGTCAATCTGATTTTGTGACACAAGTCAATGATGCCATTCATCTTCATGGCATCAGTCCAAAAATGCTCAAACTGGAAATCACTGAAAGCCTGCTACTGGAAAATATTGAGGGCACCGTCGCAATCATCAATGCCTTGAATGAAATCGGTGTCCAGTTTTCACTGGACGACTTTGGCACCGGATATTCATCGCTTCAGTATCTCAAGCGGTTACCCCTTGATCAGATCAAGATTGCCCAATCGTTTGTTCGGGATCTGGCTACGAACAATGGCGACAAGGCCATCGTCCGCACCATCATTGCCATGGCGCAAAGCCTGAATCTGGACGTTATTGCAGAAGGTGTGGAAACGGAAACGCAATTGCAAATGCTGCTGGACATGGGATGTACGCGTTACCAGGGATATTTGTTCGGCAAGCCAGTATCGATTGCCCAGTTTGACGCACTGATGAAGCGGTGCTGATTGCAGGACGGTCATGAATCAATTCGCCTCGGCAGCGTCCATCGCAGAAAGTTAGCAGCGCCTCGCCGTGCGAAACGATGGTGTTCTGTAATACCCACGAGGCAGTACCGCTTAATATGGAAGAAATCAATATGGGTTAGATTCGCAGACATTGCGGGTAAGCATGTTTCTTAATCCAGCAGGAGTTCAAATGACATCCTTTCATCGTCCATTGGCTGCTCTGATCCTTTCCACCCAGCTTATTGGCGTAGGCATTTGCCAGGCTCACGCTGGCCCCACTGCCCCGGATGTTGTATTGGTAAAGAACGGGCAAGGGACGGCCGTGCCCTCTGCCAATCCAGATGATTCCCTGGCGGCAGGCGCTGAAATCTTCGAAAACCTGACCGAGAGTTCACCAGAGCTGAATGCCCCAGCGTTCGACGATTCGATGACGAAATATGAGACGTTACGTTCCAATATTTCTGCGCAGCTTGCCCCCGATCAAATGAAACGGTTAGATGCGCTGCTGGCGAATGTTCGCAAATCCTGGCAAAAACGAGACCGTGGTTCAATGGCCATTCAATCTATTGAAATTTACCGCCTTCTACAAGAGTCAATTCATCATGCCAACCCGCCGGTTCCGGTCGAAGTACCCTTGCTTGATTATGCGGGCTTTAAAATCAAGGCCCTCCTGATTTCAAAAGATCCAGATTGGGAGCAAGTTCGCAAAACTGCGCATGAGGCCGCGCTGTGGTGGGCCTCCACCAAATCGAAAGTGACCGATGGCGCACTTAGGGATGCGATGGATCACACCGTTATGGGCATCACTGATGCTGCCCGACTGAAGGACACGAGACTCCTGAAATTCTCGGCGGAAATGGATTTAATCTTGGTGGATGGTCTGGAGACCTTTTTCAATACCCATCTTCAAAACCATTAAGTTGGGGCAGTTACGGATAAACCTCGATGAATAAACCTATTGATTCCACCTTGAGCAAGGTTCCAGAAGTAACCTTGATTTTCTGGGTTGTAAAAATTGCAGCGACCACATTGGGTGAGACTGGTGGAGACGCTGTATCCATGTCAATGAATCTCGGTTACCTGGTAGGGACTGCCATATTTGCGGCAATTTTTATTGTCGCTGTTTCCGCTCAAATCAAGGCAAGACGATTTCACCCCTTCCTTTATTGGCTCACCATCATTGCAACCACCACTGTGGGAACAACGCTGGCTGATTTTGCAGATCGTTCTCTCGGTATTGGTTATACCGGTGGCGCATCCCTGCTGTTTATCCTCCTGATGGGGTCCTTGGGTATTTGGTACAAATCGCTTGGATCCGTGTCAGTGAATACCGTGAATTCTTCAAAAGCTGAAATGTTTTACTGGGTCACCATCATGTTCTCCCAGACCTTGGGAACCGCATTGGGGGACTGGACTGCGGACACGGCAGGACTTGGATACGGTGGTGGCGCCATCATCTTCAGTGCCCTGCTGGGGGTCGTGGTCGCGGGATATTACTGGACGAACATTTCCAGAACTATGCTTTTTTGGGCTGCATTTATCCTGACACGCCCACTCGGCGCAGTAGTAGGTGATTTTCTCGACAAGCCGCTGGATGCGGGCGGCCTTGCATTAAGTCGCTATACCGCTTCAGCAGCGCTCATTGTCTTCATGGTCGCCGCTATAGCAATATTCCCTCAGCGCGCCGGGAAAACTGCCGGG